>JAVMKC010000088.1:0-14634 GCA_031732795.1 Accumulibacter sp. | reverse complement strand
TCCTGGAGAACTGGATCAGGGAGCAGCATCAGGGAACACTGGCAGCATGAAACACGCCCTTGGGCAGACGAAAGACCGAGGAAACCTCACGGAATGTCAGGAGTCGGCTGCACTGCTGGAACCGGCCACCTGCAAAGCCGCATAGAGAGCGGTTTTCCGAATCTTCAGGCGCGTGGCGACCTCTCGAGTGTTCAGTCCGTGAGCGATCGTTTGGCGGACATTGGAAGTAATGCGTATTTGCATTATGCTGCAAGGCATCAACCTTGAATTGCGAGGGCAAACCACCATGACCATATTGACCGTTACCGCACGGGGACAAGTAACGTTTCGGAAGGATGTACTGCAACACCTCGGCATCAAGCCAGGCGACAAGATCGAGCTGGACTTGCTGCCAGACGGTCGTGGCGTGCTCAAGGCGGCACGGCCCGCAGGAACGATAGCCAGTTTTGTCGGCCTGCTCGCGGGCAGGACGCAGAAGGTTGCCACCATCGAAGAAATCAACGAGGCGGCGGCGCACGGCTGGGCAGGTAAGCAATGAAGCTCGCAGTCGATACCAACGTCCTTGTACGTGCGGTGGTACGTGACGATCCAGCACAAGCGGACGTTGCCGCCTCAGTCTTGACCGACGCCGAATTGATCGCGGTCGCATTGCCGTGCCTATGCGAATTTGTTTGGGTGCTGCTGCATGTCTACGGCTTCCAGCAAGCCGACGCGGCCAGCGCGATCCGGGCACTGCTGACCGTCGCGAATGTGGAAGTGAACCGGCCTGCCGTCGAGGCTGGCTTGCTGGTGCTTGATGCGGGCGGAGATTTTGCCGATGGCGTTATTGCCTACGAAGGCAACTGGCTTGGCGGGGAAACCTTCGTCTCCTTCGACAAGAAGGCGGTGGCACTTCTCACGGCGCAAGGGCATTCAACGCGTCTTTTGTGACGGAGCGGCTTTGTCGCGCCGTGCATAGGAGTTATGAGCAATTCCGATCACTCGCGGCGTTTCGTGCATAGGGCTGCTGACGTGGCCCGTTCAAAAGTCGGCTGCACACCGGGCGGTTAGCCCGGTGAACTGATGCACACCATGGCCATCGGGGTCACATGGCTATCGGGGCCATCGCACCAGGCCATCGGGGTCACACCATCGGGGTCACAGGCCATCGGGGTCAGGTCTCACAGGCCATCGGGGTCACAGCCATCGGGGTCAGGTCTTGCATTTAATCATTTCGCGGGGTCGGCCATCGGGGTCATCGGCCATCGGGGTCAGGCCATCGGGGTCACCATCGGGGTCACCATCGGGGTCACACCATCGGGGTCAGGTCTTGCATTTAATCATTTCGGGTCACACCATCGTCCACCGTCGAAGAGCTGGGGGTCAAGTCTCGCAATAGGAACAAAAAGGGGCCAAGCTCACTTATCACGTTCCAGCAGGTTGAATCTGACCGTTACTGCCGATGCGATGCCGGTAAGACCTACGACGGGACGGCCTACAGCGGCAGCAATGGCGTGATCCAGCCGACGGCCAACGCGCTCACCGGCGCGATCAGCGACGACGGGAGCAGCCAGGGCGCCACCAATCTCGGCTGCGATGCGATTTCGCCGAGCATGGCGATGACGCAGCAAGATTATCAGAACTGGAATGTCAGCTACCTCGATGGCACGCTGACCATCGATCTCGTTCGACCAGCGAGCGTTGAGAGTTGGTTGACCGGTCAAACGCGTGAGAGACTGTGAAGAAACTGTCACGAGCAGGCCGAGATGCTAGGCGCTAGCGAGCGAACGACGAGACATATCAAGTGGATAGGCGAGGAGTGAGCAAGTGAGCAACGACGCAGATTGGACGCGCAGTAGATTTATTCACAGCCTCTGAGCCGGTTTCTCCGTCTTCGCCAAGCCAAACCTTGCCGGATTCCCCGACGGTGGGACAAGCAGCCGGCAACGGCATGTCGTTTCTGAATCTGACGTCCGAGTTCATCCGTCTCGACGCCTGCTCCCCGGCGCGATGAGTGACCGTGGCGGTTTTCGATGGTCCGGCAAACCCTGGCCGCCAGACGAGGTTCACGGAGTTCAAGGGACGGCGAATGTTCGCGGCCTGTTTGACCAGACTCGGCTTGTCACGGGCGTCAGGGAAAACCTCAACGGGCGGTCACTGAAACGACGAAGCCCCGATTTTCCGGGGCTTCGTTCGTCAGGGCCTGCCGAGTATCAGGCCGAGGGAGTCATTGTGGGTCCGCGTTCAAGCGAGCTTGGCGAAAGCGTCGACCACTTCCGCAGGGGCCTGGACCAGTTCGATCAGCACGCCTTCGCCGGCGATCGGGAATTCGGCGCTGGCTTTGGGGTGCAGGAAGGTGATATCGAAACCCGCCGCGCCCTTGCGAATGCCGCCGGGTGCGAAGCGCACGCCGTTGGCGCTCAGCCATTCGACGGCTTTCGGCAGGTCATCGATCCACAGACCGATATGGTTGAGCGGCGTGGCGTGCACGGCCGGTTTTTTCTCCGGATCGACCGGCTGCATCAGGTCGACTTCGACCTTGAACGGACCGCTGCCCATGGCGACGATGTCTTCGTCGACGTTTTCGCGTTCGCTGACGAAGTTGCCGGTGATTTCGAGGCCGAGCATGTCGACCCACAGTTGACGCAGTTTGAGTTTATCTGGACCGCCGATGGCGACTTGCTGGATACCCAGGACTTTGAAAGGACGTTGGCTCATAGTTATCTCTGACTGTTATTTGATTGTTGATGGATCGTGTGAAGCAGGTGTGGAGCAGGGAAATGCCCGCTGGAACGACTTCAATCGCGGGCGGAACGGCGTATGGCCGGTGCGGCGGCGATTTCGCCGCTGGTCGAAAACGCTTCGACGTTAAGTTCGATAGTATCAGGGTCGTACAGATAATTCACCATCAGACCGTACGATTGCTCGAGGCCGCGGACCGAGGTATCGGCGAGAGGATTGAGACGCTCGATACGTGCGCCGTTGCCGAGATGGAAGCGCGCCACCGGGTCGTAGGGCCGGCCGTCACGGCTGGCCGCCAGCAGGTAACGCGACGCCAGACGCAGCAGGCCGTGTTCCAGGGCCCGCGCCAGCCGGGGCTGCTCGATCCACTGGCCGTCGGCCAGCCGTTGCGGTAACTGCTCGGCGGCGGTCAATGGACCGGCGTCGCCGGGCAGCAGCCGGGAAATTTTCTCCACGTCTTTCGTGGAGAAAGAAAAATTCCACGCTTCGGGCGTTTTTTCCGCCCAGCGGCGCAGGGAGGGCAATGGCGAGAGCGTGGCGAAATTGGCCAGCCGCGGGTAATCCCGCTTGAGATCGTCGACCACCCGTTTGAGCAGGAAGTTGCCGAAGGAAACGCCACGCAACCCGGCCTGGGTATTGGAAATCGAATAGAAAATCGCCGTACTGGCCTGTTCGGTGTCGAAAACCGGCGCGTTTTCGTCGAGCAAGGTCTGGACATTGTCAGCCAGACGGTCGGTCAGCGCCACTTCGACGAAAATCAGCGGTTCGAGAGGCATCCGCGGGTGAAAAAAGGCGTAGCAGCGCCGATCCGAGTCCAGGCGGTTTTTCAGATCGCTCCAGGAACGGATCTCATGGACCGCCTCATACTCGATCAGCCGTTCGAGCAGGGCGGCCGGCGAATCCCAGGTGATGCGCTGTAATTCGAGGAAGCCGACATCGAACCAGGCGCCGAGCCGCGATTCGAGTTCCCGGTCCAGCGAGGGCAGCGCTGGGTCGCGCGTCAAGAAACGCAGCAGATCGGCGCGCAGATCGACGAGGAATTTGACGCCCTGCGGCAAGGCGGTGAACTGGCTCAGAATGCGCAGCCGGGACGAGCGCAGCGCCTGACGGAGACTCGATTCGGCCTTCCATTGCGCGGCGTCGCCGATCGCCGCTTGATAGGCGGCATGCGCCTGTTCGACCCGTGCCGGATCGGGACCGAATTCGGTGGCGATCAGACGCAGGAAAGCGGCGCGGCCGTCGTCGTCGAGATCCTGATAGGTTTCGGCCAGTCGTGCCGCGCGGCGGCGGGTCGACACCTCACCGCCGGCACCGCTGGCGCATTCATGGAGCAGATTGCGCACCTTGACCAGTTCGCGGCTGTCGAGCCGATGCCTGGCCGCGCCTTCGGCCAACAGCCGGCGAACCTTCTTCAAGCTGCGCGAGACGATATTTTCTGCCATTTCGTTCTCCTAGATGTGCATCACCGTCGCCGGCGTCAGTGCTGGCGACGATAGGCGAAAACGATGAAACCGGCGCCAACCAGGATCATCGGCAAGGACAACCATTGACCCATGCTGACCGTGTATGAGAAGCCAAAGATTCCTTCGTCCGGCGAGCGGAAATACTCGGCCAGCCAACGCAGGACACCGTAACCGATCAGAAAAGCCCCCGACACGGCGGCAAGCGGCCGCGGTCGCCGCGCATAAAGCCACAGGACGATGAACAGCAGGAGCCCTTCGAGCAGTGCCTGATAAAGCTGAGAGGGATGGCGCGGCAAGGCGTCCACCTTTGGAAAGATCATCGCCCACGGCAGAGCGGGATCAGCGGGACGCCCCCATAACTCGCCGTTGATGAAATTGCCGATCCGCCCGGCAGCCAAGCCGAGCGGCACCAGCGGGGCGATGAAATCGGTGACCTCCAGCCAATGTCGGCCGGTTTTGCGGGCAAACAAGCCCATGGCCAGCAGCACACCGAGAAAACCGCCGTGAAACGACATCCCACCACGCCAGATGGCGAAGATCTCCGCCGGATGTTGCAGATAATAAGCCGGCTCGTAAAAGAGAACCTGCCCCAGCCGCCCGCCGACGATGACGCCGAGCACGCCATAGAACAGCAGATCGTCGAGTTGAGCGACCGTCCACCCTTGGCCGGTCAACGGCGAAGGCGCCAGGATGCGCTGGCGGCCGAGCCACCAGAATTGCAGAAAGGCCAGCAAGTACATCACACCGTACCAGTGGATGCTCAGCGGGCCGATCGATAGGGCGACGGGGTTGAACTGCGGATGGACCAACACGGTGCGGACGCCTCGGGTAACGGATGGAGATAAAATTCGCATCAGGATTATATCGCGCGCTTCCCGCGCCCTCCTCCTGACCTGCACCCTGTCTTCCCATGATATTCCCGCCGCTTTTCGATTGGAGAAACTGATGCCGAATTACCGTTCCCGTACCTCGACCCATGGCCGCAACATGGCCGGCGCACGCGCGCTGTGGCGTGCCACCGGCATGCAGGACAATGATTTCGGCAAACCGATCATCGCGGTAGTCAACTCATTCACCCAGTTCGTTCCCGGACACGTGCACCTCAAGGATCTCGGCCAACTGGTCGCCCGCGAGATCGAAGCCGCCGGCGGCGTGGCCAAGGAGTTCAACACCATCGCCATCGACGACGGCATTGCCATGGGGCATGACGGCATGCTCTACTCGCTGCCCTCGCGCGACCTGATCGCCGATTCGGTCGAATACATGGTCAATGCGCACTGCGCCGACGCCATGGTCTGCATCTCCAACTGCGACAAGATCACCCCGGGGATGCTGATGGCCGCTCTGCGGGTGAACATCCCGACGATCTTCATTTCCGGCGGGCCGATGGAAGCCGGCAAAGTTCAGTGGGGGGGCAAGATCATCGCCGTCGATCTGGTCGATGCGATGGTCAAGGGCGGCGACAGCAATTGTTCGGACCAGGAAGTCGACTCGTTCGAACGCTCGGCGTGTCCGACCTGCGGCTCGTGCTCCGGAATGTTCACCGCCAATTCGATGAACTGCCTCACCGAAGCGCTCGGTTTTTCCCTGCCCGGCAACGGCACGCTGCTGGCGACGCACGCCGACCGGCGCGAACTGTTCCGCGCAGCCGGCCGGCGGATCGTCGATTTGTGCCAACGCTATTATCAGCAGGACGATGCCTCGGTTCTGCCGCGGGCGATCGGCAGTTTTCAAGCCTTTGAAAATGCGATGACCCTCGACGTGGCGATGGGCGGCTCGACCAACACCGTACTGCACATTCTGGCCGCGGCACGCGAAGCGGGCGTCGATTTCACCATGGCCGACATCGACCGCCTGTCGCGCAAAGTACCGTGTCTGGCCAAAGTGGCGCCGGCGACGCAGGATTACCACATCGAGGACGTCCATCGCGCCGGCGGCATTTTCGGCATTCTCGGCGAACTCGACCGCGCCGGTCTGCTGCATCGGCAAGTGCCGACGGTGCACGCCACGACCCTCGGCGAAGCGATCGACCGCCACGACATCCGGCGGACCAGCGATCCGCAGGTGCATGAATTTTATCGGGCCGCGCCCGGCGGCATGCCGACGCAGACCGCCTTCTCGCAAAACCGCCGTTACCCGGAACTGGACCTCGACCGCCGGAGCGGCTGCATCCGCGAACGCGACAACGCCTATTCGCAAGATGGCGGGCTGGCGGTGTTGTACGGCAACATCGCCACCGACGGCTGCATCGTCAAGACCGCCGGCGTCGATGAAAGCATCTGGGTATTCAGCGGCCCGGCCCGCGTCTTCGAAAGCCAGGACGACGCCGTGCAAGCGATCCTCGGCGACCGCATCCAGGCCGGCGAAGTGGTGGTGATCCGCTATGAAGGGCCGCGCGGCGGCCCGGGAATGCAGGAAATGCTCTACCCCACCTCGTACCTGAAATCCAAAGGATTGGGCAAAGTCTGCGCGCTGCTCACCGACGGACGCTTCTCCGGCGGCACCTCGGGTCTGTCGATCGGCCACGTGTCGCCGGAAGCCGCAGAAGGCGGCGCGATCGGCCTGATCGAGGAAGGTGACCGCATCGAAATCGACATTCCCGGCCGGCGGATTCATCTGGCCGTCAGCGATGCCGAACTCCAACGGCGACAGCAGGCGATGGCGGCTCGCGGAGCGGACGCCTGGCAACCGGCGCTGCCCCGCCCCCGTCTGGTGTCGCAAGCCTTGCAGGCCTACGCGCTGATGGCCACCTCAGCCGCCAAAGGCGCGGTCCGCGATCTCGGCGCGTTGGTGCAAAAACGCTGACCCGCCACCGGTTGCAGAAACTGGAGTCCTTAGACGGTGCGGAGCGCATCCGGGCGCTCCGCCCGCAGCCAACCTGATCGGACGTTCGGGTTGGGGTTCGCGATCCGATGCGCGTCTACACCGATCCTGCCCGCCATCTCGTCATCTCGAAGCGGTTCTTCTTTATCTGGATGAGACAGGCTTTGCGGCCACTCCCCTCCGCACCCATGCTTGGGCCATCAAAGGACAGAAAGTCCACCGAAAATGTAGCGCGCACCAACGCTCAAGGACCCATTTGCTGGGCGCCTCCCTGAGTAATCGACTGCTGGCGCCTTTGCTCTGCGAAGGGACGTGTCACACCCGACGGTTCAATGCGTGGTTGGAGCAGGAACGCCGACCCCGGCTGATCACCGGCCCGATCATCGTGATGGACAACGCCTCGTTTCACCAATCCGCGAGAACGCGTGAATTGATCGAAAAGGTCGGCTACGCGCGCCTGTATTTGCCACCGTATTCCCCCGATCTCAACCCGACCGAATAAGAGGTCACCGGCAATCATTGAGCCAGCGCATCGGTCGGATGACGCTGGGCGATTTCGTACCACGCTTCGGCACAGCCGAGAAAGCAATCGACCACCAGCGGGTCGAACTGCTTGCCGCTGGCTTGCCGGATGATGTCCACCGCATCCCCATGCAGCACGGCAACGCGATATGGCCGTTCGCTGATCAGCGCATCGTAAACATCGGCCACGGCCATCAAGCGCGCCGGCAAGGGAATGGCTTCGCCACAAAGTCCTTGCGGGTAACCGTTGCCATCCCAATGTTCGTGATGGGCGAGGACGATGGCGCTGGCAACCTGCAGAAACGGATCATCGCTGCCGACGCACGGTTCGGCAGCGGCAAGTATCCGTTGGCCATGCAGGGTATGGGTTTTGACGCAGGCCATTTCGTTGGCGTCTAGCCGTCCTGGTTTGAAGAGCAGGCGGTCGGGGATGGCGATATTGCCGATGTCGTGCAAGGGCGCACACTGCCAACTGAGCGTCCATTGTTCCGGCGACAGGCGTTCGAGCTGTCCTGGGCGCCGTCGTAGTGCCGCAACCAGCCGTTGCAGGTATTCACGGACCCGGACGAGATGGGCGCTGGTACCGGGATCACGCATCTGGGCCATTTCGCCGAGCACGGTCAGCGTCAGTTGACGATTCAGACGCAACTGTTCGGCGGTCGCTTGCAACATCTCGGCGCGTTCCTGGATCGACGATTCGAGGTCGAGATTGCGCCCTTCGAGCGCTCGTTGCGCCTCATGCAGCCGAAGATGAGTTCGCATCCGCGCCAGCAGAATCGGCGGTGCCACCGGCTTGGCGACATAATCGACCGCCCCCAGTTCCAGTCCGCGGGTAGTTTCAGCAATGTCCGAGTGACTGGACAGGAAAATGACCGGAATACCGGCCGTCTGCGGATCGCTTTTCAAAGCGGCGCAGATGTCGTAGCCATCCATGTCCGGCAACTCGACATCGAGTAACACCAGATCCGGGGCTGGTGCCAGACGAGCGAGTTCGATGGCTTTCTCGCCCCGCGTGGCGATGCGCGTGCGGAAGTAAGGACGCAGGCAGGCGTTGATGATCTCCAGCGTGGCCAGATCGTCATCGACCAACAGGATCGTTTCCATGCTCACTGTCCTTTCGTCAAGGAAACCGGGAAGAGTCGCCGCGCGGCGTCGAAATCGAATTGCATCACCTGCGCCTGGGCCGCTTTCAACGCCGTTTCCCACGCGCTGCCGGCCAGCGTCGCCAGAGCGTCGTCGATCATCGTCGCGCTATCACCATCGGCGCGATCGAGCAGACGGCACAGATCGACGATGACCACGGGGGGCGGTCCTTCCGGCAGCAACGCCGGGGTGACGACGACAGCCACCGTATCCGAGTCGCTGATATCGCCGAGAGCGTTGCGCAATTTGCCGCGCAAACTGTCGATGACCAAGGCGATTTTCCGGCGCAAATCGCCGAGAGGCTGCCGTTCCTGGATCATTCGCTCGAATGCGCCGGCCAGACCGTGCAGTTCCCGCAGACCGAGCATCCCGACCCGACCTTTGAACGCATGCGCGGCCTGGCGTGCCCGCTGGTGGTCGCCGGCGGTCAACAGCTTTTCGATGGTGGGCAGAAAATCCACCGATTCGTCGACGAACCGGCGCAGCCAATAGCGGTAACGTTCCTGATTGCCGGCAAAGCGGTCGAGCGCTTCGACGCTGTCCACGCCGGCAATATACGGCAGCACCTGCCCCGCCGGAACATCCACAACTTTCTCCACCACCGATTTCTTTTCAACGCGTTGTGGCAGCCACTTGGCCAACACCTTGAAGAAGTGCGCCATCGAGAAGGGTTTGCCGATGTGGTCATTCATCATTCCTGCAGCGAGATAGATCTCCTTCTCATGAACCATGGTGTGCGCGGTCATCGCCACGATCGGCAGGCTGGCGAAACCGGGCAAAGCGCGAATCCGGCGTGTCGCGGTAACTCCATCCATCACCGGCATCTGAATATCCATCAAGATGAGATCGAAGTCCTCCGGCCGGCCGGCACTGACGATGGCCAGCGCTTCGCGGCCGTTTTCCGCCAGACGCGGCACGATTCCGACCGAACCCAGCAGTTCGACGACGATCTCCCGGTTCAGCGGCTGATCGTCGACCACCAGCACGCTGGCGCCATGGTAACGAGTCGGCAGGTCCGGTTCGATGACGGCGGATTCGCTCGACGGCAATTCGGTCTCTTCGGACAAGCCCAAGGACAGGACGACCGAAAAACAGGTGCCTTGGCCCAATCGACTGTTCACCGAGATCTGCCCCCCCATGCCTTCGGCCAATCGTTTGCAGATGGCCAGGCCGAGTCCGGTGCCGCCGTGCTTGCGGGTGATCGACGGATCGGCCTGAACGAAAGGCTGGTAGATCTTCGCCAAATCTTCCTCGCGCATGCCGATGCCGCTGTCTTCGACCTCGATCATCATCTCGGCGCGTTGTCCATCGCTTTCACCGAGACTGACGCGCAAGACGACACTGCCGCTGTCGGTGAATTTGATGGCGTTGTTCAGCAGATTGAGCAGGATTTGTTCGACACGCAAGGGATCGCCGATCATCACTTCCGGCAATCGTTCATCGATCCGGCTGTCCAGGTGCAGGCATTTTTCGGCGGCACGATGGCCGATGCTCGACAGCACCCGGGCGACGATCTCACGCGGACGAAACGGCAACGCCTCGAAATGCATTTCGCCGGTGGCGATCTTGCTCAGATCGAGCAGGTCGTTGATGATCGCCAGCAAAGTCCCTCCCGAAGCGTTAACCTTCTCGAGATATTCGCGCTGCCGGTCATCCTGGCAGTTCTTCAGCGCCAGCGCCGTCAAGCCAATCACCGCGTTCAAGGGAGTGCGCAGTTCATGGCTGACGTTGGCCAGAAAGGAATCCTTGACCTTGTCGGCGATCTTCGCCGCTTCCAGCGCACTGGCCAGATCCGCCGTACGCCGTTCGACGACGTCCTCGAGATGCAACTGATACTCCTCGAGTTGCGCCTTGACCGCCCGCTGCTCGCTGATGTCCTGTAATACACCATACAGACGGATGGTTTTCCCGGTCAGCGGATCGCGTTCGGCACGTCCTTGCGCGCGAACCCAAATCAACCTCCCGGCGGCGGTGCATAGCTCGACTTCCAAGTCCCAGGGCGTGCTGTGTTCGATCGCCGATCGAATCGCCGCCAGGATCAACGGCCGCGATTCCAGGGTGTAGAAGTTGAGCGAGGTCCGTGGATCCGGCGGGATTCCGGGCGGCAGGTCGTGTATACGAAACACCTCATCCGTCCAACTGATCGAATCGGAGCGCACATCGCACGACCAGCCGCCGATGCGCCCCAGCCGTCCCGTCAATTCCAACAAGGTGTAGGACTCACGCAACGCGTCCTCATCACGCTTGCGGGCGGAAATATCCTCTTTGACGGCGAGAAAATGAGTGATTTTTCCCTGCTCGTCGATGATCGGCGAAATCGATGCGTCTTCCCAGAACAACTCGCCACTCTTGCGACGGTTGCACAAAACGCCACGCCACTCGTTGCCGGACAGCAGGCTCTGCCACATCTCGACGTAGGTTTCGGCAGACGTTTGGCCACTTTTCAGAATGCGCGGGTTGGCACCAACCGCTTCCTGCCGACTGTAACCGCTCACCTGGCTGAATCGAGGATTGACGTATTCGATGACCCCACCGCGATCGGTAATGACGATCGACACCGGGCTCTGCTCGACGGCGCGCAACAGCTTGCGCGTCTGCTGCTCGGCCGTGCGACGTTCAGAAATATCCGTAAAAATCCAGATACTTCCTTCATGGGCCGACTGCGGATCGATGGCCTGGCCGCGCAAATTGCCCCAGAACGTCTGGCCATCCTTGCGACGCATCAGCACTTCATCACTGTGCGTCTTGCCGGCGGCACATTGCGCGTAAGCCTGTATGCCCACATCCAGGTAGATCTGCCGCGACGCGTAGAGAATTTCAGTCGATTGACCGATCAGTTCGCCAGGCAGATAGCCAAAAATTTCGTTCATCCGCCGGTTGCAGAAGACGATATGGCGATGCTTGAGATAAGCGATGCCGTCCAGGACGTTGTTGAGAATGGTCTGCTGTTCACAAAGCAGACGCATCGTCGGGTCCCGGGAATCAACCGGTTTTTCCCCGTCCTGTCGATTGACCTTCGGTCCGTCCAGTTCGCTCGATTCACGCATTCGTTTTCCTTTCCGCCGTTTCAGTCTAGCCAGCCTGTCGGCGTTGACCAAATCAGCAGACTGACCAGACCAACGGATTTCAGCTTGCTTCTGGCGGAAGAAGAAACTGCTCCGGCCGATGTCGACCGTGACACGTTGCAGGACCACATCGGATTTCCGTTAAACTCCCATCGACTTTCCACTGAAGGAGATCGCCGCCCATGTCCGCAAACATCCATCAATTCAGCGCCGAACGTCTGGACGGCAGCGTACAAGCCTTTGCCGAGTACGCCGGCAAAGTCCTGCTGATCGTCAACACCGCCAGTCAGTGCGGCTTCACGCCGCAATACGAGGGATTGGAAGCGCTTTATCAACGCTTTCAGTCACGGGGTCTGGTCGTCCTCGGTTTCCCTTGCAACCAGTTCGGCGCACAGGAACCGGGCGATGCCGACGAAATCGCCGATTTCTGCCAAACACGTTATCGGGTCAGTTTTCCGATGTTCGCCAAGATCGACGTCAATGGCCCGACGGCACACCCGCTGTACGTCCATTTGAAAAAAGCCTCCCCCGGCATACTCGGCAGCGAGAGCGTCAAATGGAACTTCACCAAGTTCCTGGTCGATCGCCAAGGTCAAGTCGTCGAACGCTACGCCTCGGCGACCACCCCGGAAACGATCGCCCGCGATATCGAAAAACTGTTGCAGTGACCGGCGGCAACGGAACGTCGCCTCCGTGACCACCACAACGACAGACGATCCATCGGCTCCGATGAACGACCCACCGATGACCAGCCCCGACTTGAACGCTCTGCGGCGCTGGCCGAACGTGCCGGCCTGCTACGGCTGGCTGTCACTAGACCGCCGCGGGCAATGGCGGCTGCGTGGCGAAACGGTCAGCCATCGCGGTTTGAACGATTTCCTCAATCAACGATACGCATACGACGCCGTCGGCAACCACTTCGTCCAGAATGGCCCGCAACGCGTTTATGTCGAACTCGAATACACCCCCTGGATTGTCCACCTGAGCTCAGCGGAGACCTTGACCACCCACGTCGGTTCGATCGTCGAACGTCTGGAGCGCGTGCTCATCGACGATCAAGGAAATCTGCTGTTCGAGACCGATTGCGGCATCGCCTTGCTCTGCGACCGGGATTTGCCCTTTTTCATCGACCGTTTGCACAACGAAAGCGGCGAACCGGCCAGCGAACAAGCGGTACTGGCGGCAATCGACCACGGCACCGTTGATGAACTGCATCTGGAGTGGCAGAGCCGCCGCCTGCCGCTGCACGCCATACGCCGGCAGGAAGTGCCCCGTCATTACCGTTTCATTCCTACCCCGCAACCGCCGGACGCGCGCTCCTGAACTGCTGTGCGAGGAGATCATCAACAAGGTGCTCAAACGTGACCTGGCCCCGCGTTCCTCGGCGTGCATGCCTCGTATGCTCCGGACAGGGTGGAGTGGTACAGCCACCTGGAAGCAAAGTCCCCGACGGCGCGGACCTTCATCGAACTGGCCACACGATCCACCGCTTATCACCATGCGGTTGGCAAACTCGTGCCACGCGTCCGCTTCGCGAGTTCCCTGGTCGATGCGGCTATCGCCCCAGAGATGATGCGCCAACACAAGGTCATCCTCGAGGATACGGCTGCCGTGGACGTGACTATCGAGATCACCAAGTCAAGCCATGAGCAATGGCATGATTATTGAAACAGATGCCTGCCGAGAATTTTTCACTGTCCCGCTCGTCGAGACGCATGGAGATGCCATTGCACGTGACGCCCGGCGCCTGCCGGCCCAGGTCGCCACCTTGAAAGTCAGACACACCACCATCCGCCAAGCCAACCTCGTGATCAAATGCAAGACCTGATCCCGATGGTGTGTGTGACCCCGATGGCTTATGACCCCGATGGCGCAGGCCACCCGACGGGCTTGGCCTTGAGTCCAGAGTGCGGATTTTATAAATGAACAAACTTTATTTATGTTTTAGTAACTCAGCGTAAGAGTGCCTATGCCATTTATCAAAATCAATTCAGATCAGGCGGAACTGTCGAGGCTGGCTCTACCAGAAGAACAGGATAGGCATCATAAATTCCACTACCGATTATTTAAGCACAGCGACGACCACGCATTTCTTATCGATCAAATATATAACCACCACTCCGAGTGGTTCGAAAAAACTGTTCTTCAAATCGAAGGAAGACGGTTCTTGGTCGAATATAAAAAAACATGGAGGGAACGCCATGAGATGTCAGAGTACACCCTTAGGCAGATCATATTGTATGTGAGAAATGACGAAGCCAAGCCACTCAAAAGAAATTTAAAATCATATCTTTCAGATATATATAAACTATTTATCCAAGAGAATGGAAAATATACAAAAATTGGCTGGTTTGTCAGGCTAAGAATTGTTAACGAGAATAAGCATAGCGTTTATCAGCTAAGAGATTTTACGAATTTTGAATAAATCGAAATCGCGCCATCGGGGTCACAGGGCAACCATAACCATCGGGGTCACCATCGGGGTCAAGTCTTGCATTTAATCATTTTAAAATTATGACTTCAGAATGTCTAGGTCATTAATAATAGAGTTTCCAGGGGGCTTGTACCATGTGACTTCTCGTGGGGATCGGCGGAAGGATCTTTATTTGGGCATATCGAATATCCCGCGATTTCCACTGAATCCAGTCATCTGTAGTGCCTTTGACCGAATCCGGCGGCGTTGGTGTAATATTTTGTCATTCTCCCGGAGGGTCTGGGCTAGCTTTTGGAGGAGATCGATCATGGCGATGCGCGTGGAGCCGGACACTGTCGAGGGATTGTCAAAGCAACGCTACCGGGTGACGAACGGGTCGGAATACGACCGGGCCTTGGTCAACCGGGAGAACCTGACGATCTGGTTTGATGAGGCGAGCATTCGGGATCAGTGGACGCCTGCG
>JAVMKC010000087.1:0-14663 GCA_031732795.1 Accumulibacter sp. | reverse complement strand
CGGCAATGGGGCGCAGTATAGCAAAAAACCCACTAATATGTTAGCGCTTATGCCCAGAGAGGCGTCAGAGCGTCGATGATGGTCTGGCCATTGGTCAATGCCCCGGCGGTGTCCTTCAGGCGTTCGAGACAACGCTTGACGCGGGCGCCGCTGGCCGCTGTGGGCGCCTGGTCGCTGCGCAGCACTTCGCGCGCGGTCTCGATTTCGCCAGACAGCGACCGGCTCTCCGCGGGCGACAGAGCGGTGTTGGCGGCGATCAGCGGTTGCAGGGCTGCCAGACCCCGCAGCAGATCGGCCACTGTCGTACCGACGACCAGATCACGGCCAGCGGCTTGCGCTCCCTCGGCGTTGGCCTGGGCGACGGAGCCGACCGGCGCGTGGAAATGATTCGTCACCGTCACGGAAGCTGTCTCTTTCGGCATGGGTTCGTCCTCGGTTTTTCCGCTTGCCGGCGGAGTTGGAAAGATCGGCTTGAGCGCGTCCTTCAGGGTGTCCTGCATTTGTTTGGCCCATTCCGGCATCTCCGGTGCTTGCCGCCGGAAAAAGGCCCGCAGGTCGAACTGGTCCCGCAGCACGCCCAGCAGTTCGGCCCGTCTTTGACGGTCCTCGAAACGGCCCTCGTTGTAAACGCTGACCACCCATGGCATTTTCAGTTTGTCGACGCGCTTGCCAATCAGAAGTTTCAGGTAGTCCGGGTCAAAATCTTTCCCCCGCTGCGTTTCCTCACCCCGGATGATGCCCAGCAGTTCGGCCGTCGACACGAGTTTGGCGCCACTTTCGCCGCTCAGCCAGTGTTCTCGGACGAGATTCGCTTGCACTTCGTGAGCGGTGAGTTCTGCGCCCTGTTCGCCCGCCACCCCCGGTTCCTGGAGCGGGTGGCGAACGTGCAGGACATTGTCCGGTTGTCGATTGCCCGTCGTGAAGCACAGGCCGAATCCCAATCCGACCGCGGCTTCGATGCACCCCACCAGATCGTCGGAACTCCAGACCGGCTCGTGGTCGGCCCGGCGTTCGGTGGCAGCGCTTTTTTGCTGAATGTAGCGTTCGGCAGCAACCAACGTGCAGTGGACGATGGCTCTGCAGACGATACCGTCGGGCTTTTCAAGGTTTATCGGCCACGAGGTCGACCCTCCGCCTGACCTCGCCGCAAAGAACTCGCCTGTGCCGACGAGAATTTCGAGTGACCGTTCTTGACGACAGATTTGCTCGAACAGGCTGGCGGGATCGCTCAGCGGCTGCGGCCAGTCCTCGAACAGATTGGCCCGCATAAAGCCTGGCGCCGTCCGTAAGGTGGACCAATCCTGCTGCAGGTGGGGCCACAACAGTTTCTGCAACGCACTGGCCGATGGCGGGGGCGGTTCGGGAGGCACGGGGTTTTCGGCGGCTGGTGGCGGGGGGTTTTCATCCGTTTCGCGCGGCGGTTCCTCTCCTCGCGGCCTCGCAATGCCTTGAGAACATGCTCCGACAAGTTCGCGGCCGTCCTGAACCGCGCTGGCCGTGTGAAGCGGTCGTCGCCCGACGACAAGCGCGCGCAATGCGGCGATCAGCGCTGGGTCGTTCTCTTGCGTATGCGAATCGGTCATCGTAGCCAGGATGGCGCCTTCTTCCTTGATGAAGATGTAGCACGGCAGTCCCGCCTCGCGCGCGGCGTCGAATTCGAGTTCGGTGATCGATTTCTCCTGCTCTGGCGGGATGAATCAGTAACGCAGGCCGAAAATGCCGATGTATAGCGCGCAATTCTGGACGTCGTCGACACAGCTTTGCCTGAGCGTTCCTGAATCGGCCTCGTAGCTTTCGACGACGGCGTAGTGTCTGCTCAACGCGTTCTTGACCGCCTGCCGTTCGTCGGCAAGGTCGGCGAGTGTCGATGAAAGATAGGCGGCAGGCTTGTTGCGAGTGCTCGGCATGTCTGTCAACTCCCGGGCTGGCGTGCGGCGGCTCGTCTGAAACGACGGCGCCGGCAGCGGCAGCGACGAGTATACCCACGCCGGCGGCATTTACCCATGCCTGTGGCCGGGACTTCGCTTTCCGGCAAGCCGGCTCATTACCGATCATGATTTTTTCTGGTTCCCAAGGTCCAGCTTGGGAACCCCATTTTTTGCAATCCCAGCTTTCGGGCTGCGGCTTCGCACATCAGATCAGGCCGGGAAAGTAAGCTGGAGCTTCCCAGAGTGGGTCCCCAAGGTGGACCTTGGGAACCAGAAAGAACCAGACAGACGGCAAATCCTGGGACTCAGAAAGTTGATCGGTGATAAGGGCAAGTCGGCGGCTCGTTGACACCTTATTGCAGAAACGTATAATCCCCGCTCCGTTCGTCGCCGGGCGTGGGTGGGCCGCATCGCTTGCTCGGTTGCTTCCCCCGCCGGTTTTCGCCAAGCGCCTGGTCGTGATTCACGATCGTTGTCTTTCTGGCGGTTGATCGACGACGGCGGTGTTCGTTTCCTGGTTCATGCCTTCGCCTGAACCTCTGGCGCGATAGCAAAGCGGTTATGCACCGGATTGCAAATCCGAGTAGGTCGGTTCGACTCCGGCTCGCGCCTCCAAATGAATCAAGTGATTAGTACGGCGCCTATCGCGCTGCTTACGTTTTGGCTTCCATGTGGCCAGAATGGGACCATCCGCTGGCGCGTGCTGTGCGCTGCCGACGGCAGCAAGGATTGCTTTGACGTCGCCATCGCCTCATGACGTCAAAGGCTTCGTCTTTCTCCAAGCGCTTTCATTGACCACCGCCCCGGAAAGCATATGCGGAAAACTGCCATCGCCGTCCTGATCGTGGGCTTGACGATTGCCGGCGCCATTTATTGGGTCAACGGGGAAAATTCCCAGGAAGACGCCGCCCTGGTCGAAAACCTGCACAACTCGAAACGATACCGTTTGGAAATCGCCAGATTCGGGGGCAAAGGCGCGCTCATGGCGGCCGAATTCAATGAATGGTTCGCTGATCAGTGGCATGGCCGTCGCCTTGCCCGCTCCATCGCGCTCATCACCCTCCTGGTGGCAGGAATTTCCCATTGGGTTGCCACCCACCATCAAAATCGCGATAAATGATCCGTTTCAGCCGGCGCGGATCGAGAAACATTGCCGGGCTTATCTGCGGCAATGCTTTGGGTTTTCCTGGTGCACCAAGGCTTTTCGACCTCCGTGTTTTCTCGGGTGGCTGCGCTGGTGGCAAAACGGCTTCGGACCCATCCGCTGCTTTTCACCGCGATGCTGCCGTTGGCGATGGTTGTTGACCGGGCGAGGGCGAACAAACTGATCCGTTATGGGTGGTTTTTGCCGCTCGTCTGATCACCGTCGTTTGGCGTGGATGGATCGCTGTTGGTGGTTGCAGTGGCCGGGAAAGGTGGATTTCGCTCGTTTGTCGGGGACAAACCCTTAAATTTCCGTATTTTTTCCGGCGTTATGGCAGAATCGCGTCCGATCTTTTTGGGCGGCCATCGCGCCGACCGGCTTTTTTCCTGTTTCGTCGTTTGTTCAGCGGTTTTTTGGTCATGATTTCATTCCGTCACCGTCTGTTGTTCCGTTCCGCCCGTCTGGCGTGGTCTGCGGCAATCGGTCTGCTCGCCCTCAGCGGCAGCGCCTGCGCCGGTCTGGCGATCGCGCTCAATTCGGCCGATGGCACGTTGAGCCTGATCGATACCGAGACGTATGCCGTTACCGGCAAGGTGAGTGTCTGCAAGGAGCCGCATCACCTGATGCCGACGCTGGACGATAAATCGTTGATCGTCGCCTGCGCCGCGGCCAATCAACTGGTGTTCTTCGATCCGCTGACCGGCAAGGAGCAGCGGCGGATTCGCGATATTTCCGATCCGTACCAGTTGGGGTACTCGCCGGACAAGAAGTGGTTCGTCGCCACGTCCTTGCGGCTTGATCGGGTCGATCTGTACGATCCGGCCGATTTCCGCCTCAAAGCGCGTCTGCCGGCGGCGAAAACGCCGTCGCATCTGGCCTTCGACGACGCCAGTGAATATGTTTTTGTCACCTTGCAGGATTCCAATCAGGTGATGGCTATTCATTTGGCGACGCAGAAGGTGGCGTGGACGATTCCGGTGGCGGCGACGCCGGCGGGGATCATGATGTCGCCGGACAATCGTTATTTGCTGGTCGCCTGCATGGGCGACGGGGTGGTCGAGGTGATCGACTGGCGGACGCGGCAGACGGTCAAGCGGGTGCCCACCGGTACGGCGACGCATAACCTGCAGCCAAAAGGCGACAAACGGCATTTCTATGTTTCGAATCGTTCGATCAACGGCAGCATCGCGCTGTTCGACAGCAAAACGCTGACCGTGGTCGAGAAATACGACGTGCCGGGTGGCCCCGACGACATGATCGTCCGCGCCGACGGCAAGGAGTTGTGGGCGACGGCGCGCTTCGCGCGCAAGGTGCAGGTGGTCGATCTGACGACCAAGAAACTGAAATTGTCGATTCCGGTCGGCAGTTCGCCGCACGGCGTCTTTTTCCTCAATCACGCGGGTTTGCGATGAGTCGCGGCAGCGCTTTGCTGACGCTCGCCATGGCCTTGCCGCTGTTCGGCTCCGCCGCGTTGGCGGCGCCGGCCGCGCCGCCAGGGTGCAAGGGCACGCTTTATCTGACTTTCGACACCGGCAACATGCGCCATGCCGAGTTGATCGCCGAGACCTTGGCCAAACACGAAGTCAAGGCGACTTTCTTTCTTGCTCAGGAGAAGACCAGCCGCGGCGATTACGCGCTCGACGCCGCTTGGGCGCCGTATTGGCGGGCGCGGGTCGCCGAGGGACACGCCTTTGGCAGCCATACCTGGCGGCACGGCAGTTTCCGCGAGGACAGCGGCTCGCGGGTCCGTTACCGTTTGGCCGATGGTCAGGCCGAGTGGCTCGACGCACCGGCGGTTTGCCAGGAATTGCAGCGTCCCGATACGCGGTTTCATGAATTGACCGGCCGCCATCTCGATCCTCTGTGGCGCGCGCCCGGCGGCCGGACCACCGCCAATACGCTCGCCGCGGCGAAATCCTGTGGCTACCGGCACGTCGGCTGGGCGCCAGCCGGCTTTCTCGGCGACGAATTGCCGTCCGAGACGCATCCCAATGACCTCCTGCTGCAGCGGGCGCTGGCCCACCTGAAAGATGGCGACATCGTCATGGCCCATCTCGGCATCTGGTCGCGCAAGGATCCTTTCGCGCCGATGATCGATCCCTTGATCGCCGGCTTGAAAAACAAGGGGTTCTGTTTCGCCACCCGGCGCGAGAGCTGATCGACGTGTTGCAGACGTTCATCGATCTTTTCGTCGCCGTTCAAGGCTGGCTGCTCGACCGCGTGCTGCAGCCGCCGATGCTGGCCCTGGGCCTGGGCAGTTATCTGGAAATGGCCTTCGACGGTATCGAGTTCTTTTTGCTGGGCGTGTTGCAGATCGGCGTTTCCTATCTGATCCTGCGGCCTCTGGAAGCTTGGCGCCCGGCGGAGGTATGGACCGACCGGCGGGCGGTGCGCGTCGATGTGCTGTACACCTTTCTCGACCGCCTGGGGGTGGTGCCGCTGGCGGTGTTTGCCCTGCTGGCGCCGTTGTTCCTGACCGTCGAAGGCTGGATGCGTTTTCACGGCATCATCCCGCCGCAAATCGAGGATATTTTTCCGGCGCTCGAAACCCGGCCGTTGATCGCTTTCTTCATTTATCTGGTGATTCTCGATTTTGCCGAGTACTGGCGTCACCGGCTGTCACACACCGTCGATTGGTGGTGGGCGCTGCACGCCATTCATCACAGTCAGCGGCAGATGTCGATGTGGACCGACAGTCGCAACCACCTGCTCGATGATTTGATCAGCGGTGCCTGGTTTGCCGTCGTCGCCTTGTTGATCGGCGTTCCGCCAGGGCATTTCATCGGTTTGTTGATGGCCGTTAAGTTCATCGAAAATCTGTCGCATGCCAATGTCCGGTTGCCGTTCGGCAGCTTGGGAGAACGGTTACTGGTCGGACCGGCTTACCACCGCTGGCATCACGCGCTGGCTTTGCCGGCCGGTCCGCGCTACCGCCACGGCAATAATTTCGCCATCCTGCTGCCGATCTGGGACCGCTTGTTCGGTTCGCAGTATTTGAGTGCCGTGCTGCCGTCGACCGGCCTGCCCGATGATGGCGCTTTACTGGTGAAGCCGGATAGTGGTTTCTGGCAGCAACAGCGGGAAGGGTTGCGCGGATTGCTGGCGGCGTGGCGCGGTGCCGATGCGCGTGCGGCTGGCGCTCGACCCGCGCGTGATGTTGAAGACTCGGTCTACCTTCGTCGGTGAAGACGGATGCGCGATAAGCACGATTCGGACCAAAATCGCCACGATCAGCGCGATCGTCTCGACAAGGTCCGCGCGTTTGCCGTACTGGCGCACGGCAACCAGATGTATGGCGAGCGGCCGTATTCCTATCATCTCGACGCGGTTGCCGAACTGCTCGTCGCCTACGGTTCGCAGGCGCAAGCCATCGCTTACCTGCACGATGTCGTCGAAGACACGGTGGTGACGGTCGACGATATCCGCATGCGTTTCGGCACGCAGGTTGCAGACTGCGTCAATTTGCTGACCGACGCGCCGGGCGCCAGCCGGGCCGAACGCAAGGCCGGCACCTACGCCCGCATGGCTGCGGTGGTCGACGGCCCGCTGACTCTGGCCTTGCTGGTCAAGACCGCGGATCGTCTGGCCAACGTCCGTTCGTGCGTTGCCGACGGCAAGGGACGTTTATGGGAGGTGTATCGTCGGGAGCACCCGGCATTCCGTCAGGCCGTTCATCGTCCCGGTCTGTGCGAAGCAATGTGGGACGAACTGGCGGAACTGCTCGAGCTTGCCGCGCCGGCGGCCGCTTGACCGTTCACCACCCCGGAGTATCGATGACTCGCCGCTGTTCGAGATGAGGAATTCCTCCTGCCACGTTTTTCGCGATTCCATCGACGTGATCGCCGCATGGGTGCTCGACACTCACCGGGTGCGCGTCAGATGAAGATGGCTTTGCGTCCGCTGTTCCTGCTCCTGCTGGCGCTGCTCGGCGGCTGCTTTCCGTCACCGGAAAAAATCGGCGAACTGACCCGCACCTCGATCGAACAGCGCCTGCGCAATGACCCGCAATACCGTGACAGCGAATTCCGGGTTCTTGCCGTGCGCGTGACCAGCCCGGGGAACAAGGTGCATGACGCGGTGGCCACCGTCAGTCATGCCGGTCAATCCCGCGACATACCGATCAAGATCGTCGTCGACGGCATCAATCTCGAGTGGTTCGCCGGCAACGGAGCCTTCGATTTTCTCAAGACGGCGCCGGTGACGGCGCTTCCTGCACCGTCGCCGGTGACGACGCTTCCCGCACCATCACCCGGTGTGGCGCAAATCCCGCGTTGAGCCGTACCGTCGGAGGTCTCGCCCGATTCCTCGGCCGCTGAGCGCGCCGTACCTCGACAACCCGCCTTCTGAATCAATCGATTGAACTCCATCGCAAAATGTCGGTCTCTTACGCCCACCTTCGCCTTTATCGACATCCGGCTCACGGTTGACCGTCGATGGACGGGGAAGGTTGCCTGATTGTCAAAAATGCTGGAGAGTTTGGTTTATTCACTACTTTGCCCCATCCCAGGAGAAAAACGTGTCGACACGAGTTTTGGCTTTGTTCAGCATTCTGCTGACCCTGTTGTCGGGTTGCGGATACAACACTTTTCAAACCGGCGACGAGTCGGTCAAGGCGGCGTGGTCCGAAGTGATCAACCAGTATCAGCGCCGGGCCGACCTGATTCCGAACCTGGTCAGTACCGTGCAGGGCTACGCCAGCCATGAAAAAGAGGTCCTGACCCGGGTTGCCGAAGCCCGGGCGCAAGCCGGTTCGATCAAGGCGACCCCCGAACTGGTCGATAACCCGGAAGCGTTCGAGAAATTCCAGAAGGCGCAGGCCGGGCTGAGCAGCGCCCTGTCCCGCTTGCTGGTCGTCGCCGAGAACTATCCGCAATTGAAAGCCGACGCCGCTTTCCGGGACTTGCAGGCTCAGCTGGAAGGCACCGAAAACCGCATCACCGTCGCCCGTAACCGCTACATCAAGGCCGTCGAGGGCTACAACGTTTCGGTGCGCACCTTTCCGAACAATCTGACGGCGATGGTCTTCGGCTACAAGCCCAAGCCGAATTTCACCGTCGATAACGAACAGGCGATTTCGACGGCGCCGAAAGTCAGTTTCCCGTCAGCGGGCGCGCCGACAGCGGCACCGGCGCGTTAAGCGATGTCTTCGCTGTCCGCGCGCGTTCTGCTCTGGCTGTTCGGCCTGCTGTGGCTGGTCGGCGGCCATGCGCTGTACGCCGCCGATTTGCAGCCGATTCCCCGGCTCACCGCACGCGTTACCGACTCGACGTCCACCCTCTCAGCCGAACAGCGGCGCACTCTCGAAACCAAATTGGCCGACTTCGAACGCCAGAAAGGTTCGCAGATCGCCGTGCTGATCGTGTCGACAGTGGCTCCGGAGAGCATCGAACAATACGCCTTGCGCGTCGCCGAGGCGTGGAAACTCGGCCGACGCGGGGTGGATGACGGCGCGCTGCTGCTGATTGCCAAACAGGACCGCAAGCTGCGCATCGAGGTCGGTTACGGTCTCGAAGGCGCGATCAACGACGCCACCGCCAAGCGAGTGATCAGCGAGATCATCTCGCCCCGTTTCAAGGATGGCGACTTTTACGGTGGCATCGACGTCGGCATCGACACGCTGATGCGGCTCGTCGGTGGCGAGCCGCTGCCACCGCCGGCTGCTGTCGACCTTCGACCCCATGTCTCGACCGTCGACGACAATATGGCGTTGCTGCTGTTCGCCGGGTTTTTGCTGGTTTTCGTCTTCGGACGCGTCCTGCGGGCAATTTTCGGCCGCTTTCTGGCAGCCGGCATCGTCGGCGTCGCCGCTGGTACGGCAGCGGCGTACTTGCTGTCATCGCTGGTGGTGGCGGCGATCGCCGGTGTTGTCGCCTTCATGGCCTCGTTGATGTTCGGCACCCTGAGCAGCGCCGGCTGGTCCACCGGTGGCTTTTCCTGGGGTAGCGGCCGGGGTGGCGGCTTTGGTGGCAGTGGTGGCCGTGGAGGTGGCGGTGGATTCAGCGGCGGTGGTGGTGGCTTTGGCGGCGGTGGCGCCTCGGGAGGTTGGTGATGGATTTGAGGAGACTGATCCGCCATGTCGTCTTGCCGCATTGGTGGGTGCGGCGCTCATTTGCGCCAGATTTGCTGCGACGTATCGAAATGGCCGTCGAAGCCTCGGAGATCACGCATCGCGGCGAGCTGCGGGTGGTCCTGGAAGCCAACCTTCCTTTGCCGCGATTGCTGCAAGACCAGACGACGCATGCCCGGGCGGTCGAACTGTTTTCGCAATTACGCGTCTGGGATACCGCCGAAAACAGCGGCGTGCTGATCTACCTGCAATTGATCGATCGCCGGGTCGAGATCGTCGCCGATCGGGGAATCGACGCCCAGGTCGGCCCCGCCTTCTGGAACGGTGTCTGCCGGCAGATGGAAGAGGCGTTCAAGGCCGAGGATTTTGCCGGCGGCATGCTGTTTGCCTTGGACACGATCGGCGACGTCCTGCGTGAACACTTCCCGATCAGCAGCGCCAATGCCGACGAATTGCCGAACCGACCTTTGGTTCTCTGATGCTTGCGCTGCGTTCAGTTTCCGGGAGAGCGTAGCCGTTGCTTGGCTTTGCCCGGTTGCCGGAGATGATCGAGAGGCAGTTCGTGAGTCTGTTTGATCGATTTCAACGCGATACTGGTCTTGATTCGCGCCACGCCCGGCAGATTCAGCAGACGTTTGATCAGCAGTTCGGAAAAGGCCGAGAGATCCGGAACAACCAGCCGGAGCATGTAATCGGCATCACCGCTGATGGCATAGCAGTCGATGACCTCGGGAACCAGAGTCGCCTGCGATTCGAAAGTCTCGCTGGTCGTATCGTTGTGCCGTTCGAGAATCACCTGGGCAAAAACGGTTACGCCGAGGCCGAGAGCGGCCGGGGCCAGCAACGCCACATAGCGATCGATGAGCCCTTCCTCCTCGAGACGCTGAATCCGACGGCTGATCTGCGACGCCGAAAGATGGATCTGCTCGCCAAGCATCGCATTGGTCGCGTTACCCTTGCGCTGCAGTGCGTCGAGCAGCGCCAAATCATATTTGTCAATGGATATTTTTGACATTTTCTGCATCATCCGTGCATTAAATTGACTGATTGTATCGATTTCAATCGCCAACTCAAACATTTTTCGATGTCGCCCGCAAAATCGGGTCAGGCAGAACTGACGACCGCTTCAACCCCAAACGCGTTAGCGCGATCTCGCGGATTCGTTTTGCTTTGGCGATCGATGGGCCTTCTGCTAGAATCTCCACCCTTCTGGAGAGATGGATGAGCGGTTTAAGTCGCACGCCTGGAAAGCGTGTATAGGTTAATAGCCTATCGGGGGTTCGAATCCCCCTCTCTCCGCCAATACAAGTCCTTCTAACCCGCTCAGGCGGCCCAGGAGGCGCACAGAGCCTCGCACCACGCGGGGCTTTTTGCTATGGGCTCCTGACTGCGCCTCCGGCCGGGGCGTCCGAAAACCCGTCTCAGACGCCCCACGTCTCAGAACCTCCTGACTTTCCGGGGAACGATACGGCGCCAGGGGGTTCGGGCCTGGGCCTCGATTTCGTGCCGTACCGAATGAACGCTACTCCGCGTTCCATACGGACTGCTCCCGGAGCGGCTTATTGAGTCGCAGCGGGCTCTCGTTGAACCCCCCAGCGATGGCCTTCTTCTCGACAAACGGTCGATCGCTGTACGTCGAGTTGTAGCCGGTCAGGGTCAAATTGCCGAGTCGATGGAGCCAGACCTCCTGTACTTTCTTCCAGTCCGACCCAAGCATGGCACGCCACTCGGGCCGCAGATCTTCGTTTTGCGGCATGACGTGCTCGATGGTGAAGTTCGAGGTGTCGATGCGTTCCTTGCTGAAGTTTTCGAGGCGGTCTAGCAGGTAGAAACAGGTCCGCATGTCGTAGACGTCCCGGGTCTCCAATGCTTCGCGGAATTCGGCATCGCTCGGGAAGCGGCGCTTTTTGCCTTGCCGGTACAAAGCGACCTTGAGATTCAGCAGCGGCTGGACCTCGGTGATTCGATACGCGAGGCCGGCGAAGATTTGACCGAGGCTACGGGTCTGCATGTCGCAGACGGACCGTCGGAACACGAAGCTTTCCAGTAATTCAACGGCTTCGACGAATTCGGCTGTGGTCAAAGTCTTGGCGCGGTCGTGGTAGTCGTACAGAGTCATCACGACCGGAGACGCGACTTCTACCAACGAGCGAAGGCGGCTGAATGCCTCCCTCAGCGCTGCGTGCTTCTCCTGACCGAGACTGAATCCGGTGTAGTACGCCCCGAACCGACTAAGGTCGCTGAGGATCCCATCGACTCCACGCTTGTCCACTGTGCGTGAGAAGTAGCTTCGAAACTCGTAGTAGATCTCCGCTGCCTTCAGGGGGGTTCCTGGCCTCATCTGCAGGGTCAGAAAGTCCTTCACGAACTTGTCGAAGTCCGTCCGATAGCGGCGCCCGAAGGACTGTTCGATCGGCTGCCAGTGCTCTTCGTAGAGTTGTGTCTGCGATGACTCGTCCAGCCGCATCAGTACGAAGTTGCGGATCAAGTCCGCCTGCGTGAGGTCGACCCCCGTCGAGTTCAGGCTCTCGAAAATCATCTGGGGATCGTCCTGCCCGCGGGTCAGGCTGACATCGACGACCACCAGCTTTTTGATGCCGTTGTAGACAGTCTGCACGTCCGCCTGCGCCACCAGGTCACGGAGGAACGTGAAGTTCTCTCGGATGCGTTCCGACGGCGACTCCGGGAGGCCCTTCCCATCAAGCAACGAGATCAGCGTGTCGTGATCTGCGCGGCGCAAATGCAGCTTGTGGCGCCGGTCCCCTTTTCCGTGCCGGTTGCGAAGGTAGTAGTCATCAAGCTCGTCGGGCGTTGATTCCTCGTCGCTCCCTGTTGCCGACCCTTGAAGCGCGGCCATCCGATCCCGAAGTGCAATCAATAGCAGTGTCAGCGTCGTCATGCGCTGCTGCCCGTCGATCAAAAGCCAACGCGTGATGGTGGCGGTGTTGTCTTCGGCGGCCACGTAGACCACCGAACCAAGGAAGTGACCTTTGATCTTTGGATCGCTGCCGACCCGAATGACGTCCTTCCAAAGTTGCTGGCAGTGCTTTGTCCCCCAGCTGTAGTCGCGCTGGAAGATCGGCACGATGAACTGCTTCGCCCCTTCCAGAAGATTAGTTACCAGGGTGTCTTCCGCCTTCATGGGTCAGCCTCAGTAGTACTGCCGGATGTAGCTGTATGCCTTCTCGAAAAGCTCCTCATCCGCGTGCAGCTTGTATTTGAAGAGGGCCTTGCGCAGTGCCTTCTTGATCTCACGCTCGCCGGCCTGCGTTCCTTGCCAGCCCGGGAAGCGGACCAGTCGCACGATTTCGTCGATGTCCGCGACCACGCGTTCAACCATGATCGGCGTGTCCGCAGTCTTGACCTCGTTGAACAGCTCGGTGAGCGCCGCTTTGCCGCGATCCTCGTCTTCTTCGGGTGGGACCTCCTTCTCGGCTTGCAGGGTTTCCTTGGCGATCTCCAACAACTGCTTCAGAAACTCGACGCTGTTGATCTGCCCGGACTCGAAACGGTCCTTCAACGCATCGAGTCGTTCCGACAGCTTCTTGAACTTGGGGTTGTCGCCGTGCCCGCGCAGCCGGCGCTTGAGCTTGATTTCGATCTCCTTGGCCTTCTTCGGATCGGGGTTCGAGAGCACGGCTTCCAGCAGATCGGCGTCCAGCACCAGGGTGTCGAGGTCATCCCGCACAGCGTCGACATGGACGTTCTGGTGGATCAGTTCGATGGTTTTGGCGCCCAACGAATGCCAGATCAGCTTGCCGTGGCCGCTGGACGGCTGCACCGACTGATATACCTGCGACAGCCACTTGTAGTCTTTCTCAAAGGGGTTCAGCACGCTGTCCGGTGACAGGGCTTCCCATATACGGGATAGCACCGTGTATTCGGCAGCAAAGTTGTCTCGCACCTCGTTGTTGGGCAGGCACTGCTGTGCAGCGATCAGACCCTCGAACCCGTGAAGACTGCGATTACAGCCGGCGAAGAAGGCCAGACATTTCTGCGTCGCTTCGGGTAGCCTGTCCTTCAGTTCCTGGATGTTGCTGACCACTTGCTTCACGCTTTGGTCGTCGAACTCCAGTGCAGCAGCGACGTCGTCAAAGATGCCCAAGTAGTCCACGACCAAGCCGTGGGTCTTTTGCTCCGAATAGGTTCGGTTAACCCGGCAGATGGCCTGTAGCAGCGTGTGATCGCGTAGCGGCTTGTCCAGGTACATCGCTTGCAGAATCGGTGCATCGAAGCCTGTCAGCAGTTTCGCGGTGACGATGATCAGCTTCAGCGGGTCGGCCGGGTCGCGGAAGCGATCCAGCAGCCGTTCCTCTTCGTCACGTGTGCGGTCGTACTTCGCGTACTCAGGGTGGTCCTTCTTGTCGGACGCCTGCACCGACATCACGATGTCCGTGGCCTCGGGCGGCAGCAGCTTGTCCAGCTCGGCCTTGAACAGCAGGCAGGACTCGCGGTCGAAGGTGACGATCTGGCCCTTGAAGCCGTTGGGCTCCACCTTGGTCTGGAAGTGCTCGACGATGTCCTCGCACACCTTGCGGATGCGCTCGGGCGTTTTGACCAGCACGGCCATCTTAGCCGCGGTCTTGGCGAGGTTGTCCTTGTCCAGATCCGATAGGCCGCCAGTCAGGTCCTTGTAGGCGGCATCCAGCGCGGCCTTGTCGATGTGCAGGTCGATCAGCCGGGGCTCGAAGTGCAGCTTCAGCGTCGCACCGTCGCGGATCGACTCTTCGAAGCCGTAGCGGCTCATGTAGCCCTTCTCGTCCTCGTCGGCACCGAAGGCGTAGAAGGTGTTGCGGTCGGCGCGGTTGATCGGCGTTCCCGTCAGGCCAAACAGAAACGCATTGGGCAGGGCCTCGCGCATCTTGCGGCCCAGGTCGCCTTCTTGTGTGCGGTGGGCCTCGTCCACCAGTGCGATGATGTTGCTGCGCGTGTTCAGCGCCCCGCTGGCCTCGCCGAACTTGAAGATCGTCGTGATGATGATCTTGCGCACGTCCTGCGCCAGCAACTGCTGCAGCTTCTCCCGGCTGTCGGCCTTCTCCAGGTTGGGGATGTCCGCCCCGGTGAAGGTGCCGGTGATCTGGCTGTCGAGATCGATCCGGTCCACCACGATCAGCACCGTCGGGTTCTTCAGGCCGGCATGCATGCGCAGCTTCTGCGCGGCGAACACCATCAGCAGCGACTTGCCTGAGCCCTGGAAGTGCCAGATCAGGCCCTTTCTTGGTTGGCCCGCCAGCACGCGCTCGACGATCTTGTTGGCCGCCTCGTATTGCTGGTAGCGGCAGATGATCTTGATGCGGCGCTTCTTCTTGTCCGTGGCGAACAGGGTGAAGCTGCCGAGGATGTCCAGCACCACGTGCGGGCGCAGCATGCTCTCGGCCGAGAGCTTGAGCGACTTCAGCGGGTGGTGCTGCGCATCGCCACCGTCCAGGTGCCAAGGGCCCCAGTCCTTGACCGGCAGGCCGATCGACCCGTAGTGGTAGGCCTTGCCCTCGGTGGCCACCGAGAACACGTTGCAGACGAAGAG
>JAVMKC010000086.1:0-71159 GCA_031732795.1 Accumulibacter sp. | reverse complement strand
CAATCAGCCGGGAAGGAAGCCGAGACGCCTCATCCACACCGGCAGATGCAGTTTCAGCAAGGCGGAATCCCGGCAATCAATCCGGCTGAAGGACGATTGTCCGTGCTCGTTGGCCCGGAGATCGCTGTCGACGACGGTTCTGCCCAGCCATGTTGATCGACGTCACCCGTCTATTGGATCGCACCTTGCAGGGACGGCGGCCGACCGGAGTGGATCGGGTCGGGCTGGCGTATGTGCAGCATTTTCGGGAACGGGCACGGGCGTTGGTGCGTTTTGCCGGACGCTGGATGGCCTTTGCCGAGACTGATTCCAAGCGTCTTTTCGACGGTTTACTCGCCCCGGATGCCCGTTTCATCCGGCGGTCGCGTTGGTTGGTCGGTACGACGCATGCCTTGAATTGGCAGCGGCCTGCGCGAGGGAGTGTGTTGTTGAATACCGGGCACAGCGGGCTCGATCGCACCGACTATAGCCAGCGTGCGCGACGTTACGGGTTGCGACCGTTGTATTTTCTACATGACCTGATTCCAGTGGCTTTTCCCGAATATGGTCGCCCTGGCGAGGCAGAGAAGCATTGCCACAGGTTGAAGACGATGCTGGAAACCGGGCATGGCCTGATCATGAACTCGGCTGTGACGGGAGGCGAACTCGAGGCGTATGCGGCTGCGCTGGGGATGGTCGTTCCGCAATGGATTACGGCGCACCTGGCAACGCCGGATTTTCCTTCGCCGGCCAGCAATCGTCCTGTACCCGAGCCCTACTTCGTCATCCTCGGAACCATCGAGCCACGAAAAAATCATTTGCTCCTGCTCAATTTGTGGCGACAGTTGGTCGGAACGCTTGGGCCATCCGCGCCTCGCTTGGTCGTGATCGGCCAGCGCGGCTGGGAGTGCGAACAGGTCGTGGATATGCTGGAGCGATGCGCGGCATTGAAGGGTGTGGTGACTGAAATTTCGGATTGCGACGACGCGGCCTTGGCTACTTGGTTGTTTCACGCGCAGGCGCTGTTGTTTCCCTCGTTTGCCGAGGGCTACGGAATTCCTCTGGTGGAGTCCCTGTCGCTGGGAACTCCAGTGGTTGCCAGCGATTTGCCGGTATTTCGCGAGCTGGCGAATGATATTCCGGACTATCTCGACCCCTTGGACGGCGTAGGCTGGCGGCAGGCGGTTCTGGATTTCGTGGAGACCCAGGGCCCACGCCGAACCGCGCAGAAAACACGCATGATGGGTTGGCGGGCGCCGACGTGGAAAGCGCACTTCGAAAAAGTTGACGATTTCATGGCCCGTTGCCTGAGAGGTTGAGAAGAAATTGTCACGAGCAGGCCAAGATGCTAGGCGCAAACGAACGAACGACGAGACCTATCAAGTGGATAGTCGAGGAGTGAGCGAGTGAGCAACGACGCAGATGGGCTGCGTAGTCGATTTATTCACAACCTCTGAGATGAGGCCAAGGCGAATCATGCCGGACAGCCCTGTTTTTGCTCTCGACTTTTCGCACTGGAAACACAAGCCACTACGTTTGTGCTTTCCGGGAAAGACGCTGAAATTCGTTTCCGGCACCGATCAGATCCCGCGTGACGCGGCGCTGGTAGTCTGGGGCATGCGCGCGGTACCGGAGGCCGAAGCGCGTGGCGTGTCGGTGATTCGCATCGAGGATGGTTTTTTGCGTTCGGTGGGTTTGGGGGCGGATTTGATTCGACCACTTTCGTGGGTGGTGGATGCTTCGGGAATGTATTTCGATTCGACGCGACCCTCGGATCTGGAATGTCTGCTGGCAGAGACGCGGTTTCCCGATGATCTGTTGCAACGGGCCAAGACCTTGCGCGAACGGATCGTGATGGCGGGCTTGACGAAATACAACGTGGGGACCAGCACCTGGCAACGGCCGGAACGGCCTTGCCGTGTCGTTTTGGTTCCTGGGCAGGTCGAAAGCGACGCTTCGCTCGCTTACGGCGCTCCGGATATCAAAACCAATCTGGGCTTGTTGCAAGCGGTGCGGAGGTCGAATCCCGATGCCCATATACTCTATAAGCCGCACCCCGATGTGGTGGCGGGCTTGCGGGCGCCAGGCCACGATGAGGGCGAGGCGGGACGCTGGTGCGACGAGAGGGTGGTCGATGCTCCGATGGGTGAGCTGTTGCGCGCGGTGGACGAGGTCCATTGCCTGACCTCCCTGGCCGGTTTTGAAGCCCTGTTACGCGGGAAAAAAGTGGTTTGCTACGGCCAGCCCTTTTATGCCGGATGGGGGTTGACGACGGACAAGGCACCGCTCGCCCGACGAAACCGATCTTTGCAGTTCGACGAACTGGTGGCCGGAGCGTTGATTCTTTATCCTCGCTACATGAGCCGGAAACGGGAGGCGCTGGTTTCCCCTGAGGAGGCACTCGATGAACTGGTCGAGTGGCAGACCCGGAGCGGTGGGCATACGTCCTGGTGGCGCAAAGCATTTCGGGTCGTGCTGCGGCGAGTGGTCGGCATGAGATGAAGCGCTCGTTTCTCTTCCTCCAAGGTCCGGCAACCCCGTTCTTTGCGCGTCTGGCGGATCGTTTAATGGCTGAGGGCCACACGGTCCACCACATCAATTTCTGTACGGGTGATGCACTCTACTGGGGGCAGCGGAAATCCTGGTGCTTCCGAGGGGGAATGGGTTTGCTGCGGGATTTTCTCAGCGAAAAATACCGCCACCACGGTATCACCGATCAGATTTTGTTTGGCGACCGACGCCCCGTGCATCGTCCCGCCGTGGAGTGCGGCGAAGCCTGTGGCGTGCGCACACATGTGTTTGAAGAAGGCTATTTCCGCCCGCACTGGATAACGCTCGAACGCGAGGGGGTTAACGGCCATTCGCTGTTGCCGCGCGACCCGGATTGGTTCAGGGATACGGGCATGCGATTGGACGACGGCCCTATTCCAGTGGCAGTTTCGTCCCCTTTTCACAAGCGCGCCGCGCATGATGTGGCTTATCACGTAGCGGGTTTGGCAAATCCACTGGCTTTTCCTCGCTATCGCACACACGCTGGAGTGACGGCCCCGGTGGAGTATGCCGGCTACCTCCGGCGCTTCGCCGTACTCCGTCTGATCCGTGCGCGCGAGCGGCGCCGGGCACGGGAGATCGCCGATTCAGGCAAGTCTTACTACGTGCTCCCATTGCAGCTGAATACCGATGCCCAGATTCGCGACCATTCACGATTCGAACATATGGGCGAAGTGATCGACCACGTTCTCGAATCGTTTGCGCGTCATGCGCCGTCCGACTCGAAAATGGTCATCAAGAATCATCCGCTCGATCAAGGTTTGATGAACTTCAAGCGCATCATCGAAACATGCGCAAAGCGTTTCGATATTCTCGGGCGGGTCGAATATCTCGAAGAAGGTGATTTGGCCATCCTCATGGCAAAAACCGATGGCGTCGTGACGGTCAACAGCACGGCCGGCCTACTGGCGCTGGAACAAGGCCGGCCGACGCATACTCTGAGCGACCCGATCTACAACCTGCCGGGGCTGACGTGCCAGTTGTCTCTCGATGAATTCTGGCATGTCAAAGAATCGCCGTCCCAGGATTTGTTTGCTTGTTTCAAACGTTGTGTCATGCATGCGACGCAAATCAATGGCGGGTTTTATTGCTCCGCCAGCATCGCGCTGGCCGCGGAAAACAGCGCACAGGTGCTGTGCGCCGAGCGTTCGCCGTTGGAAAGACTTTTATGATTTCCGGAAGGAAGTGTCGGTTTTTCTGTGTTCCCGGATTGAAGTTATCTTCTGGAACCGCTTGCAAAAATTTCCGGCGAGAGGTGCGCTGTCACCAGCGTCGCGCCGATCAAGGTCACCCGACCGGCGCGGCGGTTGTCGCCGGTATCGCTGAATTCGAAATCGTAAGTCCGTTGCAAGCGCAGGCGTCCTTCCTCGTCGCGGACCAGACGCAACTGGGCCAGTGCGACCGTTTCATCGAGCAGCAGCAGGTCTTCCGCCCGGCAAAGGGCCTGTGCGGCGGCCAGCGCAGCGGCGCGCGACTGAAAACTGTCGAACCAGAACCAGGCGAGCAACAGTAGGAGCGATAAACCGGCAATTTCCAGCCACGGGATCATCGTGTGAATTCCTGCGGACAAGCCGCCAAATGCGCGGTAACCAGAGAACAGCAACTGGCGGCGATTGTTCCAACCCTTGCCGGCCGCCGCCGTTGCGCTCAAACGCACCGAGTAACGGGAAGCTTTGGCTATACTAGCGAAAAAATGATTGCCATACCCTCCCGCTTCCCAGCGCGACCCGCGCGTGCCGTCTCGTCGAGCTTTTGCCTGTTGCTCTTGGCGTTTTCATCTTCGGTTGCCGCCGTCGATTTCAGCGATCCATTCGTTACCGGCGCGCAGCTGCCCCGGCCGCCAGCGTTCGTAACCGCCGGCGACGAACCGGTCTACGCCCCGTGCCCACCGCCGCCCGCCGGAACGGTTTATGGAGTGATCGAGGTCGTCGATCTCGCTTTGTGCCGCAACCCGCAAACCCGTGAGGCTTGGTCGTCGGCCCGGGTGCAAGCCGCGCAACTGGGCGTGGCGCAGGCGGAGTGGCTGCCGTCGGTCGACGGGCGTTTCACCGTCGGCCGCACCCGGAGTGACGGTCAGACGACCCGCCAACGCGGTGCGGCTCTGAACGGGTCGTGGTTGCTGTTCGATTTCGGTGCCCGCGCCGCCAATGTCGACAGCGCCCGTCATTTACTGCGCGCTGCCAGTGCGACGCTGGACGCCACGGTGCATGGCGTATTTCTCGATGCGCTGCAAAGTTATTACCAGGCGCAGGCGGCGCGTGCAGCGGTAACGGCGGCGGTGGACGCCGAACGCGCCAGCCGCGAGAGTCTGGCCGCCGCCGAACTGCGCTATCGGGTCGGCGTAGCAACGCCAGCCGATCGCTTGCAGGCGCAGACGGCGTTGTCGCAGGCGACATTGACTCGCCAGCGCGCCGAAGGCGTCTGGCGCATTGCGCTGGGCCGGCTGGCGCAGACGATGGGGCTGGATGCCGACCAGCCGCTGCGGCTGGACGACCTGCCGCCCCCCTTTCCCGAGGCGGCATTCGACCGCGATGTGGCGGCCTTGATCGCCGAGGCTCGCCGGCTCCGCCCCGAGTTGCAGGCAGCGGAGGCCAGTTTGCAGGCGGCGCAATCGACGGAGGCCGCCACCCGGGCAGCGCATTGGCCCTCACTATCGGTCAGCGGCGGCCCGAGCTGGCAAAGCAGCGGCGATTTGTCGAGCCACGGCAATAGCATCGGATTGACGTTCAACATCCCGCTGTTCACCGGTTTCGGCCAAACCTACAACGTCCGCGCCGCGCAAGCCCGCCGCGAAGTGCAGGCGGCGCGGCGCGACGGCGTTCATCTGCAAGTGGCGTTCGAGGTCTGGCAGGCCTATCAAAACCTGAGCACCGCCAGTCAGACCCTGCGCAGCAGCGCGGACCTGCTGCAAAGCGCCGAACAGTCCGAACGCGTCGCCCTGGGTCGCTACAAGGCCGGCGTCGGCACCATCCTCGATGTCCTGAACGCGCAAAGCGCTCTGGCCAATGGCCGTTTGCAACGAATCCAGGCGATGCTCGACTGGCAGGTGTCACGGGCGACCCTGGCCAAGGCCGTCGGCACACTCGACGCCCGTCTGCTCGACAGCGGCCGGAAAACCCGCACACCATGAAATCCGTTCATAAAAAAGGGCTGTTCGCCATTCTCGTCGCCGTTTTGCTCGGCGGCATCTATTACTGGTATCAGCAACGCGAAGCGCAATCGCCCGAGCAGCGCTACAAGACCCAGCTTCTCGACAATGGAACGGTGACACAGACCGTTTCCGCCAACGGCACGCTCAACCCGGTGGTACTGGTCAATGTCGGCACGCAAGTCTCGGGAACGGTCACCAAGCTGTATGTCGATTTCAACGACAAGGTACAGAAAGGGCAGCCGCTGCTCGAACTCGATGATTCGTTGCTCGCCGCGCAGGCGCGCCAGTCGGCGGCCAACATCAAGAACGTGGCGGCCGCCCTCGATCTGGCGCGGGCCAGTGAAAAACGAATGCAGGCGCTGTACGCGCAGGAGTACGTTTCGCGCCAGGAACTCGAACAGGCCGTGCAGGCCCGCCGTTCCAGCGAAGCGCAATTGGCGCAGGCAACGGCGGCAGCCGAAAAAGACCGCGTCAATCTCGGCTATACCGTCATCCGCTCGCCGGTTTCGGGCGTGGTCATCGACCGGGTGGTCGACCTCGGACAGACCGTCGCCGCCAGCCTGCAGACGCCGACGTTGATCAAGATTGCCCAGGATCTGTCGGAAATGCGCATCGACTCGAGCTTTGCCGAAGCCGATGTGGCCAAGATTCGCGAAGGGCAGAAAGTCCGCTTCACCGTCGATGCCTTCCCGAATCGTCTTTTCGAAGGCCAGGTACAGCAGATTCGTCTCAACCCGACCAACCAGCAGAACGTCGTCACCTACAACGTGCGCATTTCGTTGGCCAACCCCGAACAAATCCTGCTGCCGGGAATGACCGCCTACGTCACCATCGGTGTCGCCCGCCGCGATCAGGTGCTGCGAGTGCCCAACGCCGCGCTGCGCTTCAAACCGGACGAAGCATCCATCGGTGGCGACAAGAAAGCGGATGGCTCGGGGAATGGTGGCAGCCCGCCAGCCGCCGGCAGCGGTGGCGAAGGTCGCGGCAAGGGGCGTAAACGCGATGGCAGCACCGGCACTGTCTATCTGATCGAGCAAGGCGCACTGAAGGCGGTTTCCGTCCAACTCGGCATCACCGACAACCGCCATACCGAAGTGGTCGGCGGCGAACTCAAGGCCGGCGACAAAGTGATCGTCGGCGAAAACGTCATTCCAAGCACCGGCAAACCGAGCAGCGTGGGAATGAGATTGTTCTGATGAGCGAAGCGGTCATCCGCGTCGTCGGTCTCGGCAAATCGTACACCACCGCCGCCGGGTTGTTTCCGGCGCTCAAAGCCGTCGATCTGGCGATCGATGCCGGTGAATTCGTGGCCATCATGGGCCCGTCGGGGTCCGGAAAATCGACGTTCATGAATTTGCTCGGCTGTCTCGACACGCCGACGCACGGTGATTATTTTCTGGTCGGCCGTAACGTCGCCCAGTTGAACAAGGACCAACTGGCCGTGCTGCGCAATCGCACCATCGGCTTCGTTTTCCAAGGTTTCAACCTGCTGCCGCGGATGACTCTGGAAGATAACGTCGCCCTGCCGCTGGTGTATGCCGGCGTAGACCGCGCCGCGCGCCGCGCCAGAGCCCGCCAGGAGCTTGCGCGAGTCGGGCTGGCCGATTACGCCACCTCGCTGCCAAGCCGGATTTCCGGCGGCCAGCAACAACGGGTGGCCATCGCCCGCGCGCTGATCAACTCCCCGCCGTTGATTCTGGCCGATGAACCGACCGGTAATCTCGACAGCCAGACCAGCGAAGAAATCATGGCCTTGTTCGCCGGGCTCAATCGGCAGGGGATCACCCTCGTTCTGGTGACTCACGAAAACGACATCGCGGCTCATGCGCAACGCCAGGTCCGTTTTCGTGACGGTCTAATCGTCAGCGATCAACCGACGCCGGCCGACAAGAACGCGCCGATATTGGTCGGAAAAGACCTGCCAGCTCCAGCCGACGAGGACGTTCGATGCTGAAAGCGATGCTCGGCGAAGCGTGGCGGGCGATGGGCGCCAACCGCCTGCGCACGGTGCTGACCATGCTCGGCATGGTCATCGGCGTCGGCTCGGTGGTCTTGATGCTGGCCATCGGCCAGGGCGCGCAATACGCGGTGGCGCAGACGATCAGCACCATGGGCAGCAATCTGTACATCCTGATTTCCGGGTCGACCAGCACCAGCGGTCTGCGCAGCGGCGGCGGGGGCGGTCCGACGCTGACCGTCGCCGACGGGGAGGCGATCAGCGAACTCGATGGGGTGGCCAACGTCGCTCCGGTCCATCAAGGCACCCAGCAACTGGTCTATGGCGCCAACAACTGGAACTCGACGGTGGTCGGCACGACGCCGAATTACCTCGAAGCACGCGCCTGGACCCTGATCAGCGGTTACCCCTTCGGCGATTCGGACGTGCGCTCGGCGACACGGGTGGCGTTGATCGGGCAAACCGCCGTCGATAACCTCTTCGGCAGCGATGACCCGCTCGGCAAGACCATCCGTATCCGCCAAAGCCCGTTCGTCATCGTCGGCGTTCTCGGCCGCAAGGGACAGAACCTCGACGGCCGCGACCAGGACGATACGGTGATCATTCCGCTGACCACCGCTCAGCGCAAGGTTTTCGGCACGCCGTTCGTCGGCTCGGTGCGCCTGATGATGGTCCAGGCCACCTCGGCCGAGGCGATGCCGGTGGTCGAAAAGAATCTGACCGCGCTGCTGCGTCAGCGGCATCGTATTCGCGAGGATCAGGAAAACGATTTTTACCTGCGCAATCTCGCCGCCGCCGCCGATTCCGCCGCCGAGACGACGCGGGTGATGTCGATGCTGCTCGGCGCCATCGCCTCGGTGTCGCTGCTGGTCGGCGGCATCGGAATCATGAACATCATGCTGGTTTCGGTTACCGAGCGGACGCGGGAAATCGGCATCCGGATGGCCATCGGCGCCCGGCAGCGCGACATCCTGACGCAGTTCCTGCTCGAAGCGTTGATGATTTCGGTCGCCGGCTGCCTGATCGGCCTGCTGCTGGGAATTGGCGGCGCGTTATTGACCAACGCGCTGACCAATATGGTGATCGTCATTTCCGGCACTTCGGTGCTGGTTGCCTTCGGCGTCGCTGCCGCAGTCGGCGTTTTCTTCGGCTACTATCCGGCGCACCGCGCCGCCGGGCTCGACCCGATCGAAGCCTTGCGCCATCAGTAGCCGGACGGGATACAATCGACGGCCCGTTCCCTTCCTTAAACCATCGAAAGCCTGCCATGTCCATCTTCGCATTAGGCGACCGCCACCCGCAAATCGATCCGCAAAGCTGGATTGCCCCCAACGCCACGGTGATCGGCGACGTTCGTCTGGCGAAAAACGCCTCGGTCTGGTGGAACGCCACGGTTCGAGGCGACAATGATCCGATCACCATCGGTGAGAACAGCAACATCCAGGACAACAGCGTGCTGCATACCGACGAGGGCGTGCCGTTGACCATCGGCCGTGACGTGACCATCGGTCACCTGGTGATGCTGCACGGCTGCACCATCGGCGACGGATCGCTGATCGGCATCGGTTCGGTGGTGCTCAATCGGGCGGTGATCGGCCGGGGCTGTCTGGTCGGCGCCAACACCCTGGTTCCAGAGGGCAAGGTTTATCCCGATCGTTCGCTGATCGTCGGTTCGCCCGGCCGGGTGATCCGCCAACTCGACGATGCCGACCTCGCCAGACTCCTGAACAGCGCCGAGCATTACGTGACCAACTGGCAACGTTATCTGCGCGATCTGCTGACGCTCTGACGCGCCAGCGTCGCTGGCCAACCGTCGTCGGACGCCCTGCCGTCAACGGGGACAATTTATATACATTACCGGTCTTTTCCCGTAGAATCTTGGCCTTGTCGGCCGGTTTGACCCTTTTCGATGCATTCCGGCGACGTAAACGTTATTCGGCGGCGCGAGCCGCCGTTTCAGTTTGGAAGACTGTGCAATGGACGCGACATGTCGCACCTGATGACTACCTACAGCCGCCTGCCGGTGGCTTTCAGCCATGGCCAGGGCAGTTGGCTGACCGACACCGACGGCAAGCGCTATCTCGATGCTTTAGCGGGGATTGCCGTCTCGACGCTTGGACACAACCATCCCACGCTGGTTGCCGCCCTGAGCGCGCAGGCGCAACGAGTGCTGCACGTTTCCAATCTCTACCGCATTCCGGAGCAGGAACAACTGGCCGACAAACTGGCCGGACTGGCCGGCATGGACGAGGTCTTTTTCTGCAACTCCGGTTGCGAAGCCAACGAAGCGGCAATCAAATTGGCACGTTATTACGGTCACCGCCAGGAAATCGACAGCCCGGCGATCGTGGTGATGGAAAAAGCGTTTCACGGCCGGACGATGGCCACGCTTTCGGCAACCGGCAACCGCAAGGCGCAAGCCGGTTTCGAACCACTGTTGCCGGGTTTCGTCCGGGTGCCGTACGCCGACATCGGCGCCATCACCGCCATCGCCAAGCACCACAAGAATATCGTCGGCGTCATGCTCGAAATCATCCAGGGTGAAGGCGGCATCAACGTCGCCGATCTGGCCTTTCAGCGCGGCTTGCGCGATTTGTGCGACCAGCGCGGCTGGCTGCTGATCTGCGACGAAGTGCAGTGCGGCATGGGGCGCACCGGCCATTGGTTCGCTTTCCAGCAGGCCGGCATCCGGCCGGACATCGTCACCCTGGCCAAGGGACTCGGCAGCGGAGTGCCGATCGGCGCCTGTCTGGCGGCCGGCCGGGCCAGCGGCCTGTTCTCGCCCGGCAATCACGGCTCGACCTTCGGCGGCAACCCGCTGGCGAGTGTCGCCGCACTGACCACGCTGTCGGTCATCGAAAGAGATGGACTATTGGCCAACGCGCTGACCATCGGCGAGCTGATCCGCCGGGAACTGGCGACGGCGCTCGCTGGTTGCACTGGCGTGATCGATATTCGCGGCCAGGGCTTGATGATCGGCATCGAACTCGATCGGCCGTGCACCGACCTGGTGAGCCGCGCATTGGCCGCCGGACTGTTGATCAACGTCACTGCCGACAAGATCATCCGCCTGCTGCCGCCGCTGACCTTCAACGCCGAGGAAGCGCGCGAACTGGTCACGCGGCTGTCCGCGCTGATCCGCGATTTTTTTGCCGCCGATTAGGCGCATATTCGGGGTGTCCACGGTGAACCGTGTCAAACATTTTTTGCAGTTCAGTGATTTTGGTCGCGACGAGTACGACCATCTGTTCGCCCGGGCAGCGTGGATCAAGGCGCAGTTCAAGTCACACCGCCAATACTGGCCGCTGATCGACCGGACGCTGGTGATGATTTTCGAGAAAGCCAGCACCCGCACCCGCCTGTCCTTCGAAGCCGGCATGCAGCAGCTCGGCGGTACGGCCATCTATCTCAACAGCCGTGATTCCCAACTGGGGCGCGGCGAGCCGGTCGAGGACTCGGCGCAGGTGATTTCGCGGATGAGCGACGTGGTGATGATCCGCACCTTCGAGCAGGAGATCGTCGAACGCTTTGCCGCCAATTCACGGGTGCCGGTGATCAATGGTCTGACCAATGACCACCATCCCTGCCAGATCATTGCCGACATCTTCACCTTCATCGAGCATCGCGGAGCGATCCAGGGCAAGACCGTTGCCTGGATCGGTGATGGGAACAATGTCTGCAACACCTGGTTGCAAGCGGCAGAAGTGCTTGATTTCAAACTCAACGTGTCGACCCCGCCAGGATACGAAATCGACCCGGCCAAGGTCAATCTGCCCTCCTCCCGCCATTACCAGTTTTTCACCGACCCGTTCGCCGCCGCGAGTGATTGCGATCTGCTGACCACCGACGTCTGGACGTCGATGGGTTTCGAAGAGGAAAACGAGGCCCGGCGTCGTGATTTCGCCAACTGGCAGGTCGGCCCGGAGATGATGCGTCTGGCCCGGCCCGAAGCGCTGTTCATGCACTGTCTGCCGGTTCATCGCGGCGAAGAAGTCGCCGCGGCGGTGATCGACGGGCCGCAGAGCGTGGTTTGGGACGAAGCCGAAAACCGGCTGCATACCCAGAAGGCCCTGCTCGAATACCTCCTGCTCGGTCGGGTGAACGCTTCGACAATCTAGCCCGTTCATGATTTCTACTAATTGATTTATTGCAGGTATGACAAGATGAGCAACATCCGTAAAGCCGTTCTCGCCTATTCCGGCGGCCTCGATACCTCGGTGATCCTCAAGTGGTTGCAGGACACCTATCACTGCGAAGTGGTCACTTTCACCGCCGACCTTGGTCAGGGTGACGAACTGGCGGCAGTCCGTCCAAAAGCGCTGCAGTTCGGTATCGCTCCGGAAAACATCTACATCGACGATCTGCGCGAGGAATTCGTCCGCGACTTCGTTTTCCCGATGTTTCGCGCCAACACCGTCTATGAAGGCGAGTATCTGCTCGGCACCTCGATCGCCCGGCCGCTGATCGCCAAGCGGATGATCGAGATCGTCAACCTGACCGGTGCCGACGCCGTCGTCCACGGCGCCACCGGCAAGGGCAACGACCAGGTCCGCTTCGAACTCGGTGCCTACGCACTCAAGCCTGGCATCAAGATCATCGCCCCCTGGCGTGAATGGGATTTGCTGTCGCGCGAAAAACTGCTGGCTTACGCCGAGCAGCATGGCATTCCGGTCGAAATGAAACATAAACAAGGCGGTTCGCCGTACTCGATGGACGCCAATCTGCTGCACATCAGTTATGAAGGCCGCCACCTCGAAGATCCGTCGGCGGAAGCCGAGGAATCGATGTGGCGGTGGACCGTGTCGCCGGAAGCGGCTCCCGACGCTGCCGAATACGTCGATCTCGAATTCGAAAAAGGCGACCTGGTGGCCATCAATGGCCAGCGGCTGCCGGCGCACGAACTGCTGGCGCGGCTGAACCAGTTGGGCGGCAAGCACGGCATCGGTCGGATCGACCTGGTCGAAAACCGTTACGTCGGCATGAAATCGCGTGGCTGTTACGAGACGCCCGGTGGAACGATCCTCTTGCCGGCACACCGGGCAATCGAGTCGATCACGCTCGACCGCGAGGTCGCGCACCTCAAAGACGACCTGATGCCGCGTTACGCCAGCCTGATTTATAACGGATACTGGTGGAGCCCCGAGCGTCTGGCCCTGCAGACGCTGATCGACCATACTCAGCAAAAGGTCAATGGTTGGGTGCGCGTCAAACTGTACAAAGGCAACGTCATCGTCGTCGGCCGCGATTCGAAAACCGATTCGCTGTTCGACTCGACGATCGCCACGTTCGAGGACGATGCCGGCGCCTATGATCAGACCGACGCCGGCGGATTCATCAAGCTCAACGCCTTGCGCATGCGCATCGCGGCGAACCGAGCCAACCGACCCAACTGAACGGGAGTACGCCGGCGATGTTCGGGCTGACCGAAGAACAGATTTCAGACTTCGGCACCACGTTCGGGATCGGCGCTTTCATCCTGTTCATGCTGTTCATCATCGGTGAAATCGCCTGGAAGTCGAAAGCGGGAAAAACCGGCACGATCATCCTGTTCTTCGTCCTCTCTTTCGGCATGGTCGGGTTCATCGCCAAGACGGTGATGCAGAAATTCATGGGGTTCTGAAAATGTCGCAATTCGATAACGTCAGCATCGTCAAACAGGCCAACGTCTATTTCGACGGCAAATGTGTCAGCCATACCGTCCGTTTCGCAGACGGTCGCGTGAAGAGCGTCGGCGTGATTCTGCCATCGACGCTGACCTTCAACACCAGCGCCCCGGAAACGATGGAAGGCACCGCGGGTACCTGCCGCGTCCGGCAGGCTGGCGAGAGCGAATGGCGACACTATGGCGTTGGCGAATCATTTGCCATTGCCGGCAATTCGTCGTTCGAAATCGCTTGCGATCAACCGTATCACTACATCTGTCACTTCGGCTGAACGCCTTATTTACACTCTTTACCGATTTCTCCGCCTCTCTTCTGCCACTGGACGCCCGCAAAATGCCTTCATTCGATTTTTCCTCTGAAGCCGACATGGCCGCGTTGACCAACGCCATCGACGTCACCCGGCGTGCGATCGACAACCGTTACGATTTCAAAGGCACCAGCGCCAAGGTCGAACTCAATGAAAAGGACAAGTTGATCCTCATTCACGGCGATTCCGATTTCCAGCTCGACCAGATCAAGGACCTGTTATTTCCGGCAATGGAAAAAAAGGAGAAGGAGAGCACCAAACGTCTCGATCACCAGCCGGTGCAACGCGTTTCCGGCAACAAGGTCAAACAGGAACTGAAGATCAAGATCGGTATCGAGTCAGAACTAGCCAAGAAAATCGTCAAACTGATCAAGGACAGCAAAATGAAGGTCCAGGCGTCGATCCAGGGCGACGCGGTGCGCGTCAGCGGCGCCAAACGCGACGATCTGCAGGCTTGTATCGCCCTGGTCACCAAAACCATCACCGATTTCCCGATCAAATACGGCAATTTCCGCGACTGAGCATTCAGTCCGGAGCGTCAGCTTTTTGCCAAGCCATCGAAACGTTGTTTCGAGACTTAACTTGCCGCCTTGGCTGTGCTAGCTTAGCCGCTTGGTTTCATTGTCGCCGTATTTGGCGACAGGTCAGGAAATTGCCCGCTGATGACCGTTTTGTTCGAATTCCGACGTTGAAAACGTTGCCGATCAATCCGAGCGGCTCGGTGGCATTCTGGCCATGCTTCGGTTTGTCCGTCGGGAATGGGCTTGGATAATTCGGCCGAAGACGACGCCCCCCCGTCGTGTGGTGGCCTGGGCGTTCTTTCGTGGACCGAGGAACTGCGCCGGGTTGCCGTGGCGGTCAGCAAGAACGATCGTCAGACGCCGGTTGGCCGGCAACAACTGTTTTATTTGCTGCAGTGGACCGACGATAGCCGTGGTTTTGGAATCGTTGTCCGCAAAGGGCGTTATCCAGAGAACGGCGACGAGTTATGGAGTCTCGATCGCGCCCTGGACCGAACGCAACGTTTCCTCAGCGACGACGACCGACCGATCCTGCGTTTGTTGTGGGCCGAACGGGCGGTGGATACCGGTTTGCAGGCTTTCGGTCTCGGCCCGCAACACGGGGCCGAAGTTCTGAAGTTGATGGCCCAGAGCGGCCGACTGTATCGTCATGACGATCACTCGCTCCTGACACTGGCCGAGCCGCGTCCGGCGACGGTCACTTGGCGCAGTGAGGAGGAGGATGGGTTGCAACGGCCGACACTGTTGGCCGAACCCACGGCCAGCCTGATCATTCCTTTGCCGGTTCCCTGGTATATCGATGTCGACCGGCAGGAGATCGGGCCGCTGGCCGTGGTGGGCAATCCAGCGGTCGTCGCGCGATTGTTCGCCTTGCCGCCACTGTCGGCGGTGGCGGCGGCGCAGATGGACGACGCCCTCGCCCAACCGTTAAACGCCGGCGTACCGGTTGCTCCAGAAGCGCCGCACGTCATCCTGCGCAGCATCGTCGCCGCGCCGCAAGCGGTACTGCGGCTGCAGACGCTGAATACCCACGGCAATCGCAATTGGCGCGATTACCTGATCAGCTACAGCGGCGGACCCTTCGATATCGCCGTACCGGTTTTCGTCTACGACGATGCCGAAGTGGCTCCTGACGACTTGCGGGACTACGCGGTGCTGGCCAGCGGTGAGACGGTGCATATCGAACGCCAGCACGAGGTCGAGACACGGCTGATGGATCAGTTGTTCAGTTGTGATTTCGAAAAAATTCCCGGTTATGTCTTGCATACCTTCGGCCGGCCGCCCGACAACGCGTATGGCCTGGCCGAACTCGCCAAATGGCCGGTGTTCATGCGCGATGATCTGTTGCGCTTGCGTGAAGCGGGTTGGCACGTCGATTTTGCCGCTGACTTCCGCCATCGCCAACTCGATATCGACGCCTGGGATGCGGAACTGAGCGAAGCGGAGAACGGGTGGTTCAACCTCGACCTCGGCATCTTCGTCGAAGGCGAGCGACTGCCGCTGGCACCGCTGCTCGCCGCCCTCTTTCGGCGAGATCACCGCTGGCTCGATGTCGGCCAACTGGCGCGAATCGCCGACGACGAAATCATCGATCTGATCACCGCCAGCGGACAACGTATCCGCGCCGCGGCCGAGCGGCTGAAATTGTTGGCGGCGACCTTGATCGACCTCTTCGATGGCTTGCTCGGCGGCACCGCCCTGCGCGTGTCGCGTTTCGACGCACCGCGGCTGGCGGCTTTCAACGATCCTGGACGTTGGCGGTTTCGCGGCCAGCACGACATTCTGGCGCTGGCCAAACGCTTGAGCGCCGCGCAGGGCATCGCCCGGCTCGATCCGCCGGCGGGACTGGGCCTCGAGCTGCGCCATTACCAGCTCGAAGGACTGGCCTGGCTGCAGTTTCTGCGTGAACAGAACATTGCCGGAATCCTGGCCGACGATATGGGGCTCGGCAAGACCGCGCAGACGCTGGCCCATTTGCTGCTCGAAAAAGAAGCCGGCCGACTCGATCTGCCGTCACTGATCGTCCTGCCGACCTCGCTGATCTTCAACTGGAAAAACGAAGCCGCCCGCTTCGCCCCGATGCTGACGATCCTCTCTTTGCACGGTCCCGAACGCAAAAGCCACTTTGCCGAGATCGCGCATCACGATGTGGTGTTGACCACCTACCCCTTGCTCTGGCGCGACGCCGCCGAACTGATGCTGCATCGCTATCACCTGCTGATTCTCGATGAAGCGCAAACGGTCAAAAATTCGCGCAGTCAGGGAGCCGCCGTAGTCCGGCAGATCGACGCTCGCCATCGGCTGTGTCTGACCGGCACGCCATTGGAAAACCATCTCGGCGAATTGTGGAGCCAATTCGATTTTCTGTTGCCCGGCTTTCTCGGCAGCAATCACGCGTTCACCAAATTTTGGCGGACACCGATCGAAAAGCAGAATGACAGCGAGCGGCGTGAGTTGTTGGCGCGCCGCGTTCAGCCGTTCATCCTCCGCCGCCGGAAGGAAGAAGTGGCGCGTGAATTGCCGCCGAAGACGGTCATCATCCGCAAGGTCGAACTGACTGGCGGTCAGCGCGATCTCTATGAAACGGTACGCGTGGCGATGGACGAGAAAGTCCGCGCGGAAATCGCCAACAAAGGCTTCAGCCGCAGCCAGATCGTCATTCTCGATGCCTTGCTCAAACTCCGTCAGGTCTGTTGTGATCCGCGGCTGGTCAAGGCCAAGGCCGCACAGAAAGTCCGTGAACGTGCCAAACTCGAGTTGTTGATGACCATGCTCCCCGAGCAGGTCGAGGAAGGGCGACGGATTCTGCTCTTTTCGCAATTTACCAGCATGCTGCAATTGATCGAAAAAGAGCTCAAGGCCGCCGGGCTCGATTATCTGTTGCTGACCGGCCAAAGCCGCGACCGCGAGGATCTGGTGCGCCGTTTTCAAAACGCAGAGGTACCGATCTTCCTGATCAGTCTGAAAACCGGCGGTGTCGGTCTCAATCTGACGGCGGCCGATACCGTCATCCACTACGATCCGTGGTGGAACCCGGCCGCCGAGAACCAAGCCACCGATCGGGCGCACCGTCTCGGCCAGGACAAACCGGTTTTCGTCTATAAGTTGATCGTCGCCGGCAGCATCGAAGAAAAAATCCTCACCCTGCAGGAACGCAAGGCCGAACTGGCCGCGCAAATCCTGGCCGATGATGACACGGTGGATGCCAAATTCACCAGCGAGGATCTGGCGGCCTTGTTCTCGCCGCTGCCGGAGTGAGCCTGCGTTCGGAGTGGCGGCAGCTTTACAAATTCTCAGGCTATTCCCGGACGTCCGTATCAAAAACCGCTACGAAGTACTCGCAGCCGTATCGTTCGTCGAAGAAGGGCACTTTCATCCGCCTGCCGGGGCAAAACACTGACGGTGACCGGACTCGACGGATCGAGCAGCCGGTTTGCGCACTGTCGGGCGACTCCGGTTTTGATCGCCGGGAGGGACGGCGGCGTGCGCGAAGGGCTATGGTAGACTGCGTTCCAGTTCAAAATCCCAGGGAAAATCATGTCCGGCAACACCATCGGTACCCTGTTTACGGTGACGTCCTTCGGCGAGTCCCACGGTGTCGCCATCGGCGGCGTGGTCGATGGCTGCCCACCGGGGTTGGCCTTGTGCGCCGCCGACATCCAGGCCGAACTCGATCGTCGCAAACCGGGAACATCGCGTCACGTCACGCAAAGACGCGAACCCGACGAAGTGGAAATTCTTTCCGGCATTTTCGACGGCAAGACCACCGGTACGCCGATTGCCTTGCTGATCCGGAACCAGGATCAGCGCAGCAAGGATTACGGCGCGATTGCCGAAACGTTCCGCCCCGGTCATGCCGATTATGTCTACACCCAGAAATACGGTTTTCGCGATTATCGGGGCGGTGGACGTTCATCGGCCCGTGAAACGGCGGTGCGGGTCGCTGCCGGCGCCATCGCGCGCAAGTGGCTGGCCGAGCGCTACGGTGTGACGATCCACGGCTGGATGAGCCGACTGGGGCCTATCGATATTCCCTTCGTTTCCCTGGCGGAGACCGCTGAAAACCCGTTTTTTGCGCCAAATTCGGCGATCGTCCCGCAACTTGAAGCCTACATGGATCAATTGCGCAAAACGGGCGATTCAGTGGGGGCCGAGATCAGCGTCAGCGCCCGTGGCGTTCCTCCCGGCTGGGGCGAGCCGGTTTATGGCCGGCTCGACGCCGAGATCGCCTACGCGATGATGGGCATCAATGCCGTCAAAGGCGTCGAAATCGGCGCCGGCTTCGCCGCGATCCGCCAAAAAGGCAGCGAACATGGCGACGAAATGTCGCCGGCGGGGTTTTTGAGCAATCATGCCGGGGGGGTACTCGGCGGTTTGTCGACCGGGCAGGATATCGTCGTCCGGCTGGCTGTCAAACCGACGTCGAGCATCCGACTGCCCAGACGATCGATCACCTTGAGCGGGGAGGCGACACAGGTCGAAACGCATGGCCGCCACGATCCCTGCGTCGGCATCCGCGCCACGCCGATCGCCGAAGCGATGCTGGCACTGGTATTGATCGACCAGGCTTTGCGGCACCGGGCACAATGCGCCGACGTAGTCTGCACCACTCCGCGCATCGCCGGTCGTGTGTCGGGTGACGGTTAGCCGTCCGATGGTTATAATCGCGCGGTCCGGTGACGCATGGGGCGGGCCGGGATCAGCCAGAGGCCATGTCATGCAAGTTGAACACCACGACCTTCATCACGAGTTCCCCGAGTATCTGGATTCGATTCAAGCGCTGAAATCGGAAAACGAACGGTTTGGCCAAATGTTCCTGGAGTACGAGGAATTGACGCGGGAAGTGGAACGCCTCGAAGAGGACGACCTGCCTGTCGATGACTTCACCATCGAAAACATGAAAAAGCAGCGGGTGCGTCTGAAAGACCAGATGTACCACATGTTGCGCAGCTTCAACACCGGCCGCTGATCCGCCGCCGACCGGCGCGCTCCACTGCATCCGGTAAAATCACCGGATGCATTCCCTTCCTTATTGGCGCCTTTCCGGGTATTACTTCTTTTATTTCGCCTTCATCGGCGCGTTTTCCCCGTATTTCGGTCTCTATCTCCAGGAGTGCTCGTTTTCGGCGACCGATATCGGTCTGCTGATGTCGCAGATGCAGTTGATGCGATTGTTCGCGCCGTATCTCTGGGGATCGCTGGCCGATCGCTGGCGATGTCCGCTTGCCGTCGTCCGCTCGACGGCACTCTTCAGCCTGATCGGATTCTCGGCATTTTTTGCCGCCGACGACTTCAAAACGATGTTGTTGGCCCTGGCCGTACTGGCGTTTTTCTGGAGCGCGGCGTTGCCGCTGGTTGAAGCGATCACCTTCAACCATCTGCACGAAAACTCGGCGCGCTATAGCCGGATTCGCCTGTGGGGATCGATCGGCTTCATCGTCGCTGTAACCGCTACCGGCGCCCTGCTCGACCGGATCCCACTGTCAGGCTTGCTGTGGGTACTCTTCGCGACCCTGGCCGGAATCGCCCTTTTTGCTCTGGCGCTGCCGGACGCCCCGCCGCGCGAGGAGCCCAGCGCACCGAAGCCTGTGGCTCATATCGTCGCGCAACCGCGGGTACGGGCCTTGCTCGTTGCCAGTTTCGCCATGTCTGCTGCGCACGGTGCGCTGTACGTCTTTTACTCGATTTATCTGACCGCGCACCAATATGACAAGTGGCTGGTCGGCTGCCTGTGGTCGCTCGGCGTCGTCGCCGAGATCGTCGTTTTTTTCCACATGGCCGACTTGCTCCGTCGCTTCAGTCTGCGTACCATCCTGCTGGCCTGCTTCGCCGCCGCAGTGCTGCGGTTTTTGATCATCGCCTGGGGTGTCGAATGGTTGGCGCTGCTGGTGCTGGCGCAACTGCTGCACGGCCTGACTTTCGGCGCCTGCCACGCGGCGTCGGTCGCCGCGGTCAACCGCTGGTTTCCTGGCCGTTACCAGGGACGCGGACAGGCCTTGTATTCCAGTTTGTCGTTTGGCGCCGGCGGCTTGCTCGGCAGTGTGCTCAGCGGCTGGACCTGGGGACTTTTCGGTCCGGCGCCGACCTATACTTTGAGTGCCTTTCTGGCACTGATGGGCTGGTTCTGCGTCGCGCTCTGGATCAAGGATACCGGGAGCGGGCCTGCCAAGAATCAGTGAGCAGCCACATCAACGAACAAGGACGATCACCGATGAACCATTTGCCGATCAAACGTTATTTATGCCTTTCCGGACTGCTGGCCCTGTTGTTGAGCGGCTGCGCGACGACGCAGACCACCAGCGGCGGCGCGGTTGGTGTCGAGCGCGGACAGACGATGCTGCTGTCATCGAGCGAAGTGAATCGCTCGGCGGCCACCGCCTATAAGACGACCATCGATTCGGCACGCAGCAAGGGCGTGCTCAACCGCGATTCCCGACAGGTCGAACGGGTACGGCACATCGCCAATCGCCTGATCCCGGCCACCGCCACCTTCCGCAACGATGCACCGAGCTGGCAATGGGAAGTCAATGTGCTTACCGCCAAGGAAGTGAATGCCTGGTGCATGCCCGGCGGCAAGATGGCGGTCTATAGCGGCCTGATCGAGCAATTGCAAGCCACCGATGACGAATTGGCGGCGGTGATGGGTCATGAAATTGCCCATGCCTTGCGCGAGCACGGTCGCGAGAAAGCCAGCCAGGCTGCCGGGGTCAACGTTGCGGCGGCGCTCGGCGGAGCGGTGATCGGCGCCTACTTCGGCGTCGACACCCGTTTGGGACAGACGGCAATCGGCGCGGTCGGCGACTTGGCCTTCATGCGCCCGAATTCCCGCGAGATGGAACAGGAGGCGGACCGTGTCGGTATCGAACTCGCCGCGCGTGCCGGTTACGATCCCGCGGCGGCGATCACCCTGTGGGAAAAAATGAGCCGCGTCGGCGGCGGGCAACCGCCACAGTGGTTATCCACCCATCCGTCGCACGAGGCGCGGATTGCCGATTTGCGGGTCTATGCGCAACGCGTACAACCGCTTTATTCCGCTGCCCGTCGCCGCTGACAAATAAATGGGTGGCGGCCACGGCGCACGAGCCGCCACCGACGCGCTGTGACATAATCGGACCTTTGTTTCAGGATCCGGCCGCCTGAAAGCCGCCGGATAGCTATCCATGCCGCAAACTCTTTACGAAAAGCTTTGGCAAGATCACGTCGTCGTCGAGGAACCCGACGGCACGGCGCTGATTTACATCGACCGTCATCTGATCCATGAAGTGACCAGTCCACAGGCCTTCGAAGGTCTCAAACTGGCTGGACGCAAACCCTGGCGGGTGTCGTCGATCGTCGCCACGGCGGACCACAATACGCCGACCGACCATTGGGAGCGGGGAATTGAAGACCCGGTATCCCGTCTGCAGGTCGAAACCCTCGACGCCAACATCGCCGAGACTGGCGCGCTGGCCTATTTTCCGTTCAAGGATCCGTCCCAAGGCATCGTCCATGTCGTTGGCCCGGAAACCGGTGCCACCTTGCCGGGGATGACCGTGGTCTGCGGCGACTCGCATACCAGCACTCACGGCGCATTCGGCTGCATGGCCCATGGCATCGGCACTTCGGAGGTCGAGCATGTCCTGGCCACGCAATGTCTGCTGCAGAAACGCTCGCTGACCCTGCTGGTGCAGGTTTCGGGCACACTCGCTTCGGGAGTGACGGCCAAGGATCTCGCGCTGGCAATCATCGCCCGTATTGGTACGGCTGGGGGCACCGGCTACGCCATCGAGTTCGCCGGACCGGCGATCAGCGCCCTGTCGATGGAAGGTCGGATGACCTTGTGCAACATGGCCATCGAGGCGGGCGCCCGAATGGGCATGGTCGCCGTGGACCAGGTGACCATCGATTATTTGCGTGGGCGCCCGTTTGCCCCGCAAGGCGAGTTGTGGGATCAGGCGGTAAGCGCCTGGCGCAATCTGCGCAGTGACCCCGGCGCCCGTTTCGACCGCATCGTCGAACTGAATGCGGCGGAGATTCGTCCGCAAGTAACCTGGGGGACCTCGCCGGAGATGGTCGTGCCGATCGACGCCTGCGTTCCCGATCCGGCTGAACAGGCCGATCCGGTCAAGCGCGACGGCATGGAGCGAGCACTGCTGTACATGGGGCTGGCCCCGAAGCAAGCGATCCGCGACATCCGGCTCGACAAGGTTTTCATCGGTTCCTGCACCAACTCGCGAATCGAAGACTTGCGCGCCGCAGCCAAGGTGGTCGATGGTCGCAAAGTGGCCGGGAACATCAAATTGGCTCTGGTCGTTCCGGGATCGGGCCAAGTCAAACGGCAGGCTGAACAGGAAGGGCTGGACGTGATTTTCCGCGCCGCCGGCTTCGAGTGGCGCGAACCGGGGTGTTCGATGTGTCTGGCGATGAACGCCGACCGGCTCGAGCCGGGTGAGCGTTGCGCGTCGACCTCGAATCGAAACTTTGAAGGCCGCCAAGGTGCGGGAGGCCGGACACATCTGGTCAGCCCGGAAGTGGCGGCGGCCGCAGCGGTAGCCGGACACTTTCTGCCACCCGATCAATTGCTGTCCCGTTGATCGCGCCCTGATGCGAGACGACGAATCAACATTTTCGGACCAAAGTCCGTGACCTTCGGCCACCGGCCGCGAGTCAGCGAAAGAAACACATGGAGAAATTTGTTTGTCTTGAAGGATTGGTGGCCCCGCTCGACCGGGCCAATGTAGACACCGACGCGATCATCCCCAAGCAGTTCCTGAAATCGATCAAACGTTCGGGTTTCGGCCCCAATCTGTTCGACGAATGGCGTTATCTGGATGTTGGCGAACCCGGTCGCGACAATGCTTCTCGCCCGCTCGATCCCGATTTCGTACTCAACCAGGCGCGCTATCATGGTGCGTCGATCCTGCTGACCCGCAAGAATTTCGGTTGCGGCAGTTCGCGCGAACACGCACCGTGGGCGCTGCTCGATTACGGTTTCCGGGCGGTGGTCGCCGAAAGCTTCGCCGACATTTTCTTCAACAACTGTTTCAAGAACGGCTTGTTGCCGGTTATTTTGCCCGCCGGTGAAATTGACGAACTGTTTCGGCTGGTCGAGGCGATGCCGGGCTATTCGCTGGTCATTGATCTCGAAAATCAGCAAGTCCGACGGCCTGACGGTCGGATCGTTCCGTTTACGGTCGATGCATTCCGCAGGGAATGTCTGCTCAACGGCTGGGACGACATCGGCCTGACCTTGCGTCACGCCGAAGCGATCAAAGCCTTCGAAGAACGGCGGCGTCACCAACAACCCTGGCTATTTGCGGGAGCATAGGACCATGAAAATCTGCGTACTTCCTGGTGACGGCATCGGACCGGAAATCGTCGCCGAAGCCGTGCGCGTCCTGCAGGCGCTGGACCTGGGCTGCGAACTGGAAACGGCCTTGCTCGGCGGCTGCGCGGTGGACGCCACCGGCGATCCCTTCCCGGAAGCGACCCAGCGGCTGGCCGCGCAGGCCGACGCGGTCCTGCTCGGCGCCGTCGGCGGTCCGCAATGGGATCAGTTGCCGCGTCATCAACGACCCGAGCGCGGTTTGCTGGCCATTCGCCAACAACTGGGCCTGTTCGCCAACTTCCGTCCGGCGATTCTCTATCCGGAACTGGCCGACGCTTCAACGTTGAAGCCCGAAGTGGTCGCCGGACTCGATCTGCTGATCGTCCGGGAACTGACCGGCGACATTTATTTTGGTCAGCCGCGCGGCATCGAACAGCGCGAGATCGATGGTCGCTTGCAACGCTACGGCTTCAACACCATGCATTACAACGAAAGCGAGATTCGGCGAATTCTGCGCGTCGCCTTCGAAGCGGCGCGCAAACGCCGCCGCAAGCTGTGTTCGGTCGACAAGATGAACGTTCTCGAAACCACGCAACTGTGGCGCGACGTGGCCAACGAAACGGCGGTTGACTATCCCGACGTCGAACTCAGCCACCTGTTGGTCGACAACGCGGCGATGCAACTGGTGCGCCAGCCCAAACAATTCGACGTCATCGTCACCGGCAATCTGTTTGGCGACATTCTCTCCGATGAAGCGGCGATGCTGACCGGGTCAATCGGCATGCTGCCTTCCGCATCGCTCGATGAACATAACAAAGGGCTTTACGAGCCCTGCCACGGCTCTGCGCCGGACATCGCTGGCAAAGGCCTGGCCAATCCGCTGGCGACGATCCTGTCGGTGGCGATGATGTTACGCTACACCTTTGCCAACGAATCCGCCGCCGCGCGTGTCGAGAACGCCGTGAAAAAAGTCCTTGCGCAAGGCTATCGTACCGCCGACATTAATCAACCCGGGGCGCAACGCGTCGGGACACGGGCGATGGGCGATGCCGTTTTGGCTGCTTTATAAACATATCGTTGATTTGAGTTTTTTGTTTTGGACAGGGGAATGATCAAAGTCGCATTGGTGGGTTGGCGGGGCATGGTGGGATCGGTCCTGATGCAGAGGATGGTGGAAGAAGGCGATTTCGAGCATATCGAGCCGCTATATTTCTCCACTTCGGCGGTCGGTGGCAGCGCGCCGACCCTGGCCGGCAAGGCCGGTGGCGTATTGAAGGACGCAATGTCGATCACCGAATTGCAACAGGCCGACGTGATCCTGACCTGTCAAGGCGGCGATTACACCAAGGAAATTTTTCCAAAGCTTCGTTCAGCGGGCTGGCAGGGGCATTGGATCGACGCCGCTTCCGCACTGCGCATGAACGACGAGGCGGTGATCATTCTCGACCCGGTCAACAGAACGGTGATCGAGAACGCTCTTGCCAAAGGTGGACGCAACTGGATCGGCGGCAACTGCACCGTCTCGCTGATGCTGATGGGTCTGGGCGGGCTGTTCCAGCACGATCTCGTCGAGTGGATCAGCGCAATGACTTATCAGGCCGCTTCCGGCGCCGGCGCCCAGAACATGCGAGAGTTGCTGCAGCAGATGGGGGCCCTGCACGACGCAGTCAGGAAAGAACTGGCCGACCCGGCCTCGGCGATTCTCGACATCGATCGCAAAGTCGCCGAGACCATGCGTGCCGCCAGTTTTCCGACCAGCCAATTTCGTCAAACGGCGCTTGCCGGCAGCCTAATCCCGTGGATCGACATCCCCGTCGACAACGGGCAATCGAAGGAAGAATGGAAAGGCGGCGCCGAATGCAACAAAATACTCGGCCGCCCGCCCTTTCGTTCCCCTGGCAGCATTCCGGTTGACGGCCTCTGCATACGAATCGGCGCCATGCGCTGCCATTCGCAGGGCCTGACCATCAAGCTGAAGCGCGATGTGCCGATGGATGAGGTAAGCGACATCATTGGGCAGGGCAATCAATGGGTGAAAGTGGTGCCCAATCTCCGCGAGGAGAGTGAACGCGAACTGACACCGGCGGCGGTCACCGGTACGCTGACCATTCCCGTGGGTCGCTTGCACAAACTAGCGATGGGGCCTGACTATCTCGGCGCGTTTACCGTCGGCGATCAGTTGCTGTGGGGCGCCGCCGAACCGTTGCGCCGGATGTTGCGCATTCTCCTTGAGCATGGATTAAAGTGATACAAGTATCGGACGACGGCAATCCGACACTTCCTGCCGGAGGCTTCGTGCAAGTGGAAGTATGCCTTGCATGCCTAACTTCATGATGTTATTTTAATAATTCAAATGTCGACGCTCAGGGTTGCGCTGTGGCCAAAAAGATAAATTTCCCCGCAAGGACCCCCAGACTCAGAACCTCCGCATGGGCTGTCGCCTCGTCGTTATTGATCGCGGCGTGTCCGGCGATGACGCAAGCGGCGGGGCTGGGCAAGATCACCGTTTTTTCCGCGCTTGGGCAGCCATTGCGGGCTGAAGCGGAAATCTTCGCCTCACGCGAAGAACTCGCCGGCATGAAAGCGCAGTTGGCCTCCCAGGATGCCCACAAACAGGCGGGAGTCGACTATTCGGGCACCTTGGGCGGCATCAGCTTCAGCATCGCCAAACGTGCCAACGGTCAACCGATCATCCGGATGAGCTCCGATCGGCCAATCAACGATCCATTCGTCGATCTGCTGCTGGAACTCAACTGGCCGGCCGGTCGATTGGTTCGTGAATACACTTTTCTGCTTGATCCTCCCGAATACGCCGCCAAACACACCCCGGCTCCGGCAATCAGCAAACCTGGTGTTTCGGCCTCACAGCCGTTGGCTGAAGGCAGACCGGCGCGCACGGAAGCGCCCCGCTCGCGCCCTGCCCGCCCTGCGCCCAGGCAGCCCGTCGAAGGCAGCGCTTACGAAGTCAGACCTGGAGAGACCCTGGGCAAGATTGCCAACGACACCCGACCGGAAGGCGTTTCGTTGGACCAGATGCTGGTGGCCATCTTCCGCGCCAACCCGGATGCCTTCGAACGCGGCAATATGAATCGCCTCAAGGCCGGCAAGGTTCTGACCATTCCGGACCGCTCGGCCATCGACGCCGTACCGCGCGACGATGCGCGACGAGCCGTCACCGCGCAATCGGCGGATTGGGGAGGCTACCGGCGCAAACTGGCTCGCCAAGCCGCAGCCGCACCGGTCACCGAAGCCGCGCCGAAGCAACAATCGGCAGGCAAGATCAGCGCCAAGGTCGAGGACAAATCGAGCCCAGCGGTCGAGCCCAAAGACCAACTGAAAGTCTCCAAGACCGAACTGCCGGGAGCGAAGCCGGCAACGCCAGGCAAGCGATCCGACGAAGATTTGATCGCCAAGGAAAAGGCGTTGCGGGACGCCAACGAACGTTTGGCCACCCTCGAAAAAAATGTCGCCGAGTTGCAAAAGCTCGTCGAATTGAAAACCCGCACGCTCGCCGAACTGGAGAAGCAATCGGCTGGCAAGCCCGCACCGAGTGTTCCAGCGGGCAAGCCCGAAGAAGCTCGTCCTCCAACAACACCGTCGCCATCCGCCCCGCTTTCTTCGACGCCCCCCTCGACAACGCCGGTTCCCGCCACGCCAGCCGCAAAGCCTCCCGTAGCTCCACAAGCAAAACCGGTTGAGACTTTGCCGGCCACGGCACCGGTGCCCGCAAAGCCGGCCGAGCCAACCACGGAAAGCAAACCCGACGATAAACTGACAGCGGCCAAGACCGACGAAGCAAAGCCGACCGAGCCCATCAAACCAGTTGCTCCTCCGGCAGCCGAAGTAGCAAAACCGGTAGAAAAACCCAAGCCCAAGGTAATTACTCTGCCACCAGAAGAGCCGGGCGTGTTCGATGATCTGCTGACTGGCGCCCCCTTGATCGCCGGCGGCGGCTTGATCGCTGCTTTGGCCGGCGCCTACTGGTTGGCCAAACGTCGTCGGATGAATCGTAACGACAGTCTTTTGGACCTCAACAGCACCTTGAGTCCTACTTCTTCCGACAGTTTGGCCGCCAATTCAGCCGCCAGGAGTTCGGGTGGGCAGAGTGTGGACACGTCGCACTCGATGATGTCGCAGGCTGATTTCAGTCAGGCCGGCCCGGGAAGCATAGACACCGACGAAGTCGATCCCGTTGCCGAAGCCGATGTCTATATGGCCTATGGCCGCGATGCCCAAGCCGAGGAAATTCTGCTCGAAGCCAAACAAAAAACCCCTTCCCGATATGCCATCCACCTCAAATTGCTCGAGATCTATTTGGCTCGGAAGCAGGACAAAACCTTCAACGCGACCATCACCGAACTGTTCAATGCCACCGGCGGTTCTGGTCCGGATTGGGAAAAAGCGGCAGGCTTCGGCCGACAGATGGAGCCGAACAATCCGCTATACGCCGTCACCACTGCGCCCGAACCAGAAAAAGCGCCTGTTGAAGAGGTCACCGCATCGACATCAGCATCGGTAGCGAAAGCGCCTCTTCCTCCAGGCAGAATGGGCGATACGATCACTCGCCCCGGCGAACTGTCACGAATGGCTGAAGCAGCAACGGCAGCCGCTGCCATGTCGAGCTTTGCGGCCGCGGCCACTGAAGTGAATACTCACTTGCAACCCAAAGCATCCCCGGTCGATGAGACCGATGATTCGACGTTCGACCTGGGCGAAGCGACAGTTGCCGTGACCAACGTGCAGAATCTACACTCTCCGCAATCGACGACCGTTTTTGCTCAGTCGGCGACCGTCGGCCCGATCGACTTCGATCTGGCGACTTCGATCTCGTCTGCGCAGCGGGTCCCCAATATCGAGTTCAATGAACCGCCATTGCTCGTTGAGGATCACGAGGTTCCGGAAATGACGACGATGCTGGTGGCTCCTGGAACCGACCCAGACGCGCCTGCCACCGGCGACGATCTCGATTTCGAATTCGACCTGACCACCGAGTTTGCCGATCATCGCGTTGCCGCTGAGCCGACACAAATCGAGTCGCCGCCATCATCGAATGAGGTGCTCGACATTGGTACGCCGGAGAAGCCGGATTTGGAATTCGATGTCAAGCTGACTGAATCGACAGTTCTCGGGCAGACATTGCAGCAATCGCCGTTCGACATGTCGTCGATCAGTCTCGATCTCGACGAGATGGACACTCAAAGTCCAAACAGCGCTACCGAATTTGCCACGGATACGGAATTGCAATCTTCGTTCGAAACCGAACAAGAAGACACTCTGCTCAATCCGGCAGCGGGAATGATCCATGCCGAAACTCCCGCAGATCCATATTTCGATGGAAATGCTCCCGGCGACACCGAAATCACTGCCAGTGAAGAAGTGGCGACCAAACTCGATCTCGCCAAGGCTTACCACGAAATGGGCGACCACGAGGGCGCTCGCGAATTGCTGCTCGAAGTGCTCAAGGATGGCGATTCTGAGCAGCGCGATGCGGCCAGTGTTCTTTTGGCCAGCCTCCGCGAATAGGCTGTCGGGCGGTAGCACGTATCTCGATCTGTCGTGCTCCGAGCCGTGGATCCACCGAAATCCACGACCCGAAGCACGAAAAGAATCGATCACACATGGTGCACCCGGCAACACGACTGCTGATTTTTTTGTTGGCTTTGCTCGTTAGCCAAAGCTTGGCGGGGGGCGCGTTACTGGCGGCTTTTTCGGCTATTCCACTGTTTGGCCGGCAAGTACTGGTGCATTGCTGGCGGCTGGTTTGCCGGACACGCTGGTTGTTGCTTTCCCTGCTGTTGATCTTCTCCTGGGGAGGCACGGGCGAGCCCTTATGGTCGGGGTCATTTGCGCCAACCCGCCAGGGAATAGAGGAGGCGCTGACGCACCTTGGGCACTTGCTGTTGGCTTTTGGTGGTGTAGCCGTTTTGCGGACCACCACTCCACCGGCCGGCTTGATGACCGCAATCTACCACCTGTCCAAGCCATTGCGCTGTCTGGGTATCGATCCCGACCGCGGCCTGATCCGTTTATTGCTCGTGCTGCACTATATGGAAACCTCACCACGACCGTGGGACTGGCGACAACCGTTTGCCGAACCCTCGTCGAGCATGACGATAACTTGTTTCGATCTGGAGGATGCGTCTCTGACGCGTACAGACTATCTGGCCATCGCCGCTGGGATTTCCGCCACCGTGATCTTTTTCTGTCTCGGGTAAACGATGCGACTGGCTCTGGGAGTCGAGTACGACGGGAGTTGCTTTCGTGGCTGGCAACAACAACCGGGGGGAGGAACGGTTCAGGATGCCTTGCAGGAGGCTCTGCATCAATTCGCCGTCGCGCCGATCAAGGTGGTCTGCGCCGGCCGTACCGATGCCGGCGTCCATGCATTGGGGCAGATCGTCCATTTCGATACCAACCTCGAGCGTACGCCACATGCCTGGGTCCGCGGAGCGAATACTTTTCTGCCGCCGGCCGTGGCGGTGCGCTGGGCGAGAGTGGTCCGCGACGACTTTCACGCACGCGCCTCGGCGTGCGCACGACATTATCGTTATCTGCTGATCAACCGGGCATACCGTCCCGGAGTCTGGCACCAGCGTGTCGGTTGGACCCATCACCCACTCGACGTCGCCGCGATGCAGAGCGCCGCAAGCGCTCTGCTCGGCGAACACGATTTTTCGGCATTTCGTGCCGCCGAATGCCAAGCCGTGTCCCCCGTGAAAATCATGCAGCGGGCGGAGATCGGTCGTTGGGGTGAACTGATCGTCTTCGATTTTGAAGCGTCGGCGTTCCTGCACCATATGGTACGCAACCTGGTCGGCAGTCTCGTTTGTGTCGGGCAGGGAAAGAAATCGCCGGACTGGCTGGCCGAGGTCTTGCGGCGTGGTGACCGGCGTCTGGCCGCGGCGACCTTTCCTCCTGACGGACTCTATCTCGTCGAAGTGAAATATGCCGCGGAATGGGGCTTCCCTGGTGCGGACGAGACCGCTATGCTCCCATTGCGGCCAACAATGACTCTCCCCCCGGATTGAATCGACGATGATGCCCCGGATCAAAATCTGCGGTCTTACCCGTCAGCAGGACGTCATGGACGCGATAGCCTGCGGCGCCGATGCCATCGGCCTGGTGTTCTACCCGCCGAGTCCACGATTCGTCGATCTGGCCACCGCCGCCCGGTTGGCAAAGATCGCTCCACCCTTCGTCTCCATCGTCGGCCTGTTCGTCAACGCCGAACCGGCAAAGGTTCGAGAAGCGCTGGCTGCCGTGCCGATTCATCTGCTGCAATTCCACGGCGATGAAGACGAGACGTATTGTCGGCAATTCCACCGCCCCTACGTCAAGGCGGCGCGCGTCAGGCCGGGGATGGATTTGGTACAATTCGCGGCGGCTTTTCCTTCGGCCCAGGCCATTCTGCTCGATGCCTTCGTCGAAGGCTATGGCGGGGCGGGCCAGACGTTCGACTGGTCTCTGGTTCCGCCAACGCTGGGCAAACCACTGATTCTTTCCGGTGGACTCGACGCGGCGAATGTCACTGATGCGCTCGCCCGATTGCAGCCATCGGCGGTTGATGTGTCATCGGGTGTGGAAGGCAGCAAAGGAATCAAGGATGCGGCAAAGATGGCCGCTTTCGTCGCCGCGGTACGTACCGCGTGCGGGGCAAAACCGGGAGCGAGGCAGGATGGTTCGCAGCGGGGCTGATCATGGGTAGAACCGGGGGCAGGACGCGCCATTGCTGGCGGCGGCATGCCGGCAAGCATACCTGAGGCGATCAGGCGCCAGATCATCGATAAACCATCTGTAAACCCTGTAAACCTATTCTCGGCGGTACGCCGGCTTCTGCCGGTCGCCAGCCATCGTTTTGCCTTAGGACTTCGCTGATGACCTTTCCTGCCTACAATCAACCCGATGCCCGCGGCCATTTCGGCCGCTATGGTGGCATCTTCGTCGCTGAAACATTGATCGCTCCGCTGGCTGAACTCCGTGAAGCATACGCTTCAGCGCAGCACGATCGGCAATTTCTCGCCGAGTTCGATGACGAACTGAAGCATTATGTCGGTCGCCCCAGCCCGGTTTATCACGCGCGCCGCTGGTCCGACCAACTCGGTGGCGCACAGATTTATCTCAAACGCGAAGACCTCAATCACACCGGCGCGCACAAGATCAACAACTGCGTCGGGCAGGCGTTGCTGGCACGCCGGATGGGCAAGCCACGGGTGATCGCCGAAACCGGCGCCGGACAGCACGGCGTGGCCACGGCCACCGTCGCTGCGCGTTACGGAATGCGCTGCGTCGTTTACATGGGTTCCGAAGACATCCGCCGCCAAGCGGCCAACGTTTACCGGATGAAGCTGCTCGGCGCCACGGTCGTGCCGGTCGAGAGCGGTTCCAGAACGCTCAAGGACGCTTTGAACGAGGCGATGCGCGATTGGGTGACGAATGTCGCGGACACTTTTTACATCATCGGAACGGTTGCCGGCCCACATCCCTATCCGATGATGGTCCGCGATTTTCAGGCGATCATCGGTCGTGAGTGTCTGATGCAGATGCAGGAGCAATGCGGGCGGCAGCCCGACGCGGTAATTGCCTGTGTCGGCGGCGGCTCGAATGCGATGGGTGTTTTTTATCCGTACATCCCGCACACCGACGTGCGCCTGATCGGCGTCGAAGCGGCCGGTGACGGGCTGGCCAGCGGTCGTCATGCGGCTTCGCTTACCGCCGGCCGGCCTGGGGTGCTGCACGGCAACCGCACCTATCTGCTGCAGGATGACCACGGCCAGATCATCGAGACGCACTCCATTTCCGCCGGACTCGATTATCCCGGTGTCGGTCCGGAACATGCCTGGCTCAAGGACACCGGGCGCGCCGAATACGTCTGTATCGACGATGGCGAGGCGTTGCAGGCGTTCCACGATCTGTGCCGTCTGGAAGGAATCATCCCGGCACTCGAATCGAGCCATGCGTTGGCCTATGCCGGCAAACTGGCGCCCACCCTGCCCAGGGATCGCATCCTGCTGGTCAATCTGTCCGGTCGAGGCGACAAGGACATGCATACCGTTGCCGATAAATCGGGGATCACCTTCTGACCATGTCGAAAATTCCAGCCACATTCGAGCGCTTACGCGTACAAGGGCGTCGGGCCCTTATTCCATTTCTCACCGCCGGCGACCCCGATCCCGCGCTGACCGTGCCTTTGTTGCACGCGCTGGTCGCCGCCGGTGCCGACATCATCGAACTGGGCGTGCCATTTTCGGATCCGATGGCCGACGGGCCGACGATTCAGCGCGCTTCCGAACGCGCGCTGGCCAAAGGAGTGAGTCTGCGCCAAGTCCTGGAGCTGGTCGCCGATTTTCGCCGCGAGGACCAGGAAACACCGCTCGTGTTGATGGGCTACGCCAATCCGGTCGAAACGATGGGCGTCGACGAATTTGCCGACGCCGCGGCCGCGGCTGGCGTCGACGGCGTACTGATCGTCGATTATCCTCTCGAGGAAAGTGAGGATTTTTCCCGGGCCATGCGCCGCCGCGCGCTGGAGCCGATCTTTCTGCTGGCGCCGACCTCCAGTCCGGAACGGATGCGGCAAGTTGGCAAGCTCGGCAGCGGCTACCTCTACTACGTCTCGCTCAAAGGCGTCACCGGCTCCGCGGCGCTTGATGTCGCCGCCGTCGCGGCGCGCCTGCCCGAAATCCGCGCATGCACCGGTGTGCCGGTGGCGGTCGGGTTCGGTATTCGCGATGCGCAGACCGCGGCGGCAATCGGTCAATTTGCCGACGCGGTGATCGTCGGCAGCCGTCTGATTGAAGAACTCGAAAACTCGTCCCCCGAAAATGCCTGTCGGGATGTCGGAGCCTTGCTGGCCGACATCCGTCGCGGCCTGGATACCGTAACCCTCTCTCCTGCCCGGGAAAAGCCATGAGCTGGTTGAACAAACCGTTACCCCCAAAAATCAAGCGCAGTGACGGCGTACGGCGCACGTCCTTGCCCGAAGGGTTGTGGAGCAAATGCGTCGGTTGCGAAGCGGTGCTTTATGCGACCGATCTGGCGAAGTCCAGCCATGTCTGCCCCAAGTGTGGCCATCACCATCGTCTGGACGCGCGAGCGCGCATCGATCTGCTGCTCGATGGCGAAGGACGGCAGGAGATCGGCGCCGACGTGATACCGGTCGATTCGCTAGCTTTTCACGACAGCCGGCCGTACCCGCAACGTTTGCAGGAAGCCAGCGAAAATACCGGCGAAACCGATGCCCTGGTCGTCATACGCGGCACGATCAAGACCGTGCCGGTGGTTCTGGCGGTATTCGAATTCGAGTTCATGGGCGGCTCGATGGGTTCGGTGCTCGGCGAACGCTTCGTCCGTGGTGTCGAGGCGGCGGTTGCCGACAAGGTGCCATTCGTCTGCGTCACCGCCTCCGGCGGCGCACGGATGCAGGAAGGCCTGTTTTCGCTGATGCAGATGGCCAAGACCACCGCTGTGCTGACCTTGCTCGCCGACGCCGGATTGCCGTTCATTTCGATCCTCACCGACCCGACGATGGGTGGGGTATCGGCATCGTTCGCTTTCCTCGGCGACATCGTCATCGCCGAACCCGGAGCGCTGATCGGCTTTGCCGGTCCACGGGTCATCGAACAGACCGTTCGCGAAACGCTGCCGGAAGGATTCCAGCGTTCCGAATTTCTGCTCGACAAAGGCGCCATCGACATGATCGTCGATCGACGGGAAATGAAAAACCGTCTCGCCGAACTGCTGGGTTACCTTTACCGGCGGCCCGCCGGCTAGCGGCAACTTTTGATCAGCCGCCGACCAATGGTCGCCAACGAGCGGACGTTGCCAGAATGGCTGGCGCATCTCGAAAGCCTCCATCCACGCGGCCAGGCGGGAATCGAATTGGGCTTGGAGCGTGTGCAACGGGTCAAGGCCGAACTGCACCAGCGACTCGATTGTCCGCTGATCATCGTCGGCGGCACCAATGGCAAGGGCTCGACCTGTGCGTATCTCGAAGGGATATACACCTTCGCCGGGTTCCGGGTCGGCTGCTACACCTCGCCGCATCTTCTTGCCTACAACGAACGGGTCCGACTCGACCGTCGGCCGGTCGACGATCGAACGCTGTGCGCCGCGTTCGCCCGCGTCGAAGCGGCGCGAGTCGCCGCGGGCAAGGTAGCGTTGACTTATTTCGAATTCGGCACGCTGGCCGCCCTGGAGGTCTTTCTCGCGGAACAGGTCGACGTGCTGATTCTCGAAGTCGGTCTGGGTGGGCGCCTCGACGCGGTCAATGTGTATGACCCGGATTGTGCGATCGTCACCAGCATCGCTCTCGACCATACCGATTGGCTGGGCGCGACCCGCGACGAGATCGCCGGTGAAAAAGCCGGCATTTTCCGTTCCGGCAAGCCGGCGATCTGCGCCGACCCGTCACCGCCGGCCGCGTTGATCGCTCGTGCGCAAGCCATCGGTGCCGAACTGCATCTCATCGGCCGCGATTTCGGCTATCTGCACGACGAAAGACAATGGACATTCTGGACGCGCGACGGGCTGCGTCGGGGCGGATTGGCCAAGCCGGGCTTGCGCGGTACGTGTCAATTGCGCAATGCCTCGGCGGCGCTGGCGGCGGTTGAGAGATTGCGTCAGCGCCTGCCGGTATCGATGCAGGCCGTTCGTCGGGGGCTGCTCGAAATCGATTTGCCAGGTCGTTTTCAGGTCTTGCCGGGACGGCCGACAGTGGTGCTCGACGTCGCGCACAACCCGGAAGCCGTCGCCGGTCTGGCCGACAGCCTGGCTGGTATGGCTTTTTTTCCGCGAACCTTCGCCGTCGTCGGCATGCTGGCCGATAAGGACATCGCCGGGTCGTTGAGCGCACTGGCCGGTCGGATAGACACGTGGCTGCTGGCCGATCTGGCGGTGCCACGCGGCGCGGCCGCAGCGGCTATCGCTGACGTGATCGAGGAACGACGACTGGGTGGCGCAGTCGAGCGTTTCGCCGCCCCGGAACTCGCTTTCGCGCGTGCTGCCAAGCTGGCAGGCGAAAATGATAGAATCGCCGTCTTTGGATCGTTCTACACCGTCGCGGCCGTCATGCGCAGCATGAAAAAAGCGCTTTGACCGTACTTCCTGGCCGTGACGATACCCGTAGTTTCGACGAAACCGATGACTGAAACGCCCGACCCGCAATTGCAGTTGAAGAAGCGTGCCCGCCGCCGTCTCGTTGGCGCGGTGGCCTTTGCCGGGCTGGCGGCGGTGATCTTGCCAATGGTCATGGACGAGGAGCCCAAGCAACAGGTTCAGGACGTCCAGATCAAGATCCCCGGCCAGGATCAGGTGCCACCGTTCAAACCGAGCGAACCGCCAGCGCGGCCGGCGGCCGCGCCTACCGCAAAAGTCGGCGAGACATCGCCCCCCGCCGAGAAGCCGTCCACCGATGAACCGACCCCGGCGACAACCGCCGGCAAAGTACCCGCCGCGGCGGCTACGGCGGCGGCAGTGGCCGGTACGGCACTTGCTGGCAAAGTCGTTGCCGATAAGCTTGCTGAAAAAAAAGCCTCCACCCCGCCAGCCAAAGCCAACGACAAGAAATCCACCGAAAAGAAACCAGCGGATAAGGCTCCAACATCAGCCACGACCAAGCCACGCGAGAAGACGAGCAAGCCCGTCGAAAAACCGGCTCCGAAAAAGGCCGACAAACCGGCTGAGACAGGGTCGGCAGATGAATCCTCCAGAATGGGCAGTGACGAGGCGCAACGCGCCAATGCCCTGCTCTCCGGCAAGACGCCGGAAACAGCACCAGCGAAAAAAAGCGGCGGCCAGCATTTGATCATGGCCGGTGCTTTCGCCAATCCCGAAAATGCCAGGCAGTTACAGACGCGGCTCAGCGCCGCGGGAATCCATGCGTATACCGAAGTGCTCAATTCCCCCGACGGCAAGAAGACCCGGGTGCGTGCCGGTCCTTTCGCCAACCGCGAGGCCGCCGAGAAGGCGCTCGAAAAAATGAAACGGATAGGAGTGAGCGGAGTCGTCGCCGGCCGGCAATGACTGCGTTCGATTATGGGGTATTGGGGGTGATGGCCTGCTCGGCTCTGCTGGGACTCTGGCGCGGAATCATCGGCGAAATCATCGCTCTCCTGGCCTGGGTAGCGGCTTTTTTCGCCGCCAGGGCCTGGGGCGGACAAGTGGCATCGTGGTTGACCTTTTCCACCGAACCGACCGTCCGTCTGGTCGTTGCCTGGGTGCTGGTGTTCGTCGCGGTACTGATGGCGATGGCACTGCTGCGGCTGGCCGCGCGCGGGCTGCTCAAAGCATTGGAGATGAGGTCGATCGATCGGCTCTTCGGCGTCCTTTTTGGCGCGGCGCGTGGCGCACTGATCGTCTTCGCGCTGGTCGCAGCGGGTGGGATGACGTCGTTGCCGAAAGAAAAGTGGTGGAGCGAGGCCTACTTCGCCCCAGCGCTGGAAACCGCCGTGCTGGCCGGTAAAGTCTGGTTGCCGTCCGACGTGGCCAAACGAATCAGCTTCGGGTAGGAAAAAATTATGTGCGGAATCCTTGGCGTAGTCGCCACCACACCGGTCAACCAGTTGCTCTACGACGGCTTGATGGTTCTTCAACATCGCGGACAGGACGCGGCCGGAATCGTCACCGCCGAAGAGGATATTTTCCACATGCACAAAGGGTCCGGTCTGGTCCGCGACGTTTTCCGCACCCGTAACATGCGTTCCCTGCCGGGAAACATGGGCATTGCCCATTGCCGTTATCCGACCGCCGGTTCGGCGTTCGATTCGGCGCTTTCGCAGCCCTTCTACGTCAACTCGCCATTCGGTATCGTCCTCGGGCACAACGGCAATCTGACCAACACCGAACAGCTCAAGGAAGAGATGTTCCGGCAGGACCTGCGGCACATCAACACCAATTCCGATTCCGAGGTGCTGCTCAACGCTTTGGCGCATGAATTGCGGGCTACCGCCCAAGGGTGTCGCCTCGACCTGGAAACCATTTTCGATGCCGTGACAGCGGTGCACCGGCGTTGTCGCGGCGCGTATGCGGTGGTGGCGATGATCGCCGGTTACGGCATGCTCGCCTTTCGTGATCCGTATGGCATCCGGCCGCTGGTCTTCGGCAGCAACGAAACCAACGAAGGAACCGAATATCTGTTCGCTTCGGAATCAGTGGCTTTGGATACGCTGGGCTTCCAAGTGCTGCGCGATGTCGCTCCCGGCGAAGCGATTTTCGTCGATATGGAGCACCGCTTGCACCAGCGGCAATGCGCGCCGAGCGCCGTGTTGTCGCCGTGCATTTTCGAATATGTCTATCTGGCCCGTCCAGATTCGGTGATCGACGGCGTCTCGGTGTACGAAGCCCGCTTACGCATGGGCGAGCATCTGGCCGATAAGCTGGTTCAGCAGATTCCGGTCGACCAGATCGACGTGGTAATCCCGATCCCCGACTCGAGCCGTCCGTCGGCAATGCAACTGGCCGAGCGGATCGGCGTGCCGTACCGCGAGGGTTTCGTCAAGAATCGCTATATCGGGCGAACCTTCATCATGCCCGGGCAAGCCACCCGCAAACGCTCGGTCCGGCAAAAATTGAATACCGTCGCCCAGGAATTCAAAGGGAAACGGGTGCTGTTGGTCGATGATTCGATCGTTCGCGGCACCACCAGTCGTGAAATCGTCGAGATGGCCCGGGCGGCGGGAGCGCTGAAGGTCTATTTCGCTTCGGCTTCACCCCCGGTGCGTTTCCCCAATGTTTACGGGATCGACATGCCGACCCGCCGCGAATTGATCGCCACCGGCCGCAGCGCTGAAGAAATCTCTCGGGAAATCGGCGCCGACGCTCTGGTCTATCAGGATCTGGCCGCCCTGGAAGCTTCGATCCGCGACCTCAAACCATCGTTGAGTCGCTTCGATACCTCGTGCTTCAACGGTTGCTATATCACTGGCGATGTCACACCGGATTATCTCAATGCCATCGAAACGACCCGTGCCGATCATCACAGCCATGCCAAGGATGAACGCCGCGCCTCGCGACAGTTGCAACTCAACCTGATGTCCGCCGGCTGATGCCATGAACGATCAAGACTCCAAATACGCGCTCGAAACGCTGGCCGTTCGTGCCGGCCAGATTCGCAGCCAGTTCAACGAACACAGCGAAGCGCTCTATCTCACTTCGAGTTTCGTTTTCGACAGCGCCGCTCAGGCGGCGGCCCGCTTTTCGGGTGAGGAGGAAGGGAACGTCTACTCGCGGTTCACCAATCCGACAGTCACCGCTTTTCAGGAGCGGCTGGCGGCACTGGAAGGTGCCGAGGCATGTATCGCCACCGCTTCCGGCATGTCGGCGATTCTGGCGATGGTGATGGCGCTCTGCAGCAGCGGCGATCATATCGTCGCCTCGACGGGTCTGTTCGGCGCCACACAGCAAATGTTGGGCACCCTTTTGCCGCGCTTCGGCATCCAGACCACTTTCGTTGCCCAAGCCGATTGCGGCGCCTGGCAGGCGGCGATCCGGCCGGAAACCAAACTGTTTTTGCTCGAAACGCCGTCCAATCCGCTGACCGAAATCGCCGATATCCCGGCCCTGGTGGCTCTGGCGCATCCCCACGGCATTCTGGTGGCGGTCGACAACTGTTTCTGCACGCCGATCCTGCAACGCCCACTCGACCTGGGCGTCGATCTGGTGCTGCACTCAGCCACCAAATATCTCGATGGCCAAGGCCGGGTGCTGGGCGGCGCGGTCGCCGGGCCGAAGAAATACACCGACGAAGTATTCAAGTTTTTGCGTACCGCCGGGCCGGCGCTGTCCGCCTTCAACGCCTGGATCCTGCTCAAGGGCATGGAAACGCTGCCAATACGCATGGCGGCTCAATCGGCAAACGCTTTGCAACTGGCGCAGTGGCTGGAGCGACAGCCGCAGGTGACGCGGGTTTACTATCCCGGACTGCCGTCGCATCCACAGTACGAACTGGCCTGTCGTCAGCAAAAAAGCGGAGGGGCGATCGTCGCTTTTACCGTCGCCGGCGCACGCGAAGAGGCTTGGCGGGTCGTCGACAGTTGCCGCTTGCTGTCGATCACCGCCAACCTCGGCGATACCAAGACCACCCTGACGCATCCGGCAACCACGACGCATGGGCGGATCACCGCCGAACAGCGGCAGGCCGCCGGAATCACCGAAGGGTTATTGCGAATCGCGGTCGGCCTGGAGGCAGTCGCCGACCTGCAGGACGACCTGTCGCGCGGCCTATCGAGAATTTGATCCGTCGGTCAGGACGGTTCACGCCGCCGTATCGGCCGCGCCAAATCCTCACGGGCGCCGGCGGCAGCGACCAACGCCTCCTTGATGCCTTGCGGCATCATGAAGTAGGACATCAGGCAGGCGCCGATGCACACCAGCCAGAATAAGAAAAAGCCGGTCGAATACGTTGCGATCGGCGGCCACTCGACCTGTCTGCCCAATAGATACAACTGACGCGGATCGATCAGCGTAAAAAAGATCGCCTCCGCTATGCCAGCAGCGATGAACGCCGGCCAAGCTACCCAGATGATGTGTCGCATGTGTCTTCCTCGTTGGCCGCATGGCAGCCTGCGGTCTCCTGACCGGCGTCAAGTGATTTTCAGTTCCGGGTCAATTTTGTGTAACGCGGGCGGGCCCCGTCACGTCACTTCTGCCCATTGTCGCAATGTGGCATAGACCGCCTGTTTGTTCAAGCAGGGGGCTGAATCGGATGGCAATGCGGAGTTGGCAGCAAGGACGTCGCGCGGGTATCGGGGCGTCCTAAAGCAGTTCGAGTGGTGGACGAAGACCGGACGACGCGACGGAGGAACTCCCCTGCACCGCCGCCTGACCCAAGTTGGCCAGCACCTTGTTCGCTTCCCGCAAACGTTCGAGAATTTTAGCGATCAGCACCTTGCTGAAGCGCTCACGCACTTCTTCAGCGCTCAACTCGAGGGCGGCGCTGTTGATTTCCAAAAACAGCGTCGATTCAAGCGTCACCACCGTCGCATGGCGTTTACTGTCACTGGGGTGGAGGAAAGCCATCTCGCCGACCACTTCGCTGCTGCCCAGTCGGCAGATCACCCGTCCTTGACTCGACACTTCGACAAAACCGTCGATGATCACACCAAACTTGCGATGATTTTCTCCCTCACGGATCAAAGTCGCTTTTGCCGGGATTTCACGCCAGACGCTGATCCGTAAGACTTCCCATAATTCGATGTCTTCAAAATCCTGGAAAAACGGCATCCGGCGAAGTTTTTCGAAGTGCGCTTGATCCTGCTGAGTCTGATCCTCCTCCAGCATCTGGTAACGCACCGCCGACAAATCCTTGGCAAACTGCGCCCCGTTGCGATAGCGGTTGTAGAGGTCTTTTTCCAATGCCTTGACGATGATCGGGTCGAGCCCGGAAGGCAGATTCGGATTCAGCGCGGTAACCGACGGGGCCTCCATGTTGACGATCTGGTAAACCAGTTGTGCGGCATTCTTGGCGCGGAACGGCAAACGCCCGGTCAATAACTGGAACAGCAGGACGCCGAGGGAATACAGGTCGGTCTGCTGATTCAACGGGTAGGCTTTGACTTGTTCCGGCGACATGTAGGCTGGCGAACCAACGCCCATGATGAATGTGGATTCCGTGCCGGCTTCCTTTTGCAGGTTGAGCGCCAGACCGAAGTCGGTGATTTTCGGCTCGTCGTTGGTATCGATCAAAATATTCGCCGGCTTGATGTCGCGATGGACGATACCGCATTTGAAGGCGTAATCGAGCGCCAGACAGCACTTGAAAATGATGCCGGTCACCCGGTGCATCGGCAGCAACTGACTGATCGAACAGAATTTGTCCAGAGCCGTGCCGTTGACGAATTCCATTACCAGGTAGGCGTGATCCTTTTCGACGACCGCATCGTAAACCTTGACGATGTTCGGATGCTCCAGTCGTCGGCCGATCGAATCCTCGGTCAGGAACAATTTGCGCAGCCGACGAGACATCGCGGCGTTCTCTTCACTGAATTTGATCAGCTTGATCGCCACCTGCCGATTGGCATCCGGGTCCTGGGCCAGATAAACGACTGCTGTCGCCCCTTTGCCGAGCGAGCGAATAAGCTTGTATTTGCCGATCTTCTCCGTCATCGTCGATTCACGTTCCAGTGATCCAATCAACCTCTCACAAATCCTAGCCGCTGCAATTCATGGTCGAAAAGGAAATTATGCGCCCTATCAGGAAGATCGCGAACAAAAGCTGACAAAACATCTCAAATCGCGCTTGAAATCGAAAAATACGTCCCCAGCTATCGGCAGTTTTCTGGGAGATCGCCAATCATGCAAGATAATAAAGAAACCACCACCGATTCCACCTGTTCCCCACAAGAGAGCGCGCTGCCCGGGGAAGTGCCTGCAGAAATGGTTTCCACCGAAGCCGTTGATGCCATGCCCGACGCCTTGCAGGCGCTCCAGCAAGCGCTTCACGAAGCCCAGACCAAGGCCGACGAATACCACGATGCCTGGTTGCGCGCCAAAGCGGAAACCGAAAATGTCCGTCGGCGCGCGCAGGAGGATATCGCCAAGGCCGCGAAGTTTGCCATAGAGCGCTTCGCAAAGGAATTGCTGGCCGTCAAGGACAGCCTGGATGCGGCGCTGGCTACCGAGAACGCCAGCGTGGAGAGCTTTCGTGCTGGCAGCGAACTGACGCTCAAACAGCTCAACGCCGCTTTCGAGAAATCCGCATTGACCGAAATCGCGCCGCAAGGCCAGAAATTCGACCCGCATCGCCATCAGGCGATCAGCGTCGTCGATTCCGATCAAGAGCCGAACACCGTGGTCAACGTGCTGCAAAAGGGCTACCTGCTCGCTGATCGCGTCCTCCGCCCTGCCCTGGTGATCGTCGCCAAATCGTCGACTTGAAATCGGGATGATGACCCCCACTTGCTGACCAACACTCCGTCTGGCGGCTGCCGGCGAAGACTGCCCAATTATTGAACCACTGAAAGGAATTTTGCATGGCAAAGATTATCGGCATTGACCTTGGCACCACCAACTCCTGCGTGGCGGTCATGGAAAATGGCAAACCCAAGGTCATCGAAAATTCGGAAGGCGCCCGGACCACCCCGTCGATCGTCGCGTACGCCGACGACGACGAGATTCTCTGCGGTGCGCCCGCCAAACGGCAGGCGGTGACCAATCCGCGCAATACGCTTTACGCGGTCAAGCGTTTGATCGGCCGGCGCTTCGAAGAAAAAGAAGTGCAGAAGGATATCTCCTTGATGCCCTACAAGATTCTCAAGGCCGACAACGGCGACGCCTGGGTCGAAGTACGCGGCAAAAAAATTGCTCCACCGCAGGTTTCGGCGGAAGTGCTGCGCAAGATGAAGCGCACCGCCGAGGACTATCTCGGCGAAGAAGTCACCGAGGCGGTGATCACCGTGCCGGCTTATTTCAACGACAGTCAACGTCAGGCGACCAAGGACGCCGGCCGGATCGCCGGTCTGGAAGTCAAACGGATCATCAACGAGCCGACCGCCGCCGCGCTGGCCTTTGGCATGGACAAGAAACAGGGCGACAAGAAAATCGCCGTCTATGACCTCGGAGGTGGCACTTTCGATATTTCGATCATTGAAATCGCCGAAGTCGAGGGCGAACACCAATTTGAAGTGCTGTCGACCAACGGCGACACGTTCCTGGGCGGCGAAGACTTCGATCAACGGCTGATCGATTACATCATCGAAGAATTCAAGAAAGAGTCGGGTGTCAATCTCAAGTCCGACGTCTTGGCACTGCAGCGCCTCAAGGATGCGGCCGAAAAGGCAAAAATCGAGCTTTCCTCAGGGCAGCAGACCGAGATCAACCTGCCGTACATCACCGCCGATGCCTCCGGTCCCAAGCACCTGACACTGAAGATCACCCGTGCCAAGTTCGAAGCGCTGGTCGAAGATCTGATCGAACGCACCATCGAGCCCTGCCGGATTGCCCTCAAGGATGCCGGTTGCAAGATCGGCGACATCAACGACGTGATCCTGGTCGGCGGACAGTCGCGGATGCCGAAAGTGCAGGAAAAGGTCAAGGAGTTCTTTGGCCGCGATCCACGCCGCGACGTCAACCCGGACGAAGCGGTCGCTGTCGGCGCGGCGATCCAAGGCGGTGTGCTGCAAGGCGAAGTCAAGGACGTGTTGCTGCTCGACGTGACGCCGCTGTCGCTGGGCATCGAAACGCTAGGCGGCGTGATGACCAAGCTGATCAAGAAGAACACCACCATCCCGACCAAGGCGCAGCAGGTGTTCTCGACCGCCGACGACAATCAATCGGCAGTGACGATCCACGTTCTGCAAGGAGAACGCGAAATGGCCGCGGGCAACAAGAGCCTTGGTCAGTTCAACCTTTCCGACATTCCGCCGGCACCGCGTGGCATGCCGCAGATCGAAGTCACCTTCGACATCGACGCCAACGGCATCCTGCACGTCTCGGCCAAGGACAAGGCCACCGGCAAGGAAAACAAGATCAAGATCCAAGCGTCTTCGGGGCTCAGCGAAGAGGAAGTGCAACGGATGGTCCAGGATGCCGAATTGCACGCTGAGGACGACCGCAAGGCGCATGAACTCGCCGAAGCGCGCAACCAGTGCGACGGCATGATCCACACGGTCAAGAAATCACTGGGCGAATACGGCCAGGAGCTCTCCGACAGCGAAAAAGGCGCCATCGACGAAGCGATCAAAGCGGCCGAGGAGGCGATGCGCGACGGCGATGTCGATACGATCAAGGCCAAAAGCGAGGCTCTCGGCGCAGCGGCGCAGAAACTCGGCGAAAAGATGTACGCCAAGCAGCAAGCGCAACAAGCCGGGGGCGTTGAACAGTCAGCCGGTACGGGCGGAGGCGGTGGTGGCGGCAAAAAAGACGACAGCGACGTCGTCGATGCCGAATTCACCGAGGTGAAAGACAAGAAATAGGCCACCGGCTACCGCTACCAGACGAGGCGCATAACCGCGCCTCGTCGCCGTTTCTGAAAGCATTGAAAAATAATGGCTAAACGTGATTTTTACGACATTCTCGGCGTCAACCGCGATGCCTCCGAAGACGACATCAAGAAGGCGTATCGCAAACTGGCGATGAAGTACCATCCGGACCGCAATCCGGACAACCCCAAAGCCGAGGAGCACTTCAAGGAAGTCAAGGAAGCCTACGAGATTCTGACCGATGGACAGAAGCGGGCGGCCTACGACCAATATGGCCATGCTGGCATCGACCCGCAAGCAGGCATGGGCGGCGGACCGGGCAACTTTGCCGACGCCTTCGGCGGCATCTTCGACGAAATATTCGGCGGGCGTGGAGGACGTTCGAATGTCTACCGCGGCGCCGATCTGCGCTACAACCTCGAGATCACCCTCGAGCAGGCGGCCTTCGGCACCGAAACAAAAATTCGCATTCCGACCATGGAAGCGTGCGACTCGTGCCGCGGCAGCGGCGCCAAGTCCGGAACCCAGCCCAAGACTTGTCCGACGTGCCAAGGCAGCGGCCAGGTCCGCCTGCAGCAGGGGTTTTTTTCCATACAACAGACCTGCCCGAAATGTCACGGCACCGGGCGATTCATCGCCGAACCCTGTGGCACCTGCCAAGGCGCCGGACGCGTCAAGCAGCACAAAACCCTGGCCGTCAAGATACCGGCCGGTGTCGATGAGGGCGACCGCATCCGCTTGTCCGGGGAGGGCGAACACGGAATCAACAGCGGCCCTGCCGGTGACCTCTACGTACAGATCCATCTCAAATCGCACCCCGTCTTCCAGCGTGAGCAGAATCATCTGCATTGCGAAATGCCGATCAGCTTCACCACTGCCGCGCTCGGCGGCGAGATCGACATTCCGACACTCGACGGTGCCGCCAAAATCCGCGTCCCTCCGGAAACGCAAACTGGCAAAACCTTCCGTTTGAAAGGCAAAGGAATCAAAGGCGTGCGCAGCCATAGTCACGGCGACCTGCTGTGTCACGTGGTCGTCGAAACGCCAGTGCATCTCACCGAACGGCAGAAGGAATTGCTGCGCGAACTCGAGGAATCGAGCCGGGAAAACTCGGCACACCACAACCCGCGCGCCAAATCGTGGATGGACCGGGTCCGCGACTTTTTTGCCGCCCCGTGATCAGCGGGAAACGCTGACCAGCCCAAACCGCCCACTCCGCTGTAGTGGGCTTGGTAACGCCAGCACCGTTTACCCGGCTCGATCAGACGTTTACGAGCCGACGACATTGTTGTTGTAAGTGCCCTGTCAGCTTGCAGGACCATCCTTCGTTTTCGCGGACTTGACAATCGTCAAGTCGTGCACTAAAGGAGCATACGCATATGGGATGGAGAATCGTCTTCGCGATGTTTTTGGCCTGGATCGGCTGCTCTTCGGCGGCGGAAATCGGCGTTTCTGACCGTAGCATCACCATCGGCATGACGGCGCCTTTCTCCGGCCCTAATGGCGCCTACGGCCAGGATATGAAGGCGGTGATTTTGTCCTATTTCCGTCAGGTCAACGAGTCGGGAGGGGTATTCGGACGTAAGCTCGAATTGCTTTCGGAGGACGACGGCTACGAAACCGAGAAAGCCGTCGCCAACACCCGCCGCTTGATCAGCGAAAAAAAGGTTTTCGCCATGATCGCATCGTATGGCTCCAGTCCGACGACTGCGGCAATGAACGAGGTTTTCGGAATTGCGCGCGTTCCCTTGGTCGGCACCATTTCCGGTGCCGATTCCCTGCGTCAGACCCCCCGCGAAAATCCCAATAACCGCTACATGTTCAACGTCCGGGCCAGCTACGCCGATGAGAGTGAAGCCATCGTCAATCAACTGGTGTCGCTCGGTTTCAAAAAAATCGCTGTCTTCTACCAGAACGATGGGTTCGGCAAATCCGGACTCGATGGCGTGGTCAACGCCTTGCGGCGGCACAATCAAGCTCCATCGGTCGTTGCTTCGGTCGAACGAAACTCGCTCGATATCGCTGCCGCCGTGCAAGCGATCACCCAGAACAAACCTCAAGCCGTGATCATGGTCACGCTTTACAAGCCGACAGCGGCGTTCGTCCGTGCGCTTCGCAAAGCCGGCCAGACTCCGCAAATGATGACCCTCTCACCGGTGGGTGCCGACCTGCTGGTCCAGGAACTCGGCGACGATGCGCGTGGCATCGGCATTTCGCAGGTGATGCCGCATCCCTGGAACGAGGGTGTGGCGATGGTCCGGGAGTATCAACACTTGCTCGGCAAGAGCGGCAAATTCTCCTATTACGGAGTCGAAGCCTACGCCATGGCCCGTGTTCTCGTCGATGCCCTGCGCAAGGCCGGCAAGGAGCCAACCCGCGAAAAACTGGTCACCGCTTTGGAAGGGATGCAGAACCATGATATCGGTGGCTACCGGGTCACTTATTCAGCCAATGAGCGGCGCGGTTCGCGCTTCGTTGAGTTGACCGCCATCGGCAGCGGCGGACAGGTATTGCGCTGAGCGGATACCGCAAGACAACGCCAACGCTCGGCCTTTCGCCTGATCATCGAGAGTACGGCGGTTCCTGTACGACGGAGATTTTCTGTCGTTGCCCCGCCTCTGCAGAGCGCGGCCGATGACGCCGATGCCCTTGGGACAACGTGACCGGTGAATCAAATCGTTGTCTGAAGGCATGATTTCGTCTGAAAATGACGGCGATGATTTCGCTGGCTCTGCTATTCACCGGTTTTTCGATTGTCAGCGCCTGGCTGCTGATCATCACTCATTTCCGAGTCGCCAATTACAGCGAGCAGGCCATTGCGCGGCGCATGGGGCTGTTGCTGGTCACCGCGTTGGCCGGCTTGCAGATTGCGCATTGGGGTTGGCTGTATCTTGATCGTCCCTGGATCGATACTCCCCTGTACCGGATGCTGCTTTTCGCGGTCGCCCCCGCGTTCTGGGCCTACAGCCAACCGCTGCTCAAAGGACGGGGCTTCGTCGGCTTTGCCCCACGCCACCTGATCCACGCGCTGCCGGTTGCCGTTGCGCCATGGCTCGCGGGAAACATCGCCCTGCCGCTGGCCTTTGCGGTCGGAGCCGGCTATCTGACCGCTCTGGCGTGGGATATTCACCATCTGCGCACGCAGCGGGATGCATACGCGAAGGAAATCGCCCTGCTGGGCATCGTCTTCGCCATCGCTGTCGGGGTGGCGATTCTCGGGATTCTGCAAACGCAGTTGCCAGGCAAACTGTTTTTCATCCTCTATGCCATCGCCATCGGACTAGCTTTCCTGCTGGTGCAGATTACCCTCGGCTTGAGGCCGCAACTATCGCTCGAGGTCAGCGAAACGGCCAAGGCGGCGTATGAAAACTCGACACTCACGCGCATCGACTGCCCGGCCATGCTCCGCCGGTTGGATGCCTTGATGACGAACGAACGGCTCTACGCGGATCCTGAACTCAGCCTGCCCCGGCTCGCCGAACGTCTCGGACTCAGCGGTCATCAATTGTCCGAACTGATCAATGTCCATCTCGGCAAGAGCTTCTCGCGTTACCTGAGGGAGATTCGGGTGGCCGCTGCCGGCAGGATGCTGTGCGCCGAACCCTCGGCATCGGTGCTTTCGGTTGGTTTGAGTGTCGGTTTCAGCGCCCAGTCCAACTTCTACGAGGCCTTCCGGGAAATCGAAGGCATGCCTCCGGGACAGTATCGGAAGCTCCGGCTCAAGGACGAAATCCGCTCGTAGAGGCTGCTCATCGCTGCCCTTGGTTCCGGAACGATCATTCTGGAACAGACAAGCCCTCCGGTTTGAGCATTCCGGAGGAACTCCTCACGGCAAACACCGACACTGCGGGCTCCATTCGTCGACAAGGAGTCCGAAATGAACCCCTATCTGTTGTTGCTGTTGGAGTTGCTGATCAGCATCGGGGCCAGCCTGCTGGTCCTGCGTATTCTGGCTCATCCCTTGATCAAGACCCTGGGGCGAATCTGCCCGGACGAGGAATCTGCCGGATTCTGGCTCAGCTACACCCAGGTGATGCTGGTGATCGCCCCACTGATGCTGGTCCTGCTGATCGATCTCTTTTCCCGCTACAGCACACCGCAAGACAGCTTGCGCATGGCTTTGCTGGCCACGCTGGGTGGACTGCTGGCCGGCCTGTCCCTGGTCGGTTCCCGTCTCGGGCGGTTCATTGCCGTTCCCGATCGCCCGGGCGTCGGACAATGAACATTCTGCTCACCGGTGCCAGCGGATTCATCGGCCGGAATCTCGATCAAGTATTGACTGCCGCAGGACATCGCGTCGTGCCGGTTTCCCGCCGCAACGGGGTCGATTTCGCGATGCGGCGAACGGCCGACCACTGGCGGCCCTGGCTGCGGGAGATCGATGCCGTGATCAACGCAGTCGGCATCATCGGTGAAACCGCTACCCAACGTTTCGATGTGCTGCACGCGGCCGTACCGATGGCTCTGTTTGACGCCTGCCGCGAAACGGGCGTATCGCGAGTGATCCAGATTTCGGCGCTGGGCGCCGACGACTCGGCCTTCTCGACCTATCATCTGACCAAGAAGGCGGCGGATGATCACTTGCGAAAGCTCGCTCTCGACTGGTTCGTTCTTCGACCGTCGTTGATCTACGGTCGGGGCGGCACCAGCGCCGAGATGTTCATGCGGCTGGCTCGATTTCCGGTGCTGCCCGTGATCGGCGACGGCCGCCAGATGCTCCAACCGGTGCATATCGCCGACGTGGTCGCCACGGTGATGACCTGCCTGACCGCCCGCGATACCCGGCGAACGCTGGACATCGTCGGCAACCAGACGGTCGGATACCTGGAATGGCTGCAACGCCTGCGACTGGCGCAGGGGCGGAAGCCAGCCGGAGTTCTTCGCATCCCGGTTTGGCTGGCGATGCTTGCGGTCTGGCTGGGCGGGCCGTTGACCCAGATGCTGCGCCCGGAAAACATCCGGATGCTGCTCCAGGGATATCACGGCGACGGCAGGCCATGGCGCGAGTTTATCGGCCGGCCCGCCATGGATTTTTCTCCCGCACTGTTGGCGGCTGACGCTCAGCAGATTCTGGCACTGCCTGGAGGAAAAGCATGAGCTACCTGACACTCAAAACCTTGCACATTCTCAGCATGGTGTTGCTGTTCGGTACCGGCCTGGGTAGTGCCTATTACAAATGGATGACCGACCGTAGCCGGAAACTGGCAGCCATGGCGCTGACCAACAGTCATGTGGTGCGGGCAGACTGGTGCTTCACCACGCCGACCGTGATCTTCCAGCCGCTCAGCGGCGTGACCATGGCTTACTTGGCGGATGTTCCCTTGTCGACGCCCTGGATCGCCGTCAGCCTCGGGCTCTATGGTCTGGCGGGCATTTGCTGGTTACCCGTGGTGTGGCTGCAGATACGCATGCGAGACCTCGCTGAAGCGGCTCTGGCATCGAAAAGTCCGCTGCCCGAAAGCTATTGGCGAATGGCACGCTGGTGGTTCTGGCTCGGCGTACCCGCATTCACGGCGATGATGATGGTGGTCGCGCTGATGGTGTTCAAACACGTTCCTGGTGTCAGCGGTTGTGAATAAATCTACCGCGCGACCCATCTGGCTCACTCCTCGCTTATCCACTGGACAGGTCTCGTCGTTCACTCGTTCGCTCGTTCGCGCCTCGCCTCTTGGGGCTCGTCACAATTTCTTCACACCTCTCAGCTCATGAAAAATCTCATGCAACGCGCACTGGGCGACGACTGGCAACGGCTGCCCGCTGCTCTGCAAGCGCATTATCAGGTCGGCCCCAATGTCGATATCGGGTGTATGGATATCGAATTCCCCATGTGGATGAAACCGTATCTCTGGCTATTGCATCGCTTTGGTGCGCTCCTGCCTCGTTCCGGAAAACACATCCCGACGCGAGTCGAGAAGAATGTCGTGGGAGAACGCCAGTTCTGGCGCCGGACGATGCACTTCCCGGACGGCAGGCTGGTCACTTTCAACAGCGTCTGGGTTCCGGGAGATAAGAATCACCTGATCGAGTTCGTCAATCCGATGATGGGCCTGGAAATGACTGTTCGGGTGGAGGGAAATCAGCTGCGCTATGAAGGCGTACGCTTTGTATTGAAATGGGGTCGTCTGGTCGTGGGGCTCCCGGAATGGCTGATTCTCGGTCATACGACCATCGTTGAACACGGACTGTCAGAAAACACCTTTGCCATGGATTTCCGGCTGACGCACCCGTTTTTCGGGCAGGTCTTTCGATATGCCGGCACCTTCGCCACGGAAAGTCGCCAAGCGCAGGACCCCGCCAGCATGATGGCGAACCCATCGTGCCAGCAACCGCGCCGGTGAAGATTTTCATGAAATCAATTAATTTTCAAATCGTTGCTTATTGTTCTGGCTCAGAAAGGCTGCTTACCCGATTCGCCGCCAATACTCATGGATACGCCGGTTCGAAAATCTCGTCGGCGTTGATCTTCCTTCAAATCACTGCACGAGCGCAGCTTCATCGAAATCACGAAAACAACCCATGAAGGCCCGCGAATGATTCAGCGCTGATTCAGCGCTTTCCTAATTGCCTGGCAACTTTCTAAAATAGGGAAAAGCTCGTTCAATCGGCGAGCTCCTCGCTACCACCCTCACTCTGGAAAATCGAAGCGAAATGAATACCCCTCTGATCGACATCATCGCCGGTGCTCGCCCAAATTTCATGAAAATTGCCCCGATCATCCGGGCACTCAAGGAGGCGCAAGCGCGCGGCGGGTCGCTCCGCTACCGTTTGATCCATACCGGTCAGCATTACGATCCACGCATGTCCGGCGATTTTTTCACCCAATTGGGCATTCCGGCACCGGACGTCAATCTCGAAGTCGGTTCCGGCACGCAGGCCGAGCAGACGGCGACGATCATGACCCGCTACGAAAAACTGCTGCTCGACTCGGCCAGTGCCCTGTGTCTGGTGGTCGGAGACGTCACCTCGACGATGGCTTGCGCCATCACCGCGCAAAAGCTGTGTATTCCGGTAGCGCATGTCGAGGCCGGCATCCGCTCCGGTGACTGGAGCATGCCCGAGGAAATCAACCGCATGGTCACGGATTCGATCACCAACTGGTTTTTCACGACCAGCGCAGTGGCCAACCAAAATCTTCGTCATGCGGGCGTCGGCGATGAGCGAATCTTTTTTGTGGGCAATACGATGATCGACACCCTGCTGGCCAACATCGATCGTTTGCTGCCACCACCGTTCTGGAACGACCTGGCCCTGGTTGCCGGTGAGTACTTCGTCTTGACCTTGCACCGTCCGGCGAACGTCGACGCCAGCGGTGATTTCGCCCGCTTATTGACCGCGGTCGCCGAAGGCAGCCGCGGCCTGCCGGTGGTTTTTCCGGTCCATCCGCGTACCGCCAAGACCTTGCGCGCAATCGCCGAGTTGCCAGCGAATATCCGTCTGGTCGACCCACAGCCTTATCTGGAATTCAACTATCTGGTCAAACACGCCAAAGCAGTGATCACCGATTCCGGCGGGGTTACCGAGGAAACGACAGTGATGGGAGTGCCCTGCCTGACGCTGCGCAATTCGACCGAACGTCCGGAAACGGTCACCGAAGGCACCAATGAACTGATCGGTACCGATCCCAGCAAACTCAAGCCAGCGCTGGACCGGCTGTTCGCCGGCCAATGGAAGAAAGGCTCGATTCCGGAAAAATGGGATGGGCAGACCGGTGGACGCATCGTCGTCGCCCTCGAACGACTATTGGCCGAACCGTTGCCGAACGCCTGATCACCACATCGTGACCATGATCTTCGGAATACAGTGACGATAAATCCAGCGGCCGGTCTTCAAAAAATCCCGATGATCATGCGGGCCAAGGCATGTAATCCGCCCAGTCGACGTTTGTTGTGTCTGTAATCGCCAACGTTCAGCTCAAGCCGTCTTTTTGTACCATGGAAACTAATTTTGTTTTTATGGTAACACCTGGTTATACTGAGCGGGTATCACGAGTTTGCGAGGCTCCCGGCGATGGCGGCGTTGAAAGAACACCAGGTAACGGCGGCGGAAGATCGGGGCGCCCTGGCCAAGATGGTCATGGCACTGTTCGATCATTGGCAACTGACCACCGATGAACAGGTCACTCTGCTCGGCATCGCCACCGGCAACCGGGCCGCGTTGCAACGGTATCGTCGAGGCGAACCGATCGGCAGCAGCCGTGACCAATACGAGCGGGTCGGCCATCTGCTCGGCATCCATAAAAACCTGCGCCTGCTCTTTCCACAAAACCGGGAACTCGCGTATCGCTGGATGCGCACCCGCAACCGCGCCTTCGACAATCTGACGCCGGTCGACGTGATCAGGGAGTGGGGGTTTGCCGGCTTGCTGATGGTCCGCTCGTATCTGGACCGCGCGCGCGGCGTATAGGCACCGCTCGATGACCCCGACCTTGTTCGCGAGCCTGGCTCTGGCCGATGTTCATCAGGACGTTTTTCGGAATATCGTCTCGATCAGGGAATCGCAGGATCTGTACGACGACCTGACTGACAACCCCGACGAATGGCTGCTGGCGCAACAGGTCGAAGACGACGTCAAACCGCCGCCTTACCGCTCGCCGCGTCCGGCGATCGATCGGCCGTTCGAGGACGCGGCATGGTTCAACGCCATCCTGTGGCCGTTCCGGAATTGGCAGGCGAGCCGTTTTTCGGACGGCTCCTTCGGAATCTGGTACGGCTCGGAGTCGGTCGAAACGACCGTGTATGAATCGGCTTACCACTGGTATCACGGGCTGCTTCGCGATGCCGGCTTCGATCGGGAGCCGGTGATCGGCGAGCGAAAAGTGTATGTGGTGAACTGTGACGCGGCGTTGCTCGATTTGCGGCCGGCGATCGGCGATTACCCCGCGCTGCTCCACCGCAACGACTACACATTTACCCAGGCAGTCGGCGCACGCATTCACCACGAGGGACACCCTGGACTGATCGTCTCATCGGTGCGTCGTCGTGCGGGTGATAATTACGCGGTCTTCAACCCGGCGGTGTTGTCGAATCCGCGGCTTTTGTGTCAGCTGACCTATCGGTTGGCTGGTGATTCGTTGGAAGTCGAGAAGCAGACAACCGTCAGTTGGCTGCGGCTGTCGATTGCCGCTCTGGTTTCCTGAATGGCAGGCACCGTAGTAAGCAATCGGCTCTTTGCTTGCACAGACCAACTTGCTTTATGCGGTTAATTGACGCCTGACTCTGTTCTGCTTCGACGTTGGGCATCTTTTGATCTCGAGTATTGGTGACTTCAGTCGCATGGGCCACTCCGGCGGCCTGCGCGGACCGGTGCAGATCTTTGCCCGGACCTTCCCTAGATCAAACTCTCGAGTACTGTTTGTCCGTAGAATCGGTTGGCCGATACCAGCATCCGTCGCCAGATCATGAACCTCATGCTCAGCGATCAAAGCCGAGGCGCCATTTACGATGTATCGGCAGCAGAGAGAACTTGCGACTTCCAGCATGCGACTCAGGCACTCCCTTTCCTCCCGACACTCGGAGATCCGCACGCCATGTCCATCGAATTGATTTGCCCGGCTGGCAGCCTTCCTTCCCTGAAGGCGGCGATAGACAACGGGGCTGATGGGGTTTATCTGGGATTCAAGAATACGACCAACGCACGCGCATTTCCCGGGCTCAACTTCGATGCCAACACGCTCAAAACGGGCATCGATTACGTGCGCAAGCGCGGCAAGAAGATCCTGATCGCCCTGAATACCTTTCCGCAAGGGGTGCGTTGGCCGGAATGGACCCAGTCCGTCGATCAAGCGGCTGATCTGGGAGTCGACGCGATCATTCTGGCCGATATCGGGTTGTTCAAGTACGCCAGCGAAACCCACCCTGGCCTGCGGCTGCACCTGTCTGTCCAAGGTTCCGCCACCAACTACGAGGCGATCAATTTCTATCGGGATCACTTCGGGATCCAGCGCGCGGTGCTGCCTCGCGTGCTGTCGATAGAACAGGTCGAGAATCTGGTTCGCCATACCGACGTGGAAATCGAACTCTTTGGTTTTGGCGGTCTGTGCGTGATGGTCGAAGGACGTTGCATCTTGTCGTCTTACACCACGGGCGAATCACCCAATACTGCCGGTGTCTGCTCGCCAGCCAAATCCGTTCGTTGGCAGACCACTCCCAAAGGCTTGGAGTCCAGGCTGGGCGAGGTGTTGCTGGACAGATATTCGAGCGACGAAAAGGCCGGCTATCCCACCCTCTGCAAAGGCCGGTTTGCCGTGGCGGGTGAAACCTACTACGCCCTGGAAGAGCCGACCAGTCTCAATACCATCGAACTCCTTCCCGAAATGCTCAGAATGGGGATTTCAGCGGTAAAGATCGAAGGAAGGCAGCGCAGCCCGGCCTATGTCGAGCAGGTTACACGGGTCTGGCGGCAAGCGATCAATGCCGCTGAACGCGACACCGACCATTTCAAAGTCCGCGCGGAATCCATGGCGCAACTGGAACATCTGTCGGAAGGGCAACAACATACGCTGGGTGCCTATTACCGGTCGTGGAAATGAACGCATGAAACTATCGTTAGGTCCGATTCTTTATTACTGGCCTCGGGAGCAGGTCGAACAATTCTATGAACAGTCACTGGCCTGGCCCGTCGACATCTATTACCTGGGTGAAGTGGTCTGCTCACGCCGGCATGAGTTGCGTCCGGAAGACTGGTTGGATATCGCCGCCCGTTTGAGCGAGGCAGGGCGGGAGGTCGTTTTATCGAGCCAGGCGTTGCTGGAATCCGAGTCCGATCTGAAAAGACTCCGCAACCTCGCCGAAAATGCATCCTTCGTTCTGGAAGCCAACGACATGGGCGCGGTGCGCCGGGTGGAAGGGCGGCCTTTCGTGGCCGGTACCTATCTCAACATCTACAACACCCAGACGCTGGATTTCCTTTCGGCATTGGGCGCCTTCAGATGGGTGCCGCAGGTGGAAATGTCGGGAGAACAGATCCGTTCGCTGCTGGCAGCCAAAACCTGTGCCATCGAAACCGAGGTGTTCGCGCATGGGCGTCTGCCGTTGGCCCTGTCTTCCCGGTGCTTCACGGCCAGACACTACGACCTCCCGAAAGATGACTGTCAATTCAAGTGTCTTGATCATCCAGTCGGCCTGCTCCTGAAAACCCGTGAAGACCAAGCGTTTCTCACCCTCAACGGCATTCAAACCCAATCAGCCCGCGTGCATTGCTTGATCGATGAGATACAAGAAATGCGCACGATGGGGGTCGATATCCTGCGGATCAGCCCGCAACCCTCTGGAACCGGAGACATTTTGTCCGCTTACCGAGCGTTTATGGATCATTCCATTGACGAAACCGCCATGATCGGACGCCTTCAACAGGCCGCGATCGACACTCCTTGCAACGGATATTGGCACGGCAAGCCCGGAATCCATCATTTGAGCGCAAAAAAATGATACCCCGAGACATGAAACGCATCGCCGCGGAGATATTTTCGAAACTGCCCGTATGGCCGCCGTCATTCGTTCTGGCCAAAACCCTCAATCAAGCGCTGAAACCTTTGCTGGACGATGGCTCATTGGCTTTTTTGACCGATAAACGCGTTGTCGTGAACGTCAGCGATCTTGGTGTGCGTTTCAGCTTCACGCTTCAGCGGGATGGTTTTACGCCGGCCCGGGAATCTGCCGCGCCTGATCTGGCGATCAGTGCCGAGTGGTACGATCTGTATCTCTTGACCACTCGTCAGGAAGACCCTGACACGCTTTTCTTCAATCGCCGGCTCGTCGTCGAGGGCGACACCGAGCTCGGACTGATCGCCAAAAATGCTCTGGATAGTCTGGAATTGCCCCAGCCTGTGCTCTCATTCTGCAATCTGTTGAAAAAACTCGACGCATACAAGAGCCGGCAGCCCGTTTGAAACACGTCGCGACGACCGGCGTGCCACGGGATATCGCGGCGCTGGGAATTGCAAGACTTTCGGCGCCATTGCTCGGCGGTCGCCCGACGATTGATCACCCGGCAACTCATGACGCTGGCCGCCGAGCCATGCCACCCGATTCATCGGCGCACCCATTCCCCGAGCATGGCTGTCAATCCCTGTTCGAACAAGTGTTGCAGCGGAGCACCGAGATAAGCCATGCCGATCGCCAGGGCGGCAAATCCCAGCGTGATGGTCAACGGAAAGCCGATGGCCATCAGGTTGAGTTGTGGCGCGGCACGGCTGAGCACCGCCATGGCCAGGTTGCTGATCAGCAGGGCAACGACGACCGGCAGTGACAACAACAGTCCCGAGGAAAAAATTCCCGCGCCGGTATTGGCCAGATTCCACCAACTGTCGGCCGCCAGCCGCGGATCAGCCAGCGGCAAAAGAGTAAAGCTGTGCACCAGCGTGGCGATCACCAGCAGGTGGCCGTTGATGCTCATGAACACCAGCAAAGTCAGCAGGCCGAGCAACTCCGAAATCACCCCGGTCTGGCCGGCGGTGGTCGGGTCGTAGGCGGTGGCGAAACCGAGGCCCATCTGGGTGCTGATCAGGTTGCCGGCCATGTCAACCGCGGTAAACACCAGACGCATGGTCAATCCCATTCCGAACCCGATCACGATTTGTTGGGCAAGGATCAGCAGACCGGCGCCGGAAGCCGGGTCGATAGCGGTGGTGGCTGGCAACGCCGGCGCGATGGCCAGGGTGATCGCCAGACCGAAAATCAGCAGGATGCGTCGCGGCAACGCCGGATTGTTGTACGGTGGCGCGGCAACCAGCGTCGCCAGGATGCGTGCCAGCGGGAAAAGAAAGGCGACGATCCAGGCGTTGATCTCAGCGGTGTTGATGCTGATCATCGCCTTCTCAGGTGTGGATCTCTGCGCGACGGTTTGCCGTCAGTGATTTTTTCATTTGTCAGCCGACCAGCAGCGGAATGCTCTCGAACAAGCGACGAATGTAGTCGACCATCAGTTGCAGCATCCACGGACCGGCGAGCAACAGAATCAGCAGCATGCCAACCAGTTTGGGGATGAACGACAGGGTCTGCTCGTTGATTTGCGTCGCCGCCTGGAAAACGCTGATGATCAGGCCGATGACCAGTGCGGCGAGCAACAGCGGCGCCGAAAGCAGCAAAGTCATTTCGACGGCCTGCCGCCCGATGTCCATCACCGCTTCGGGAGTCATCGGGCGAAACTCGCGACCAGTGAACCGAGCAGCAGATGCCAGCCGTCAACCAGGACGAACAGCATCAGCTTGAACGGCAGCGAGACCATCACCGGCGACATCATCATCATCCCCATCGACATCAGTACGCTGGCGACGACCATATCCACGATCAGGAAGGGGATGAAAATGATGAAGCCGATCTGAAAAGCGGTTTTCAGTTCGCTGGTGACGAAGGCGGGAATCAACAGCCGCATCGGGATATCGTCGGGGGTCTGGAATTTCGGCGCGTTGGCCAGCTTGGCGAACAAGGCGATATCGGCCTCACGGGTCTGTTTGAGCATGAACTTGCGCAACGGAACCGCGCCGCGTTCGATGGCCTGCGGATAGGTGATCCGGTTTTCCGACAACGGCAGATAAGCCTCGTCATAAACGGTGTCGAGCACCGGCGACATGACGAAAAAGGTGAGAAACAGCGACAGACCGATCAGCACCTGATTGGGCGGCGCCGTTTGAGTACCGAGCGCGTGGCGCAACAGCGACAGGACGATGATGATCCGGGTGAAGCTGCTCATCATCAACAGGGCCGCCGGAATGAAGGTCAGCGCGGTGAGCGTCAGCAGCGTCTGGATCGACAAGGTGTAGTTCTGGCTGCCACCTGCCCCGGGCGTGCTGGTGACCATCGGCAATCCGCCGGCTTGGGCCCAGACGACGGCGGGCGCAAGCACGAGCAGCAGCAGGGCGGCGGCCCACTTAATGGTCTTCATTGTTCCGTTCGCCGATCCGCTTCAACCATTGCGCGAACTGTTTGTCGCCAGCTTCGCCGTCGCGCAAAATACCTTTGGGCAAGGTATGCAGGGTCTGCATCCGGCCGGCGGTGACCCCGACGACCAGCCAGGTGTCACCAATCTCGAGCAGCACGATCCGCTCGCGCGGACCAAGCGGCAGGCCGCCGACGATTCGCAACGGTCCGTTGCCGCCGAAAACGCGCCCGCCATTGAGTTTGCGGGTCAGATAGGCCGCGGCGAAAATCAGCCCGACGACCAGCATCAGGCTGAGAACCGTCTGCAACAGCACGCCAATGGAGAGCCCGGGGACATCGGGAGCAGCGGCCTGGGCGAAAACCGGGCCGGCGAAGAGCATCAGCGGCACTCCCGGAGCAACCCGGCTTGCCGGTCCATCGCCGTGCTGACCGCCAGTGAGCACCGGGATCGATGGCTGATCGGTGATGGCTCGGTGCAGGCGTTTCATCGGTGGTCGCAACGCTCAGTGGCCCAGACGACGGGCACGTTCGGAAGGAGTGATGATATCGGTCAGCCGGATACCGAATTTGTCATTGACCACTACCACTTCACCCTGGGCGATCAGGGTACCGTTAACGAAGACATTCAGCGGTTCGCCCGCCAGCGCGTCGAGTTCGACGATCGAGCCGTGCGCCAATTGCAGCAGATTGCGGATGGTGATCCGGGTACGGCCGAGCTCGACCGAGATTTGCACCGGAATGTCCAGAATCATGTCCAGATCCTGGTTCAGTGCGCTGGGATGAGGCGTTTCGTCGAAACTGGGGAAGATGTTGGCCGCTCGCGCCTGACTGGCCGGCGCCGATTCGGACAGCGCCTGCTCGGCCATGGCCGCCGCCCAATCGTCGTCGCCGATGCCGGCATCCTCCATCACCAGATCGTCGGTCTCGTCGCTGTCAGCCATTCACATTTTCTCCAAAAGTCGTTTCCAGCTCATCGACGGCCAGGAAACGCTCGATCTTGATCGCGTACCGTTTACCTTGCGTCCCGTACCGGCCTTCCATGACCGGCACCTCATCGACCATCGCCACGACGGTTTCAGGGATGTCGAGAGGAATGAAATCACCGACTTTCATCGCCAGAATCTGCCGCAGACTGGTGGTGGTCTGCGCCAGCCGGACGGTCATTTCGACTTCGGCGTTTTTCAGCTGCCGGCGCAGCATGACGATCCAGCGACGGTCGGTCGACAGTTGATCGCTCTGCATCGTACTGTAGAGCAGATCGCGGATCGGTTCGATCATCGAATAGGGAAAGCAGATGTGCATGTCGGCACTAGCGCCACCGAACTCGAGGGTGAACGCGGTCGAAATGACGATCTCGGACGGTGTGGCGATGTTGGCGAACTGCGAGTTCATCTCTGAACGGATGTATTCGAAGTTCAGGTCATAAACCGGTTTCCAGGAGCGGGCGTATTCAGCGAACACCACATTGAGGATGCCGCGGATGATCCGCTGTTCGGTGGGAGTGAAATCGCGCCCTTCGACACGGGTGTGGAAACGCCCGTCGCCGCCGAACATGTTATCGACGACCAGGAATACCAGGCTCGGGTCGAGAACGAACAGGGAAGTGCCGCGTAACGGCTTGGCGAGCACCAGATTCAGATTGGTCGGCACCACCAGATTGCGAGTGAATTCGCTGTATTTCTGCACCCGGATCGCGCCGACCGAGATTTCAGCACTGCGATGCATGTAGTTGAACAGGCCGATGCGCAAGTAGCGCGCGAAACGTTCATTGACCAGTTCGAGGGTCGGCATCCGTCCCCGGACGATCCGTTCCTGGGTGCCGAGGTTGTACGGCCGCGGACCGCTGCCCAGTTCTTCGCTTTGTTCGACTTCCTCCGCTTCGCCGGTGACCCCCTTGAGCAGGGCGTCGACTTCATCTTGCGAGAGAAAATCGGAGCTCATCGCCGTTGACGTCTACTGAATGATGAAGGAGGTGAACAAGACTTCCTTGATCGGGTAGTCGCGTTTCTTGCCTTTGCCGGTGGGGTCGAGAACGCCGTTGATCTGTTCGCGGATTTCTTCGGCCAGTTTTTCCTTGCCTTCCTTGGAAATCAGTTCGGAGGCCTTTTTGGTCGACAGGATCATCGTCAGATCGTTGCGCAGTTTGGGCATGTATTGCTTGAGCTGCTCGCCGGAATGCAGATCGTCGACTTCGACCGACAGGATGAGTTGCAGAAACTGGTCACCGCTTTCAGGGACCAGATTGACGGTAAACGGTTCGAAGGCAACGTAGACCGGCGGCGCTTCTTTTTCGGCCTTCTTTTTCTTGGGCGGCTTGGGCTTTTCGACCGGGGCTTCACCGTCCTCTTCGGCGTGCTCGGCATTCCCCTTCATCAAAAAAGCGACCGCGCCGCCGCCGATACCGAGCAGCAGCACGACGACGGCGATGATGATGATCAGTAGTTTCTTTTTACCGCCCGCAGGCGGCGCGGCAGCGGCACTCTCCGCGGCGGGCTTTGCTTCCTTGGCCATTCAGCAACGTCTCTCCATTGAATTTCCGTCACCGCCGCCGTAGCGGGCAGCACGGAGTCCGGTCTGGCGAGGTCAGGCGAAGGTATCGACCCGTCCGCCACCGCTGCGTCCCATCGAACCGGATGTCGGCAGGACGCCCGTTAAATCGACACTTAGTATAGCCTTATCAGCCATTCCGCGGGGCGTGCGTGACGCGTGTTGACGTCCATCGGACGATTGCTGGAAGGACTCGCTGCCAACGCTGACCTGGCCGAGATCGATCCCTGCCGAAGCAAACATTTCGCGCAGACGGGGCAGCGAAGTTTCCAGGGTCTGACGTACCCCGGCGTCGGCAGCGACGAAAGCGGCGCTGGCGGTGCTGTCCGAGTTCAGATTGACGGTGATTTCGATCGGTCCGAGATCGGGCGGATTGAGCGTGAGATGCGCTTGTTGATGGTCATTGCGGGCCAGCCATAGCATCTTGTGACCGAATTCCGTGCTCCAGGCCGGATCGTGAAATGGCGTTGGAAGATCGTGTGTCGTCGCGGGCGGGTTGGCGTGTGCGGGAGGATTCGCCACGCTGTTCGCCGCCACGCTCCCTTGGCCGGCCGACAAAGCAGGCGTTGACGGGCTGTCGACAGGCGCCGCATCGAACGTTTCGGTGCGGTTTGTTTTCTCGACTTGACTCTGGTCGTGTGTCGGCTGGGCGGCCGGCATATCGGCAATTCTTGCCGGCTGTTGCTGATCGGCGGCAGAAATTGCGTTGGCCAGCACAGGGACTGACGGGGGCGAATCGGACGATTGTCCTGCCTCCGTGCCGCTGATCGCCGTTGGCGCGGCGGGTTGCGCGTTCGTCCCGGCGTCGTGGGAGGTCAGTGCTTCCGTCCGGGCATGAACGGGGTTCAACACCGCCGCAGTAACGCCGGCCTCGACGGGACCTGACGCGCCGGTCAAACGGATGTTGACGAACGGCCCAGGTGTTGCCGGAGGGGTGGCGGCGGATGGTGCCAGCAGCGTGTCGGAGCCGGGCAGCGGGAATGAGCGATCGTTGCCGCCATCTCTCGGAAAAACGCGGCTTTCCACCGGAGCCAGTGCGACAGAATCATCGGCTGGACGGCTCGCAGCAGCGAGAGGTGGTGTCGACAAGGTCGGTGAGGCAGTCAAGCTCGTTGCCACCGATACGTCCTGTCCTTCCGCCGATACGGCCGCTGCGCCCGACAGCGGGCGATTACCGGCAGCGGCTGTACCCGCGCGGGAAGACATTTCCAGTGCGTCGATCGTCAGTTCAGCAAAGGACACCTCAGGTGCGATCGGCAGGCGGATCGTGACGGCAGCACTCGACAAGGACGCCGGGTCGATGGCGATCGGCGCTGACGTCACCGGAGGAGCGAGCGGAATCGGTGGCGTGGTAGCCACAAGGAGGGAGGAAGATGAACTGTCGTCCACGCCGGCTGACGCCGGCTTTTCGTCTGGGTCGTCGGCGGCAACGGGCAACACCGACGGTTGAACCGTCACCCCCTGCAGCACGCTGGCGAAGCCCGTACTGGCGAGGTCCGTCGAAGAGAGTTCGGCATCGGCGCGGGCATCGACATCGACACCGTTGGTCCGCAAGGGTTGCCGCAGTCCGGAAAGGAGTTGAATGGTCATCTTCATGCTCATGAACGACAGATCGTCATTCGTAAAGCAAATACGATGCCTGCCGATCGTCAGAGTGCCGGCTCGTCGTCGTTACGGCGCGCGGCAAAAGCGTCCTGTTCCTTTTGTTCCTGCTTCTGGTCACGGCGGGCTTCGCTGGCCCAATGACGTTCGGCCAGCGCGTCGATCGCCTTCAGCTTGCCGTGCTGTCGGCGCCACTCGGCTTGGCCGGCGGCGGTATGCGATTTTTGCAAACCGAGCACCTGTTGCTGCTGCAAAATCGCCTCGTCCAGACGATCGAGGAAATCCTGGTAATTGCGCCAGTCGGCCGGTCGCAGGCCGTTTTGCGCAGCGGAACGGAAGCGGGCGAAATATTCGTCTCGATAGTGCTGCAACATCGCCAATTTGCGTTGTGCGTCCTGTTCGGCGGCCAGCAATGTCGCCAATTGCCGCGTCGCCTCGTCGGTGCGCGTCTGCATCAGTTCGAGAACGGTCTGCAGTGAGAAAGGTTTGGCCATCGGATGTAAAAGTTCACTACGTCAGGGTGTCAGCCGCCGCTGGGGCTGCGAAACAGCGTCTGCAGTTGTGCGACGCTGCTGCCGAAATCGGCCCGCTGGCTCAAACTTTGCTGTAAAAGACTTTCGAAACGCGGATAGATGGCGATGGCCTGATCGAGCTGCGGATCGGAACCGGCGGCGTAAGCGCCGACGGTGATCAGGTCGCGCGAACGCTGGTAACGCGAAAACAGCGTTTTGAAACGGCGGATGCTGTCGAGATGCGCCGGTTCGACCAGGTTGACCATTGCCCGCGAAATCGATTGTTCGATGTCGATCGCCGGATAATGGCCGGCGTCGGCCAAGGTCCGTGAAAGAACGATGTGTCCATCGAGAATGGCCCGTGCCGAGTCGGCCACCGGATCCTGCTGGTCGTCGCCTTCGGCCAGCACGGTGTAGAAACCGGTGATCGAGCCGCCGCCTTCGCCGCCGTTGCCGGCACGTTCGACCAGTTGCGGCAGACGGGCGAACACCGACGGCGGGTAGCCGCGCGTCACCGGTGGCTCGCCGATGGCCAGAGCGATCTCACGTTGCGCCATTGCGTAACGGGTCAGCGAATCCATGATCAGCAACACATGTCGCCCTTGATCGCGGAAATATTCGGCAATGCAGGTGGCGTACGAAGCGCCTTGCAGACGCATCAGCGGACTGACATCGGCCGGAGCGGCGACGACGACGGCGCGCCGCAGGCCATCCTCGCCGAGAATCTGTTCGATGAATTCCTTGACCTCGCGGCCGCGTTCGCCGATCAGGCCGACGACGATCACTTCCGCTGCCGTATAACGAGCCATCATGCCGAGCAGCACGCTTTTACCGACCCCGGAACCGGCGAACAGCCCCATCCGTTGGCCGCGGCCGACGCAGAGCAGCGCGTTGACCGCCCGCACGCCGACGTCGAGCACGGTGTCGATCGGCGCCCGGTTCATCGGGTTGACCGGCCGGCTCTGCAAGGGGCGCAGCGCTGAATTGCGCAAGGGACCGAGACGGTCGAGCGGCCGGCCGGCGCCGTCGAGCACGCGCCCGAGCAAGGTCTCGCCGACCGGTACCAGTTTGGCACGATCGATCGACCGCCGCCGCGCCGGTGGCGGATGGCCGATCCGCGGCGGCAGCGCTGGAATCTCCAGGGCCATCACCCGCGCGCCGGGTGACAGGCCATAGACATCCTCGGTAGGCATCAGAAACAGACGTTCGCCATGGAAACCGACCACTTCCGCTTCGACCGGCGAACCACCAGCCGGGAAAATCCGGCACGAACTGCCCAGCGGCAGTTTGAGTCCCGACGCTTCCATCACCAGGCCGTTGATCCGCGTCAGATGGCCGCTCGGCAACAGCGGGCTGACCTGCGCCACACTGCGTCGACATCCGTCGAGGAAGTCATGCCAGGCGCGCAGATGCTCATTGTCGGCGGGAGTGCTCATCGCCGGTAGCCATCGATTTTTCGGATGGCAGCCAGTCTTCGCTGACGCCGATGGTTTCGATGACCCGCCGCCAGCGGGTTTCGAGGGTGGCATCGACCTCGCTGGCCGCCACCTCGACACGGCAGCCGCCGGCGGTGAGCGTCGGGTCGTCGAGCAGGCGCCAATTGCGATGGGAAAGTTGTTCACCGAGATGCTCGCGAACCAGTTCCCGGTCGGTAGGATTGACGAACAGCAGCGCCTGCCCCCCATGCACGTGCAATGCGCTGATGGCTTCGCGGACTACCGGCAACAACAGTTCGGGACGCAGGTGCAGACTTTGCCGCAGGACTTGGCGGGCAATGTCGATGGCCAGCGCCAGCAGTTGATCGGCCATCTCCTGGTCGACACTTGCCAGCGCCTGCTGCAGCCCGTCCATCAATTGGGCCATGTGTTTGGCGGTTTCCTGGGCGGCGACGATGCCTTCCTGGAAACCCGCCGCGTAGCCGGCGGTGTAGCCCGTGGCATGCGCTTCACGATGGATCTGGTCGATTTCCTCGGCAGTCGGCAAGACCATCACCGGTTCCGTGGGCACTTCCTGCGCCACGATCGGTTCGACGACCGGCAACTCCGCCATCACCTCCTCCCCGGCAGGAGCGTCGGGGAGCGGTTCGTCGTCGATCTCCGGCACGGCACGCTGCTGTTCGTCGAAAGCGGCGACCTCCCAGCGTTGGTAAGCGGTCAGTTTTTCCTTGGGGATCAGCTCGCGCATCGTTCAGTGCCGTTCAAAGCATTTCCTCGCCACCGGCACCGCCCAGGACCAGTTGACCTTCGTCGGCCAGACGGCGGACGATCTTCAGGATTTCCTTCTGTTCGGCTTCGACTTCGGACAGGCGGACCGGCCCCCGCGATTCGAGATCCTCGCGGAGCATTTCCGAGGCGCGTTGCGACATGTTCTTGAAGATTTTTTCGCGCAAGGACTCGGAAGCGCCCTTCATCGCCAGAATCAGCGATTCCGACTGGATTTCGCGCAACAGCAACTGGACGCCGCGATCATCGAGGTCGAGCAGGTTCTCGAAAACGAACATTTCGTCGATGATCTTCTGCGCCAAGTCGGGATCGTATTCGCGGATCGAATCGACGACCGCTGCTTCGTTGGCCGAGCCCATGAAATTGAGAATGTCGGCCACCTTGCGCACACCGCCCATCGCCGATTTCTTGATGTTCGCCGATCCGGAAAGCAGGCGCAGCATCACCTCGTTCAATTCGCGCAAGGCCTCCGGCTGGATCCCTTCGAGAGTCGCGATGCGCAGGATCACGTCGTTGCGCAACCGTTCGGTGAACTGCTTGAGAATGTCGCTGGTATGATCGGGCGCCAGGTGCACGAGAATCGTGGCGATGATCTGCGGATGCTCGTTCTTGATCAGATCGGCGACGGTCGGCGCGTCCATCCATTTCAAGCCTTCGATGCCGTTGGTGTCGCCAGGTTGCAGAATCCTCGAGATCAGGTTCGAAGCCTTGTCGTCGCCGAGAGCCTTGGTCAGCACCGACCGCACGTAGGCGTCGGTATCGACGTGCATCGCCGCAGAATTCTGCGCTTCGGCCAAAAAATCGCTGACCGTGGCGTCCACGCGGTCGCGCGGCACCGATTTCAAGGCGGTCATCGCCTGGCCGAGCTTCTGCACCTCTTTCGGACCGAGCAGCTTGAGGACTTCCGCTGCATGATCGGTACCGAGAGTGATCAACAGGATGGCGCTTTTTTCGACTCCGTCGTCAGCTGCCATTGGCGCCCATCCATTCCTTGATGATTGCGGCAACGATATGCGGGTCCTGTTGCGCCAGGGCGCGCAACTCGGCGATCTTCTTCTCCAGCAGTTCGGCGGCAGTCAACACGACGTTTTCTCCTTCTTCCTCGATGTTTTCTTCATCTTCGCCGCCGGCGACGACATCGACGCGACCACCGAGCGTTTCTTCGATCGGTGGCGGCGGCAACATCGTCCGGACCAGCGGGCGAACGACACCCAACAACAAATAAGCGATGATCGCGGCGATTGCCGCGTACTTGAACAATTCGATGGCGATGGAGCGCGTTTCGGGGTCGCGCCAGACCGGCAAGCTGTCGTCCTTCTCGACGACGGTGAACGGGGCGTTGGCCACCGACAAGGTGTCGCCCCGCTCGTTGCTGAAGCCCATCGCTTCCTTGACCAGATCGTTGATCTGCTTGACTTCCGCTTCCGGCAAGGGTTTGTTGACCAGCTTGCCGTCCTTGCCCGGTTCCTTGCGCTGGTTGATCACCACCGCCGCCGACAGACGCTTGATCGTCCCCAGCGCCTGCTTGACGTGGCGAATGGTCTTGTCCACTTCGTAGTTGATCGTCGAATTCTTGCTGGTACTCAGCGGCTGGCCGACACTGGCGATCGGCGCCTGCACGCCGGCGGCGTTGATCTGCCCGGGAACCGGCGCCGCGGGTTTGCCGCCGGCGGTGCCGGCTGTCGGCGGTTGCGTCAGCGGCGCGGTCGCCGGAACCGGCGGTTGGTTGGTCAGCGCACCCGGAACGCCCTGGGCGCTCGGGTTGGTACTGGCGGTTTCGCTGGTTTGCTGGCTGCGGATGCTGATCTCCGGCGGCGTGGTGTTCGGGCGATGCGTTTCGGCGGTCTGCTCGGCTTGTGAAAAATCGATGTCGGCGGCGATCTGCACACGGAAATTGCCGGCGCCGACGATCGGCGTCAGAATGTCTTCGACGCGCTTGATGATGCTCGCCTCGACCTCCTGGATATATTTCACCTGCGTCGGATCGAGGCCGGCTTCGAGCAGCTTGCTTTTCACCTGCGAGATCAGCGCGCCACTTTGATCGAGCAGGGTCACCGCCGACGGCGCCAGTTGTGGAACGCTGGCAGCGACCAGATTCTGGATGCCGGCGATCTGCAAGGGTTCGAGCGTCCGTCCGGGATAGAGGTTGAGCAGCACCGAGGCCGACGGTTTCTGTTCCTCGCGCATGAAAACGCTAGGCTTGGGAATCGCCAGATGCACCCGCGCCAGTTGCACCGCGCCGATCGACTGGATCGTCCGCGCCAGTTCGCCTTCCAGGCCGCGCTGATAATTGATTTGTTCGGCAAACTGGCTGATGCCGAACTTCTGCGCTTCCATCAATTCGAAACCAACCGCTCCGCCGCGCGGCAAACCCTGGGTGGCCAGACGCAGCCGTATGTCGTGCACCCGGTTGGCGGGAACCAGGATCGCACTGCCCGAGTCGTTGAACTTGAATGGCACGTTCATTTGCTCGAGTGCCGCGATGATCGCCCCGCCGTCGCGCTCGGTGACATTCGAGAAGAGAATCTTGTAGTCGCTTTGCCGGAACATCAACGCAGCGACGACCAGCAGCGCAATTACCGCCGCGAGGGCGACCATCAACAACACTTTTTGCCGATTGCTCAAACGCGCCAACGCTTCGCGGGCGCGATCGAGAGGGCTGACCGCGGCCGTCGTTTCGGGAATTTCGGTGTCGGCTGTCGCCATGCGTCGGATCAGGAGAAGCCTGCAAGCGCAGGCAAAAAGCACAATAAAACGGTTAAATACTCTGCTATTGTAGCGGCTAATCGCACCCGTCTTGGCAAACCATCTGGAAGTCGTTCCCATGTCGAGCGCTGAAAGCAAGGCGCAAGAATTGCAGCGCGCCTTCGACGTCTTCAATCAAGTCTCGCAATCGCTGACCCAGTCGTACCAGGAACTGCAAGCCCGGGTCGAATCGCTGACCGCCGAGTTGGCCGTCGCCAACGGCGAATTGCGTCGGCAATACCAGGAAAAAGAAGCGCTTTCCGAACGCCTGTCGCTGCTGCTCGACGCCCTGCCGGCCGGCGTGGTGGTCCTCGACAGCGTCGGACAAGTCCGGGAAGCCAACCCGGCGGCCCGTCGGATGTTCGGCGAGTCCATGCCCGGCAGCCTGTGGTCGGCGGTCGTGGGCTCGCGGCTGGCGGCCACCGAATCGCCCGGCGAATGGCAGCTCGACTCTCGCCGCCTGGCGCTCGCCGAGAGTCCGCTCGATTCCGCCGGCGGCAAAATCCTGCTGATCCACGATCTCACCGACGCCTACCAGCTCAAAGCCGAGGTCGAACGCAACCAGCGGCTGGCGGCGATGGGCGAAATGGCCGCCTCGCTGGCGCACCAACTGCGCACGCCGCTGGCCGCCGCCCTGCTTTACAGCGCCAACCTCGAACGGGCGGATCTGACGGAAAACGCCCGCCTGCGTTTTGCCGGCAAAGCCAGTACCCAGCTCAAACGTCTGGAAAAACTGATTCAGGAGGTGCTGCTTTTCGCGCGCGGCGAAAACCTCGGCCGCGAACGGCTGCCAGTCGACGAATGGGTGAACGAGGTCCGGCAGACCGTCGAAGCGCTGTTCGTCGACCAGCGCGTCGCTTTGCGGCTGGAAGGCGAGGTCGATAGCGTCTTGCAAGGCAATCGCAAAGCCCTGGTCGGCGCATTGGTCAACCTGCTCGAAAACGCCTTGCAAGCCTGCCGATCGGGCGACGAAGTGACTTTGAGCACCCACCGGGACGGCGAACAAGTACGAGTTGGCGTCCGCGACACCGGTTGCGGCATGACCCCGGAAACGCAACGGCGAATTTTCGAACCCTTCTTCACCACCCGCGGTCAGGGAACCGGTCTGGGCTTGGCCATCGCCCTCGGCGTTGCCCGTGCCCACGGCGGCAATATCGAAGTGCGGTCGACGCCCGGAGCCGGTTCGGAATTCGTCATCCTCCTGCCGGTTCCGCAAAACCTGGGGCCGCACTGAGCGGTTGTCACGCAACGGTCACGAGCAGGCCAAATACCAGGCACGAGCGCGCGACGAGATTCATCCAGTAGATAGGCAAGAAGTGAGCAACGCCGCAGATGCGCACAGTGGATTTATCCACCAGCCTTGAGGCGATACAACACCGCCTGCGATCGACTATGCTGAACGAGGCATGGCCGAAGAAGAAGGCGAATGACACAAAATTTACCCATCCTGGTCGTCGAAGACGACGCCGCGCTGCGCGAAGCGGTCTGCGACACGCTCGAGCTGGCCGGTCAAACGGTGATCGCCGCGGGCGGCGGCGAAGACGCTCTGCAACTGCTCGAACGGCAAGCCGTTTCGCTGGTGATCAGCGACGTACGAATGCTGCCGATGGACGGTATCGCGTTGCTCAAGGCCATTCGTCATCGCCTGCCGGCGCTACCAGTGGTGCTGATGACCGCCTTTGCCGACGTCGATCGCGCCGTCGAGGCGATGCGTGCCGGCGCCTGCGATTTCCTGCTCAAACCGTTCGAACCCGCCGCGCTGCTCGGCCATGTCATGCGCTATCGGCTGCCGGAAGCGCTCAGCGACCAGGGCGTAATCAGCCACGATCCGCTGAGCGCCAATCTCTTCGCCCTGGCCGGCCGGGTCGCGCAAACCGACACCACCGTGCTGCTCACCGGCGAAAGCGGTGTCGGCAAAGAAGTCGTGGCGCGTTACATTCACCAGCACTCGGCCCGGCATCACGGACCGTTCGTGGCCATCAATTGCGCGGCGATTCCCGACACCCTGCTCGAAGCAACACTGTTCGGCTACGAAAAGGGCGCCTTCAGCGGCGCCGTGCAGGCCCAGGCCGGCAAATTCGAGCAAGCTCAGAACGGCACGCTGCTGCTCGATGAAGTCACCGAAATGCCCCTGTCACTGCAGGCCAAGCTGTTGCGCGTCCTGCAGGAACGCGAAGTCGAACGGGTCGGCGGCAAGAAGCCGGTCAGTCTCGACATCCGAATCATCGCCACCTCCAACCGCGAGATGGCCGAAGCGGTCAGCAAAGGGATGTTCCGCGAAGACCTCTACTACCGCCTGAACGTCTTCCCACTGCAGATTCCGGCGCTGCGCGAGCGGTGCCAGGACGTGGTGCCGCTGGCCCGCCATTTTCTGGCACAGCACGGCGGCCTCGCCGGCCGGCCCGGCCTGCGGCTGTCGCCGGCGGCGGAAGAGGCCCTGCAGCAGCACCACTGGCCCGGCAACGTCCGCGAACTCGAAAACGTCATCCAGCGGGCAATCATCCTGGCCGCAGGTGAGGAAATCGACGGCGAGGCGCTACGTCTGCCGCCAGTCGCCGCGGTCGTCACCGGTCGGCCGACGATCGACACCCCGATAGTCTCCGTCCAACCTTCTTCGCCCCCGCCCTCTCCCTCGCCTTCACCCAGAAAAACCGACGACATCCGCGAAGTCGAACGGACTCATATCCTTGGCACTCTCGCCGCCGCCGGCGGCTCGCGCAAACTCGCCGGCGAGCGTCTCGGCATGTCCGAACGCACTTTGCGCCATAAATTGCGACAATACCGACTGGAAGGATTCCTCACGGAATAATTTCTGCCACATAATGTAGGCGCGATTATTGCTTGAATAGCCACCACATTCGGAGCACGCCATGGATACCAAAGGGATCGACCAGATGTTGAGCATGATGCGCGCGGCCTCGGTCACCGCCGCGGCGCGTCCGGGAGAAGCACCAGCCGCCGCGGATAGCGGACCCGACTTCGCCCAGGTGTTGCAGAATTCGCTGTCCCAGGTCAATGCCGCCCAGCAACAGGCGGAAACGCAGGCGGCAAATTTTGCCGCCGGCAACAACAGTGAAAACCTGCAGGACGTGATGATGGCGCTGCAAAAAGCCAACATTTCGTTCCAGGAAATGATTCAAGTACGCAACAAGCTGGTCACCGCCTATCACGACGTGATGAACATGCAGATCTGACGAGGGAGCCCCTGTAATCCGGAGTGCATGGCAATGCAACACTCTTTCTGTAAATAACCCGTGGCGATTCCATCGAGATAGGTAGATCAATCCTTCAAGTTGAGATAGACCTT
>JAVMKC010000085.1:0-14837 GCA_031732795.1 Accumulibacter sp. | reverse complement strand
ACCGGTCCCGGTCAGGCCTGCCTTCGCCTACAAGGGGGCTTCTTTCACATTAACCTTTGGGTCAGCACCGTCCTTGTTTGGCCAGTCCAGGAGGGCAATGCTTGTCGGACGGGAGTCGGTGAGGATAAGGATTGCGGCCAGCTCTGTCAGGAAGATCATGCTTGGGCTGCGAATGCGGTGGAGTGCAGCGACCTTTCTTGGCTTGTCCTGGCGGACAATGCCGGCCGTCCTGGGAGGGAACGCCCGGATGACCGTGGCCGGTGTAATACTTTTCGCCACGTGCGCCGTGATGTCGCCGCCAGTAGGCCGGATCGCGCCAAGCGCCACCATCCCAGTAGTACCCTTGGGGATTGCGGCTACCAAAAGTAATCGTCGTGCCCGGCATCTGGGTTAGCGCAACATCTATTCTGTAAATTTGTAGCTATCTGGAATCTCCCCGGAATATTTACAGAAAGAGTGTTGCATTGCCGTCACCTCCCCCCAGATAAGCTCGCAGTTGTCATCCTTAAAAGACGAAATTCCGAGGGGGAAGCTCACTTACCACACTGTCCGATTTTTCGAGGCCACCTTTGTCCAGAGAAATTAGCCCACCACATGGCCAAAAAACCATCGGCGTCGACGACTCGAGCCATTTTCATGTGCTATGGCATAGAATTAAAAACTGAAAAATATTCACATCCGACGCCGATGACTACTAAACATTCGAATAGGTTGTTTTCCGCGCTCTTTTCGGCGCTACTGACGACATTCCTGCTGTCAACTGATGACGCCGTAGCCGTCGGTTTTGGAAGATTGACCGTCTACTCGGGTTTCGGTAAGCCCTTGGACGCTGAAGTCGAACTGACCGACGCTTCGGTTGGTGATCAACCATTGACTGAATGTTTTCGCATCGGTGCAGAAGGCAGTAGCACGAGCAACGCACCGGTGATCACTCGCGGACGTGTCACCCTCGAACAATACGCCAATCATTACCGACTACGTATCTCATCCGATCAGCCAATCAATGAATCGGTCGTTCAACTCAGCTTGCGCAAAGGCTGCGGGGCCGAAGTAACCAGAAACTATCTGGTATCCGTTCCCGGGACACGAGTGCGCAGTGCGGTAGATGGCGATCGATCGCTACGGCTGCCACGTGCTCGCCACTTGACCACTTCTGCGAAGGGGGTATGGGAACGGCAACTGGATCGTCAGACCACAGGTCGTGAATTGGCCAGGAAACGTCATCCCGGCAAATCTGGTGCTCAAGCGCGTTACCTGCGCGCCTTACAGGCCGCCAACCCGGATATCGACTTCGGATCTCGGGGTCAAAGCCTTCTGTCGGCTGGCACTTGGTTGAGCATTCCAGGGGAGCACCCTCGGCTGCCGGTCAAATCCTTGCGCCCCCGTTCGACACAGTCCAGGCAAAGTCAACCGTCGGCGTCGCCAGAAACGACGACGAACTCGAAGACCGGTGATCGGGTAATCGTTTCTAGCGGCCGACCTGCCAACGACTCCACTGCATCACAGCCGCCAGGAAATCCGCCAGTCGTTGCCAGTCAGGTGCTGCCAACGGCCATTGATGAGACGAGGCTGTTGGCGGCGGTTGATTTGCAAAACGAGCAACAACGGCTGCTGAGCGAAAAAATCCGTTTGTTGGATGAACGGATCCGGGAGCTGCAGAAAGCCACAGGCCAGCCAACTGCAGTCGAAAGTCCAGCCGCTGTCGCATCGCCCCCTGCATCATCGACCTCTCCAGCACCGGCTTCTGCTGCAGTAGCTCCACTGTCTTCAGTCACCCTCCCCCCGGTCAGCCCACCTCAGCCAGCGGCGGCGCCCTCCTCCGCAGCTTCAGTGGCACCATCTGCGTCGACAAGTTCCCCCACTCCGCCGAACGTGGCGACTCCAATGAAGCCGCGAACCCCGAATCGGCCTTCATCCAACCTTTGGACTGAACGGCGTTACGAGATTTTAGGCGCTTTGGTGCTGGTACTAGCCGTAGCTGCGCTATGGTTTTTACGCCGTCGCGCGCAGCACAATGTGGCGATGCAGGCTCAGACGATACTTCCTGAGAGTATCGGCGGAACACCGTCTGAACCAACCAGCCGTTGGCAATTGGTTGGGGAGAGTGAAAATCTCTCTGTATTTGATCATGGATCAGCGGGAAATGCCAAAGGTGGCACGACGTCGGCAGGCCATTCCCCAGCAGCGACGCCCTCGTCGTCAGACCAGCACAACGAGGTGACTGGGGTTCTCGAACTGGCCGAAATCATGGTTTCTTTCGGGAGACTGGCCGGTGCGGCACAATCTCTTGAAGAGTTCATCGCAAATCGTCCGCAAGTCGCCGTGACGCCGTGGCTGAAATTGCTGGAAATTTATCGTCAGAATGGCCAGCGCGACGCTTTTGATGCTCTGGGAATCCGCTTGAGAAAGCATTTCAATGTTGCGCCTCCCGATTGGGAAGCAATGGACGAAAACTCGTTCGCGCCTTTATCGACCAGTGACGCTCTGGCCATTCCTGTCGAGCAATTGATGTCCCGTTTGCCGACTTTGGCGCAACTGCCGCACATCCAGAGCGAATTGTTGCGGACCTGGGCCACTCCAGAATGCGCGGATTACATCGACAAACTGTTGCGCGACAACCGTAACGGTGAAAGGCGCGGTTTCTTGCTGGGGACTGTGCGCGAATTGTTATTGCTGTCGGATCTTCTTGAAACCCAAATCAAAAGTCGTTGAGCTGTACGGGTCGAATAACACCTTGCATCCATTTCTTGCTCGTCGGCCCGCCGTTTCGCTTCGCGCATTTCTCCCGCACTTGATCGCTCTCCAGCTACGCTGGCGTTGGCCATTGTGATCAACTGACGAGAGGATTTTCTTCTCCAAGAGTGCGTCTGCGAGTTGGATGCACGCATGAAAAAAGCCCGGGAAACCGGGCTTTTTTTGGATTTCGTGGTAATCAGTGGCTAGCCACTGGAAACCGCACGAACCGGGTTACTGATAGTACAGACCGCCGCAGATGTTCATTGTCGATCCGGTCATGAAACCGGCGATATCCGATGCCAAGTAAGCGCAGGCGCCGCCGATTTCCTCGGGCTTGGCCAAACGCTTCATCGGCACGGTATCGATGATCCCCTGCAGGATCTCGGGCTTGATCGCCATGACCATCGGCGTTGCCACATAGCCGGGCGCAATGGCATTGACCGTGACACCTTTGGCGGCCAATTCGGCGGCCAGTGCCTTGGTAAACCCGATCACACCAGCTTTGGCCGCCGAATAGTTGGTCTGACCGGCTTGACCTTTGAGACCATTGAGCGAGGAAATGTTGATGATCCGGCCCCAACCCCGTTCGGCCATCTTCGCTGCCACTTGCTTGGTCATGTTGAAGAGACTGTTGAGGTTGGTCGAGATGACGGCATTCCATTGCGCCAGTTCCATTTTTGCAAAAAACTTGTCGCGGGTAATACCGGCGTTATTGACCAGAATATCAACCGGACCGGCCTTGGCTTCGGCTTCGGCAACCAGCGCCGCGCAGGAGTCGTAGTCGGACACATCACCAGCGACGCAGATGAAATCATTGAACCCGGCTTCCGCCATTGCTTTCTTCCACTCTTCTGGCTTATCGAATTCCGGATGATAGGCGGCGACAACCTTGTGACCGGCTTTGGCCAGTTCCTGGCAAACGGCCGAACCGATTCCACCCATGGCACCGGTAACCAAAGCAACGCGTTGCGTCATAGTTCTTTCCTTTCCTGTTGACGAGACAAACGATTGGCGGCGTAATACCACCACCACGACTACCACTTCTGCCAACCGCACCGACGCAAAGCGACGGTGCGGACCAGACAGGTGCCATTCCTAAACGCCTAAATGCTCAAATACTGGCCAGAAAGCACCGGTGTGAAACAAGTGATTCTCCATGGCACTTTATGCGGTGTCAATGCCAAAGTGATCGTTATCGACGGTGAACCACTTGCGCCCAGCGTCGTCCAGTCAGTCGGAGTGCCGACGGGGTTTCGTTTTCGCCCGCAGATCCGGTCGATTGACCCGGCTTCCTGCGGCAGAGAGTTTTTGTGATGCATATCGTAGCGATCGGCTGGTTGTACGTGACCGTCCTGATGGCTTTCACCGAAGAGCATCCCGTCGCAGGCGTGCTGACCTTCTTTTGCTATGGTTTGTTGCCGGTGGCCTTATTGTGGTGGCTGACCAGCCGCCGCCGTCGCGTTGCGCCGCCACGCGACGGTTACGATCCCGGCACCCGGCCGGATCAGCGTCAATCCCGCTGATCATTGGCGGACAGCCAGATCAATGCCGCCATTCGTCCCGTTACCCCGTCACGGCGGTACGAGAAATAGCGTTGTGGATCGGCAAAGGTGCACTCCCCTCCCCCATGGATATGCGTAACGCCGAGGCGCTGCAGACGCAGTCGGGCCAGAAGATAGATATCTGCCAGCCACTTGTGATCGTCAATCAGGGGGCTCGGCGTGAAAGCAGCCGAGGCTTCGGCGTCTACGGTAATGAACGCTTCGCGTACCTCGTCACCCACTTCGAAAGCCTGGGCACTGATTGCCGGCCCGAGATAGACTGACAAATCGCTTGCCGGGACCTTGAGTGCCGAGACGGTAGCTTCGAGAATGCCCGCCTGCAGACCTCGCCATCCGGCATGCGCGGCGGCGACCACCGTCGCCCCGATATCGCAGAACAACACCGGCAGGCAATCCGCGGTCATCACCGCGCAGACGTGCGCAGCGAGTCGGGTAAAAGTGGCGTCGGCTACTGGTATGGTCAACGGTCTTGCAGTGGTTACTTCGACCACTGTCGTACCATGGACTTGTTCCAGCCAACACGGCTCTCCGGGAAGGGCAGTTCTCAGCAATCGTCGATTGGCGGCCACGGCCTGCGGATCGTCACCGACGTGCATGCCTAGATTGAGGCTGTCGAATGGAGGTGCGCTGACACCGCCCAGGCGGGTGGTGATCAGCGCATGCACCTGGGCGGAAACCGGCCAATCGGGAATCACCCACGAGTCACTGCTCAGAGGAATCGTCATCGTCGAAATCATCGGTCACATAAATCACTTCGACGTCCGAGTCTTCCAGATCATCGAACGCATCGTCGTTATCCGAATCATCGATCGCACCGGCCTCCTTCTGAACAGACTGCCGTCGTTGTTCGTCGATCAGTGCCGCCATCGCCGGTGGCAAGGGCGACCGCCAAAGCAGTGACTTGCCGGTTTCAGGGTGGATCAAGGCCAAACGGCAGGCGTGCAGCGCCTGATGCGGGAAACTGGAGCTTCGCGGCGTTCGACTGGAGCGATGGCCATACACCGGGTCCCCGACCAGCGGATGTCCCACCGAGTCGAGATGTACGCGAATCTGATGCGTCCGGCCGGTCTCCAACGCGCATTCGAGCAAGGTCGTTGCTTGGAATGACTCGATGATCCGATAACGCGTTCGCGCCGGCTTGCCTGCCGGGATGACGGCCATGCGCGTCCGTTGCGTTGGATGACGACCAATCGGCGCATCGACCATTCCGTCGCGCTCGACGATTCCGCGGACCAGTGCCAAGTAGATGCGTTTGACGCTCCGTGCCTGTAATTGCCGGACTAGATGCGTTTGCGCCACCAATGTCTTGGCGACGACCAGCAGACCGCTGGTGTCCTTGTCGAGACGATGAACGATGCCGGCACGTGGCACGCTGGCCAATTGCGGCGCGTAATGCAGCAGCGCGTTGAGCAAGGTGCCGTGCCAATTGCCATTGCCCGGATGGACCACCAGTCCAGCGGGCTTGTCGATGACCAGCAGCGCGTCATCTTCATGGACGATGCGTAACGGAATATCTTCAGGAGACGCCTCTTCAGCATGCTCGTCGAAGCCTTCGACCAGTTCGATCCGCTCACCTGTCCACACCTTGTGGCGTTGCTCGACGATGACCCGATCGCCGACGCTGACCCGGCCAGCCCGCAACCAATTCTGCAAACGGCTGCGCGAATGCTGCGTCAGCATCTGTGCCAAAGCCTGATCCAGACGCAGTCCATTGCATTCCACGGGAACGGTCAAGGTGATTTTAGGGTTTGCGCTATAATCGCCACGCTTCGATTCTGGGGCGACGGCAGCCATTTGGCGCGGTTCGCTGGACACCTTTTCTTTTGACGGGTTGCTCATCATGCGTAGTTTAGCGTTTATCGTGACACTGTTCGTTGTCACTCTGCTGACGGGCTGCAGTCTATTGCCGGAAGGAAAGGACGAAACCGCCGGCTGGTCGGCCAACAAACTCTACGCCGAAGCCAAAGAAGCCCTCAATGAAGGGCTGTATCCAAAGGCGATCAAATACTTCGAAAAACTGGAATCCCGATATCCTTACGGTCGCTACGCGCAACAAGCACAGATCGAAATTGCCTACGCCTACTGGAAAGACTTCGAACCCGCCTCAGCGATTGCCGCCTGCGACCGTTTCATCAAGCTGCATCCGAATCATCCCAACGTCGACTACGTGTATTACCTGCGTGGGCTGATCAACTTCAATGAAGATTTGGGAATTCTGGGAGCGATCAGCAACCAGGACATGACCGAACGGGACCCGAAAGGCGCGCGTGATGCCTTCGACTCGTTCAAGGAACTCATTACCCGCTTTCCGGACAGCAAATACGCGCCCGACGCGACCCTGCGCATGAAATATCTGGTCTATGCCCTGGCTTCGCTCGAAATCCACGTCGCGCGGTACTACATGAAGCGTGGTGCTTACCTGGCAGCAGCCAACCGCGCGCAGTACGCCATCAAAACCTATCCGGACACACCGGCAAGCGAAGAAGCCTTGTTCATCATGATCAAAGCCTACGACCAGTTGGGTTTGACCGATTTACGCGATGATGCCGATCGGGTGATGCGCAAAAATTATCCCAACAGTGTCTATTTCGCCCGCGGCCTGGAACGTTCCCGCGAGCCATGGTGGAAACTCTGGTAAGACCCGATCTGTTCTTCACACAAGCCTCAGACCAAGTATCTTGTAAACCGGATCGCAATCGAACCGCGATTCCCGAGCAGCAAAATAGATCCGGCATCCAGGAGATGCCTCCGACAAGCAGCACGCAGGTTCTTTGGTAAGTGGGTGGGGTGGCCCGAAGAATTATCCGGCGACGGGTTTATTGGATCATTTGCCCGACGCCTGCAATATCGCGAGTTCCTGCTCGTCGAATCCCGCTGCCCGACGTGCGGCCAGATTGAATGGGCCGCGTAACTTCGGCGCATGGTATTGCTCCGCCAACCGGGCGTATGTCGAAATCGGGTCCAGTTCGCGCTGTGCGCAAAGATACCGGTACCAGCGATTGCCAACGGCGACATGCCCGATTTCATCCTGCAGAATGATGTCGAGAATGGCTGCCGCCCGGTTGTCGCCGACTTGCTTGAGCTTGTCGCGAATCGGCAGGGACGCATCGAGCCCCCGCGCTTCCAAGGTCCGCGGCACCAGCGCCAATCGTGCCAATGGATCGTCGCGGGTTTTTTCGGCCATTTCCCAGAGCCCGTTGTGGGCAGGGAAATCACCATAGTGAAACCCCAGTGCTTCGAGATGTTCGCTCAGCAGCCGAAAGTGATACGCCTCTTCCTGTGCGACTTTGATCCAGTCGCGGTAAAACTGTTCGGGCATTCCCGGAAAGCGCCAGACGATGTCCAGCCCGAGGTCGATGGCGTTGAGCTCGATGTGGGCCAAGGCATGAAGCAAGGTCGCCCGCCCGGCGACGGTGACCATCGAACGTTTGTGAAGCTGCGTCGGGTGGACGAGCACCGGGAGCTTTTCCCTACCCGGAATCGTGGCCAGCGCTTGTAAAACAGCATGCTCATCGACCGGTCCGTCTCTGTCGATGGATTGCGTGGCCTGCAGTTTGCCAGCGTATGTCGTCAGGGAAATCGCCGCTAAAGCGCTTGATCTGAGCATCTCTCGAAAACGGGCTACGGCGTGGTTGAATGTGTCACGACTTTGTTTGTCGCAGCCGCCGGTTCGGCGCTGAACACGCCGCGGCCTGCCGCAGGAACTGGACTTTCCTTGAGAATCAGGGCAGCTCGTCGAGCCCAACCATCGCCAGATGCTGCGTCTGGCCCCAGCATTCGAGCTGCCAGACGGCATCGCGGACGCGGATCCAACTGATACTGGCATTCGGAATCAGAAAATCGCGCGCTTTGTTCAACGGCGTACCGCGCACCAGACGGTTGATGATGTCGAGAACCCCGCCGTGGGTGACGACGACCACCGTCTGATCGGGATGGTCACTGGCCACTTGCCGCAAGCCGGCGCATACGCGCTGGTTGAGCTGTTCGAGACTTTCGCCGCCCGGAATGATAAAAGCCGGTTCCCGGCGTTCGAAGGCGCCGTACTCTTCGGGAAAAGCCTCGCGGGATTCCTCGTAAGTCCGGCCTTCGAAGAGGCCGTAACGCCGCTCACGGAATTCGGGGCGCAACTCGATCACCAGATTGAACATGGCGGCGATCCGCTGCGCCGTCTGTCGAGCGCGCTGCAGGTCGCTGCTGTAAATCGCGCTGATTGTTTCTCCGGCCAGCCAATTGGCAGCGGCTTCGGCCTGTGCCAGTCCGGCGGCATTCAGGCCGACGTCGATGTGTCCTTGAATCCTTTTCTCGGCGTTCCAGGTGGTTTCGCCATGGCGGGCGATACAAAAGCGGGTCTGTGGCATACGGGGAGTCTACGGTGGAGTGTTCCGGCCGGCGTCGATATCGAAACGGACGGGCTCGCATGCCCGACCTCAGGGGATGACTGATGACCAAGACCCGGATGAGGTGGAGGTGGCTTGGCCGACCAATCATCAGCAATCGCATTTTAAGTCAATCGACCTGAAATGACGATTGGTTCGATGTGCTGCCGCCGGCAGAACTGTCACCGAATGCACGCAATTTCACGGGCAGGCGCTTGCATGCCCGGTCAACGCCGGATCGATCGGAATGGGCCTCGTCGGCCGTGAGCTGGCTGTCGGTGATCGTTGACAAGGCGATTGACCGGCTTCGGATCGTCTCCCTATACTGCCGCCCTGACTTTGTTGACTGGACCGCCGCCATGCCTGAGAACGCTGTCGACACGTATCCCCGCCTGCTGGGCGATATCGGCGGAACCAACGCCCGCTTTGCGTTGATCCGGCAGCCCGGGGCGGCGATCGATGAAATCCGCAGCCTGTCCGCGCTTGCTTTTCCTGGTCCGGCCGAGGCGATCGAAAGCTATCTGGCCGAAGTCGGCGGCGGCCGGCCGCGGACGGCGGCTTTCGGCATCGCCAATCCGATCGACGGCGACTGGATCGAGATGACCAACCATAGCTGGTCCTTTTCGATCGACACCCTCCGGCAACAACTTGGGCTGTCACGGTTGCTGGTGATCAACGATTTTCACGCCCTGGCCATGGCCCTGCCCTTCCTGCCGGTTGACGAACTGCGGCAGATCGGCGGTGACGTCCGCCAAGCCTCGCGGCCGATCGCGGTGCTCGGTCCAGGCACCGGGCTGGGCGTATCGGGATTGTTGCCACATGGCGATGGATATCTGCCGTTGTCCGGCGAGGGAGGACACGTGACGATGGCCGCCACCACGGCCGAGGAAGCGGCGGTCATCGATACTCTACGTCAGGACTTCGGTCATGTCTCCGCTGAACGGCTGCTGTCGGGGCTAGGACTGGTCAATCTGCGCAACGCCCTGGCGACCGTCCGCCGACAGCCGGCACCAGGCATGGACGCGGCGACGGTCACTGCCGCGGCGCTGGCCGGCCGTGATGCGCTGGCTGTCGACACGGTGAACATGTTCTGCGCGATGCTCGGCACGGTTGCCGGCAATCTGGCGTTGACGCTGGGCGCCAAAGGCGGCGTATTCATCGGCGGCGGGATCGTTCCCCGGTTGGGAACGTTTTTCGATCGCTCACCTTTCCGCCAACGTTTTGAGGACAAGGGCCGTTTCCGTGCCTATCTCGCCAGCGTGCCGGTATTCGTCATACATTCGGCGTATCCGGCGCTGGTCGGCGCGGCTGCAGTGTTGGCACAGCGCACCGAATGAAAGCAGAAAACGTTGGAACTTGAAAAAATTCACCAGCGACGCAATGGCCAAGGTGCTCTTCTCTCATATCTCGAACTCTTCATCACTCGCAGGCCATCTACGATTGGATATCGATCGCCGGTCAATCATCGTCGAACACTGCCAGCAGCGGAACCGATGTTGATCAACAACTGAGGTTGTCTACTTTCTGGCAAATTCATGGCTAAAGTCACATTTCCCTGCTATTCATCCAGTAAGTTAGAGTTCTGGTTAGTGAATAGCTTGTTTTACGGAACACTGGCCATTGCTATTCTTTACTTAGGTAACTGGGTTGCCGTTTGCTTGAGTCTCGCCATTCTTACGGTTTCAGTGCTCTTTATGTTGAAATTCTTGACCGCACCACGAACCGTTGAAATTGATACATCGTCGGGAACAGTAGTTTTGCGGGGGTCGCGGTGGCGTCCAAGGTCGAAAATTCCTGTGATCAAGATCATAAATTTCTCGGCAGTATATGCTGAGCGTGGTAGCAAAGACCATTTATGCTTTGTTGGCTTGTCAAATACCCGTGGTGAAAGCATCACGATTATCTATCGCGTCGAAGCGACCATTGCGCGTAACGTTTGCGAGTTTCTATCGAACAATTTTGGTCTTAGAAATTTGTGTGGCGTGTAATTCCAGCCAGTCAGCCGTTCCTTTTCTGACCTAAACTCGATATATACGGAGCACCCAACGGCTACGCCACCGGGCCATCCGCCGCGTTACCCGATCCCTCGCCCCTTATCCGACGACAATCATGAATGACCATGAGTCTCTATCCGATATTTAACGTATCGGATTCGGGACAGGTCGCCCATCCGCCGACCACGCTCGACGTCCCCTTGGAGTTTCACCATGCACATTGATCCCCCTCTCGAATATCTGGAAAGCCGAACCTACGACGAAATCAACGTCGGCGACAGCTCCTCGCTGGTACGCACCTTGCGCCCTGAAGACGTCAAGTTGTTCGCGGTGATGTCCGGCGACATGAACCCGGCGCTGGCCAACGCCGAATTCCGTCACAGCGGTCTGTTCCACGATTTCATCGCTCACGGCATGTGGACCGCTTCGCTGCTCTCAACGACCTTGGGCACGCAATTCCCCGGCCCGGGAACGGTGTTGATCAAGTCATCGATACAGTTCGCCCGTTCGGTGGCGATCGGCGACACGGTCACCGTCACCGTGGTCGTTCGGCAAAAGTTCTCTCATAACCAGCACATTCTCCTCGATTGCCATTGCGTGAACCAGGAGAACCTGCTGGTGCTTTCCGGCAACGTCGAAGTGCTGGCCCCCGCCGAGAAAATCCGCACCAAGCGCAAGGCGATGCCGGAAATCACCCTCTCCGACAAATACGCCCGATTGCAGACCCTGGTGGCACGGGCGGAGGGACTGGAGCCGATCGACATGGCGGTGGTCCATCCTTGCGATCGTGAATCGTTGCGTGGGGCTTTGCTGGCCGCCGACGCCAAACTGATCGATCCGATCCTGGTTGGACCGGAACAGAAAATCCGCGCCGTGGCCAGCGAAAACAATCTCGATCTCAAGCAGTATCGGATCGTCAACGTCCGGCACAGCCACGAAGCCGCCGCAATGGCGGTGACGTTGATCCGCACCAATGACGCCGAGGCATTGATGAAAGGCAGTCTGCACACCGACGAACTGATGGCTGAGGTGGTTTCATCCACCGGACTGCGCACCGAACGGCGAATCAGCCATGTGTTCATGATGGACGTGCCGACCTACCCGCGAACAGTGATGATCACCGACGCGGCGATCAACATCCAGCCGACCTTGCCGGAAAAAGCCGACATCATCCAGAATGCGATCGATCTGGCGCACATCATCGGCAACCCGGAACCGAAAGTGGCGATTCTTTCGGCCGTCGAGACAGTCAACCCGAAAATTCAATCAACACTCGACGCCGCCGCGTTGTGCAAAATGGCCGATCGTAATCAGATCAAAGGCGGTCTGCTCGACGGCCCGTTGGCTTTCGACAACGCGGTGTCGATCGTCGCCGCCAAAACCAAGGGAATCAACTCCGCCGTCGCCGGCCGTGCCGACATTCTGGTCGTCCCTGACCTCGAATCGGGCAACATGATCGCCAAACAGCTCGAATACCTGGCCAACGCCTTGGGCGCCGGCATCGTTCTCGGGGCACGGGTGCCGATCGTGTTGACCAGCCGCGCCGATACCGCCGAAACACGCATCGCCTCCTGCGTGATCGCGGCATTGGTCGCGCACGCCAACCGAGCCAAGAAGACTTCGGGGATGACGTCGCCGATGCCGTGACCGGCGCCTCTCTCAGCGGCCGCGCCGTTCCATGACGTAGTTCTGTGCTTCCGGCGAGCCCGGAACCGGCGTCATCCAGGCACTGATCTGGTCACGCAGATGAATCAGTTCCTCCGGTTCGACGAGACGGATGCGATAGGTACGTGCGCGCTCACGAGCCGCGCTGCCCGTTCCCGGCTGCAGCCGCCGAGCGGTCAACAACCAGGTTTCACCCATCGCACCGCCGACATGCCGGCGCAAGCTGTCGAGTCGATTGAGAATCGTCTGGCTGCCGCCTTCGGTGCTGATCTGCACACCGGTTTTGCATTCGAGAAACAGTAGCTGGTTACGCCAGACCACCGCCGCGTCCAGTTCGTTGACCGCGATCTGCTCCTGCTCGTCATGACCGGCGTCGATGCGCAGATTCGACCCCCAATGACCATCTGGCAGCACCCCGTCGGCTTCGAGGCCGGCCAGGCACAGCCAAGCCCATTCTTCGAGCCAGCCGCCGCCGATGTATGCCGCAGCCTCCTGGTCGGCGAAGGTGAACAGGCAATCGCCGTCCCATTCCCACAAACCGGCCCGAACGAACGCGTGCGCCAGATCATGGTTGTAGTCGAACAGCGGCCGGCCTGAAACGATCGCCGCTCGGAACGGCCGCAAAATACAGCCGTCGGTGCGCGTCTGCGGCAAGGCCTCGCGGGTCAGCCGATTGACATAACCGAAAAAACCGTTGAGGTGTGGCGCTTCGCGAGCCAGGCGCTCGGTCAATGATGCGCGAGAAGCAGCGGTACGGGCAAACACCGGGTCCCAGGTCGGGTCGGTGACGACGCGGTAACCTTGCATCTGCAGCAAATCAGCGAGCTTGAGCATGTCTGGAGGCAATTCCCGCACTGGCCCATTGCCGAGGTGTTCGAGCAGACTGTATCGGGTATCGCAAAACCAGGCGTCGCCAAGACCGGCGAAAGCCCCGAGAAAACCGAACGACATCACTTTCGTCCCGCCGCTGGCGTTGAAATCGATCGGCAGACCGGGATGTTCCCGTTGCAATTCATCCGCCAGTTGGCGAGGATAACGGGAAATGGCGCCCAGATCATGATCCGGCAGCCGATTGACGATACGCACGGCTTCCGCCGGCCAGCCATAGTCGACCAACACCCGGGTCACCTGTTCGGCGGCTCGGCGGGCCGGCTCCGTATCACTGGCGGCGATCACCACCCGCTGCGGGCGCAAACGTAAAGCCGGCACGGCATTCTGCATGATCTGCTCGGAAGCCAGGCAGACCAGAATGCGTGGCTCGAAAGACAGGTGGGCTGGCGTGGTTGATGACATCAAGTGATCAAGGATCGGCATTTGGCAAACGTCTCGGACTGGAAAACATGAGGCGATCGGCCAGGAGACAAGTCAGGTGCGTCACTCCAGCGGTATCCGCAGGAGGCGTATTGTAGTCTGTTAAAGTGATTATTTTCTGTGATCAATGACAAATTAGTATTCAACCTTTGGTGACGATCATGAAATCACGTCTTTTGAATATTCTGCATCGTCCCGGGTCTGGCACGACTCCCGAAGCGCCGGCGTTACTTTTCGTACACGGCGGCTATGCCACGGCCGCTTGCTGGGACGTCTATTTTTTGTCTTGGTTCGCTCAACGAGGCTTCGATTGCCACGCTCTCGACCTTTCCGGGCATGGCCGCAGTGAAGGAGCTCATCAACTCGACGCCTTTGGAATCGACGATTATGTCGATGATCTGCAACAAGCCGTCCACGGATTTTCCCGTTCACCGATCGTCATTGGCCACTCGATGGGCACGGTGGTCGTCGAACGTTTTCTCGAACGTCAGCCCGTCCGTGCGGCAATCTTGATGGCCCCGGTCCCACCAACCGGAATTCTCGGCGCAACGATGAAACTCGCCTTCAGCGATCCGGATTTTTTTGCGCAGCAGACCCGAATCCAACATGGAGAATTCAATCAGGAAGCTTTGCGTACCCTGCGTCAGGTCTACTATTCACCGGAAACGACGCTAGCCGATCTGATCCGTTTTGTGCCGCTTTTTCAAGGCGAATCACGGCGGGCGCTGTTTGATCTGTCGCTATTGCCTTTCCGTCTGGGTGGCCGACGTCCCAGGCTGCCGGTGCTGGTCGTCGGCGGTGAAGGCGACGCCGTTTTTCCGCCATCGACGCTCGGGTTCACCGCCGTGCGCTGGCAGGCCGAAGTGGCCGTGATCCCGCGTGCCGGCCATACGCTGATGCTCGACGCCCACTGGCAGAAAACGGCTGAACGGATGGTGCAATGGATCGACCGATTGCGCTAAGGGCAGCGCGGCGGCGCGAACCGTGATTCGTGATTGACCGGATTATCTTGGGAGATGCCTGTAAAAGACATCGTCTTTACACAAGTCCCAGCCTCATCAACGACCAGGCGCTCTGCCCCTGCCAAGCAATTGATTCCATTATTCGTAAAAATAATGCATAAGGAAATGCTGTAAAAGAAGGCAGTGCAACTTTCTTTCTGTAAATATTCCGAGGTGATGTCATCGGGATGA
>JAVMKC010000084.1:0-2853 GCA_031732795.1 Accumulibacter sp. | reverse complement strand
CGGTGATCAAGGAAAGCGAAGGCTCACCGAGCGCCACCGAGATGATCAAGCAACTGGTCGCCGGCCAGGAAGCGGTGACCAAGACCGCACGCAGCATCTTCCCAATCGTCGACAAGGCCGGCGACGAGCCGACCGCCGACCTGCTGACGCAGCGCATGCAGATTCACGAAAAGAATGCGTGGATGCTGCGCAGTCTGCTGGAAAGTTGATTCTCTCCCGCATCAAACGCAAAAAACCCGCGAAAATCGCGGGTTTTTTGTCGTCGACCGCATCAGGCCGAATTAGAAATTATGTAGCTGATTGAAGCCATCCATTCGATATTCGGCGACGCTGAACCAGGCATTTTGCGTTTTCCGATACTTGTCGAACTCCGTAAAGATGGTCTTGAAGGCTGGATTCTTGGCTGACTCGTCCGCATACAGTTGCTGCGCAGCCTTGAAGGCGGCTTCCATGATGTCCTTGGGATAGGCTTGCAGCTTGACCCCCTGCTGCAGCAGTCGCGACAGCGCCGGCGGATTCTTGTGGTCGTATTCGGCCATCATCGTCACGTTGGCCTCATAGGCTGCCGCCTGGAATGCTTCCTGATACTCCTTGGGCAGCTTTTCCCATTCCTTTTTGTTGACGAAGAAATGGATGACCGGACCCGGCTCCCACCAGCCCGGGTAGTAATAGTTCTTGGCGACCTTGAAGAAACCGAGTTTCTCGTCGTCGTAGGGTCCCACCCACTCGGCGGCGTCGATGGTGCCTTTTTCCAGCGCCGGGTAAATGTCGCCACCGGCGATTTGCTGGGGCACGGCACCGAGCGCCGCAAAGACGTTGCCACCAAGACCGGCGATACGAATCTTGAGTCCTTCAACATCCTTCAGCGTTTTGACCTCGTTGCGGAACCAGCCCCCCATCTGCACGCCCGTATTGCCGCCAGCGAAGGAAAGCACGTTGTAATTGCTGTAAAAATCGTCGAGAAGCTTCTGGCCGCCACCGTAGTAGATCCAGGCATTCATCTGGCGATTGTTCATGCCAAACGGAATGGCGGTGCCGAAGCCGAAAGTCTTGTCCTTGCCAACGTAGTAATAGGAGCAGGTATGGCAGCATTCGACCGTACCTTGCTGCACCGCATCGAGCGCCTGAAGTCCGGGAACGATTTCACCCCCCGGAAAAACACGGATGTCGAATTTGCCGCCGGTGATTGCGCGGACGCGATTGGCGAGTACATCCGCGCCGCCGAAAATGGTATCGAGACTCTTCGGGAAACTGGACGTCAAGCGCCACTTTACTTCCGGCAGCGCGCCCTTTACAGCTGGCGCTGCAGGCGCCGCCGGTGTTGAAGCAGGTGCTGCGGCTTTCGGTTCCTCTTGCTTGCCACAGGCTGCCAAACCTACGGCTGTCGCACCGAGCGCCGCTTTGGCAAGAAAATCACGACGTTGCATATTGTCTCCTCCAGGGTAATTTGGCACGTCAAGGTAGTTGCACCCCGATTCTAGCCAATCCCGAAAATTTGACGACCTGCGGAAAACCCTAACTGACCCTACTCGCCGGCGACCGTCATGCGGTCGATAAGGATCGACCCGGTCTGTTTGGAGCCCCGCACGTGTACGTCGTTGCCGACGGCGACGATACCGGCCAGCATGGCCTTGAGATTGCCTGCGATGGTGATCTCCTCGACCGGGTAGGCGATCCTGCCGTCTTCCACCCAGAAGCCGGCGGCACCGCGCGAATAGTCGCCGGTCACGTAATTGATGCCCTGGCCGAGCAGTTCGGTGACCAGCAGGCCACGCCCCATCCGGGCCAGCAGGCCGGCAAGATCGAGGGCGCCGGGCTCGACGATCAGGTTGTGGCTGCCGCCCGCGTTGCCGGTCGTCTGCATGCCCAGCTTGCGCGCCGTGTAGGCGCTGAGAAAGTAGCCTTGCAGGACGCCAGCAGTCACGACTTCGCGGTCGCGTGTCGCCACACCGTCGCTGTCGAATGCCGAACTGCCAAGGCCGCGCGGGATGTGCGGTCGCTCGCCGATGTTGATGAACTCCGGCATCACTCGCTTGCCCAACTGGTCGAGCAGGAACGAGGATTTGCGATAGAGCGCGCCACCGCTCGCCGCGTGCACCAGGCTGCCGATCAACCCGGCCGCCAGAGGCGCCTCGAACAGCACGGGAAACTCGCCGGTACCCACCTTGCGCCCACCCAGCCGTGCCACTGCCCGTTCTGCGGCGGTACGGCCAACCAGGGCCGGATCGTCCAGTTCGGCCGCATCGCGGCGGGTGGTGTACCAATCGTCGCGTTGCATCGACTCCTGCTCGCCGGCAATCACCGAGCACGAAATATAGTGCCGCGAAGTCGGGTAGCCGCCCATGAAGCCGAGACTGTTGGCCGAGACGAAATGTGCCTGCTGCGTCGATACCGAGGCACCTTCCGAATTGCTGATCAACGGGCTCGTATCGAAAGCCGCCTGTTCGCAGCGGCGGGCGGTTTCGATGGCGTCTTCCACGGTCAACGCCCACGGATGGTACAAATCCAGATCCGGGCCATCCTTGGCCATCAGGGCCGCGTCGGCGAGGCCGGCACAATCGTCCTCGGCCGTAAAGCGGGCGATGTCGAGCGCCGCCTCGACCGTTTCGCGCAGCGCCTGCGGCGAGAAATCGGAGGTGCTGGCGTAACCCTTGCGCTGGCCGGCATAGATGGTGATACCGATGCCCTTGTCGCGGTTGAACTCGATGGTTTCCACCTCGTCGCAGCGGACGCCGACCGATTGCCCGAAGCCTTCGGAGACATCGACCTCGCAAGCCGTGGCGCCCTTGTCGCGGGCATGTTTGAGGACATCTTCGGCCAGTTGCTGCAGAGTCGCGAAGGAATAGGAAAAGG
>JAVMKC010000083.1:0-2863 GCA_031732795.1 Accumulibacter sp. | reverse complement strand
AATGGCTGGCTGGTCAGCTTGAACCAGATGCTGTTCGACGGCTTTGCCACGCGCAACGAGGTCAAGCGTTTGGGCAAGGCGCAACTGGTTCGTTATTACGAGTTGCTTGACGCGTCCGAGGCGATCGCCCTGGAGGCCGCGCGTGCCTATCTCGACGTGATCCGCTACCGTTTCCTGGTGAATCTTGCCGAAGACAACTACGTCTCGCACCGCGCCACCTTCGAGCAGTTGCTGCGCCGCACCCAGTCAGGTGTCGGTCGCCGCGTGGACCTTGAGCAGGCGGCAAGCCGCCTGGCACTGGCCGAAGTCAATCTGACAACCGAAACGGCGAATCTGCATGACGTAACGGCGCGCTTCCAGCGCATTGTCAACAGCCAGCCGCCGCAGGTCATTTTCTCGCCGGCGCTGATTAGCCGAGCCCTGCCGCCCAGCCAGAAGGCGGCGCTTGAAAAGCTGTTCAAGAACAATCCGGCCTTGCTGGCCGCCCAGGAAAATATTGAGGCGGCCGATTACGACATCGCCGTCCGTCGCGCTGCCTATTCGCCAAGGCTGGATTTTCGTGCCCGTACCGACAATGCCGAGAACTATCTTGGCGTGATCGGTGATCGCACCAATAACGTCGCCGAAGTCGTGCTGACCTACAATCTTTTCAATGGTGGTTCCGACCGCGCTCGCGAGCGCCAGTACATCGAGCGCAAGCACCTGGCTGTCGATCTGCGCGACAAGGCTTGTCGCGACACGCGGCAGACGCTCTCGATCGCCTACAACGACGTCAACCGCCTGCGCGAACAGGTCTCCTTCCTCAACATCCAGGTAGGCCTGGTGGAAAAGACCCGCGATGCCTATCGCGACCAGTTCAATGTCGGGCAGCGAACCTTGCTCGACCTGCTCGACACCGAGAACGAGTTGCTCTCTGCCCGCCGCTCGGCGATCAATGCCGACATGGATCTCTCGCTCGCCTACCTGCGCACCTATGCCGGCATGGGCACCTTGCTGGAGTTCATGGAGTTGAAGAAGCTCGATGTCGACACGCCCGACCCCGGCCAGTTGAGCAGCGTCGATGCTGCCGAATCGTGTGCCGCCGTGCCGGTCGCAGTTGCATCAATCGACCGTGATGCGCTGAACGCCCGGGCGCTCGCCATGCTGGAAGCCAATCGTGCTTCGTATGCCTTGCCGCAGTCCCAGTCCTTCCAGTTGCCGCAGGCGCCTGCTGGTACGCCGCCTGCTGCTACCGGCTCGATGAATGAAGTCGTCGAGCAGGTGAAACTGTGGGCTGCCGTGTCGGCACGCAAGGATTTCGCCGCCTACGACGCCTTGTACGCCTCAACTTTCCGGCCGGAGGGCGGAATCAGTCGTGCCGAATGGGCCAACGCGGTCAAGGCGCGCTTTGCGCAGAAATTGGCTGCGTCGGTCGACATGCAAAGCCTCAAGGTTCGCCCGAGCGGGCTTGACCGCGCGATCGCCGAGTTTGTGCAGGACTACGACGACAACTTGCGCCGCGAACCGACGCGCAAGACGCTCGAACTTGTCAAGGCCGGCAACAACTGGCTCATCGTCCGCGAAAGCAGCACCCCGGCAGGCAAGAAATGAAGAGTCAGGTCATGAACAAACTACGCCAAATCAAGAACCACATCCTTTCCACGCTGACTTTGTGCGCTGCGATGCTAGCTGTCGCCAGCCCGGTGGCCGCGCAAACTCCGGTTGCCCCCGGCAGCATGGGGCCAACGCTGAGCAGGATTGCCAGCTCCGGAAACCTGTTCGCGGCGCATCGCGAAGCGGCCGTTCCTTTCTCGTATGTCGTCGAGGGCAAGGATGATGCGGCCGTTTACGGCTATTCGTGGGAAATCTGCGGCTATATTGCCAAGGCGGTACAGCAGCGACTTGGTCGCGACGTCAGGGTAGTGCCGATCAATGTTTCCACCAATTCGCGGATCATGATGGTCAAGGCGGGCATGGCCGATATGGAGTGCGGCGCCACCACCAACAACGTTGCCCGCCAGAAGCAGGTCGCCTTCACCAATACCATCTACGTTGTCGAGGTGCGCCTGATGGTGCGCAAAAACAGTGGCATCAAGAGGATTGCCGATCTGGCCGACAAGCGGGTCGTTACCACGCTGGGTACCACGGCGGATCGCCTGATCAAGCAGGCGGCGCTGGCCAACAACATCGTGATCCAGCACTTGATGGGCCGTTCACATGCCGAGTCGATTGAAATGATCATCCGCGGTGAGGCCGATGCCTACGTCGGAGACGATGCGATTCTTGCAGGCATGCGTGCGAACTCGCCACTCAAGGATGATCTGGTATTTCTCGACGAAAGCCTGGCGACGGAGCCCTACGGCATCATGCTGCGGCACGGCGATACCGCATTCAAAAGCCTGGCGGACGAGGTCATCGTCGGCCTGATGCGCAGCGGCGAATTCGAGAAAATCTACGACAAGTGGTTTATGAATCCGATTCCACCTAGAGGTGCCAATCTGCAAATGCCGATGTCGGAGAAACTTAAAGCGGCCATCGCCAATCCCAATGACCGGCCCGCCAATTAGGTTTGTCAGCCCAGAACAAAAAGGCCATGCGCAAGCGCATGGCCTTTTTGTTTTGCCGGCATCGATCGCTCAGGCGCCGAGCTGCGGATTCAGGGTATAGGTTCCGGTCAAGCTGGCTTCAGCCAGGATGTGCCCGTGCATTGCGGCACGTACTTCCGGGCCGCCAAATTTACCAGAGAGCGGCAGGGCCTCGATATCGAGCGCGTAGACGGTAAACACGTAATGATGGACGATCTCGTCGTTCCACGGCGGGCAGGGGCCGTCATAGCCGTGGTAGTCGCCACGCATGTCGTTGTCGCCGGCGAACCAGTCGGTAT
>JAVMKC010000082.1:0-15575 GCA_031732795.1 Accumulibacter sp. | reverse complement strand
GCCTCAACATCCACGCCTCGCTGCTGCCGCGCTGGCGCGGCGCGGCGCCGATCCAGCGCGCACTGCTCGCCGGCGACACCGAGACCGGCGTCTGCATCATGCGCATGGAAGCCGGCCTCGACACCGGTCCGGTGGTGCTCGCCGAAGCCCTGCCGATCGCCACCGACGACACCGCGGGCTCCTTGCACGACAAACTGGCCGGACTGGGCGCGCGGCTGGTGTGCCAGGCGCTGGCCGGCGAATGGCCGCTTCCGTCGACCCCGCAACCGGCGGAAGGCGTCACCTACGCCGCGAAAATCGACAAGCACGAGGCGATTCTCGACTGGCGGCAACCGGCCTATCAGCTCGACCGCCGAATCCGCGCCTTCGATCCCGTTCCCGGCGCGTCCTTCACCTGGCAGGATCGGCCGATCAAAGTCTGGCGGGCCGACGTGCTTGCCGATGCCGCCGGCGCGCCGGGGACGGTGCTCGCGGCGGACCGCCGGGGAATCGTCGTCGCCTGCGGTGCAGCGGCCTTGCGGCTCACCGAATTGCAGAAAGCCGGCGGCAAGCGGCTGCCGGCCGGCCAATTCCTGGCCGGGACTCCGCTGCGTGCCGGAGATCTCTGCGGCCCGACCCCGACGACTTGAAATCGGGCCGGGTTGCCGCATTATCCATCTGGCGTCCAGGCGACTCGGGACCGGAACAGATCGAGAGGAGAGTGTCGAATGATGGGTAACTGGTTGAAAACCTCGTTGCTGATGGCGGCGATCGTCGCCTTGTTCGGCGTCGTCGGCGCGTTGATCGGCGGCAAGTCGGGAATGCTGATGGCGCTCCTGTTCGGCGGCGCGATGAACCTGTTCGCCTACTGGTTCTCGGATCAGATGGTGCTCAAGATGTACAACGCCCGCGAAGTCGACGAAACCTCGGCGCCGCAGTTTTACCGCACGATCCAGGAACTGGCCGCCAAGGCCGGCCTGCCGATGCCGCGGGTATACCTGATCGACGAAGCGCAGCCCAACGCCTTCGCCACCGGTCGCAATCCGCAACACGCCGCGGTCGCCGCCACCACCGGCATCCTGCAATTATTGACCGCGCGGGAAATCCGCGGCGTCATGGCGCACGAGCTGGCGCACGTCCAACACCGTGACATTCTGATTTCGACCATTTCAGCGACCATGGCCGGCGCGATATCCTCGCTGGCCAACTTCGCGGTCTTTTTCGGCGGCCGCGGCGAAGACGGCCGGCCGAGCAACCCGCTGGCCGGCATTCTGGTGGCGATCCTGGCGCCCCTGGCCGCCTCGCTGATCCAGATGGCCATCTCGCGGGCCCGCGAATTCGAAGCCGACCGCGGCGGCGCCGAAATCGCCGGCGATCCACAGGCGCTGGCCGATGCGCTGAGCAAGATCGAAGCCTACGCGCAAGGGATCGCCCTGCCGGCTGCCGAAGCCAACCCGGCCACCGGCCAGATGATGATCATCAATCCCTTGTCGGGCGGCGGCCTGAGCGGACTGTTCAGCACTCACCCGGCAACCGCCGAACGCGTCGCCCGCCTGCGGGCGATGGCCGGACCCCGCTGACGTTTCACGTGAAACAACGCCGAACGCCTCTGCGCGCCCGGGAGGCGGGTTCAGCGCCGCCCGCCGTCACCGAACAGCCGGCGCAATAACGTCGCCAGTCGCTGGCCAGCCTGCACCAGCCGCTGACCAGCGATCTCCCTGCTCCGCGCGTCGAAAGCGGCGCTGATCACCGGCACAGCGGCGTCGCTATCGGGCGGATACGCTTCACGCTCGGCGATCCGCCAGCTTTCGCGCAACCAGTCCGTCGGCGTGCCGGTCCGGTCGACGAACGGATAGCGGCTGAGCAATGTCTCGGCCTTGCGCGCCAGGTGCTCGCCGCGCAACCACGGCGCGCCGGGCAGACTGTCCCAATAGTGATGCAGATTGCTCGCCGAATCCGGCGGCGCGACGAACGGATTCTCGATCGCCAGCTCGTTGCCGCCGCGGTCACCCACCCCGTCGGCGGAAAAACGGCTGGCGGCATGCAGCGGCTGATGCGCGTCGCCGACCAGATGGATCAGCCACGGCAAGGCATAAACCCGTTCGGCGGTCGACGCCCGGCGTTGACCGAGCGTGTCGATCAACGCCGCCAATTGCCGGTCGAGAACGCCGTCCGAAGATCGAAGCCCGGTGCTAACCCGGCTAGCCGGAATCGGCCAATCGACATAATGCCAATGCCGCCGACGCTGCATGTCCGGAAAACCGGCCAGCGTCGGCGTCGGCGTTTCCCCCGACGAATAAAAGCGCGGGTCCTGACGAATATCGTCGGCCCAGGTCGAGGACTCGACGAAAGCGTTCAGCTCGTCATCGTCCCCCCGACCGCGCGCCTGCCACAGCGCGTAGTCCGGATGCTGGCGCAACAGCCGGCCGATCGCCGAACGGCTAAGCGGATCGAGTTGCTGCCAGGCGATGCTGGCGATCAGCCGATGCCCGGCCGCGTTCCAGGCCATCGCCGGCCAGGAGAGCGAGGCGAGGAACAGCAGGCCGAAAAGCCGGCACAATCGACGCCTCGACAAAAAACCTGCCACTCGCTCCCCGGCCGACGGGATGGCGAAGCGCGTCGACCGGCAGCGGAAGAAAGCGCAAAAAACGCTGAATTTCAAAATCGGAGTCATCATCGTTCGTCACTCTGCCCGCCGAAGGCTCTCGGTGTACAGGAAAGGAATTCCACAACGGGCAGCCATTTTCCCACAGCCACTCGTGCCGCTCGAACGCCAGAGTCGCCAGCCCGCCACTGGCATCCAAGAGGAATGAATGTTCGATTTGCCATCGCTTTTGCCGTGGACAGATCGAGTTTTCATCTGAAGGCTCTTGGGAAGCGAGCGACTATGCCAAGAAAACGGCATAATACCAATCGGGGCTGGCCATGCAGACACTGGGGATATCGATGCCGCATTCACCTATCCGTACACTGAGTTCCCGCTATCTGGAGGCGCGGGTGATCAAGGTGTTTCCCGACGGCGGGCTGGAAGCGGAACCGAAGTCGTCAGCAACTGCCGGCGCAGCGAAAACCAGAGTGCATCGTTATCATTTACCGCCGAACAAGTCTTACCGTTTAGGCGATACGGTTTCACTATTCATCTACGACGATCTGCGCGCGGCGAGGGACCCTGCCAAAGCGGCGTATGCTTCGGTGATCTGGGCAACGCCAGCAAAAAATCCCTGGGAAAACGAACAGAAAATGGAAGTCGGCGGAATCGTCACCGGTTCGGTGATCCATTTCCCGGACGACCGGAACGCGGTCGTGCTGCTCGATAAATTAATGGTCGACGCTTGGCTCAATACCAAGGACGTTCCGGAGGCTTCACCCTATTTTCGCCACGACGAAGCGGCGCCATTGGCGAGTTTTCTCAGCCTGAACGACCGCATCAAAGCCCGTTTGCAGCGGGTTGATCGTGAAAACTGCCGGATAGACATTTCGATCGTCGCGGCCTTCGAAGAGTGGAAAACCGAGTGCAAGAAAATCGCCGAGAAGCAAATCGTGCCGCCGGCAGGATACCAGCGTCTGCATCTGGACGAACTGGTCGATCACGAGGAGCAAATTTTTCTCTGGCAGCCGACGAGCGAGTCGGCGACCGCGGATTTTTCCGCGCCGACGGCCGGCACTGTCGATGACGCGTCCTCGGACGCTGGCCAGCCGATCTGGCGAGAGGTGCGCCTGCTGATCGTCGAAAACGACACCGCCTTTGCAAAATCACTGAAGTCCTGGGTGTCCAGCCAGGGTGGTACGGCGCACATTGCTGCCGGCCATGACAGCCTGCAGGGCCTGCTCAAGAACGGAAAAATCGATTATTTGCAATTGACACACGCGCTCTGCGACTTCAATCTCAGCAGTCACAACGACTCGAAAGCCTGTCATGCCTGGGTCGAACGTCATTTGGGAATCCGGCCCGAACGCTCCGCGGTGCGCGTCGCCTGGATGTCGGCGCAGCCCGAAGCGGTGCGGCAGGCACAACGTCCGGGCACGAAATGCGCTGGCGGTGCGCATCAAGACGATGGGCGGTTGACGCCGTATCTGGCTGGACTGCCATTGTTCGTCAAGCCGATTCTCTTTCCCGACCTGCACGCCTGGTTAACCAAGGGCCAAGCGCCGCGCCAGGATGACTTGGCGGACGACGAGCGGAACCGAATCTGGAACGCTGGTCGCTCCGATGAATCCGTTCTCGAACGCGGGCGCGCCGCGCTCGCCCAGTTCTGCACCGCCGGCAAGGCGCTGGCCGCGTTGTGGATCGACGCACCGGAAGAAGTGTCTGCCGAGAATGAATACGACGACACACTGCCCGACTTGCAAGTGCGGGCGTGGCACGGCATCCCGCGCCCGTCCGAGAATTGGCGGGTCCGGCTGGGGCAATCGCTGCTCCGCGGCGTTTTCTTTTCTCAGACATTTGCCAGCCAGCGCGCAGCGACGTCCGGTCCGTTGTGGACGGTGGCGCCATCGGGTGCTGAATGGGTCGTTGCCTGGCCGATCGCCTCGCTCGGCACGGAGGCGGCGGGCGGCGAACCGCCCCTGTCCAACACGCCGCCGCAAGGCGCGCTCCTTGCTTTTTTCGACCGCGACACCCTGACGCACCCGGCGTCCGCCTGCGAACCGCATGGAGCGCTCGGCCAGCTGGCGGCGCTGAGCTGCCGGCATCTCGACGACCTCGGCGCCCTGCTGTCCGTCAGCGAGCACGCCCGCGAGCAGGACCTGTTCGCTTCGACCGGCCGACAATTGGCGGCGGTACTGCACGAGTTGCGTTCGTTGAGCGGCGAACTGGCGGCGCTGGCCGACGAACCAACGAAACATTCCGCCGTTGCATCGTCGCTGAGCACCCGCAATGCCCGTAACGCCCTGCGCAAGCTGCTCAAGCTTGCGCAGCAAGGCCTGTTTTACGTCAAAAAGGAACGGCCCGAACAACTCGGGCTGGCCGGAATGTTGCAACGGATGACCGCCGACCTGCTGTGGTTGCCGATTCATCATTCCGGGTGTTCGCTGCACGTCTGCCTGCCGGAAAGACACTGCAGGTTACCCTGCCCGTCGAACCGTTGGAACACGCTCTGGCTAACATCATCGGCAATGCCGTCGACTGGAGCCGGGGCCGTCCTTATGCCCGTGTTTCGGTCCGTATCGAACTGCGGCACGAACTGGGCAGCATGCCTTTATGCATCCGCGTCAGCGATCAGGGGCTGGGTGTCGGGCGCGACGCCGAACGCAATCTGTCCAGCCCGCGTCTGACTGAAAAAGGGTGCAAAGGCCAAGGCATGGGCCTGCATATTTCCCGCACCTTGTTGCGCAGCATCGGCGGCGACCTGGTCTTCGACCGCCAAAACAGCTTCCGTTTTTTTGGCGCCACTTTCGAGATTCGCCTGCCGCTATGTTTCGGCGAGCGAATGTCGCGCCAAGACGTCGATCGCTCATCCAATTCCGGGAGTCCGCATGTCCGATGAAACGAAAGCCGAAATCATTCTCCTCGATGACGAACAGGGAGTGATCAAGACGGCGGCTGACAGTTTTCCTGAAAATTCTCACTGGACATTGCGCACGGAACTGCTAACCAGAGTGCGCGGTGCTACACAACTGCAAGAAGCGATTGGCTGTCTGGAGAAAAACGCCGATAGTCTTCTACTGCTCGACTGGGTACCCGTACAGCGGGACGACGATATGCGGCAACACTTGACCGCCTTGGGCCGCGAGGGATCGCCATCGTTTGAGCGGATCATTCTGACCAGTTGGCAGCCGCCGGGAGCGTTCACAGAGAGCGTCAAAGCGCACGGGCTGGAACGCTTGCGCCGGCTGCACAAACCGCTGCGCTGGGAAGATGTCTTACCGGCCAAAACGGCAAACCGCGATCCCAGTTCAATTGCAAAAAAGGCCATCACCCCGCCACGTCGCCGCCGGCTGATCCACACTGGCGAGGGACGCTACCGTGTGCATCCCGCCGATATGAACAAAGCAGCTTTTTGGCCACTACCCCAATTTGATGAAATCGAAGTAGCCGCTCTGATGAATGGGCACGAAGTGGTCAAGCTTCACCGCGGCTGGCTGCCGTGGAGTCGTCCCAATACCGCGATGGGTTGGTACCAAGTGGTGACCGTTGCTCGTCGTTGGCAGGAAAGCAAAGATTTTCCGGAATCTCTCTGGCAATACGGCATCGAGTGCCCAAAGTCGTGGCAACCGCCGACGCCGGATGATGCGGTCGAAAATCTGTTCAAACTGATGGCCGAAGTCGGCTTTCACCGCGGACGGTATTATGAAATCGATCAACTGCCGGAGGAAGAAACACGGATTCTGCAATTGACGCGCGCCAACCATCCTGTTTATTTCGAAGAAAAATGGCAGCCAAGCGACGAGGTATTGCCGATCGCCAAGACATTAACAGGAGGGTTATTGAGTCGCGCAGAAGAATTCATCAAAAGATACGATTCTTTGTTGTTGCTCAAGAAAAAGAATCTGGTGTACGAAGCACGCGAATCATGTGGTTGGACCGAAGAGGGGCATCGGAATTTAGACACTCAATTCTGGAACACGCTTGTCGGTACGACGGCACTCTCGGCCAGGCTGGAAATACCTGTTTATCGAAAGCAGCCGCCGCAATCTGCAAGGCAACCAAAGGGTCTCGAATCCTTGCTCGGCTGGATGGTTTTCGACAGACTGCCGAATCCAGCTAATCCTTCATCCCCAGATCAGGTGTATGCAACGGCCTCTAACGATCTCGGTCAAGAAAAGGCGCAGATCGTAGAACGCGTCAATATTGTCGAGAAGTTGGTGTTGCAGGCCATCGAACAGGTGGGCGAGGAGAGGGCGCAGCGGCAAAACCGACACTCCGAACAACAAAGCCAACAACTTAAAAATTTGCGACAGCTCTTGGGAGCGGCAGATTCGCGCGAGGGCCGTGAAAAAGCTTTAATCGATTTTGCGATGAAAGCGGGGGAACTCGATTCGACGGGCAAAAACAGTTCGGTCGTTTTTGCCCGTTACGATGCCGCCAGCAAGTCGCTGACCGTGGCGGTGGACACCACGGGTAAACTCTTGAATCAGCAATTTCCTCTTTCGGCCAACTTTGCCCTTGCCAAATGTGCCCGATCGAAAAAACTTCGTATCGTACCGAACTGGCACGATTTTCCTGAACACGAAAAGATTGAATTGGCGGACTGGCAGAATTTGCCGGCAATGGACGACCAGAGAGCGAATGATCTGTTTCAATGGGCGCGGGACGAAATCCTGACAACCGTCGCCTTGCCGGTGTTGTCGAAAGGCGACACCTTGCTTGGCGTTCTTCTGGAGCAGCACAAACGCCCGTATCATTTTTCCCGAGAACGAATCGACAATCTGCAGGCCCTGGTCGATACCGCGCTTCCTTATCTGGAACTCGACGCCGCACGAGCAAGCGCGGACACTTGGGACGGCGCGGTGATGCACGAAATCCGCAGCGGGATACAGAAACCCTACCAGTCGTTGAACACGCTATTGCGCGATCAGTCTCTTTCCGAAGCGCTTCGTCAAGAAATTCAGAGCACGCTGTACGATATCGAAGATCTGCGCGATCTGTCGAATGCTTTTCTCGAGCGGATCGGAAATACGGACGGAAGAACGCGAATGTTCACCTATGGTGCGGAAACCGGTGGCGATTGGTTCGCCAAACTGGACGCTTATGGCCGACATCGTGCCGCCGCCTGGGCCGGATTTAAGGAATGGCAGGTGTTCTTTCCCCCGAAGCGCCTGGCGCCCGGCGCGGTGCCGGCGGCAGAGAAATTGATTCGGGTGGCTCGGATCTTGATCGATAATGCCTTCCGTTATGGGGAAATCGGAACTCCCGTGCAACTGGCCGTGAACCACGGGTCGAAGACGGTCGAGTTCAAAGTGTCCAGTGGTGGCGGGTTCAGCGACTCGATTCGGCAGGGGAATTTCCGGAACGCGAGCGAACGCCTGGATCTGGGCGGGCGGGCGCTGCGGACGCATCTCGGGCTTTCCTTGGCGAACGAGCTCATCGAGGAGCAAGGGCAGCAACTTCGCCTCGAAAACGATGAGGCGAACCATTTGGCGGTGGCGGGTTTTAGCTGGCCTCTGGCGTTGGCGACACCGGAGACCGTGGACGATGAACACCGAGGAGAATAGGGATGGCATTGGCCGATCTGAAAAATGCATTGGCAAACAAAACCGTACTGATTGTCGACGATGATCCCGAAACGATGCTGTTCGTCGTCAGAACCCTGAAAACGCACGGAATTTCGACGCGCCTGATCACCTGTCTGCGTGATGCTTTCAATCTGTTGAATGACACGGAAGAACGCAAAAAAATCGGCCTGGTGGTCATCGATCTGCAGTTCATCGGCCAGGAATTGCCAGCCGCCTTGTTGTCCGCGCGGCAGAAACTTGGCCGGAATGCCACGGCCAACAATACCGGCCAGGCACTCGGCTATTGGCTATGGCAACAAAGAAGAGACCCCATGAGACGTGATAACAGTTGGCCACGCTATGTCTATGCGTCGATCAGTCCCACTTTCTGGGCCATGGCGGAGGATTCGAGTGTGCAGGAATTGATCGGGGGAAAACCCGAATCGATTCTGGAGCAGTTCGTTGTGGGCAAACTGGTGCGGGACGGCGAAGAATTCTACGCCGCACTCGAAAAAGCATGGCAAGCGTGGCCGGCACTGGAAAACGGCAATAGCGCTGGGGTAGCAGAATGAACATGCTGTCCGTGACGGCGCGCTGTCGACTGGGTGCAGTTAGCGGGCTTGTAGTCCTGGTGCTGATTGCCGTTAGCGTGACTTGGCTAAGCGGTTCATGGTCCGCAAAGTTGTATGTCCTGGGCTCGACGTTTCTGGGAGGGTGGTTGGCCCTGCTGGCTATTGGCCAAAAATCTTACGAAACCCGCGTAGACCACGCTTCGCGTTTGGAATATTGGGGAGAATCGGTATGGGCGGGTTTGTATACCATTCTTACGGGGTTGGGTTTCGGCATCTTGATGTTCATGATATTGAAGGCGAACGGATTCGATTCGCCGGGCATTTCTCGAGAACCGCCTGCTGGGAACAAATTTACCCAGAATTCGGCTGCCGATACAGCAAAGGATTCGGATAAAACCCCCAAGCAGAAAAATCAAATAACTGATTCGGTTAGAAAAAATTTAGAGGAAACGCTCAAAAGGGATTTGGAGGAAACGCTGAAGAAGGAAATGAATGAAAAATTCAGTTTCTGGGGTACGCTGTTTGCATGGCTACTGGCGATTCTGGCATTAGCGGTTACCGTCTTCATCTGGAGTTTGCAAAGGAGCGCGCAGGACATCAAGGAAAGATTCGATGCGCTGGATGAGTATCAGGAGGATATCAAGCAACGTTTTGAAAAACATCATATTCTCATCAAGTCGCAGGAACATGTTCTGGTTTTTGAAGACTTGTTGGAAGCCGCGCGTGATAATAACCCTGTATTCCAGACCATCCGCGCGGTACAAGGATTGATACTTGCCGCCAGACAAGTCGACAGCCGTGAGTTCTCGGCAGCCGCATTTGCGCAACGGATGGATCGTCTGGAAGGCGCGTTGGGCGCCTTGTCGCAACATTCATCGCTGGATGTCACTTTACTCAAACCGCGGACGTTGGCCGCTGCGCTGCGGACAACCGCCGAATACCTCGCCGATGTCGGCTCGCGTCATTGGTTGCCTGCCGATTGGCCAGCCACTATTCACAGGCTGTTTCTGTTGGCCATCCGACTGGAGGCGCTGGTTTGAGTTTCTGTGTGGTGGCGTCGTGAAGGGCTTCCGTAGCGCCTGCAGCACTTCTGGCACTGTCGTCGGTGAAATATAACGGGTTACCGCCGCTATTCCTGTGGTGAGTTGACTTGGGCGCCGATCGGCTACGACGCGCCAGACACGATATGCCAAAAGCGATGTAAGGCGATTGCCGATCCAGCGGATTCAGGCCGATTCGCCGCGCTCTCGCCTCTTTCGCCAACGTGCTAAACTCGACGATCCATTTCAGGAGCTCTTGCGGGCCGTGCCATCGTCATCTTTGCCGTCTTCGCCGTCGTTACGGGTGAGGCGGGTTGTCAAGCGGGAAGCCCTCGGGGCGGCGGGAGGGGCAGTCGCCGGGACGGCTCCGGCCAGTTCGCTGGCGCCGGATTCTCTGGCGTGCAGTTTGTCGTTGTCCGCCCGGGTCGTTGCCGCGGTGCGTGCCGGGCGCAGCCTGACACAGGCCTTGGCGGTGTTCCGCGACCGGCCGCCGACGACACGGGCGGCGGTGCAGGAAATCAGTTACGGGACTTTGCGCGGCTATGGACACGGGGAATTCATTCTCGGCCGGCTGCTTCAGCGGGCCTTGACCGACCCGGTCGGCGAGGCGCTGCTGCTGGTGGCGCTGTATCGGCTCCGCTCGCGACCGGAGGCGGCGCATACCGTCGTCGATCAGGCGGTCAGCGCCGCCGGCGAAATCTCCGGCGGCGCGTACAAGGGGCTGGTCAACGGGGTGCTGCGCAATTATCTGCGGCAACGGACGGTTCTCGAAGCGGCGCGCGCCGATGATGAGGTGGCCTGGCATCAGCATCCGCGCTGGTGGTTGAAACGGCTGCAGCGCGCGTATCCGGCGGACTGGCCGGCGATCGTCGCCGCGGATAACGCGCCGCCGCCGATGACCTTGCGCGTCAACCGTCGGCACGTCACGGCTGCCGACTACTTGGCGCGGTTGTCGGCCGGTGAAGTGAGCGGTGAAGCAGTCGGTGAAGCAGGCGGCAAGCTGGCTGGCGATTCGATCGACGCGTCGATTGGCGAATCAACGACCGATTCGGCGGCTGGATCGGTGAATGCATCGGCCAGCGCTTTGGCGGGGCGATTGCTGGGCGGCGCGGCATTGCTGCTCGACAAACCGGTAGCCGTAGAGCGCTTGCCGGGGTTTGCCGAAGGCTGGGTGTCGGTGCAGGATGCCGGCGCGCAGCAGGCGGCCGAGTGGCTGCGGCCGGCCGATGGCGAACGGGTGCTCGACGCCTGCGCCGCGCCGGGCGGGAAAAGCGCCCATCTGCTGGAACTAGCGGATATCGCATTGACGGCGATTGACATCGATCGGGAACGCGTGCAGCGGATCGGCGAGACCTTGCGGCGGCTCGGGCTGAGCGCTACGGTGCGCGTCGCCGATTGCCGGGATCTTTCGTGGTGGGACGGCGTGCCTTTCGACGCCATCCTGGCCGATGTGCCGTGTTCGGCGTCCGGCGTCGTCCGACGCCATCCCGACGCCAAGTATCTGCGCCGTGAAAGCGACGTTCGGCGTTTTGCGACGCTGCAAAGCGAAATTCTCGATCGCCTTTGGCCGCTGCTGGCGGCCGGTGGGCGGTTTCTTTATGCGACCTGTTCGCTTTTTCCCGAGGAAAACGGTGCCCAGATCGATGCTTTTCTCTACCGTCACCCCGATGCGCGTCGGCAGCGCAGTCAACAATTGCTTCCCAGTGCGGAACACGATGGCTTTTTCTATGCCTTGCTGGAAAAAGCGTCTTAGTCCCGGTTGGCGGCACGGGCTGATCGGCGCCTTGCTGGCGCTGTTTTCCCTGCTGGCGAACGCGGCTGATATTACCGCCCGCGGGGCGCAGTTGCTTGGCGACGACGACGGTTACGTGTTGAACGCCGATTTCGATCTCACCCTCAATCCCCGGCTGGAAGACGCGATCGCCAAAGGCGTTTCGCTGTATTTCGTCATCGATTTCGAACTCAACCGCTCGCGCTGGTACTGGTTCGACGAGCAGGTCGCCAGCCGCAGCCGGTCGATCCAGTTGTCTTATCACGCGCTGACGCGGCAGTATCGGCTGACTCGTGGCAATCTGCATCAGAGTTTTCCGACACTCGGCGACGCGCTGCGCATTCTGGCGCGCACCCGCAACTGGCACGTGCTCGACAAGGGGCAGTTGAAGGGTGATCAGACGTATCAGGCGGCGGTGCGTCTGCGCCTTGATCTGACGCAGATGCCGAAAACCTTCCAGGTCACCGCGTTGGCCAACCGCGAGTGGACTCTTTCGGCCGACTGGATGCGCTGGCTCTTTACCCTGGCCGAGATCGGTCAGGCGGCGAACGGCGACGGCAGATGAAGTGGCTGATCATTGCCGCGGCGTCGTTCGGCGGCATTCTGCTCTTTGTGCTGGCTTCCGCCAGCGCCAACACGGCGCTGTTCGCCCGGCATTATCCCTGGCTGCTCGGGCTCAACGCCTTCGTCGCCTTGTCGCTCCTGGCGTTGATCGCCTGGCAGTTGCAGGCCTTGTGGCGCGAATACCGGGCGCAGGTTTTCGGCTCGCGGCTGAAATTGCGCCTGATGCTGATGTTCGGCCTGATATCGGTGATTCCCGGAGTGTTGATCTACGCCGTCTCGGTGCAGTTCGTCACCAAGAGTATCGAGACATGGTTCGACGTGCGCGTCGAAAAAGCACTCGAAGCCGGGCTCAACCTCGGACGCAGCACGCTCGATTCGCTGCTTGCCGATCTGGTCAGCAAGGCGCAGTCGATGGCGGTCGAACTCAGCGATCGCAGCGAAGCGCAGCGTCGTATCGAACTCAACCGTCTGCGCGAACTGAACAGCGTCCAGTCGGCGGCGCTGTATTCGAGCGCCGGGGTTCTGCTGATCACCACCACCGGTGGTCCGGGCAAGCTGACGCCGCTGCCGCCGTCGGCCGAACAATTGCGGCGGGCGCGTCTGGAGCGGCATTTTTCGGTGATCGAGACTCTCGGCGAGAAGGATCTGCTGCTGCGCACGCTGGTGATCGTGCCGGCGTCCGGTCCGGGGAGCGAAGCGCGGATCCTGCAATTGACCGATCCGGTGCCGGCCAATCTGGCGGTCAATGCCGACAGTGTGCAGTCCGTGTATGCCGATTATCAGGAACTGTCGCTCGGCCGGGAAGGGCTCAACCGCATCTACGCGATGACCTTGACACTGACCGTGCTGCTGGCTTTGTTCACCGCCATTGCTCTGGCTTTCGTCCTGGCCCGACGGCTGTCGGCACCGTTGTCGATTCTCGCCGAAGGAACGCAGGCGGTGGCGGCTGGCGACTACACGCCGCGGCAGGCGGTGCATAGCAGTGATGAACTCGGCGTGTTGACCCGCTCGTTCAAGCAGATGACCAGTCAGCTCGACGAAGCGCGGCGTGACAACGAACGTCACCGCGCCGAACTCGAAGCGGCGCGCGCGTATCTCGAATCGATCCTGGCCAATCTTTCGGCCGGGGTGCTGGTTTTCGATCATGGCTTCGTGTTGCGGACGATCAACGAAGGCGCGCTGACCATTCTCGCCGACGACTTCGGCGATCTGCTCGGACAGGCCACCGAACACTGGCCGCGCCAGCAGGTGCTCGGCGAATCGATCCGCCGCGCTTTTGCCGCGCACGAGGACAGTGAATGGCAGGAACAGATCGAACTCGATCATCCCGGCGGATTGCCGCAGACGCTCCTGCTGCGCGGCACTCCGCTGACCACCGGCGCTTATGGGGGCTACGTCGTCGTTTTCGACGACGTGACCCGGTTGATCGCCGCGCAGCGCAGCGCCGCCTGGGGCGAAGTCGCCCGCCGGCTGGCACATGAGATCAAGAATCCACTGACGCCGATCCAGCTTTCCGCCGAACGGCTGCAGATGAAACTCGCCGACCGTTTGTCGGGCAGCGAGGCGGACATGCTCAACCGTGCCACGCAGACGATCATCGCCCAGGTGCAGGCGATGAAGCGGATGGTCACTGATTTCAGCGATTACGCGCGAATGCCGGCGCCGGAGTTGAGCGCGGTCGACCTCAATGCGCTGGTCAGCGACGTGCTGGCGCTCTACGAAACCTCGGCCGCCACGCTCGAGGCCAAGCTGGCCGCCAAGCTGCCGCCGGTGTGGGGTGACGCCACGCAATTGCGGCAGATCATCCACAACCTGCTGCGCAACGCGGCGGACGCCCAGGAAGGCGCAGCAGAGCCGTGCATCGGCATCATCACCCGGCGCAGCGAGAATTTCGCCGAACTGGTGGTCACCGATCGCGGTCCCGGCTTCCCGCCGGAACTGCTGGCCCGCGTTTTCGAACCGTACGTGACCACCAAGGCCGGCGGCACCGGGCTCGGTCTGGCGATCGTCAAGAAGATCGTCGACGAGCATCACGGCCAGATCACCATCAACAACCGTCAGCCGGTAGGCGCCAAGATCAGCATCAAATTGCCCTTGGCCGCGGTGCCGGTGTCGCGGCGCCGTTTGGGCAATCCTTCATCCTCCGAGAGTTGAGCATGGCGCAAATACTGATCGTCGACGACGAAATGGGCATCCGGGAACTGCTTTCGGAAATTCTGGCCGACGAGGGGCACTCGGTGTGGCTGGCCGAAAATGCCGCCGCCGCGCGCAAGGTGCGCGCCGAGCGCCGCCCCGATCTGGTGCTGCTCGACATCTGGATGCCGGATACCGACGGCATCTCGTTGCTCAAGGAATGGTCGGCCGGCGGGTTGCTGACCATGCCGGTGGTAATGATGTCCGGACACGGAACGATCGATTCGGCCGTCGAAGCGACGCGCATCGGCGCATCGGATTTCCTGGAAAAACCGATCGCCCTGCAAAAATTGCTGGCGACGGTCAAAAAGGTGTTGAAACACGAGACCTTGTTGCAGAAACCGCCGTTGACGCTCGACGACTTCGCACGTTCGCCGCTGCTCAAGGATTTCAAACGCCGTCTCGAACAGGCGGCAGCCAAGACCTCGGTGTTGTTGCTCAGAAATGTCGCCGGCGGCATGGCCGAGATTTGTGCCCGCACGCTGCAGGCGCCGCGCACACCGTGGCTCGATCTGTCGAATTCGAGCGCGCCGCTGACCCAGGAAATGTTGCAAAACAGCGCCGGGGGCATCGTCTTCGTCGCCGACCTGTTGCAACTCGGCAAGTTGCAGCAGATGAATTTGCTCTTCGCCCTCGAGCGGCTCGAAAAAAACCGGCTGCAACTGATCGTCGCTACCTCCCGGCCGCTGTCGACGCTGCTCGAAAGCGGTTGGGACCCGCAACTGCTCGGACGACTCGGCGAAGTATGGGTCGCCCTGCCGCAAATCTCCGGCCATCCAGACGACGTTCCGGAAATCGTTTCACTGCTGCTCGCCCATCTTGCCGAGCGCGGTGAGATTCCTTTGCGGCGCTTCTCGAGCGGCGCGCAAAACGCGTTGCGTCTGCACCGCTGGCATGGCGAATGGGTCGAACTGCTAGCCACCGTCAAGAATCTGGGTTTGTCGGCGTTGGAGGAGGAAATCAGCGCTGACGATGTCTCCCGCATTCTGCAGACCGACGGCCATCCCGATGCCCCCTCGCTGTTGCCCAGCACGTTCTTCGAGCAGCCGTTGCGCGAGGCGCGCGAAGCCTTCGAACGGCTTTATTTTCAATACCATCTTGCCGGGGAACGCGGTAACATGACCCGCCTCGCCGAAAAGACCGGCCTGGAACGCACACATCTGTACCGGAAATTGAGACAACTCGGCCTGCCGATCGGCCGGCGTGGCGACGAACGGGAGTAATCGCAACAGCATACTGACTCTGGAGGGCATAAGCGCTAACTTTACATTGATGACATCATCGTCTCACGTTGATAACGCC
>JAVMKC010000081.1:0-15907 GCA_031732795.1 Accumulibacter sp. | reverse complement strand
ACGTTAGGCGGCCGAGAACCCTATGCGCAAGCGGCGGAATCGTCTTCTATTCCTTCTTGATGCCAACGCATGCAACGCCAGGCAGCAAATCGCGGAGCTGAACGAACTTGAGCGCATTGGCCGATCCGGCCTCATTGACCTTGAGTACACGGAGACTACATGGGACGAGGCCAGAAGGAATTCTGAGCGACGACAAGCCAAAGTGGACAGGCGCCTGTTCGTTGGCCTCAACGGCGACACGGAACTCGAAGCGCCTTGGAGAGAGTCCATCGCCCGTGTGGTGTTTCCTGAAGGAGTACTCGCAGATGACCAACGACGCGACGTTGAAGCTCTGCTGACCGCGAAGCTTGCAGGAGCCTTCTTTGTCACCAGGGACGGCGCGTCAAAGACGCAGCCTGGTGGGATCCTCGGCCACAAGGTCGAGTTGGCAGCGCTGGGCATTGAGGTGCTCACCTTTCAGGAAGCGGTGCAACGTGCCAGAACGGCCGCCTAACTTGGCGTTGAACCGGACGCGCAACGGCATGGCACCCTGGCCGTGCGACCGCCATGGTTCATCATCGGCCGCACGGCCAGGGCGCCACGCCGCCGCGCGCCGGTTAACTCTACGTTATGCCTAGGGGAGAGTGATGCCGTTTACTCCACTGCATATGGGCCCAGGCCTATTCGTCAAAGCCGTCATGCAGGGCGCATTCTCCTTGATGGTCTTTGGTTGGGCGCAAATCGTGATGGATCTGCAGCCCCTATTTGTAATGATCAATGGGCATGGACACCTGCATGGGTTCTCCCATACCTACGTTGGCGCCACGCTGCTCGCAATTGGCTCTGCCTTAACCGGAAAGTACCTTTCGGAAATTGGCCTCAGGCTCATCGGCCGGAAGGAGTTCCTTCCCATTGGTTGGCCCGTTGCGTTCCTGTCGGCCTTCATTGGCACTTTCAGCCATGTCGTCCTTGATAGCGTCATGCATGCTGATGTCGAACCATTCTGGCCGCTCAGTACCAGCAACACCTTGCTGGGCCTGGTGTCGGTACAGGCACATCATTGGTTCTGCATCGGTTCCGGCATCCTAGGCGCGGTTGTGTACTTTGTAGTGGCAGCCCGATCGCCTAGGCATAACACTTCGCTGCAGGCGCGACGGCCCTGACGGGCCGCGGCCTGAGCTCAAACGTTGGGCCTTTCGGGAGGAAAGCGCTTGAGCATTCGTTCTCTTCGTGGCCGCCAGCCGTGTTGCTTCGGCGGCACGCGGTCCGGCGCGGCGGCGTGGTGGGCGGTCGTCGTTTACCGGCGGCCGCGCGGGCTTTCGTGCCGGCGGCCTCGCGTGCCGGGCAGGGACGCCTTGCCGGAGACCGCTTCCGTTCGTCGCGCAGCCAGCGCGAGCGTTTTACGTCCCGTGGCCCAACCCGGCGCTCAACCGGACCGCCTGCAAGCTACGCTTGCAGGTTCGCTCCGGCCTTCGGCCTCCGCCGGCCGGTTAGCTCTACGTTAGGCCACAGCATTTTTCGTAGCTCCAACCCATCAGAGGAAAACACCATGGACAGAATGCCAAAAGAGCGTCTCGCAAAAGCACTTGAGCAACTCAAGACCATCTCCCCTGAGGATCACGCAAAAGTGAAGGGCCTCGCCGCCATCGTGCAGCCGATGCGGAGCTTCCTCCACAAGACGCCAACCGACTACGGCATGACCGGCTGGTACGACTTGGTCATCCCCTCCGATGACGGCACGCCGCTCGAAGCTTGGTACATCCCGGCGAAAGGCGGCGAGAGCAACAAGCTCATCATCTTCAACCACGCGCTGCCCATGTGCCGCTCCGGCTTTCCGGGCCACTTTGGCCCGCCGTGGAGCAACTACGATGCGGTTGAGATCGACTTCGTCATTCAATATAAGCACCTCACCGAAGCAGGCTACAACGTGCTTACCTACGACATCCGCAACCACGGTAATAGCGCCGCAGCCAACGGTGGCCTGAGCGGCATCGGCCAGTGGGAGTGGCGCGATTGCGTCGGCGTGAAAAAGTACGTCGATACCCACCCGCAGCTCTCGAAGATGACGGTTGGTCTGTACAGTCAGTGCATGGGAGGCAATTCGCAGTACCACGCCATCTACCGCCGCCCCGAAATCTTCGCTAACGTGCGTTGCATGGTGAGCCCGATGGTCGTCTCTATGGCCGCAATCTACGACGCCTTCTCCGAGTTGCAGGGCGTGCGCCAGTATCAGGAACTCATCGACCTCGAATTGATGAAGATGGGTGCGTTCGTCGCCGCTGAGATGACGCCGCATCTCTGGGCCGCCAGCGTGAAGATGCCGGTGCTCATGGTTCAGGTGCTGGAAGATGAATGGACCCGCAATCCCGAAGACGCGCAAACAACTTTCGACCTGTTGGGGAGCACAGACAAGGAACTGTTCTGGATCGAAAATACCAAGAAGCGCTTCAAAGACGGTTACAACTATTTTGGAAGGCACCCGGAGAAGGTGCTTTCATTTTTTGCCAATCACATGAAGTAGCGGCTAATGTGGCCTAACAAGGCGCTTCAGCGGACGGTCTTGCCTTCGCTTCGCTACAGCAAGTCCGCCGCTGAGCTTGGGCGTTAGGCGCTGGCTTGCGGTGCCGTTCGCAGTTCGGTCGGACACATTCGTTGAGCGCTGGCTTACTTCAACCGCCGCGACTCAACCACCGGCCGCGCTTACCGGCCGGCGGTCGCCGCCGGCGCATCTGCGGAGTATTCAGCGCCGGCCCGCGCGTTCACCTTCAGGTCCTTCGCGTTCCTGCACTGCGCGCTTGTCAGCCACCGCCCGCCGCTTGTCGTCGCCGGCGGCTTCGGCGATCATCGGGTTCATGCTGAGGTCATCAGTTTCAATAAGGCGGGCTGCGCCTAACCCGGCGTTACACCGGACCCGCAACGGCGTGTCGCCTTGGTCATCAAGCGCCATGGCCTTCGGCCATTGTGGCGCCTGCTGCCCAAGTCGCCACGCCGCCGCGGGCCGGTGAACTCTACGTTGGGCGTCTAGATCATGAACCTTTTCGCGCGACTGGCAGTTATTTGCACAGCATTCCTCCCGCTGACCAATTCTGTCTTCGCTGAGGATGTAATTGAAATTCGATATTTCCCGGGCCATCCCACCCCTAACAGGAGCTCAGAGTGGATGAACCTACGGGTTTCGCGCCTCGCTCCACCTCCCGTCGACACAAAGCCGTCGAAACAGGACATTGATCGTCTATTCGAGCAAGTTAGCGCAGTATTCACTGAGAATGCGATCGAACGAGACTGGCAACTTGCGATTCCCGATGCTCCACTTATCTCCATATCTACTGAGATCAATGGAAAGAAGCTCACGCTGGCGTCATGTCACACGCTTATTGAAAAATCCGGAAACTATTTGGTTACAGAGAGAGGGGGACAGACAGTAGGCTCTAATGACCGAGCCGCCCTTCTCGGCAAACAAAGCGAAGCATTCCGCCGCAATCGCATTGCGTTCGAGAAGATCCTTCGCCTCACCTTAGAGAGAGCCCGTGCCGGTTTATCACCTTAGTATGCTCGGTGGGCCGACGCCCAACCCGGCGGTCGAGGGGACCGGCCGAAGCAGAGCTTCGGCTTCCCTCCGCGGCTGCGCCGCTCCGGCGGCCCCTCACCTTGGTACGTTAGGCGCCCCAAATCAGGCCTACGTCGTGTACACACAATCGGCACACGCGTTTCTGCTAGACTGCGCCCATGAAACCGTTCCGATGGAGCCCGGAAAAGAACGCGGATCCACGTCATCGGGGTCACACGTCATCGGGGTCAGGTCTTGCATTTAATCATTCCCAGAAGCCTCGGGGTCAGGTCTCAGAAGCCTCGGGGTCACTCAGAAGCCTCGCACACAGAAGCCTCGGGGTCAGGTCTTGCATTTAATCATTCCCCAGCACACACCCATCGGGATCAAGTCTAAATACTGTTCGTTGAGAAGAAATCAGCCAACGCCTGCCGCGGCGAAAGTGGCTGCGGTTGGAGCAGTGCGGGCGAGAAGCCTGGACGGACACCCGGACGCTTGGAAGGGTCGTGGCTGGGGTACGGTGAGTTGCGACGCTTGACCCTGCGAGGGTTGACGTGGCCGCGGCGGCTGACGCATCGCAACGAGATGGCGTCGCGCAGCAAGTCATTGAACCCAGCGTCTTCGCCGTCTCGACAGGAAAAACGCTTCGCGTTTCCCATCGCTTGCCCACAGGTCGGCGGCTGCCCGCAAGTTCCACAGCGCGCAGGCTCCAAGCTTTCAAATCCGGGAAAGTCGAAACCATCTTTCCGGCACCCACCTGCGCTTATTCCGCTCCGGTGGCTGTCCAAGCTACCGGGACCACCGCACCGTGCCGGATTTTTCGGGCGACTGACCGAGTTTCGACGGAAAAATTGGGCGACTGTCCGCTTGAAGGAAAGCATCGACCCGACCGTCGAAATTACTTTGCCCGGATGGAAATTTTTGATCGAAATCAAATAATAAGCGTCTCGCTGATCGCTGGCGGCGGAAGGGTTGAAATGTCGGGGGCTGAACGCTTATCCTCTCGTTTCATCTCCCTCGGAAAGCAAGCGCATGTCTGCAGCCTCTTTGGAAAACGCCAGCGGGACCGTTTATATCGTCGGCAGCGGCCCGGGCGATCTCGATCTGCTCACCTTGCGTGCCGCCAAACTGATCGGCCAGGCCGATGCGATCGTTTATGACCATTTGATTGCCGAGGGGGTTCTCGAGCTGGCCCGTGCCGACGCCGAAAAGATTTATGTCGGCAAGGAAAGCTCGAATCACACCGTGCCGCAGGGCGAATTGAATCATCTGCTGGTCCGGTTGGCGCGCGACGGCAAGCAGGTGGTCCGCCTGAAGGGGGGAGACCCGTTCATCTTCGGTCGTGGCGGTGAGGAAATCGAGACCCTGGTCGATGCCGGCATCGCTTTCGAAGTCGTTCCCGGCGTCACCGCCGCGGCGGGTTGTGGCGCTTACGCCGGCATTCCGCTGACGCATCGCGAACACGCGCAAGCCGTCGCTTTCGCTACCGGACATCTCAAGGACGGAACGATCAATCTCGACTGGCCGTCGTTGGCGCGGCCGCGGCTGACGGTGGTTTTTTACATGGGCATCGGCGGTCTGGCCGAGATCTGCCGGCAGATGATCGCGCACGGCTTGCCTGCCGATCACCCGGCGGCCGTGGTTCAGGAAGGTACCACCCGGCGGCAGCGGGTGCTGACCGCCGATCTGGCGACCTTGCCCGAAAAGGTTGCTGCCGCCGGCATCCGTGCGCCGGCATTGATCATCGTCGGCACGGTGGTCCGCTTGCAGGAAAAACTGGCCTGGTTCAGGGATTGACGGTCGGCTGGCGGTTGATCCGCGCGCCGGGTGCGATTTTCACTCCGTCTGCCAACGTTCGCTGGCCTGTTCGTCGGTTTCTCGGGCCTCGACCCAGCGCGCGCCTTCGCGGGTCAGTTCGCGTTTCCAGAACGGCGCCCGGGTTTTCAATTGGTCGATGATGAATTCTCCGGCGTCAAACGCCGTGCCGCGGTGTGCGCTGGCCACCACTACGGCGACGATCCGGTCGGTGGGCCGCAGGCGGCCGACGCGATGGATCACCAACGCATCGATGATCGGCCAGCGTTTCTCCGCTTCGTCGACGATGGCGGTCAGTGCTTTTTCGGTCATCCCCGGATAATGTTCGAGAGTCATTTCCAGGATCTCGGCGGCGTCGTTGCTGTCGCGGACCAGGCCGACAAAGGCCACCACCGCGCCAATGCGCGGGTCACCGTGAAAAGCCGCCAGTTCCTGGCCGAGATCGAAATCGGCCTGTTGAATGCGGACCGTCACCCTAGCCTCCGGTAACCGGCGGGAAAAACGCTACTTCATCGCCGTCGGCGATCGTCGAATCGGCGCGGGCCATTTCCTGGTTGATCGCGCAACGCAGATTTCTGGCGGTCAATAACAAATTCCAGGGACCGCCGCGCTCGGCGAGATGACCTCGCAAGGCGGCGACGTCGGTCACGCCGGCCGGCAGCGGCAGATCTTCGCTCGCCCGGTCAAGCGCTTCTCGCAAATGGGCAAAATAGAGGATTTTCAGCATCGTCGATACGTGGCTCAGTCGAGCAACTCGGAAAACGGTAGATAGCGGACCAGATCGCCCCGCTGGATCGCTTGTCGGGGTGGGTTGTCGATCAGTCCGTCACTCCATACCGCCGAACGCAGAATCGAGGCGCCTTGATCGGTGAACAGGTCGACGCCGCCGTCGATATTCCGCCGCCCGCGCAGGAATTCCCGACGCGAATCAGGACGCGGCCAGTCGAAATCGGCCCGCAGGAGGTAGGGCCGTGGTTCGGTGAAGGCGGCGCCTTGCATGACCAGGATCGCCGGACGGACCAGCGCCAGAAATGTGACCAGGCCCGATACCGGATTGCCGGGCAAACCGATGAAAGGCACTTCCTGACGTTCATCACGGCGAATCTGGCCGAAAGCCAATGGCTTGCCGGGTTTGATGGCGATTTTCCATAGTTCCAGGCGCCCCTCGGCGGTTACGGCTGTTTTCACGTGGTCCTCATCGCCCACCGATACGCCGCCCGAACTGATGATCAGGTCGCAATTTTCGGCGGCGCGGCGCAAAGCCTGCCGGGTGGAGGGCAGATCATCCGGCACCTGGCCCTGATCGAATACTTCACAACCCAGCCGCTGCAGCAAAGCGTTGAGCATGAAGCGGTTTGTGTTGTAGATCGCCCCCGGGGGCAGAGGCTCGCCGGGCATGCGCAATTCATCGCCGGTGAAGAATACCGCGACACGCAGACGCCGGAAGACCGGCAAATCGGCCAGCCCGACCGACGCCGCCAACGCGATATCCTGCGGCCGCAGGCGTTGCCCGGCGACGAGAATTTCGCTGCCGGCGGCGATGTCGCTGCCGGCGCGGCGAACATGCTCGCCGTGCCGCGGCAGGTGTTCGATCTGCACTTGACCGTCACCCGCTTGACAATGCTCCTGCATCACCACCGCGTCGGCGCCATCCGGCATCACCCCGCCGGTAAAAATTCGTGCCGCGCTTCCGCGGGCCAGCGGCGTGCCGACTCGGCCGGCGGCGATGGTTTGCGAAACCGGCAGGCGCGTGCCGGCGGCCGGCAGATCGGCGACGGCGACGGCGTAACCATCCATCGCCGAATTGTCTGCCGGTGGCGAGTCCATCCCGGCGTGTTGTGTCACCGCCAGCACCCGGCCGGCCGCAACCAGCGTCGGGACAATGAAAACCTCGGTCAGCGGTTTGACCCCACCGCGCAACAGAACGCCTGCTTCGTCAAAAGATAACATCGGCTTATCCTGGAAAAATTGCGATCTGCGACGCCAGTTCCTCATCTTCCTGGCCGTCTGGCGCGAAATCGGCGGCGGTTTTGTATTCTGGAAGCTGTACCGCCCGCAGGATGAACGCGGCGATCGCCGGTGCGTCATTGAGATCGAGCATGGTCAAGGCTTCGGGAACCGGCGAGGCTGGTGGCCGGTCGGTGGCGACGGCGACGATGTGCGGCTGTGTCGGCCAGAGCGGCGGTTTGCCGTTGTCCGGCCGGTACACTTCCAGCTTGGCGATCGGCTCCGTCTTGTAGCCTTCGACCAGCACCAGATCGCAGGGGGAGAAGTGGTCCAGCAGATCGGCCAGCTTCGGTTCCGCTTCGTCGCGCACTTCGTGCATCAACACCCAGCGCGATCCGCTGGCCAGCAGCACTTCGCTGGCGCCGGCCTGACGGTGACGATACGAATCCTTGCCTGGCCGGTCGATGTCGAAACCGTGGTGGGCGTGTTTGAGCACCGATACCCGCCAACCGCGCGCTGTCAGCAACGGCAGTATTTTTTCGAGCAGCGTGGTCTTGCCGGCGCCGGAATACCCGGCGATACCGAAAATTTTCATGGCCGAACTCCGGGTGAAGCCGGGCAGGGCACCGGCACCACCGCCGCGAATCCGCCGCCGGGAGTGCGGAAGTTGGTGGTTTGTCCGCGGTACAGCCGGGCAACCACCAGTTGCACATGCCCTTGGTAAACGAAATTTCTCAAGTCCAGTTTGAACTCCTGTTCGCTGCCGTCGATCAGCAGTCGTCGCTGCGAGGGCTGCACCATGGCCTGCGCGACGTAGCCGCCGGCAGCGATCTCCTCGAAAACGCGCCGGGTCAGCTTGTCGCCGCGATACGCCGCTTTGCTGCCATAGCCGGCGACCGGTTTGAAAAACCATTGTTTGCGGGTGTGCCAGTAGTGTTCGCCGGATTCCGGACGCACTTCGACGGTCTGCGGAATGCTGCCGGCGAGCAGTTGTTGGTCGTCGTCCGCGACTTCCCAGGCCGCCAGTTGCCGCAAATCGCCGAGCAGGGCCAGGTTGCGTTTGTCGGCGTACAAGGCGTGTACTTGCGGGTGTGGTGTCACCACCACTCGATCGGCCAGATAAGCGGCACGCAGACAGGCATTGGCCGGATCGTCGAGCGAAAAATCGGTCAGCCGGTTATAGACCAGGTCGATCGCCTGTCCTCGACAGCGCAAATGTGTACCGTCGAAAACCAGTTCCGCGGGGTCGGCGATCAGCGAGGCGATGCCGTTGGCGATGAATAGCTGCCGGAACAATTCGAACTCCGGAGCCAGATATTGCTCGGCCGGCGCCTGATCGACGATCGCCACGACCGACAAGGGGGCTGAATCACCGCGCGCCAGACGCCACTCTTGAAGAAACATGGCGATGAATTGTTCCTCGACGGCTGTCGGGGTGGGAAACAGCGCGGCAACCGGCGAGCAACACGCCCGTTGCGCGCTCAGCAAGCGGGCATTGAGCAAGGCGCCGCCGGCGTTCGAATTGATCTCGATCAGTTGCGGACCCTCGGGGCCGAGGTGGAAATCGTAGCCCAGAAAAACCCCGGCCGCGCTGGGCGTGTGTCGGGCCAAGCCGGGCGCCTGCGAGAGGATTTTTTCACGGTACGTCGGCAGGGCGACGACCCGCTCGACAGCGGCGATCACCGCCGCCATCCGGCGCATGTTCGCTTCGCTGACGAAAACCACGCCGTCGGCAAAAAGATGGGGACGACTTGCCAGACTGTCGGCCAGCGCCGGCAGGCCGGCTTCACCGGTCAACGCCTGCTGCAATGCAGCAGAGTCCAGCGAAACACAGGCGCAGCCACGATTGAGCAGTTCGGCCGCCGCCTGGCAATCGCGTTGCAAGATCGCCGGCAGTTCGGCCAAAGCGGGTGGCCAGAGCTGATTCATGACGTTTCCGCCTCCCCGACGAGCGGTGCGAAGAACTCGATCGCCTCGTTCAGTTCGCGGGAGCGGCGCATCGGCGGCAGGCTGCGCCAGATGCGTTTGCCGTACTGTTTGCCGATCAGCCGCGGGTCGCAGATCATCAGCACCCCGCGATCATTTTCGTCACGGATCAGCCGGCCTGCGCCCTGCTTGACGTTGATCACTGCCCGCGGCAGTTGATATTCCATGAATGCGTTGCGTCCGGCGCTCTTCATCTTGTCGATCCGTGCCGCCAGCACCGGGTCATCGGGCGGGGCGAACGGCAATTTGTCGATCACCACCAGCGACAGCGCCTCGCCTCGCACATCGACCCCTTCCCAGAAACTCTGGCTGCCGATCAGCACCGCGTTGCCGAGCCGCCGAAAGCGCTCGAGCAGTTCGTTCTTGCTCTGTTCGCCTTGCAGCAGCAAAGGCAGCTCGACATTGTTGCGTTGCAGCATCTCGTCCAGCAGTTGATGCGTCCGGCGCATGGCGCGCAACGAGGTGCACAGGAAGAACGCCCGTCCGCCGCTGGCCCGCAGCACCGGCCACGCGGCCTTGACCACCGCCTCGTTATAAAGCTCGCTGTTCGGCTCGGGCAGCCCGCGTGGGGCGTAGAGCAGGGCTTGCCGCGGATAATCGAACGGGCTCTCCCAGCGTGCCGTTGCCGCGCCGGCCAGCCCCATTTCGTGGCAATAATGTGAAAAATCGTTCTGCACCGCCAGGGTGGCGGAGGTGAAAATCCAGGCCCGCGGCGGACCGCTCATCTGCTTGTTCATCATCTCGCCGATGGCCAGCGGCGTGGTGTTGATTTGCAGGGAATGAAGATAGGTTTCCACCCAACGCACATGATCGGCACGATTGCCCGCCTGCCAGGACTGCAAGCGCAGCAGCAGTTCGCTCGCCCGCCGCCAGCAATTTTCCAGTCCCTCGCTGCGCGAGGACTGATCCTGCAATAGCGTCGTCAAGGTGTCGAGTTTGGCGATTGCCGCTGACAGACCTTCGGCGAATTCGGCCCGCGCCTGAATCTGCGGCCAACCATAGCGCGCCGGGTCAACCGGCAAACTCAGCCGCCAGTCGCGGACGGCTTTGTCGACCGCCGCGCACAGCGGTGGCAGATCCAGACAATCGCGCGCCGAAGCAGCCCCTTCCAGCAAGGTATCTCTGGCCAATTCGATCAGTTGCGTGGAAGACACGCTGTCGCCGAAAAACAGGCTCGCCACCTCGGGCAACTGATGCGCTTCATCGAAAATCACCGTATTGCACGCCGGCAGCAGTTCCGCCGTCCCTTCGTCGCGCAACATCACGTCGGCAAAAAACAGATGATGGTTGACCACCACCAGATCGGCGGCCAGCGCCTCGCGCCGCGCCGCCAGGACGAAGCATTCCTGGTGATGCGCACAGTCCTGGCCGAGACAATTATCCCGGGTCGACGTGACCATCGCCCAGACGGTGGCGCTTTCCGGCACATCGACGCATTCGGCCTTGTCGCCGCTGCGTGTCCGTTTGGCGAAACGCCCGATGCGCTGCGCGTACGTCGCATCCTCGCGGCTGAGAAAGCGGCCGTCGGCGAGCGCTCGCTGCAGATGATGATGGCACAGATAGTTGGCGCGGCCTTTGAGCAGCGCCACGCGCACCGGCACGTTCAGCGCCTGGCGGACGGTCGGGATGTCCCGGGAAAACAACTGATCCTGCAAGGTGCGGGTGCCGGTGGAGACGATCACCTTGCCACCGGAAAGCAGCGCCGGAATCAGATAGGCGAAGGTCTTGCCGGTTCCGGTGCCGGCTTCAGCGACCAGCACTCGGTTTTCGGCGATTGCCGCGGCGATTTGTTCGGCCAGTTCCAATTGCTGCGCGCGCGGACGGTAGCCGGGAATCCGGCCAGCGAGCAGCCCTTCGGCGGAAAAGACGTCGGATAACGATGCGGTCATGAACGGGCTCGTTTCAAGCAGCGCGCATCCTACCAGAAGCGCGCTCGGCCGTCGTTTGCGGGCAGCGGGCTGGATGCAAAGTGGCACGGATCATGCGGCGAATTTCATCATCTCTGATGTCGCTTCGTCTTTGATTTCCAGCCGGGGTTTCAGCAAACACCGGGGAAGGATCCTGTTGACGTTCCAAGGCACATCTCATCAACTGCAGCATGGTCAGGCAGGGCAAGGTCAAGACCAGGAGAGCGCACCCTGGTATCAGCGAATGATCGCGCGATCAGTCGGAGCCGGTGTCCGAACCGCGCGCACCGATGAAACGCCGGTTTGCGCCGTCGGTGGATTTGGGACGAGGCGCGGCACCATGCCCCAGAAGCCTTCAGCCTTGCGGGTCGCCGCCGCTGCCCCTGGGCGGCACGGAATGACTTTGCCGGGTAAACGCGTTCAAGGCGGCGGCTTTCCCCAGACGATATCGATGCCTTCCTCCGACGGGGCGCAGGCAAAGGCAGCATCGAAACCGATTCCGGCCACCCAGACCAGACGATCGCCGCACCACAGCAGGGGCAGGCGGCGCCGTTCCCATGGCGGTACCGCCGCTTCCTGCAGCAGTTTGCGCAAGGCGCGCCGTGGTCGACGCGGATCGGGCTGCAACCGTTCGCCACCGACGCGGCTTTTGAATACGTTCGGCGCTTGCGACAATAAATGGCGGCTGATTCCCGTCCCGCGACCGAGAGTGAACGACAAGGGCTCGCCGGCCCAGGACAATGCCGCTTCGCCGTTCCAGAGGATGCGGGTGGACGCCGGTGGCGTCGGCCGATGAGGGAGCGCGTACAACTCGCCGCGGTAGACGTGCAGTTCCCCGTCCACCGTGGCCAGGCAGATTTCCGACGAGGGATCGACGGTCGTCAGTTGCCGCTGCGCTTCGGCCAGCCAGCGGGCCTCCGGCGCCCGAAAACCAGCCTGCCGCCACTCGTGACGCAACAAATTGCCGGCTCGTGCGGAGGGCAAGGCATTGAATCGCTTGAGTTCGATCCGGCCGTGCGCACCGGATACCGTCTGGCGGTCGATTGCCGCCAACTCGTCGAGCAATTGCGCCGCCTCGGCGAAATGGCCGGCGGCACGGGCCAGTGATTCGGCGGCGCCCGGAAACTCTTCGGTAAGTCTCGGCATCAGGGCATGACGCAGAAAATTGCGTCGATAACGCAAATCCTCATTGCTGTCGTCGTCGATCCACCGCAGCCCATGGGTTTGGGCATACGCCAGCAATGCCGCGCGGGACAGGCTCAGCAAGGGTCGGATCAAGCGCGGTCCGCCGGCGGTGGGCCGGTCGTCGGACATGCCGGCAGCGCCGGCTACCCCCGAACCGCGCAACAGTCTGAACAACACCGTTTCGGCCTGATCGTCGCGATGATGCGCCAGTGCCAGCCAGTCGGCCGGGTAACGCGAAAACAAGGCATGACGGAGCCGTCGTGCCGCTCCCTCGGGCCCCTCATCGCTGCGGGAAGGGACGTCGACGCGTTCGATGGTCAGCGGTATGGCCAGGGAAGCACAAAAAGCGGCGCAAAATGCCGCCCAGGCGTCGGCCTGCTCACTCAAGCCGTGGTGCACGTGCAAGGCGGTGAGAGTGAAAGGCGGCAAGTGGGGACGCAGGCGATGGATCGCGTGCAGCAGGACCACCGAGTCGACGCCGCCGGACAGGGCAATGCCGACGCGTGTCTGTGCCGTCAGGCGTCGAGCGAGGAAATCGTTCAGGGTCCGGGAGACCGGGCAGACCGTCCCCGACGGTTGATCAGGCGGGAGCGAGCGCTTTGACCTGGCCATAGGCCATCAGTCGCTGCAGACGGCGTTGGCGCAACGCGTCGCTCGGCAATGCCGTTACCTGGGCTAGCGCGGCGATCAGCGACTGTTTGAGGTTTTCCGCCATCGCCGGATGATCGCGGTGCGCGCCGCCGACCGGTTCCGGAACCACCGTGTCGATCAGCCCCAGCGACTGCAGGCGCGTGGCGGTGATGCCCATGATCTCGGCGGCCTCGCTGGCTTTGTCGGCACTTTTCCAGAGAATCGAGGCGCATCCTTCGGGAGAGATCACCGAGTATGTCGAATATTGCAACATCTGGACGACGTCGCCGACACCGATCGCCAGCGCGCCGCCCGAGCCGCCTTCGCCGATGATCGTGGCGATGATCGGCACCTTTAGTTCGGCCATCACGTAGAGATTGCGGCCGATGGCTTCCGACTGGCCGCGTTCCTCGGCGTCGATTCCCGGATACGCGCCGGGGGTGTCGATGAAGGTCAGCACCGGCAGGGCGAATTTCTCCGCCAGACGCATCAAGCGTAGCGCCTTGCGATAGCCTTCCGGACGCGGCATGCCGAAATTGCGGAACAGTTTGTCCTTGGTGTCGCGCCCTTTCTGATGACCGATGACCATCACCGGCGAACCCGCGAATCGGGCCAATCCGCCGACGATGGCATGGTCGTCGGCGAAGCTGCGATCCCCGTGCAATTCATGGAAATCGGTGAACAACAGCCGCAAGTAATCGAGGGTGTAAGGTCGTTGCGGATGACGCGCGACTTGCGAGACCTGCCATGGAGTGAGCTGGCGATAAATCTCTTCGGTCAACGCGCGGCTTTTCTGCTGCAGCCGGCGAAGCTCGTCGGAAATATCGGCCTCCGCCTGATCCTGTGCGACCCGCAAAGCTTCGATCTTGCCGTCGAGGTTGGCGATCGGTTGTTCGAAATCGAGGAAACTGGTTTTCATCACGCCCAACCGTAATGGCAAAGGTGTTACGACTAAAAGTGGGAATTCTACCCGGAAAAACCGTGTCCTGCCGGTGTGATCTGCCCGTCCCAGGACAATCGTATTAATGCCATCGTCGTTTAAAATCTGAAATAATTTTTATGAACAATGAATTATAGATTGGTCGTTCACAGACTCTTCGTATTCCGCCAATCCCGCCTCCCAAATCGCCTGGAATAGCCCTGCCGTCTCCCACTCCAGGAGTCGTTGGCGGATCGTACCGGCGCTCCCAAACCGCTCTTTCGGCAGCGTCGGCCATTGACACCCTGTTCACAGCACATAGAGGATCGCTTCAAAGACCAGTCGCGTCGGCTTGGCCGGACTTCCCGCCCCCGGCTTGCGTTGGTACTGCCTGTCCGCACTTCGCTGCCGCGCTGGAATCAACGGCTCCACGCGTTGCCAAAAATCATCCATCACTTCCCGCGACTCTGCTCGTCTCTGGGCCAACTCTCCAAGCGCTATTGATTTCAATGGCAGTATTTTAATGATTTGGAAACAGGTTCTTAAACTCGAATTCGTGCCCAGAAAAATCGGAGCCGGCGCAACTGACGAACTGAAAAATGCTCCCGAAACGATTTTTGGCATATTTTTTCGGGAGCGTTGGCAAGGGGGCTACCTCAGTTCCGGACGGGTTACACCCGTGGTGGATCACTTTCACGGGACGGGTGCCGATGCTGGGCCACCGCGTCGATGAACGCTTGCATCGGTTGGCTGCCCAGGGTAACGATGCCAGCCAAAGCTTCTTCATTACCTGGCAGAGTGAGCCCCAGACGGGCCAGAGCTTCGTACTGCCCGGCCAGCAAGCCGATCGCCTTGCCGTGACGGTATTGGTCTTTGATGAAATCCTTGACTTGCCCGAGCACTGACAATGCCGCCAGCGAAGAATCGTCGGCTGGGATGATCACCGCGTCGAACAACACCGACGGGCTGTTCTCCAAGGTGGCATCGACTGGCAGTTTGCCGCCGGAGGAATCGACGGTGCCGAGTCGTGGGGCGATGAAGCGGGGAACGGCGCCTTCCGCGGCCAAAGCTTGCGCCATCGACAGCAAGCCGGCACCTCGAACGCCGTCGGCAATCAGAATTGCCACTTTGCGCGTGGCGATGCCCCCATCGCCCGGATACGCCGTCTGCGAAAGTTTGACCGACGTCGCCACTTCCGGGGAGACCGGTTTGTCGATCGCCAAAGGCAACGGGTCTGGCAGATCGACGCCTAATTGCTCGGCCAGACGTCGGGCCAGAGGTTCGTCGACGTGACGCAAGCCGGCGACCATCCGTTGCCGCACGGCCGGAACGGCAACCTTGCTCAATTCGAAGCGGAAAGCCGCTTCCATATGGTTTTGTTCCGGTACCGACAAACTGTTGTAGAACAAGCGGGCCTGTGCGTAGTGTTCAGCGAATTTCTCCGGCTTGCCACGCATTTTGTCGGCATCTTCGATCGGTGCCGGGAAAGAAACGTAGCCCTTCATTCCCGCTTGGAACGGACAGCCGCCGCCGAGCGAGTTCGGTTCGTAAGCCACCCGGCCGCGGGCGATCGCCTGACGATGGGCGCCGTCGCGCTGGTTGTTGGCCACTGGCGATAGCGGTGCGTTGATCGGCAATTCATGGAAATTCGGCCCGCCAAGCCGCGAAAGCTGGGTATCAACATAGGAGTGATGACGACCGGCCAACAGCGGGTCATTACTGAAATCGATGCCGGGAACGACATGGGCGGTGCAGAAAGCGACCTGCTCGGTTTCGGCAAAGAAGTTGTCCGGATTGCGATCGAGGACCATCCGCCCGACGCGGCGCAACGGGCAAAGCTCTTCGGGAATTAATTTGGTCGGATCGAGAACGTCGAAACTCCATCGTTCGGCTTGCTCCTCGCTGAACAATTGCAGACCGAGTTCCCATTCTGGGTAGGCAATGCAACACTCTTTCTGTAAATAATCCGTGGCGATTCCATCGAGATAGGTA
>JAVMKC010000080.1:0-15913 GCA_031732795.1 Accumulibacter sp. | reverse complement strand
CATTGTTTGTCGTTCAACATCCGTCGATCCATGTGCCACATCCAAATTCCAGAATTTAAACACAAATCAGATACTGTGAACAGACCCTAGGCCCCAGGCCGATGACGGCCTCCACCCAGTCTTGCTCGACCATCTTGGCGCGCATGCCCTGTTCCTCGTTGCGGAACAGCACGCCATGCGGCCAGAGAACGGCGCAGCGCCCCTTCGCAGTGAGGCTGGTCAGGATGTGCTGCTGGAACGCGTAGTCAGCGCGGCCCTGCGGCGGTGTGCCCAGGGAATTGCGGCCCCACTTGTCGCTGCTCCAGGCCTCGCGGTTCCACTGCTTGATGGAGTACGGCGGGTTGGCCAGGATCACGTCGAACTGGCGCAGCCGGTCGCCCTCGATGTGCTTGGGGTCGGCCAAGGTGTCGCCCCGGATGATCTCGAAGTCCTCCACGCCGTACAGGAACAGGTTCATGCGCGCGATAGATGAGGTGATGAGGTTGCGCTCCTGCCCGTAGAGCTTGAGCGTGCGGTACTCGCCGCCCGAGCGCTTCACCTCGTCCAGCGCCGAGATCAACATGCCGCCGGTGCCGCAGGTGGGGTCGTAGATCGACTCGCCGGCCTGCGGCGCCAGGAGTTGCGTCATCAGGTGAACGACGGTGCGATTGGTGTAGAACTCGGCCGCGGTGTGGCCCGAATCGTCCGCAAACTTCTTGATCAGGTACTCGTAGGCGTTGCCGAGCTCGTCCTCGGGTACGTTGGCCACTGAGAGCGTCTGCGTCGAGAAGTGCTCGATCAGGTTCTTCAGCGTTTCGTCGGGCAGGCGCTCGCGGTTGGTCCAGGGGGCGTCGCCGAAGATGCCGTCGAGCAGATCCGGGTTGACCGTCTCGATGGCGCGCATGGCCTTCTGGATGGCGGCGCCGACGTTCTTCGCGGTCTGGCGTATATCGTTCCAGTGCGCGCCCTCGGGGATCTGGAAGCGGTGGTTCTCCGCAAACTGCGCGTAGGAGAGGTCGCCGCCTGAGTTGGCCAGCGCCGCTTGGTATTCCTCATCCCAGACATCCGACACGCGCTTGTAGAACAGCAGCGGGAAGATGAACTGCTTGTAGTCGCCGGCGTCGATCAGACCGCGCAGCAGCACAGCGGCGCCCCACAGATAGCTCTCCAACTCCTGCTGGGTGATGCGTTTGCTTGGGTGACTCATTGCAGCCATCCCCCTTCGGTCATGACCTGTGCGAGGCGCTCTTCGGCCTCGCGGCAGCGAGTCAGCGCTTCTTTGAATGCAGCAATCGCGTCTGGCAGCGGCGGGATGTCCTCTTGCAGCGGTGGCAGGACGTAGCGCGAAATGTTCAGTGTCCAGTCTTCGGCCTTGATCTCGTCGAGACTGACCACCCGGGCCGCGTCCTGCACATCGGCAAAGCCGCGATACCAGCCGAGGATCTCGGCGGCGTGCGCGGGCTCCAGATAGTTCTGCGCACGTCCGCGGCGGAACAGACGCGAAGCATCGGCGATCAGCACCTTCTTCTTGTGCTTGACCGGCTTGCGCTTGCGCAGGACCAGGATGCACGCGGCCAGGCCAGTACCGTAGAAGAGGTTGGGTGCCAGCCCGATCACGGCCTCGATCAGATCCATCTCCAGCAGCTTCTGCCGGATGCAGCCTTCCACACCTTTGCGAAACAGGGCGCCCTGCGGCAGCACTATGGCCATTCGGCCGGAACCTTCTGCCATGGACTTCACCATGTGCTGCACCCAAGCGAAGTCACCGCTGGACGAGGGCGGCAAACCGGCAAAGTTTCGGCCGAAGGGGTCGTTCACCCACAGATCCTCGCCCCACTTTTCCAGCGAGAACGGCGGATTGGCGATCACGCAGTCGAAGCTGGCGAGCCGGTCGCCCTCGAAGAAGGCCGGGTTGCGCAGCGTGTCGCCGCGCACTACCTGAAAGTCCTCGATGCCGTGGAGGAACAGGTTCATCCGCGCGATGGACGAGGTGGTGAGGTTTTTTTCCTGCCCGTACAGCTTGCCCCACAGCCGCTTGACGTCGCCGTGCATCTCTTTGACGTGGTGCACGGCAGCCAGCAACATGCCACCGGTGCCACAGGCCGGGTCGTAGATGGTCTCGGCTTCCTTAGGGTCGAGCATGTCGATCATCAGTCGCACCACGCTGCGCGGGGTGTAGAACTCGCCGGCCTTCTTGTTGGTGGCGTCGGCGAATTTCTTGATCAGGTATTCGTAGGCGTCGCCCAGTACGTCGGAGCCAACGTCGTGGTTGCCCAGCGGCAGTTTCGAGAAGTGCTCGATCAGATCCTTGAGTAACGCATCAGACAGGCGCTCCTTATTGGACCACTGCGCGTCGCCGAACACGCCGTAAAGCGTATCCGGGTTGGCTTTTTCGATTTCACGCATCGCCCGCTGCAGCGCAGACCCCACGTTGGTGGCCTTGGTGCGAACGTCGTTCCAGTGGCAGTCCTCGGGGATCTGGAAGCGGTGTGACTCGGGGAACCAGGCAAGCTGCTCGTCGCCGGTCTCGTCGACGATTTCTTGGTACTCGTCGTCCCAGACGTCGCAGATGCGCTTGAAGAACAGCAGCGGAAAGATGAAGGTCTTGAAGTCGGCAGCATCCACCGGGCCGCGCAGGATGTTGGCGGATTCCCAGAGATGGGCCTCGAGCTGCGCCAGGGTGACGTGTACATGGCTCATGAAAAATCAGATCTCTTTGTCCGCATCGCCTGGGCTTGCGACCGTAGATTGCTCCGTGATCCAGGTGTCGATATTCGCACGCGAGAACCGCCAGCTATCGTCGACCTTGAGGGAAGGAGTCTCCTTGGCGATGGCCAACCGGTAGATGGTCCGCTCGGTGACCGTGAGGTCGTCGGTGACTTCTCTGATCGTCATGATTCCGCCGGTGCCTGGGATCGATGCCATGGACATGGTCATTGGGACAGAAAAAGAAGACAGGATAGTGCAAAACTCAAGGATTGAAAGAAGGCCAGCAGCCGTAGACTCACTGGATGAGCCTGCGTCGTTGCAGGGTGGCGTAGGCAGCGCGGTGGCCGGGCGTTGCCGGGATCGGGAAGGATGCTTACGGGCAGAGGGCCAGGAAGTGGCGCTCCTGGGCGCTCCAGTCCAGCGGAAAAAGGGAATGTCGAGGCCATCATCGCCAGATCCCTGGCGGCGAGACATGAGGTCGGGACGATGGTTGGTGCGGCGGGCACTTCGCTGTCGGCTCAAGTAAAGTATCGCTCGGGATCGAAGATCAAGGACTCGGGCATGCGCGATACGCCGGTCTTCCTCGGCGGGCTTTGAGTGGGCCATCCGCCGGTGGTCTCCCGGAGCATCGAGACATCAGAACGCCAGTTTCCAGAATCTTCAAGGGAATACCCGATTGAAACACCTCAGGAATTACGATAGCGAGCCTGTTCCGCACTTTTTCGGTCCGATGATCATCGAACACTCCCGACGGTTGCTGGCCCACGCCACGCCGATATTGCTGGCGCAGCTCATTTCGATGGGGATGATGGTCATCGATACGATTCTGCTCGGCCATCACAGCACCGCGGATCTGGCGGCGGTGGCGGTGGGCAGCGGAATTTACATTTCGATCGTTTTTGCGTTGGCTGGCATCCTGCAGGCGGTGGCGCCGATCGCCGCTCAGTTGCATGGCGCCGGACGGCACGATGAAATCGCCGCCGCCTTGCAGCAGGCGCTGTGGCTGGCGTTGCTGCTGGCCGTGCCGGGCGTGCTGTTGCTGACTCATCCGCAACCCTTGTTGTCGTTATCGACCATCGACGCGCTGGTCGAGGAGAAGACGCGACAGTATCTGCGCGCACTGGCCTGCGGGCTGCCGGCTTTGTTGTTTTACCGGACTTTTCACGCGTTCTGTAACGCGCTCGGTCATCCGCGGCCGCTACTCTGGATCAGCCTCGGCAACACCGCGCTGCATGGTCTGCTGGCCACCGCATTGGTCAGCGGGCGCTGGGGTGGCGAGCCGCTCGGCGCGCTGGGCTGTGGGGTGTCGAACGCCATCGTCAGCGTGTTTGCGATGATCTGCGCGCTGGTCTATTTGCGCTTCAGCTTGGCGTTGCGGCCGTTCCGGTTGTTCGACAACTGGCGGTGGCCGCAGCGCTGCTCGTTGAGCGAATTGTTGCGCCTCGGTTTGCCGATGGGCTGTTCGAATCTGATCGAGATTTCTTCTTTCACGTTGATGGCTTTGTTCGTTGCGCCGTTGGGGGCCACGGCGCTGGCCGGCCATCGTATCGTCGCCAACCTGGCGGCGATTTGCTACATGCTGCCGTTGGCCGTGGGTATTGCCACGCTGGCGCAGGTGGCCCAGGCGATTGGTGGCGGGCATCGGCGAAGCGCGCGAAGTTCGATCGTCGCCAGCTTGTTGCTGAGCAGCGGTTTGTCGATGGCGGTTGGCGGCTTGTTGTGGTGGTTCGGGCAGCCGCTGACGATGCTGTATACCGACGATCCGGCGGTCTGGACGGTTTCGCTGTCTCTACTGGGATATGTGGCGGTTTATCAAATCTTCGACGCCGTGCAGACCATCGCCGCGCACGCCTTGCGCGGCTGCCGTGTCACTTTCGCGCCGATGCTGGTTCATCTGATTTGTTTCTGGGGTGTCGGTTTGTTTGGCGGATGGTGGCTGGCCTATCACGTTGCCGAGCCTTGGGGCGTTGCCGGTTTCTGGTTTGCCTCGCTGGTCAGCCTGATTCTGGCTTCGGTATTACTGGCAGGGCTGCTTTGGCAGGTCATCCGGTCGGTTGGCGATCATTAACCCGGGATGATCTTCAACTGATTTGCAGCGCTCGGTTTGAACTCGTCATGACTTCTTGTCGCCAGATCTCTGTACTGAATCCGAGATGAACGGGAATGATCTATTTGAGGTCCAGGTTAATAATCTGGTTTGAACCGTCAGGCGGCAGCTCCTTTGTCATTCAGTCCGGGAGGGCAAATAAGCAGCCCATTATTTTACGGACTACACTGTTTTAAGTTCGACGATTTCTGGTTTCTCCTCTTTTTGCGGTCTGAAACCTCTTTTCAGGAGTGGTTGATGTTCAAATTCTTACGAAATCTGTCTCTGACACTGAAATTTAATCTCGTTCAAGGCATCGTGTTGTTATTGATCATCTCCATCGCCACGGCGTGGACGATCAATAGTCTGCATAACCAGCTGCTCGACGAAGCCGTCGAAGACATGCGGCGGGTCAATCGGTTGGTGACCTCGATGATTGCCGCGTACGACCGCAGTCTGCGCGCCGACGTCGAACGGGTCGGCCAGGTTTTCGTCCATACGCAGGGTCAGGATTTGCAACGTCAGGAAGGCGGCGACAAACCGGTCTTGCTGCGCGCCGGCAAACGCATCGACGACCAGATCGATCTGGTCGACGCCTTCACCGGCAAAACCGGTGCGGTATTGACGATTTTTGTTCGCCAGGGCGATGATTTCCTGCGTAGTGCCACCTCGTTGAAAAAAGAAGATGGCAGCCGGGCGACAGGCACCCTCCTCGGTATGGAGCACCCGGCACGGCCGCTGTTGTTGGACGGCAAAACCTTTACCGGCAAAGTCAAACTGTTCGGCAAGGACTACATGACCTACTATGCGCCGGCGCGTGATGCGGAAAGCAAGATCATTGGCGCCTTTTTCGCTGCCATCGAACTGACAGACGCCCTGACCGTGCTGAAAAAGAATCTTCGGGACTACACAATCGGCGATACCGGCTACATCTTTGCCGTCGACGCCGGCCGGGACAAAGGGATGATCACCATCCATCCGAGTCTGGAAGGGAAGAGTGGCATCGGCTTCAAGGACAGCAAGGGTTTCGAATTCATCCGCGAGATAGTGGAGAAGAAAACCGGCATTCTGCGTTACGACTGGGCCAATCCCGGCGAGACCCGCAGCCGTGAGAAATTGATGGCTTTCGACTCTTATCCAGACTGGCAGTGGGTGATCGGCTCTACTTGTTATCTCGACGAACTGAACAGCTTCGCCAACACCGTCGGCAAGAGCCTGCTGCTATTGGCGGTGGCGGTAATCATCGCTTCGCTGATCACCGGTTTCCTGGTAATCCGTTTCTGGGTGGCGCGCCCCTTGCAGCAGGTGATCAGTCAAGCCGACGATATCGCGGCCGGCAATTTGCAATCTCGCCTCGACACGACGGACAACGACGAGGTCGGCCGCTTGAAAAAAGCCATTGCGCAGATGGCCGGCAATTTGAAGCAGACCATCGGTGAGGTACGTCAGGCGGCCGGCAGCGTTTTCAACCATACCAGCGCGCTGGTCAGCGCCGCCGAAAGCGTCAGCCAGGGTTCCGAAAGTCAGCGCGATTCGGTGACCAGCATGGCGGCATCGGTCGAGGAAATGAGTGCCAGCACCGATCAGGTGGCGCGGCACGCCCGCGACGTGCGCCAAATGACCGATCATTCCGGCAAGACGGCCAGCGAAGGCGCCGCCGTCGTCCAACAGGCGGTGAGCGCGATGAACCAGATCACCGACTTCGTGCGTCAGGCTTCGGCGACGGTGACCGAGCTTGGTCATCGTTCGCAGGATATTTCTGCGGTGGTTCAGGTGATTCGCGAGATTGCCGATCAGACCAATCTGCTGGCGCTGAATGCGGCAATCGAAGCGGCGCGGGCCGGCGAGCAAGGGCGTGGTTTTGCGGTGGTCGCCGACGAAGTGCGCAAACTGGCCGAGCGGACGGCCAAATCGACCCACACCATCGGCGAAATGATCGTCCATATCCAGGAGAGCGCCGATGCGGCGGTCAAGCAGATGGCCGAAGGCGTCGCCACCGTCGAAACGGGCAGCGCGCTGGCCAACTGTGCCGGTGAGACGATCGGTGCCATCGAGACCAGCACCAGCGATGTGTCCAGTGCCGTCGGTAGCATCGCCGATGCCGCCAGCAAACAAAGTGCCGCCAGCCAGACGCTGGCCGAAAGCATCGAGCGAATCTCGCAGATGGCCGACACCAATCATGCCGCCTCGCGCAATACGGCTGAGTCAGCACAGGCTTTGCGCGATCTGGCGACGCAACTCAATCAATCGCTGGCCCGCTTCGCCACCTGAGCGATCAGGCCACGATGCCAAGCGCGAGCGAGCTCCGTCCAGTAGTGGGTAGGTGAGGAGCGAGTCAGCAAGGATGCAAACTGGCCGTGCAGTAGATTGATTCACTATCGCTGAGCCCAACCCCGGCTCCGGCCTCTGTCAGTCTCGGAGGCCGGTTTCGCCGCAATGCTGCCACTCGACGGTTCCGGCCCGGCTTTTGTGGCAGAATCCGGTAATGCCAGCCGTCGTCGTCCTTCCATTGCGCAATCCGCTCAGCGTCTGGCGCGTACTGCTGTGCCGTTGCCGCCGTCGGTTCGGGCCTGGGGCCGGCAGGGACGCGGTGTGAAGGCTGCGCCCTGCCGATCATGCCTTGAATTCCTGGTTTTCAAGATCCACCACGGAAATCCCTTTTTCGGTACGCCGGCTTCCGAACGGCTGCTTTGCATTTCAGATGAGTGTGGCAAACATGCGGGCGCGTCCTGGATGAGTTTGCCAAGATGAGGCTTGGTCGCCAGGACGTGAACCAATGACGAAGGGTCGCGAAAAGTGAACGTTCATCGTCATTTGGCTGGCATCGGTTTCGGTCTGCTGGCGTATGGCATGTGGGGATTCTTCCCATTGTTCTTTCGCCAGTTGGCGCACGTTTCACCGTTGGAAGTGCTCTGTCACCGCGCCTGGTGGGCCTGCGTCTTCGTCGGGCTGCTGCTTTCGCTGCAGGGCAAATGGCGGTACGTCAGGGTGGCGGTCGGCAATCCGCGACAAGTGCTTGGTTTGTCGTTGGCCGCTTTGTTGATCGGCAGCAACTGGCTGGTATTTCTCTGGGCGGTGGATAGCCGTCAAGTGATGGCTTCCAGTCTGGGGTATTTCCTGACACCGTTGATCAACGTCCTGCTCGGCTTGCTGGTGCTCAAGGAAACGTTGAACCGGCTGGAATGGTTTGCCGTCGGACTGGCGCTGCTGGCGGTGGTCAACGAAATCGTCGCCATCGGTCAATTGCCCTGGATCTCGCTGGTGCTTGCCGGCACCTTTGGCACCTACGGTTTGGTGCGCAAGCGTTTGCCGATCGACGTACTCTGCGGTTTGTGGCTGGAAACGGCGCTGATGCTGCCAATTTGCGCGCTGTACCTGAGGTGGCGCTGGCAGCAGGGAATGTCGGTGGCAGGGGGGCACGATGCGCTGACCGTCAGTCTGCTGGTCGGCGCCGGTGCGCTGACGGCATTGCCGCTGCTGGCTTTTTCGGCGGCGGCGCAGCGGTTGGATCTGGCCAGTGTCGGGATGCTGATGTACATCAACCCGACTTTGCAGTTCGTCATTGCCATTTGGGTTTTCGGCGAACCCCTGCTCGCCGCCCGGCTGGTCAGCTTCGCGTTGATCTGGCTCGGGCTGCTGGCTTTCAGTCTCAGCGCTTGGCGCAACTATCGACGCCCGGATGACCCACCACGCTGAGTGGCGACCGGCAAAACCGTTTCAACGGCAACGATTTCAGTTCAGGATCAGATTGTCGCGGTGAATCAGTTCGGGCTCGTCGATGTAACCGAGGATCGTTTCGATTTCCTGGCTGGCACGGCGGGCGATGCGTCGCGCATCGCCGCTGCCGTAATTGACCAGACCACGGGCGATCTCCTGGCCTGAACGGCCGACGCAGGCGACTACCGCGCCGCGTTCGAAATCGCCTTCGACCGCCTGAACGCCGATCGGCAGCAGACTTTTCCCCGCATGCAGCGCGTCGATGGCGCCGGCGTCGAGCACCAGCCGGCCACTCAATTGCAGGTGATCGGCCAGCCATTGCTTGCGGGCAGTCAGCGGCGGGGTTTCCGAAACCAGCAGGGTGCCCAGCGGTTCGCCGCGCGCCAGCCGGACGATCACCTGTTCCTCCCGGCCGCTGGCGATGACGGTATGCGCGCCACTGCGTGCCGCGCGTTTGGCGGCGATGACCTTGGTGATCATGCCGCCCTTGCCGATCTGTGAACCGGCGCCGCCGGCCATCGCCTCCAACGCCGGAACCCCGGCACGCGCTTCGCTGATCAATGTCGCTTTGGCGTCGCGTCGCGGATCGGCGGTGAACAAGCCTTGCTGGTCGGTGAGGATGATCAGGCAATCGGCTTCGACGAGATTGGCGACCAGGGCGCCGAGCGTGTCGTTGTCGCCGAATTTGATCTCGTCGGTGACCACGGTGTCGTTTTCATTGATGATCGGCACGACGCCGTACTGCAGCAAGGTCGTCAGTGTGGACCGGGCGTTCAAATAACGCTTGCGGTCGGCCAGGTCGTCATGAGTGAGCAGGATTTGCGCCGTATGCAACTGATGACGGTCAAAAGCACTTTGGTACGCCTGTGCCAATCCCATCTGGCCCACAGCCGCGGCGGCTTGCAACTCGTGCACCGCATTCGGCCGTTTGGGCCAACCGAGTCGTTGCATGCCGCAGGCGATGGCGCCGGACGAGACGAGGATCACCTGCCGATCGAGCCGATGCAGTTCGGCGATCTGCCGTGCCCACTCGCCGATCGCGACCAGATCGAGTCCCTCACCGTTGTTGGTCACCAGCGCCGAGCCGACCTTGATCACCAAGCGCCGGGCGGCGGCGATACGCGTGCTGGGCGGGCTCATTCCGCGATCCGCTCGGCAAAAAAGTCGTCTGCCGACTCGGACATCGCGGGTTCAGCGGCGGTGCTCATCGGGGGAGTCTCGACGGGGGAGAGGGTGTTCAGCATCGTCTGCAGTTTCATGGTCAGTTCCCGGCAACCCTGTCCGCTGATGGCGCTGATCCGGAAACAGTTCTCGCCTTCGCGGTACGCGCCGCAGGCGGCGATGAAATCGGCGATGTATTGCTCACGCTGCTCCTCCGGAATCAGATCGACCTTGTTGAGCACCAGCCAGCGAGGCTTCGCGGCCAGCGCGGGATCGTATTTTTCGAGTTCGGCGACGACGGTGGCGGCATCGCGCAGCGGATCGGCGTCAGGATCGAGCGGCGCCAGATCGACGATGTGCAGCAACAGACGGGTGCGGGCCAGATGTTTGAGAAAGCGGATGCCGAGACCGGCTCCTTCAGCGGCGCCGTCGATCAGCCCCGGAATGTCGGCGACGACGAAGCTCTGCTCGGCGTCGCTGCGAACGACGCCGAGATGCGGGTGCAGCGTGGTGAAAGGGTAATCGCCGACCTTCGGCCGCGCCGCCGAAACGGCGCGCAAGAACGTACTTTTCCCGGCGTTGGGCAAGCCGACCAGGCCGACATCGGCCAGGACACGCAGTTCCAGACGCAATTCGAGCTGTTCGCCGGGCTCGCCGAGCGTACACTGGCGCGGCGTACGATTGACGCTGGATTTGAAGTGGATATTGCCGAGCCCTCCGCGACCGCCTTTGGCGAGCAATACCCGTTTTCCATCCTGATCGAGATCGGCGAGAACGTCGCGGTTGCCGATTTCACTGATCACCGTGCCGACCGGGACGCGCAAGGTCAGATCCTTGCCGCACTTGCCGTAACAATCGCTGCTGCCGCCATTCTCACCGCGCTGGGCACGATGCCGGCGGGCATAGCGATATTCGATCAACGTATTGACGTTACGGTCGGCGACGAAATAGACGCTACCGCCGTGACCGCCGTCGCCGCCGTCTGGACCGCCTTGCGGTTCGTATTTGTCGCGCCGGAACGAAACGATGCCGTTACCGCCGTCACCGGCGGCGACAAGGATGCGCGCTTCATCGATAAAGCTCATCAGCCGGTTTCTCCAGTGTGCTCTGCGGTATTGGCGGAATCAAAAAACAAAAGCCCTACCGGCGAGGATAGGGCTTGTGCAGCGGCGCGGCGTTCGCCGCACCGGTGCCGACGTTCAGGCCGCGACCGGAACGATGCTGACCGTACGCCGGCGCAACTCGCCCTTGATGGCAAACTTGACGTGTCCGTCGACCAGCGCGAACAAGGTATGGTCCTTGCCGATGCCCATGTTCTCGCCCGGATGGTAGGCGGTACCGCGCTGACGAATGATGATGTTGCCGGCGCGGACCAACTCACCGCCATAACGCTTGACGCCCAGTCGTTTCGCTTCCGAATCGCGGCCATTGCGTACGCTGCCGCCTGCCTTTTTGTGTGCCATGAGTCAGACTCCTTCCAATCAGTCGGAAACGACAGGCGCCGAGCCATCGGCGATGGCATCGATCCTGATTTCAGTGTAATTTTGCCGATGCCCCTGATGCTTCTGCGAGTGCTTGCGCCGGCGCATCTTGAAGATCCGGACTTTGTCGTGACGGCCTTGCGAAAGCACAGTGGCCTTGACCGAGGCGCCGGCGATGACTGGCGTACCGATGATCACGGTTTCGCCTTCGCCGACCATCAACACCTGATCAAGGGTCAGTTCTGCGCCAACTTCTGCCGGTATCTGTTCTATTTTCAATTTTTCGCCGTTGGCAACACGGTATTGCTTGCCGCCGGTTTTTATGACCGCATACATGTTGGAAGCTCCAGATGGATTAAAACGAAGTGTTTCGGAGAACCGCGCATTATACGGAGTTTCTCAGTACGGTCAAAGTGTTGCGCCAACACTTTTCGCCGGTGGTGTCGAGTCCGGCACGGGCAACGGACATCCGTGCGCCGCAGCAAGCGGCGGCGTGAACAATCAGGTCTGGTTTTCTCCACAATTTTGGCCAGAGGTTTGCAAACCGTTCTAACCGTCGTTGGCCGGCGGCTTGCGCTTGAGCAGCGGGAGCAGCGCTTGAACATAACCCGACAAGGCATAGGCGACGAATACGCCGAACAGAGCCATCGGGGTGTCGTATGAAATGACCGCGAAGGCGATGGCAATGGCGACGATGAAGATGAACGGAACGCTGCGGCGCAAGTTGAGCGTTTTGAAACTGTAGAAGGGGATGCTGCTGACCATCGAGATGCCGGCAAAAATCACCAGCCCGCAGGCCAGCCAGCGGACTTCAGTGGGGGCGATGTCCTTGTCGATCATCACCCAGAAAAATCCGGTGACCAACGCCGCCGCCGCCGGGCTGGGCAGTCCTTGAAAATAACGACGGTCGACCACTTCCAGGGTGGTATTGAAACGGGCCAGACGCAGTGCGGCGCCGACGCAGTAGATGAAGGCGGCGATCCAGCCCAGCCGGCCCATGTCCTTCAAGGCCCAGGCGTAGACCACCAGCGCCGGGGCGACGCCGAAGGAAACCATGTCGGAGAGCGAATCGTATTCGGCGCCGAATGCACTTTGCGTGCGGGTCATCCGCGCGACGCGGCCATCGAGGCCATCAAGGATCATGGCCACGAAAATCGCGATCGCCGCTTGTTCATAGCTGCCTTTCATGGCTTGGACGATGGCGAAAAAGCCACAGAACAAGGCGGCGGTGGTAAATAGATTCGGCAGGACGTAGATCCCCCGCCGACGTAGTTCGGGGTTGAACAGGGTCTTGCGAGGCTTCAATTCAGGCATCGCGTCAGCGGCTTTTCGGGATCGTGACGATCAGGGTGACTACGGCTGAGGAAACGAGTCAGCGCTTGTTGATGCGGGGGACGAGAGCGCTGACTGACGAGGGTTGGCCGATCGGTAACGCGCCGTGGCAGGCGCTTGGCTTCGTTCGGGATGGTGAAGATTGTAGCAACGGCGCGCTTGCCGACGATCGGCAAGCGCGCCCAGGGTTTCAGTTCTTGCTTTGGTCGACGAGACGGTTTTTCTTGATCCAGGGCATCATGTCGCGCAGTTTGGCGCCGACGACTTCGATCGGATGCTGAGCGATCAGCCGGCGGCGCGCGGTCATTGCCGGATAATTGGTGCGGCCCTCGAGGATGAACATCTTGGCGTAATCGCCGTTCTGGATGCGCTTCAGGGCGGCGCGCATCGCTGTCCGCGACTGTTCGTTGATCACTTCGCCGCCGGTGACGTATTCGCCGAATTCAGCGTTGTTCGAAATCGAGTAGTTCATGTTGGCGATGCCGCCTTCGTACATCAGGTCGACGATCAGTTTGAGTTCATGCAGACACTCGAAGTAGGCCATTTCCGGAGCGTAGCCGGCTTCGACCAGGGTTTCGAAGCCCATTTTGACCAGTTCGACGGCGCCGCCGCACAAAACGGACTGTTCGCCGAACAGATCGGTTTCGGTTTCTTCACGGAAATTGGTTTCGATGACGCCGCCCTTGGTGCCGCCGTTGGCCGCGGCATAGGCCAGTGCCAAGTCGCGTGCCTTGCCGGAACGATCTTGATGCACGGCGATCAGCGAGGGTACGCCGCCACCTTTGAGGTATTCGGAGCGGACGGTGTGTCCCGGACCTTTCGGGGCGATCATGATCACGTCGAGATCGTCACGGGCGACGATCTGGTTGTAATGGATGTTGAAGCCGTGCGCAAAGGCCAGCGCGGCGCCTTTCTTCATGTTCGGCGCAATCTCGCTGGCATAGACTGGTGGTGCGCTTTCGTCGGGCAGCAGGATCATCACCACGTCGGCGTTTTTCACCGCTTTGGCGACTTCCTCGACTTTCATGCCGGCTTTTTCGGCTTTGGCCCAGGAGGCGCCGTCCTTGCGCAGACCGACTGTCACTTTGACGCCGGAGTCGCTCAGGTTTTGTGCGTGAGCGTGTCCCTGCGAACCGTAGCCGACGATGGTGACTTTTTTGTCCTTGATCAGCGAGAGGTCGGCGTCCTTGTCGTAATAAACTTTCATGAATGGTCCTCGTTTGCTATGCGGTCTGATTAGACTTTGAGAATGCGCTCGCCTCGGCCGATGCCGCATACGCCGGTGCGGACGGTCTCGAGGATCAGGCCGGAGTCGATGGCCTGGATGAAGGAATCGAGTTTGGCCGCGCTGGCGGTGAGCTCGATGACGTAGGTGGATTCGGTGACGTCGATGATGTGACCGCGGAAGATGTCGGCCAGTCGTTTGAGTTCTTCGCGGTCCTTACCGGTGGCGCGGACTTTCAACAGCATCAGTTCGCGTTCGATGTGCGCCGATTCGGAGAGGTCGACAACCTTGACGACGTCGATCAGCTTGTTCAGTTGTTTGGTGATCTGTTCGATCACCGCATCGGTTCCCGAGGTGACGATCGTCAGGCGCGACAGCGACAGATCTTCGGTGGGGGCGACGGTCAGCGTTTCGATGTTGTAGGCGCGTGCCGAAAACAGGCCGGCGACTCGCGACAGCGCTCCGGCTTCGTTCTCCAGCAGGATGGAAATTATGTGTCGCATTTTGGCTTTCCCTTACAGTTCTTCACTCAGGATCATGTCCGACAGACCCTTGCCGGCGGCGACCATCGGAAAGACATTGGCCTTCTGATCGGTGATCACGTCCAGGAATACCAGGTCGTCCTTGTGTTCGACGAACGCCTTGTGCAGCGCAGGCTCGACCTCTTCGGGACGCTCGACGCGGATGCCGACATGGCCGTAAGCTTCGGCCAGTTTGACGAAGTCGGGCAGCGAATCCATGTACGACTCGGAGTAGCGGCTGCCGTAGAACATCTCCTGCCATTGCCGCACCATGCCGAGGTAGCGGTTGTTGAGGTTGATGATCTTGATCGGCAGGCGGAACTGCTTGGCGGTCGACAATTCCTGAATGCACATCTGGATCGAGCCTTCGCCGGTCACGCAGACGATTTGCGAATCGGGGTTCTGCAAGGCTGCACCCATGGCGTAGGGCAGGCCGACGCCCATCGTTCCCAAACCGCCGGAATTGAGCCAGCGGCGGGGCTTGTCGAACTTGTAATATTGCGCCGCCCACATCTGATGTTGCCCGACATCGGAGGTGACGATGGCCTTGCCTTCGGTGATCTGATAAAGCTTTTCGATGACGTACTGCGGCATGATCATCGTCTTCTTCGGCTTGTATTTCATGCACTGCTTGCCGCGCCACTCCTCGATCTGCTTCCACCAGTTGGCCAACGCCTCCTTGTCGGGCGAGGCGCTGCCGGCTTCCAGCTGCCGTAACATTTCTTCGAGAACATCGGGGACGTTGCCGACGATCGGCACGTCGACATGCACACGCTTGGAGATCGACGACGGATCGATATCGATATGGATGATCTTGCGGGGCAACGAGGCAAAGTTTGCTGGGTTGCCGATGACGCGATCGTCGAAACGCGCGCCGATTGCCAGCAGCACATCGCAGTGCTGCATCGCCAGATTGGCTTCGACGGTGCCATGCATGCCTGGCATGCCGAGGAACTGCGGGTCGGTGCCCGGAAAGGCGCCCAGGCCCATCAGGGTGTTGGTGATCGGGAAGCCGAGCTTGTGGGTCAGACGGGTCAGCGGCTTGGCGCCGTTCGCCAGAATTACCCCGCCGCCGGTATAGATCATCGGACGCTTGGCTTCGAGAAGCAGGTGTACGGCTTTTTTGATCTGTCCCAGGTGGCCTTTGAGTACCGGGTTGTACGAACGCATCTGGATCGTCTCGGGGTACTCGAACTTGCATCTGGCGGCGGTGACATCTTTCGGAATATCGACGACCACCGGACCTGGACGGCCGCTGTTGGCGATATAAAAAGCTTTCTTGATGGTGATCGCCAATTGGTGCACGTCATTGACCAGGAAATTGTGTTTGACGCACGGGCGTGTGATCCCGACGGTGTCGCATTCCTGGAAGGCGTCCTGGCCGATGTAGTCGGTCGGCACCTGTCCAGAGATGATCACCAGCGGAATGGAATCCATGTAGGCGGTAGTAATGCCGGTAACCGCGTTGGTCGCGCCTGGACCCGAGGTGACCAGGGCCACGCCGACCTTGTGCGATGAGCGGGCCAAGCCATCGGCGGCATGGACCGCCGCCTGTTCGTGACGGACCAGAACGTGTTTGATCTGATCCTGTTTGAACAACGCATCATAAATGTGTAGGACTGCCCCACCAGGATAGCCGAATACATAGTCGACCTTTTCTTCCTGCAGGCACCTGATTACAATCTCCGCACCGGTCATCATC
>JAVMKC010000079.1:0-15978 GCA_031732795.1 Accumulibacter sp. | reverse complement strand
GGTGTATCAACTTTCAATCGCCGGCCTGTATCAATTTACTTCCGCTGCTGACAACACTGGCCAAGTGCCTCAATCGGTTGAGCCGCACGGATTTCAGCCAGGTTGCATTAGGCAAGGGACAAGAGCGAGAGCTAGGATCCTGTCGGACTTGAATCAGACTGCTCTGAGATCAGTGACGCGCCAGGGCGATTGGAGCGATTGAAACGTCGCTGCGCGACGTCAGTGGCCGTTTAGGGCGCCTGAGCGGACTCAGCGCGCGCCTGAGCTTGCGTTTTGGCATGCACATCGCCTCCCATCGCCCCTGTCACACCGCGCGCAGCACGTGCATACGCTTGATGTTCCAGGCCATGGTCACCAGATTCCATTCGCCCTTGGCCTTGTCCAGCCCGCGCATGCTCATCTGCCGTCAGCCCATCACCCGCTTGATGATGCCGAACACCGGCTCCACCGTCTGTTTGCGCAGCTGGTACAGCGCCCGCCCGGTCTGCGTGCGCAACTGGTGGGCCATGCGCGCCAGCGGGTCCGTCGTTTCGGGCGGTGGCTCATCAGGGGCGAAGCGCTCCATCACCGGCATGTGATGACTCTCGCGCTGGGTCGCCATCAGCGGCTCGATGCCCGCATCACGGCAGGCCTGCACATTGGTCTGGCTGCAATAGCCGTTGTCCGCGATCAGTGACTGCACCTGACCCAACGCCTCGGGCAGGGCTTGAATGGCCTCAATCGTGGGCTGGACCTCGCGCTTGTTGTTGCAGGCCTGGCTGACGTGGACGGTGACCATCCGCATCGTGTCGGTGTCCACGCCCGCCTGGGCGTTGTAGCTTTGCTCGAAGCCCCCGCCCGAGACCGGCATGATGCGCGACTCTTCGTCCGTCAGGTTGACCTGGTCGCTGGCCTTGGGGCCGGCCTGCGGCGGCTCGGGCTCTGGGCCCGCGCGGCGTCTTGCCTGCATCGCGTTGGGTCTGGCGCCTGGCCAGTTTGGCCTCGTGTTCCTGCTGCTCGCGTTAATGACGCTCGGCCGCACGCTGCTCGATCTTGGCTTTGGCTTGGGCCAGCGCGCTCAGGCGGTCTTCGCGCCGGGCGATCTCGGCGGGCACGTCCATGCCGTCGGGCACGGCCTGGGTGTCGCTGCTCTCGGCCAGCGCCAGCAGCGTCTGCACTTCCTGGCGCAGCTGGGCTTCGATCTTGTTGGCGTGCGCCCACGACAAGGCCTTGTGCTTGCTGGCGTTGGCCTCAATCGTGGTGCCGTCCAGCGCGATGTGCCCGAGCTTGAGCAGCTTCATCTCGCGGGCCAGCACCAGCACCTGCACGAACAAGCTCTCGATCTCCTTGAGAAAGCGCCGCCGGAAGGTGGCCAGCGTGTCGTGGTTGGGGTGGGTGTTGGCAGCCACGAAGCGGAATGCGACGCTGTCGTAGGTGGCGCGTTCGATCTTGCGGCTGGAGTGCACACCGCTGGCGTAGCCGTAGACCAGCAGGCCCAGCAGCACCGCCGGATGGTGTGCCGCTGAGCCGCGCCCGCCGTACTGGCGGATCAACGCGCTGAGGTCCAACTGTTCGATGACTTCCACCACGAAGCGGGCCAAGTGGTTGGTCGGAAGCCACTCGTTCACCGACGCCGGCAGCAGGTAGGCGGTGTCTCGGTCAACGGCAACGAAGCGACTCATCGGGGGCGGCCTGTCTCTTGGATGACCCGGCTATTGTCCGAGCCGCTATGTACGGCGAGAAGGTGGGAAAGCCCGGCAGGCTCCTAGCTGCGCCAGTTCAGTCCATCGGCAGTGCGCGGCATATCGCTGGAAATGCGTTCAGCATCTTGCCGTCGCCGGTGTAAAGAGCACATCCTCGGCGCTCCGCCACTTCCACGAATTCGCAGTCGTACGTGGTGCAACCGCTGGCTTCCGCAAGTTGAAGCACACGTCGTGCATCAGGTTGCACGTCGGCCCTGCGCATCAGTTCATCCGCCACGCCAACGAGCGCAAGCGCGGAGGGCAGGTCAAGTTGCGAAGCTCGCCGCGCGCGGTTCAGCACATTGCGGAACTCGCTGCGCCATAGCGGGGGCGCGATCCAGTCTGCATCAAGGGCACGCACGCGCTCGGCTGCGGCTGCGTAAGGGCCTGGCAGCAGCAAGTACGCAAGCACATTGGTATCTACTGCGATCACAGGCGCCCATCCCGCTTGGCCTGGTCCACCATCTCTGCAGTCGCCCACACACCCTTGGTCGCAAGCTCGGCGCGCAGCGCCCGGATGCGCTCAAGTTGCTCGCTCGGGTTGCCACTGGCTGGCAGCAGCACACTTTCAAGGCAAACAATGGCCTCGCTATTCAGGCTCCTGCGGTGTTCCTCCGCAGAGCGCTTAAGCCGTTCGTACACATCATCGGGCACATTCTTAAGGGTCAAGTTGGTCGGCATGGTGGCTCCTTGGTTGCATTGTGGTTCTTTATGCAACCAAAATCAAGGCGCATCTAACTCACCGTTGCGGGCGCCTGAGCTTTACGTTGGGCCCGATAACATGGCTGTGACTCTATCGGGGGTCATATCGGGGTCAGGGTCAATATCGGGGTCATCAATATTGGGGTCACATCAATATTGGGGTCAGGTCTTGCAATGACGCATCCATGCCTAACCTTGCGCTCCAAATACAAAAACGGAATCACAGCAAAACAGGCCAAGCTGAATTTAGTCCGCCATGCGGAATTTCAAGGAGTTTTGAGCCTGGCCCCCCTTTTTCTTTGGCTTTTCCTCTTTTTCCCTTCAATCGGTATAGAAAAAAGCCTTACAACGGAAGGTTGCAGAATAGGGTTCTCAAGGCGGTGAATAGGGCCAGAAAACCCGAAAACCAGAAAGCAATCGCTGAGCGGCCGCGGATCAGTCGATCGATAGACGCTCGATGAGCAAGCGGTCGGTTTGTCCGTCGTCGCCGGGCAGCAGGCGGATTTGCGCTGGTTTGCCGGCGAGTTGTTCCGGCATGCCGTCGTCGAAGGTGCGATAGAGTCCGGCGATCGAGACCAGTTCGGCGTCGAAGTGAGTGCAGAAAATCCGCGCCCGTGCTTCGCCGCTGGCGCCGGCGAGCGCCCGGCCGTGGAGCGGGGCGTAGATATGGATGTCGCCGTCGGCGATCACTTCGGCGCCGGCATTCACCGCCGCCATCATTACCAGATGGGCGCCGCGTGCATAGACCTGTTGTCCGGAACGCAGCGGACGGTCGATGAACTGTGTCGGCAGTGGCAACGGCATGCCGGCGGTTTCGGCGGTGACGAGTTCTTCGGGCGCTGGCGGTTCGTTGGCCACCGGTGGTTCGCTGGTTGCCGGTGGTTCATTGGTCACTGGCGGCATGGCATCCGCTGGCTCGGCGGGAGGCGGCGCATCGACGGCCCGCTCGTCGGTGGCCGGGCGGAGCGGGCGCTCGTTGGCGGCATAGGTCGGCAAACCGGCGTCGGCGGCGTTTTGCCGTAGCCGGTCCGAGCCGCCGCGAACGCCGACGACGTTCAAACCGTGCATTTTCAGAATCTTGCTGAGTGCCGACCAGTCGGCGGTTTCGTCTTCGAGCGTCGACAGATCGATCAGCGCAGCGTCGCCGTCGAAGAATGGGTCCTCTCCGAACAGTTGCTGAGCGGCTTCGGCGATTTTTTGCCATTGCAGCGAGTGCAGGGTGATGATTACCACCGGCAGGGTGGTCCCTTTGAATTCGATCAGGGCAGGGGCTTGGCGCGCGCGCGGCATGGGGGAATCAACCAGCGAAAGTCAGGCGGTGAAGTCTAGCGGAAGTGTCGGGAAAAGCGAAACCCGGTCGGCAAAACGGGGCGGCCGGCCCGGTTCAAGGCCAGGCGCGAGCGCCCCAGATCATCCGCTTGGCGACGAAATGCCGCAGCGGTGGCAGCAGGTCTAGCGACAGCAGCCCGAGTCCGCGGGCGACGCGCAAGGGCGGCAGATCGTTGGAGAAAACGCGGACGATGCTGTCGGTGAACGCGCAACCGCCCAGCCGGTCGAGCCGCCGACGGCGCGCGTACGTGGCGAGAGCGTCTGGCCGACCGGGGTCGCCACCGCCGGCGAGCAGCGTTTCGGCCAGTTCCCAGGCATCGCGCAAGCCGAGGTTGAAGCCCTGGCCGGATACCGGATGCAGGCTTTGCGCGGCGTTGCCGATCCATACCTGGCGTTGTCCGTTCAGTTCGCGGCGCATGCGCAAGGCCAGCGGGAAGGCGGCGCGGGCGCTGCAGGCGGTGAATTCGATCCGGCTGCCGCACTGCGCCTGCAGCGCGGCGAGAAAACCGGCGTCGTCGAGCGACAGCAGGTGGGAGGACCGCGCCGAGGGAACGGTGAACACCACGGCGTAGTCGTTTTTCAGCGGCAGCAAGGCCAGCGGCCCGTCGGGTGTGAAGCGTTCCCACGCCAGATGGCCGGGCGGCGGCGCCGGGCGGACTTCGGCGACGACGGCGTGTTGGTGATAATCGAAAACGCGCACTCCGGGGTCGTCGGCGGGGGTGCCTTCGGCATGGACGACCAGCCGGGCGCTCAGCGGCCAGGATTCGCCCCGGCTCTGCAGCGTCAGCGCAACGGATTCGTCGCCAGGCTGGAGGTCGGCGATCCGGCATTGGTCGATCAGGGTGCCGTCGGCCAGCCGTTGGTCGAGCGCCGCGGCGAGATCGCGGTAGCGCATCACGTAGCCCAGCGCCGGCAGACGGTAATCGCCGGCCTGGATGCGCGTCTGGCCGAAGCCGCCGCGCTGCGAGACGTCGATGGTCTCGATCGGCGTCGCCGCGTCGTCGTTCCACGCCGCGAGCCGTTCGAGCAGTTGCCGCGAGCCGTGCGCCAGCGCCAGCGCCCGCGGATCGCCGGCCCAGGCGCCGCGCGGCTTGGCGTCGATCAGCGTCACGCGGTGCGGGCCGCCGGCCAGCGCCAACGCCAGGGTCATGCCGACCGGGCCGGCGCCGATGATGGCGACGTCGGTCGTGGCGGGGGGGGCGGGATGCTCAGTCATGGCGCATCGTTTCCTCGATTTCGGCGATGGTTTTCGGGGCCGCGGTATAGACTTGGCAACCGTCTTCGGTCAGCAGAACATCGTCTTCGATGCGGATGCCGATGCCGTGCAATTGCGCGGGCGTTTCGGCGGCGGCACGGAAGTAGAGTCCGGGTTCGACGGTCAGCACCATTCCCGGCGCCAGCGGGGTCCAGTCGTCGGCGCCGTCGCCGGTCCGGTAGTCGCCGGCGTCATGGACGTCGAGTCCCAGCCAATGGCCGGTGCGGTGCATGTACCAGGGCTGGTAAGCCTGGTTGGCGATCAGTTCATCGATATCGCCGGTCAGCACCCGCAGGTCGATCAGTCCCTGGGTCAATACCCGCAGCGCCGCTTGATGGTAGGTGATGAACGACACTCCGGGCCGCAGCGCGGCGATCGCCGCCGACTGCGCGGCGAGGACGATTTCGTAAACTTCGCGCTGGACGCCGGAGAAGCGGCCGCTGACCGGCCAGGTCCGCGTCACGTCGGCGGCGTAACCGGATCGTTCGCAACCGGCGTCGATCAGCACCAGGTCGCCGTCGTTCAACGGGCGGTCGTTGTCGACGTAGTGCAGGATGCAGGCGTTGGCGCCGCCGGCGACGATCGGCGGATACGCATGACTGTCGGCGCCGAGACGGCGGAATTCGTAGCTGATCTCGGCTTCGAGCTGATATTCGCTCATTCCCGGGCGGCAGCGCTGCATTGCCCGGCGGTGGCCGCGGTCGGTGATCGCCGCGGCCTGGCGCATCAAGGCCAGTTCATCCGCGTCCTTGATCAGGCGCATGCCGTCGAGCAGTGCGCGCAGATCGCGGATTTCGCTCGGCGCGCGCGTGCCGCTGCGACTCTGCGCCCGGACCGCGTTCAGGGCATCGGTCAAGCGCCGGTCCCATCGGCGGTCGTAGCCGAGCGCGTGCCAGAGCATGCGACGATTGGCCAGCAATTCCGGCAGGCGTTTTTCGAGCGTCGCCAGCGGGCAGGCTTCGGCGAAACCGAATTTTTCGGCGGCGGCGTCCGGCCCGTGGCGGAAGCCATCCCAGATTTCCCGCTCGGGGTCTTTTTCGCGGCAGAAGAGCAGATCTTTCGGGTTTTCGCCGCCGAGCAGGACGATCACCGCCTCAGGTTCCGGAAAGCCGCTCAGATACCAGAAATAGCTGTCGAAACGGTATGGGTAATGGGTGTCGCGGTTGCGCAGACGTTCCGGGGCGGTCGGGATGATCGCCACGCCGTCTTCGATCTGCGCCAGCACCTGCCGGCGGCGCTGGATGTGCGCATCAACGGTCATGGCGGTCGGCAAGCAGCGTATCGAGTTCGTTCAGGCGGTCGACGGTGCCGATGTCCAGCCAGCGTCCGCGATGATGTTCGCCGCCGACCCGGCCGTCGGGGATGGCGCTGTCGAGCAAGGGCCGTAATTTGAGCACCGCGCCGGCAGCGACGCCGGCAAAGAATCCCGGGCTGAAAACGCCGATGCCGGCGTAGGTCAGGGCGCAGCCCGGTCCGGCACCGGTACGGTTGGCCAGCGACAGGCGGCCGTTGGCCAGGCAAAAATCGCCGCCCGGATGATGCGCCGGGTTATCGACCATCACCAGATGCGCGCCATCGTCGACCAGCCGGACGGCGTGGGCGCGCTGGAAATCCCAGTCACACCAGATGTCGCCATTGAGTGCCAGAAACGGCGCGTCGCCGAGCAGCGGCAGAGCAGCGGCGATGCCGCCGGCGGTCTCCAGCGCGCCGGGCGGCTCGGGCGAATAGACGATGCGCAGCCCGAAGTGCCGGCCGTCGCCGAGCGCGGCTTCGATCTGTTCGCCGAGATGGGCATGGTTGATCACCACCTCACGCCAGCCGGCGGCGGCCAGGCGTTCGAGATGCCAGACGATCAGCGCTTTGCCGCCGGCTTCGAGCAGCGGCTTCGGCGTCCGGTCGGTCAGCGGCCGCAAGCGTTCGCCGCGACCGGCGGCCAGGATCATCGCCTTCATCAAAAGGTGTAACCGGTTTCGGCCGGGCGTCCGTCGAGTCGATCAAGCCGGTCGAGCAATTGCGCCAGCGGGCGCAACTCGCGGTAGCGCTGAGCGGTGCGCCGCAGATAGCTCGACACCCGCGGCATGTCGTTCAGGTAATCCGGCTTGCCGTCGCGGTAGCACAGCCGGGCGAAAATGCCGAGCACCTTGAGCTGCCGTTGCGCGCCCATCCACTCGTAATCGCGATAGAACGCGTCGAAATCGTCGCCGACCGGCAAACCGGCCCGGCGCGCACCTTCCCAGTAGCGGATGACGAAGTCGAGTTCCTCCTCCTCCGGCCAGTCGATGTAAGCGTCGCGGTACAGGGACACCAGATCGTAGGTCAGCGGGCCGTAGACCGCGTCCTGAAAATCGAGCACTCCCGGATTGGCCGGGAAATCCCCGTCGATGACCATCAGATTGCGCGAATGGTAATCGCGATGGACGTAGACCGCCGGTTGCGCCAGATTATTGGCCAGCAGCGTGTCGAAAACGTGCTGCAGCTGCGCCTGCTGCCCGGCATCCAGCGTCACGCCCAGATGATGCTGCAGATACCAATCGGGGAACAGGGCCAGTTCGCGGCCGAGCAACGCCGCGTCGTAAGCCGGCAACACTTCGGGGCGGCTGGCCAGTTGCAGAGCCAGCAAGGCGCGGTTGGCGTCGCGGTACAGCGCCGACGCCCGCCGGCGGTCAGCGAGCGCCGAGAGGTAAGTCGTGCCGCCGAGATCGCTCAGCAGCAGGAAGCCTTGCGACAAATCCTGCGCCATCACCCGCGGCACATGGACGCCGGCGGCGGCGAAGAGAGCGGCCACTTGCAGAAAGGGCCGGCAGTCCTCCTTGTCGGGCGGCGCATCCATGACGATGCGCGTCGTCCGGTCGGGCAGGGTGACGCGGAAATAGCGCCGGAAACTGGCGTCGGCCGAAGCCGGCTCGATGGTCAGCGGTCGGTCCGGGAACTCGGCGGCAAAAATACCGCCCACCCAGTCGTGCAGCAGGGTGCTGCGCGGCATGCGCTTTCTCCTTGAACGTTGATGCTAAAATGCTCCGATTCTACCACCGGGCTCGCCCCGTCAGACGCCGCCGGAACTCCGTCAGCGTTCCCGGGAGGTCCCGAGTCTTCCATCCCTGCTTCCGACCTGCCTTCCCGAGTATGACGTTCAATTTTCGGCGCAAGCCCCTGGCCCTGATCGTTTGCTGCACTTTCACCGGCACGCTGGCCGCCGGCGTCACCGGCCCGGCACAGTCGGCCGAAGTTCTGCGGGTGGACCCCAGGCTGCTCGGTATCACCGGCGAGCCGGCGAGCCCCGCCCAGCCGGTGATCGGCCGACCGCCGACGGCGCCGGCGTCCATCGCACCTGTTGCGCCCATGGCTCCCGTCGGCCCACCGCCGGCCGCACCGCCGGTTGCTGACCAAGCCAGGCCGCCGGCACTGCCAGTCGATGAAACCGCGCCAGCAGCCCGGCAGACCGGCGGGCAGGCGCCATCTGACGAGGCGGGAAAGCGGAAGGTTCTACCACCGGCCGCATCGACACCGGCGGCGCCATCGGTTCCATCGGCCACTGCGTCAGCGTCGCCGACGCCGCCCTCCGCGTCGGCGCCCAAGCTGGCCCGCGACAAAAAAACGGCCGACAGATCGGCAAAGCCCTCCGGCAGCCGCCCGACTTCAACGGACGCCGCTCCGCTGGCCTTGCGTCCGGCGACGACGCTCGATGCCGTGCCGGAAGTCGACAGCCGGGCCGAGGCGACGCCGGTATTCGTCAGCGCCGAGCGGATTGCCGGATCGGTAGACCGGGAAGTGGTCGCCGAAGGCAAAGCCGAAGTGCGTCGCTCCGGGGTGCAGCTCTCCGGCGACCGGCTGGTCTACCGCCCGCCCGAAGATGAGGTCGAGGGCAGCGGCAATCTGCGCCTGCAACAAGGCGACGACGTGATCGTCGGCGCGAAGATGCGTCTCAAACTGGCGGAACAGACCGGTTTCGTCGAGCCGGCGTCGTATTCGGTGAAGCGGCAGGTCGGCAGAAACGCCACCGAAAGCGACGTCAGCGTCCCGGGCGAATCCGCCGAAACATTCCCCGAAACATTCCCCAAATCGCCGGAGCCGGATACCAGCAGCGGTTATGCCGCCCCGCATTCGGTGGAAATCAACCCCGCGTCGATGAAACGGCTGAAAAGACCGACCGGCAGTACCGTCGAAGCGCGCGGCGACGCCGAGCGGATCGAATTCCAGGGCGAGAACCAGTTGCAACTGAGTTCGGCGAGTTACACCACCTGCAAACCCGGTAACGACGACTGGTATTTGCGGATCGACGATCTGCACCTCGATTACGATACCAACGTCGGCACCGGTACCAACGCCTCGGTGCAGTTCCTCGGCGTTCCCATCCTCTACTCGCCGTGGTTGTCGTTCCCGTTGAACAACCAGCGCAAATCGGGCATTCTGGCGCCGACCTACGGGTCGACCAGCGACAGCGGCTTCGAATTCACCCTGCCGTATTACTGGAACATCGCGCCGAACATGGACGCGACGTTCTTTCCGCGTTTCCTCAGCAAGCGCGGCCTGCAACTGGGCACCGATTTCCGCTATCTCGGCGAATTCTACCAAGGGCTCTACAACGGCAACCTGCACCTCGAATACCTTCCCGGCGACCGGGAACGCCATCTCGACCGCTGGGGAGTGTCGCTGAGCCATTTGCAGACGCTGGCGCCGGGGCTGACGGCGGCGGTGGCCTACAACCGCGTCTCGGACGACCACTATTACACCGACCTCTCGAGCCAGATCTCGACCACCGCCAAAGCGCAGTTGCTGCAGCAAGGCGTGCTCAACTATCAGGGCGGCGGCTGGTGGAACGCCAAGGTGAATTTCCAGTCGTTCCAGACCCTGCAGCCCGACGCGCAGAACCTGATCATCGCCCCGTACCGGATGCTGCCGCAGGTGACGTTCAATGCCCGGCAACCGGACCTCTACGCCACCGACAGCTCGCTCTTCGGGCAGTACACCCGTTTCGTCGCGCCGGCCAACAACCAGGTCGAAGGTCAGCGTCTGGTCGTGCAGCCGCAAATCTCGCTGCCGTATGTCACGCCGGGCTGGTACGTCGTGCCGCGCGTCGGGGTCAATGCCACGCACTATGCCCTGTCGTATCCGGGCACGGTGACAGCGGGCGAAAACTCGATCAGTCGCACGGTGCCGATTTTCAGCATCGACTCGGGGATGGTCTTCGAACGCGACACCCGCCTGTTCGACCGTGACTACACCCAGACCCTCGAGCCGCGGCTCTATTACCTGAACATCCCCTATCGCGATCAGAGCCGGATTCCCGTTTTCGATACCGCGTTGGCCGATTTCAGTTTCGCGCAGATTTTCGCCGACAACAAATTTTCCGGCTGGGACCGGATCAGCAACGCCAATCAACTGACCGCCGCGTTGACCTCGCGCCTGATCGACCCGGCCAACGGCCGCGAAATCATGCGCGGCATGCTCGGTCAGCGCCTGTATCTTGCCGACGATCAGGTCACCCTGCCGGGGCTGCACAACCGCCAGGGCAACAAATCGGATCTGCTCGCCGCCTTCACCGGGCAATTGCTGCCCAAGCTGTACGCCGATCTGGCGCTGCAATACAACCCCACCGACCAGAGTTTTCAACGCTACTCGGTCGGCACGCGCTACCTGCCGGCCGCCGGCAAGGTGCTCAACGTCAGCTACAATTACAACGCCGACACGGCGATTCCGATCAAACAGTTCGACATCTCCGGTCAGTGGCCGATCAACGGGCAATGGAACGTCGTCGGCCGGTACAACTACTCGTTCCTGCAGCATCAGCCGATCGAAATCATCGCCGGCGCCGAGTACAACGCCGGTTGCTGGGCTCTGCGTCTGGTCGGTCACCGCGTGCAGACCACCGAAGCCAACGCCAGCACGCAGTTCTTCGTGCAACTGGAATTCAACGATTTTTCGCGGATCGGCTCCAACCCGCTGAATCTTCTTCAGCGGCGCATCCCGGGTTACAGTCTGGCCAACCCGGCGGTAACCGACACCTCGTCCATGGATAAATAGGGTCGCCCATGTCCCGATACCTCCGCCTGCTGTTCCTGCTGCTCATCGCCGCCGTACCGGCCGTCGGCCAGTCGGCGCCGGCCTCGCGGCAACCCGTGCCGGTCGATCGCATCGTCGCGGTGGTCAACGACGAAGTGATCACCGCCAACGAATTGCGCCTGCGCCTCAACGCCACCCTCGGCCAGTTGCAGCGCCAGGGCACCGCCCTGCCGCCGCGCGACGTTCTCGAACGGCAAATGCTCGAACGGATGGTCATGGACAAAGTGCAGTTGCACTATGCCCGCGAAACCGGCCTGCGCGTCGACGACGCCCAGCTCGAGCAGGCCCTGCAGCGCATCGCCGCCGGCAACAAGCTGACCATGCCGCAACTGCGCGCCGCGCTCGAAAAGGACGGCATTCCCTTCGCCAGCTTCCGCGAGGAAATCCGCGCCGAAATGGCCATCGCCCGCATCCGCGAGCGCGAAGTCGACGGCAAGCTGTTCATTTCCGAAGGCGAGATCGACAACTACCTGAGCGGTGCGGCCTCGCACGCCGGCGGCGAAGAATACCAACTGGCGCACATCCTGCTGCGCGCGCCCGAATCGGCGACCCCCGAACAGATCCAGAAACTCAAGGCCAAGGCCGAACAAGTGCGCGAACGGTCGAACAAAGGCGAAGACTTTGCCCAACTCGCCGCCGCCTACTCCGACGCCCCCGATGCCCTCAAAGGCGGCGACCTCGGCTGGCGCCCGATCGACCGCCTGCCGCGGATGTTCGCCGAGAGCGCCGAACGGCTGCGCGTCGGGCAAGTCTCCGAGGTCCTGCGCAGTTCGAACGGTTTCCACCTCGTCAAACTGGTTGGCAAACGCGGCAGCGGCGCGCTGTCGGCGATCCAGCAGACGCACGCGCGGCACATCCTGATCAAAGTCAACGAAGTCGTTTCCGAACCCGAAGCCCGGCACAAGATCAACGGCCTGATCGAACGCATCCGCAACGGCGAAAGCTTCGCCGCCCTGGCCAAGAGCTTTTCACAGGACGGTTCGGCGGCCAAAGGCGGCGACCTGGGCTGGATCTACCCCGGCGACACGGTGCCCGAATTCGAACAGGCGATGAGCGCCCTGGCACCCGGCCAACTCAGCGCGCCGGTACAAACGCCGTTCGGCGTGCACCTCATCGAAGTGCTCGAACGGCGGGTGCAGGACGTCTCCAGCGACCGGCAACGCGCCGTCGCCCGCCAGGTGCTGCGCGACCGCCAGCGCGACGAAGCGTATCAAGACTGGCTGCGGCAGGCGCGCGACCGCGCGTACGTCGAAATCCGCCTGGACGAACGTTGAACCGCCGGGAACTGCCGCGGATCGCCGTCACCACCGGCGAACCAGCCGGCGTCGGCCCGGAAATCTGCCTGCGACTGGCCGAACGCGACCCGGCAACCGTCGCGGCGCATTGCGTCCTCCTCGCCGACCGTCACCTGCTCGCCGAGCGGGCGCGTCAGCTTTCCTGGCCCGTCCGCCTGCGCGACTGGCAGCCCGAGCACGCCCCGGAACCCGGCGTCCTCGACGTGCTGCACCAGCCGCTGGCCGCGTCCGCACTCGCCGGCCGGCTCGACCCGGCCAACTCGCCGTACGTCCTCGGCCTGCTCGACCGGGCGCTGGCCGGCTGCCTGAGCGGCGAATTCGCGGCGATGGTCACCGCGCCGGTCCATAAAGGAATCATCAACGACGCCGGCATCGCCTTCTCCGGCCACACCGAATACCTCGCCGAGCACACCGCCACGCCGCGAGTGGTGATGATGCTCGCCGGCGGCGGCCTGCGCGTGGCGCTGGTCACCACTCACCTGCCGCTCAAAGCCGTGCCGGCGGCGATCACCGAAACGGCGCTCGAAGAAACGCTGCGCATCCTGCACGGTGAACTGCAGCGCAAATACGGCCTCGCCCAGCCGCGAATCCTCGTCGCCGGCCTCAACCCGCACGCCGGCGAAGGCGGCTACCTGGGGCACGAAGAAATCGAAATCATCACCCCGCTGCTCGACCGGCTGCGCGCCGACGGCCTGACCCTGATCGGCCCGCTGCCGGCCGACACCCTGTTTTCAGCCCCGGTGCTCGCCCGCGGCGACTGCGTGCTGGCGATGTACCACGACCAGGGCCTGACCGCGCTCAAATACGCCAGCTTCGGCCACGGCGTGAACATCACTCTGGGGCTGCCGATCATCCGCACCTCGGTCGACCACGGCACGGCGCTCGAACTCGCCGGCAGCGGCCGCGCCGACCCCGGCAGTCTGTACGCCGCCATCGACCAGGCGCTGATCATGGCCGGCCGCACCGCCAGCCATGCCACCGGTTCCGCGCCGGCCGGCACCGGCAAAACCGGCTGAGAAATGGTGAAAAAATGGTCACGAGCAGGCCAAGAGGCTAGTCGCGAGCGGACGAACGACGAGACATATCAATCGGATAGGCGAGGATTGAGCGAGTGAGCAACGACGCAGATGGGCCGCGCAGTAGATTTATTCACCACCTCTGAGCGGATGCACGAGCACCCGGCGCGCAAGCGCTTCGGCCAACACTTCCTGATCGACCCCACGGTCATCGACCGCCTCATCGCCGGCCTCGGCCTGCGCGCCGACGACCGGGTCGTCGAAATCGGTCCCGGACTCGGCGCGCTCACCGGCCCGCTGCTACGCCGGCTCGACCACCTGCAAGTGATCGAAATCGACCGCGACTTGGTCGGGCGGCTGCGGCAAACGTACCCCGCCGAACGCCTGACCATCCACGCCGCCGACGCCCTGAACGTCGATTTCAGCACCCTGGCCGCCCCTGCCGGCGGCGACCAACTACCAAGCACCCCGGTCGATAACGGCCGGCTACCAAACTCCCCGGCCAACAACGGCCGACTACCAAACGGCAGTAGCCGGCTGCGCGTGCTCGGCAACCTGCCGTACAACATCTCGACGCCGCTGCTCTTCCATCTGGCGCGATTCGCCGACGTCGTCGCCGACATGCACTTCATGCTCCAGAAAGAAGTCGTCGACCGCATGGTCGCCGCGCCGGGCAGCCACGCCTACGGACGCTTGTCGGTCATGCTGCAATACCGCTTCATCATCGACGGCCTGTTCGACGTTCCGCCGTCGGCCTTCAAACCGCCGCCGAAAGTGCACTCGGCGATCGTCCGCCTGCAGCCGCGGCCGGCGGCCGACTGCCCGGCGGACGACGAACGCCGCTTGGCGACGCTGGTCGCCGCTGCCTTCGCCCAGCGTCGCAAAATGCTGCGCAACAGCCTGCACGAACTCATCGACCCCGCACGACTCGCCGAACTGGCCATCGCCCCGACCGCGCGGGCGGAAGAACTGTCGCTGGCCGACTACCTCCGCCTGGCCAGGCTCCTCAAATGAAAAACGGCGTACCGCAGAGGTACGCCGCCGTTTGCCGCACGCCCCGGCTGCTCAGCCGTTCTTCCTGATCGGGCAAGTATTCATCCCCAGCACCGTGTACAGCGGGCAGAAGCCGAACAGCCCGGTGGCCAGCGGCACCACGCCGATCCAGCCCCAGACGCCGATCACCCCCATCAAGGTCATGGCGATCAGCGCGATGCCGACGACGATACGCAGAATCTTGTCGAGACCACCCACATTCAGTTTCATGGTTTCCTCCGTTTGATTGAACGACACCGCCGATCATACGGCAGCACCGCCGGACGGTCTGTAACCGCGGTCACATCCGCGACCAAGGGGGAAAACGGCGGACGCTCACTGGCGTTACCGAAGTGTCCGGCGGGCACGGCGGTGAAGTGATGCGGTGATGCGGTGATGCAGCGGCCGGGTCGCGTTACCTATGCCGACAAACAGCCCCGCGCGCCGCCGCAGCCGGTCTGTTCTGGTTTTTCTGGTTCTCAAGGTCCACCTTGGGAACCCATTCTTCGAAGCTCCAGCTTGCGGACATCCGCTACACATCAGATCAGGCCGCGAAAGAACGCTGGCGCGTCCCGGATGGGTTCCCCAGGCGGACCTTGGGAACCAGGACAACGTCCGCTTTTACACCTTTTCTCAGCAGGTTATCTCGAAATCGGTCCCAGAAGCGTCCGACGGCGCCCCGGCCTGTTGCCTGCGGCTCTGCCATGTGGTAGGCTCATCAAACAATAATGCGCTTTAAAATAACGAGTTATCACAAGGAATGCTACGCAGAATGCCCGTCAAGTGCAATAATCAGAGTCTGTCTAACGCTTTGTGGGCAGATTCTGTCTAATGTGCTGTTAGGCCTCACAGGACCCTGCATGACCGAGTTTTTCCAGCTTTTGGCCAAAGAGTGGGCGGTCGTATCGGCAGCACCGCTGACGTTCTGCATAGTTGCTGCGTCAATTTTTGGGCTTGCGTACCTCGCAGCCCGATGGAGATACACCGCGCTCGTCGAACAAGCGAAAGCGGCCAACGCCACACTTCGTGAGCGGCTCCACCTGAAGACAGAACAGGCAGAACAGTACAAGGATCGAGCCCTCAAATACGACGAGAAGGTGCACGCGATCGTCGACTTAACATCCTCTACTCTTGCGGCGAAGGCGTCCGAGCTAGTCGCGAACATCCGGGAGTTCGTCCGTCGCCATCAGGCCGCTGACAATGCGATCCATGAGAACGAATGGAGGGAGATGACGAGCGCCAGCGACGAGCAAGAGAAGAATCGCCTCTGGCACAAATTCACAACCGCCATGACGCGAGGCTCTTACGAACGCAACGCCGAGTGGGACCGGAGATTCAAGATCGACGCGTTGATGATTCGCGACGAACTACGCAGCAGGCTCAAAGACTACAAGCCGGACTCCATGTCCGAGCACTCCTACGAACATCCGACCAACTACTTTGGCTTCACCGCAGTCGCAGACGATCTTGAGCGAATGGCAAAGACGCTGCTGGCGCAGTGAGGCCTAACCCAAATACTGTTCAGATAGATTGAGATATGTCAGAATGCGGCTCTGTCCTGACCATGA
>JAVMKC010000078.1:0-16175 GCA_031732795.1 Accumulibacter sp. | reverse complement strand
CTGCTCTTTTAACTAACTCTACTTCTGACCGCTGCTAAAAACGGGGGGATTACCGTCGGTGTTGGCGATCCGTAAAAATGGTGCTGATGGGGTACGGTTGTTGGCTTCACTGTGGGGCTGTTGATGCCGAACACAGAAAATTTGTGTGGGGTGATGGAGATGGTGGGTTCAGCGTTAGTGAGGGCTTACTGAAGCCTCAGATGGCTGTGTCAGAAGGATGTAAGCCTGCCCGGCTCGCGTCAAAAAACAAAACCCCGCTTCGGCGGGGTTTTGTTTTGCAGCGTTGCTCGGCTTTGCCGGGATTGCGCCGGCCAGCCGGGCAATGCACGACGGGCGATTACCTGACGGTCTGGTTCAATTCGCCACTCTTGTAGCGATCGGCCATCTTATCCAGGGGGACGATCTTGATCCGGCTGGCCTGACCGGCGGCACCGAAGGATTGGTAGCGGGCCAAGCAAATCTTCTTGGCGGCTTCGCGTGCTGGTTTGAGATAGTCGCGCGGGTCGAACTTCGAAGCATTTTCGGAAAAATAACGCCGGATGGCGCCGGTCATCGCCAGCCGGATGTCGGTGTCGATGTTCACTTTGCGCACGCCGTGCTTGATGCCGGTGACGATTTCCTCGACCGGCACACCGTAGGTTTCCTTCATGTCGCCACCGAATTCACGAATTTCGGCCAGCAATTCCTGGGGTACCGACGAAGAACCGTGCATCACCAGATGGCAATTGGGAATCCGCTGGTTGATCTCTTTGATTCGATCGATGGCCAGGATGTCGCCGGTGGGCTTTTTGGTGAATTTGTAGGCGCCGTGCGAAGTGCCGATGGCGATGGCCAGAGCGTCACATTGCGTCTGCTTGACGAAGTCGGCGGCTTGTTCGACGTCGGTGAGCAGTTGCTCGCGAGTCATTTGGCCATCGGCGCCGTGGCCGTCTTCCTTGTCACCGCGCATCGTTTCAAGCGAACCGAGCACGCCCAGTTCGCCTTCGACTGAAACGCCGATGGCGTGCGCGAATTCGACCACTTTGCGGGTGGTGTCGACGTTGTATTCATACGAAGCGACGGTTTTGCCGTCGGCCATCAACGAACCGTCCATCATCACCGACGAGAAACCGGAGCGGATGGCGGCCATGCAGACTGCTGGCGATTGACCATGGTCCTGGTGCATGACGATCGGGATATGCGGATACGCTTCGAGAGCGGCCAGGATCTGGTGCCGCAGGAAGGGTTCCCCGGCGTACTTACGGGCACCGGCGGATGCCTGCATGATCACCGGCGCGTCGACTTCGGCAGCGGCTTCCATGATCGCCCACACCTGTTCCATGTTGTTGACGTTGAAAGCGGGCAGACCGTAGCCGTTCTCGGCGGCATGATCGAGGAGTTGACGCATCGAGACTAAGGGCATGGTTTCTCTCCAAAAGTTGACCTGTTGCTGGAACGAGGGCGATGACCAGGGTCACCACCCGGAACTGTTGGGGTTTTCGATGGCCGGCGTCCGGTGTGCTTGGCCGGCGCGGTCTGTATATGTCATGCGTGGTCGTACAGTTGCTGATCTCCGACGCGGACGATCTTCAAGGTGTTGGTCCCGCCGCTGGTGCCCATCGGGTCGCCTGAAGTCAGGACGATGAAATCGCCTTTCTGGACGATACCGGTATTCATCAACAGTTTTTCGGCGTCGTAAAGCAGTTCGTCGCGAGTCGTCGGACGCTGGGACATGAACAGCGGAAAAACCGCACGGAAAAGACTCATCTTGGTCACCGCCTCGGGGCGCGGCGTCAGCGCATAAACCGGCACTCCGCAGTTGAGACGGCTCATCCACAAGGCGGTGGCGCCGGATTCGCTGAGTGCGGCGATCGCCTTGACCTTGAGGTGATGCGCGGTCCAGATCGCTGCCAGTGAAATGGTCTGGTCGATGCGCGTGAAAATGCGATTGAGGAATTCGCGATCCAGCGTGATTTCCGACGATTTTTCAGCCTCCTGGCAAATGCGGGACATTGCTTCGACGGTTTCCACCGGGTATCTGCCCGAGGCGGTTTCGGCAGAAAGCATCACCGCATCAGTTCCGTCGAGTACGGCGTTAGCGACGTCGGAGACTTCGGCACGTGTCGGCGCCGGTGAGTAGATCATCGACTCCATCATCTGGGTGGCGGTGATCGCCAATTTGTTCTTTTCGCGCGCCAGCCGGATCATCCGCTTCTGCAGAGCCGGTACGGCGGCGTCGCCGACTTCGACAGCCAAGTCGCCACGGGCGACCATCACGCCATCGGAGGCGGCGATGATTTCCTCCAGGGCTTCGACGGCTTCGACACGTTCGATCTTGGCGATAGTCAGCGCGTGGCCGCCAGCCGCATTGATCAACTGCTTGGCCATGTACATGTCGGCGGAGCTTTTGGGAAACGAAACGGCGACAAAATCGACGTCGATGCTCGCCGCAGTGCGGATATCCTCCATATCCTTGGCCGTCAACGCCGGGGCCGAAAGTCCGCCGCCTTGCCGGTTGATCCCCTTGTTGTTCGACAGTTCACCACCGTGGCGAACGGTGGTGAAGATTTCCGAACCGACCACCCGATCGACTACCAACACGATGCGGCCATCATCGAGTAGCAGGACGCTGCCCGTGGACACGTCGCGGGTGAGATCCTTGTAGTCGAGACCGACACGCTCCTGATTGCCAAGTTCACAGTTGGCGTCGAGAATGAAACGAGCACCTTTTTCCAGCCAGACCTTGCCATCGGCGAATTTGCCGACACGAATCTTTGGGCCTTGCAGGTCGGCGAGAATGCCGACTGGGCGGCCGATCCGGGTGGTGACCTCACGGACCAGCCGCGCGCGTTCGATATGGTCCTCTCGGCTGCCATGAGAAAAGTTGAGGCGTACGACGTCGACGCCTGCCAGTATCATCCGTTCCAGCACCTCGGCGTCCGAGGAGGCGGGGCCGAGAGTGGCGACTATCTTGGTGTCTCGTGACATGTATTTCCTAAGTGTGTTGCAGTTTCGACCAGAAATTTCGCAACGTTTGGCCGCTCATCGGGTCGAAGGGCGCGGATCCAGCAAACGTTCCGTAACAGGTGCGACGGTTGAATGCGGCGATACGCACAAAAAGAGATGGCTCCGATCGCCGACAGTGTCTGCGATTCGGCAAAAAGGAAGCCAGGAACGGGAGGGAAGTGCGAGAGGAACAAACCAAAGCATAGAGCCGCTGCAGTGACAAGCGAACGATTTTTCGCACCTCAGTGCAGTCAGAAGAAGTAAAGCGGCCGGAGTCTGACGGCGATATGAAAACCATGCCGTGATTTATTCACCGGTTACGCAATTTCTCCCAACCGCCCAGCGACAGCGGGACGTCCGCAGACGTCCCGGCCCGCAAATTAGCGAGACATTACACGAACCATTTCCAACACTTTGCAGGAATAACCCCACTCGTTGTCGTACCAGGACACGACCTTGACGAAAGTGCCGTCGAGAGCCATGCCGGCTTCGGCGTCGAAGACCGAGGTGCAGCTTTCGCCACGGAAATCGGTGGCGACGACTTTTTCGTTGGTGTAACCGAGAACGCCTTTCATGGTCGTTTCGGAAGCCGTCTTCATCGCTGCGCAGATGGCCTCGTAAGTGGCTTCATTCTTCAATTCGACGGTCAGGTCGACCACCGACACGTCGGAGGTCGGAACGCGGAAGGCCATGCCGGTCAACTTCTTGTTCAGTTCCGGAATGACTTTGCCGACGGCCTTGGCGGCACCGGTCGACGAAGGAATGATGTTTTCGAGAATGCCGCGGCCGCCGCGCCAATCCTTGTTCGAAGGACCATCGACGGTCTTCTGGGTGGCGGTGGCGGCATGCACCGTGGTCATCAGGCCGCGCTTGATACCCCAGTTGTCATTCAGCACTTTGGCGACTGGTGCCAGGCAGTTGGTAGTGCAGGAGGCGTTCGAGATGATCGCCTGACCGGCATACGTCTGCTCGTTGACCCCGAAGACGAACATCGGCGTGTCGTCCTTGCTCGGGGCGCTCTGGATGACTTTCTTGGCACCGGCAGCCAAGTGCTTCTGGCACGACTCGGTGGTCAGGAACAGCCCGGTCGATTCGACGACGATGTCGGCGCCGACTTCGTTCCACTTCAGTTCGGCTGGATCCTTGACCGCGGTCAGGCGGATCTTCTTGCCATTGACCACCAGTGTGTTGCCTTCGACGGCGACAGAGCCTTTGAAACGACCGTGTACCGAATCGTATTTCAGCATGTAAGCCAGATAATCCGGCTCCAGCAAGTCATTGATACCGACGATTTCGATTTCAGGGAAATTTTGTACCGCGGCGCGGAAAACCATCCGACCGATGCGGCCAAAACCATTGATACCTACTTTGATAGTCATGAAACAGTCTCCTAAAAAAATACAACGGTGGTTTCGCCGTCCTGGCCACCGAGGCCCTCACGAAACCGAAAAGTCAAACAATTCGCCGGCCTGAACCGGCTTGCCAACACGAATGACAACGATGGCCGCCGATTGATTCCGACCGGCTGCCGTCCAGAACAAGAACCGCCCCCTCCGACACCCGGCGCGACATGCCGCCTGTCTGGACGCGACGAAAAAGAAAACGATGGGGTTGACCCTGGTGCGAGGCGTTGAACAGCCGTCCTGTCCGACACCACCGGACGGATACGCGAAGGTCAACGCTGAAGAAAAGAGCAGATCGGGCAGTACAAGCAGCAACGACAGCACGGGCAGCGATGCTGCCTTTTTCGACATGGCCCATCCCCGTGTTCCGAACAGGCCGATGGGTCTGCCAAGCCGCGCCCACAACCGAGACGCGAGTGGCGTGGATCACGGGGGCGAAAGCACTGTGCACAATGAGTCGCCTGTCAATAAATGAAGGGCCGAAAACATGTGCCAATTATCCTTCAAAAGACTACTGTTTGCCACATTGGACCGGGCTGATGCGCGCTACTTGAAAGAGGTGACGCCTGGTTCACAAGGTCTGCTTTTGAAACGGCCGGCTCAAGTTTCAACTGCAGCACAGCATCTCCACATGAAGTGTTGTAATGAAAGTCTCGAAGAAACACGAATTGAGGTTCCCTCGGTTTTTCGTCTGCCAAAGGGTGGGGTTCATCTACCAGGTTTTCCTGTTGTTGCTCTTTGCTCCAGTTCTCCAGGAAACGAATTAGGGATTTGTAGCTGAGAGTCGAATGCAGCCTCTTCCGATTGTAGAAGACTTCGATGTACTCGAAGGCGGCGGCCTGCATCTGGGCATGAGTGACATAGTGGATGCCATGTACCTGTTCGTTCTTGAAGCGGTTGAACCAGCTTTCCGTCGGTGCGTTGTCCCAGCAATTGCCCTTGCGGCTCATTGAGCAGGTCATGCCATATTCCTTGAGCTTGTCCTGAAACGCATGACTGGCGTACTGGCTTCCCCGATCCGAATGGTGCATCCTACCCGATGTCGGGCGCTTCCTGAACCAAGCCATGGTCAGCGCATCCGTGACGATGTCTGAAGTCATGCGCGGTTTCAGCGACTAGCCAACGGCTTCGCAGTTAAACAGATCGAGCACAATGGCCAGGTACAGCCACCCTTCATCGGTCCAAAGATAAGTGATGTCCATCTTACGTCACCCTTGGCAGACGAAATTTCGAGGGAAGCTCATTTTTTCTGAGGTGTCATGCTTGTTTTGCCTTATCGAAAGCGAGAGTTGGTAGATCTGGATGCGTCGGCGACAGGCCGAAAACGCCTGCCACCGACAGATGGGTCATCAGGCCGCTTTGCTGCCTGCGCCGAAAGCGGCCGCGCCGAGCCGATTGACGCCGCTGAGCAAGGCTTTGAGCGAAGCGGTGACGATGTTGGCGTCGATGCCGACACCGTAGCATTCCTGGCGGCTGGCGGGCGAGACCAGTTCGACGAAGGCGCAGGCGGTGGCGTCGCCGCCGTGATGGCTGCTGCCCATCGACCGTTCTTCGTAACTGCGGACCTGCAGGGCGATGTTCAGCCCGCGCAAGGCATTGACCGCGGCGTCGATCGGGCCGTTGCCTTCGCCGGAGAGGATCTGTGTCTTGCCTTGATGGATGACGCTCAGGCGGATTCCCTGTGCGTGGCCGTGTTCGACGAGGTGATGCTCGAGGTAGCGCACCGGGCCGTCGGCGTCGAGATAGGCCGCCGAGAAGAGTTGCCAGATGTCGCTGGCGCTGACTTCGCCGCCATGCGTGTCGGTATGCCGCTGGACGACGCCGGAAAACTCGACCTGCAAGCGGCGCGGCAGGACCACGCCGTATTCGTTTTCGAGCAGGTAGGCGATGCCGCCCTTGCCGGATTGGCTGTTGACCCGGATCACCGAGTCGTAGCTGCGGCCGAGGTCGGCGGGGTCGATCGGCAGGTACGGCACGCTCCACGGGGCGTCGGCGGTCTGGATGCCGAAGCCTTTTTTGATCGCATCCTGGTGCGAGCCCGAAAAGGCGGTGAATACCAAGTCGCCAACGTAGGGGTGACGCGGGTGGATCGGCAACTGGGTGCAGTATTCGTAGGTGCGCGCGACGGCGTTGATGTCCGAGAGGTCGAGCCCCGGGGCGACGCCCTGAGTGTACAGATTGAGCGCCAGGGTGATCAGATCGACGTTGCCGGTGCGTTCGCCGTTGCCGAACAGGCAGCCTTCGACGCGTTCGGCGCCGGCCATCATCGCCAGTTCGGCGGTGGCGACGGCGGTGCCGCGGTCGTTGTGCGGGTGTACGCTGACGATGACGCTGTCGCGGCGCGCGAGATGGCGGTGCATCCATTCGATCTGGTCGGCATACACGTTGGGGGTGGTCACTTCGACGGTTGCCGGCAGGTTGAGGATCACTTTGTCGCTCGGCGTGGCGCCCCAGGTTTCGGTTACCGCGTTGCAGATTTCGAGCGCGAAGTCGAGTTCGGTGGCGGTGAAGGTTTCCGGGCTGTATTCGAGCTGCCAGTCGGTTTCCGGCTGCTCGTCGGCCAATTGCCGGATCAGGCGGACGGCGTCTACGGCCATGTTCACCACGTCCGCTTTGCTGATGCCGAATACGACGTCGCGGAACGGTTTTGAGGTGGCGTTATAGACATGGACGATCGCTCGCCGGGCGCCTTTGAGCGACTCCATCGTCCGGCGGATGAGATGCTCGCGCGCCTGGGTCAGCACGGCGATGGTCACGTCGTCGGGAATGTGTCCGTCTTCGATCAGCCGGCGGACGAAGTCGAAATCGGTCTGCGAGGCGGAGGGGAAGGCGACCTCGATTTCCTTGAAGCCCATCCGGCACAGGGCGGCGAACAGGCGCATCTTGCGTTCGGCGTTCATCGGCTCGAAAAGCGCCTGGTTGCCGTCGCGCAAGTCGGTACTCAGCCAAGTTGGCGGGGTATCGATGATCCGGTTCGGCCATTGCCGATCGTTGAGCCGGACGGGCGGGAAGGCGGTGTATTTACTGGCGGGAGTGGTCAACATCGGGGTCGTCTCCAGGAAGTGGACAAAGTAGTTTCTGACCCTCTGAATGGTACGCACTAAGCCCCGGCAGGTGCTTGCGTTGTTGTTCGACGTTTGCCCCGGTTTTGAAATCATATTGCGATTTTTTTTTAAAAAAATACAATTCATGTCGTTCAGTGATTGTTAAGGGCAATATCATGCAAATCGACCGCTACGACCGCCACATCCTCCGCGTGTTGCAGGAGGAGGGACGGATCAGTAATCAGGACCTCGCTGACCGCATCGGCCTGTCGCCGTCGCCGTGCCTGCGCCGGGTGCGCGCGCTCGAGGACGGCGGGTTGATCAGCGGCTACCGGGCTCTGGTCGATGCCAAGACGCTGGGTCTGACATTGATGGCGCTGGTGCATATTTCGATGGATCAGCATACGCCGGAGCGTTTCGAGCACTTCGAAAGCGTCGTCCGCGGCATTCCTGAAGTCATCGAATGTTTGCTGATCACCGGTCAATCGGCCGACTATCAGCTCAAGGTGGTGGTCAAGGACATGGATGCGTATCAGGATTTGCTGCTCAACCGGATCACCGGCATCAGCGGGGTGACCGGCGTGCATTCGAGCTTCGTCCTGCGGCGGGTGGTCGATAAAACGGCGTTGCCGATCGCCGCCGACTGAACCGGTCGCTGGTCGACGCAGTGTGATCATCACGTGGCAGTATTGCGCAGTCGCCGGCTTCGGCATGTCATGACGCCAGTCAGGTCGCGGGAGAATCGATGAAGTGGTCAAAACTGCTGCTGATCGTCGGTGCCATCGTGCTGATCGGCGTCTATTTCGCCTTCGACCTCGGCCAGTATTTGAGTCTGGCGGCGTTGAAGGAACGGCAAGCGGCGATAGCAACCTTCCGCGCCGAACGGCCGTGGACCACGCTCGCCGTCTATTTCACGATTTATGTGCTGGTCGCCGCGCTGTCCCTGCCCGGGGCCACGCTGCTGACGTTGGCCGGCGGGGCGATCTTCGGGCTGGGCTGGGGGACGGTGATCGTTTCTTTCGCCTCCTCCTGCGGCGCGACGCTGGCGTTTCTGTTTGCCCGCTTCCTGCTGCGGGATTGGGTGCAGAGCCGTTTTGCCCAGCGTTTGGCGGCGGTCGACGCCGGTGTGCGCCGCGAAGGCGCGTTCTACTTGTTTACGCTACGGCTGGTGCCGCTGTTCCCGTTCTTTCTGGTCAACCTGTTGCTCGGGTTGACGGCGATGAAAACGTGGATCTTCTACCTCGTCAGCCAGATCGGCATGCTGGCCGGCACCGTGGTCTACGTCAATGCCGGCACCCAGTTGGCGAGCATCGATTCGCTGGCCGGCGTGCTGTCGCCAAGCCTGTTGGCGTCGTTTGCCGTGCTCGGCATTTTTCCCTGGCTGGCCCGCAAGGTCGTCGACGGTATCCGCGCCCGGCACGCTTATGCCGGGTGGCGCAAGCCGGCGCGTTTCGATCGCAACCTGCTGGTGATCGGCGGCGGCAGCGCCGGACTGGTCGCCGCCTACATCGCCGCGGCGTTGAAGGCGAAAGTGACGCTGATCGAAAAGGATCGCTTGGGCGGCGATTGTCTGAATACCGGCTGTGTGCCGTCGAAAGCGCTGCTCCGTTCTGCCAAACGACTGTCGGAAATCGCCCGGGCCAGCGAACTGGGCATCGCCAGCGCGCAGGCCCGCTTTTCCTTTGCCGAGGTGATGCAACGGGTGCAGGCGGTAATCGCGCAGGTGGCGCCGCACGATTCCGCCGAGCGTTATCGCGGGCTGGGCGTCGAGGTGATTCGAGGAACGGCGAAGCTGGTGTCGCCCTGGGAAGTCGACATTCTTGCCGACGACGGCGGCACCCGCCGGCTGAGCAGCCGCGCCATCGTCATTGCTGCCGGCGCCCGGCCGACGGTGCCGCCGATTCCGGGGCTCGACACGGTCGGTTATCTGACCTCGGATACCATCTGGGAACTGCGTGACCTGCCGCAGCGTCTGCTGGTGCTCGGCGGCGGGCCGATCGGCGCCGAACTGGCGCAGGCCTTTACCCGTTTCGGGGCCGCCGTCACCGTGGTGGACATGGCGCCGCGCCTGCTGGACCGCGAAGACGAAGAGGTCAGCGAACGGGTGATGGCGGGCTTTCGCACCGAAGGAATCGACCTGCGGGTCACGCATCGCGCACTGCGTTTCGCCGTCGAAGCCGGCGAGAAGGTTTTTTATGCCGATCATCAAGGACAGGTGGTGCGTCTGGTTTTCGACACTCTGCTGCTGGCGGTCGGTCGCAGCGCCAATCTGCGAGGCTATGGGCTGGAGGAACTCGGTCTTGCCGGGACACGGACGGTCGACACCAACGAATTCCTGCAAACACGCTATCCAAACCTCTACGCCGCCGGCGACGTTGTCGGACCGTTCCAATTCACCCATGTCGCGGCGCACCAGGCGTGGTACGCGGCGGTCAATGCCTTGTTCGATCCGTTCCGGAAGTTCAAGGTCGATTATTCGACGATACCCCGGGCGACTTTCGTCGATCCGGAAGTGGCGCGGGTCGGTTTGAATGAAATCGAGGCCCGCGAACAGGGGATACCCTACGAAGTAACGACATACGGCATCGACGATCTCGACCGGGCGATCGTCGATGGCGAAGCGGAAGGGCTGGTCAAGGTGCTGACCGTTCCGGGCAGCGATCGTCTGCTCGGCGTGACGATCGTCGGCGCCCACGCCGCCGAACTGCTCGCCGAATTCGTCCTGGCGATGAAGCACGGCATCGGCCTGAACAAGATTCTGTCGACCATCCATATCTATCCCACCTGGGCCGAAGCCAACAAATATGTCGCCGGCAACTGGAAACGGGCGCACGCGCCGCAAAAACTCCTCGCCTGGGTCGAACGTTTTCATGCCTGGCGCTTGCGGTGAGGAAAATGAAGCGGATGAACACTTGGCGCAGGCGCGGATGCCTCGCGTTGCTGATCGCGGGCGGGGGGCTGTCGTCGATGCCGCTGGCTGCCGAGACGGTTTGGGTCGGCCGTTTCGACGGCGCCGGATCGGCAATTCCGGCGCCGTGGCGCAGCGAACAGATCGATCCACGCGTGCCGCCGACACGTTATGGTCTGCGCCAATGGGACGGCGTGGCTGCCGTCGAGGCGCACGCCCAACGCAGCATGGCGCTGCTCGGCCGGCCGGTAAATATCGATCTGAAAAAAACGCCGATCCTCTGCTGGCAATGGCGGATCGACGCCCCGGTGGCCGGCGCCGACATGACCCGCAAAGCCGGCGACGACTACGCCGCCCGGGTCTATCTGACCTTCGCCGTACCGCCGGAACGGCTGAGTCTGGCGACGCGCGCGCAATTGCGGCTGGCGCGATCGATTTATGGCGACCGCGTTCCCGACGCGGCGATCAACTACGTCTGGGACAACCGCCAGCCGGTCGGCACCTGGCAGGACAATGCCTATACCGACCGCGCGCGGATGCTGGTCTTGCGCTCGGGCGCCGGCCGGGCCGGCGCGTGGGTGCATGAACGACGGAATGTCGCCGACGATTTCCAGCGCGCCTTCGGCGATCTCGGTGGTGAACTGCGCGGCCTGGCGCTGGCTACGGATACCGACAACACCGGCGGTCAGGCGCACGCCGGCTTCGCCGACTTCCGCTTCGTCAGCCGGAGCGACGAGTGCCCGGCGCCGACCGGCGATTGAGGGCGGTACGGTGGGTGATGAACAAGCGATTGCCGTAAACCGGGCGTCTGGCATGGTCAGCAGCGATGACCAGGAACAGCGGGAATCGCCGGACCCACAAGACACTCGTCAACCGGTCGGCGTGGCCATTCTCGCCAAAGCGCCGATCGCTGGCTGGGCCAAGACGCGGCTGATTCCGCTGCTCGGCGCCGAAGGTGCGGCTGCCCTGCAGCGCTGGCTGCTGCGACGCACCGTCGCCAACGCCGTCGCTGCAGCGACCGGGCCGGTAACCCTGTGGTGCGCGCCGGAGGTCGATCATGCCGACTTCGCCTGCTGCGCCCAGCATTTCGCCGTCACCTTGCGCCGCCAACCCGCTGGCGATCTCGGCGCGCGAATGCTGGCCGCGGTCATCGAATCGCCGACGCCAGCCGGCACGCTGCTGATCGGCACCGACTGTCCGGGGCTGACGCCAACAGTGCTGCATCGCGCCGCCGAAGTTCTGCGGGATGCCGAAGCGGTTTTGGTTCCTGCCGAAGACGGTGGCTATGCGTTGCTCGGCCTGCGCCGTACCGTGCCGGCGTTGTTCGTCGGCATCGAGTGGGGAAGTGCTCAAGTGCTGACGCAAACCCGGCAACGGCTGGGCAAACTGCACTGGCGCTGGCACGAACTGGCAACCTTGTGGGACGTCGACCGTCCGGCGGATTTTCAGCGGCTGCAGCGGGAATTTCCGGAGGTAGCCGCGCGGGGCGAAGCCGGGACAAGCTCCTGGCCAGACGTCTGATCGCGGTCGACGACCGACACACGCGCTGCTGCGATTGCGTGTCCGCCAACTTCCCGCTTACGCCAGACGAAGGGTGCTGCGTTCTGGTTGTAGGCATTGGTGAAGGCATGGATGGCCTCGATGAGTTGGTCTGTGCTTCGCAAGCTGGCATTGTTGAGGGTCTTGCGCTGGACGATGCCGAACCAGATTTCGAGCTGATTGAGCCAACTGGCACGGGTGGGCGTGAAGTGGAAGGTGACGTTGGGATCAGCGGCCATACGAATCTCCCCGCTTCGGCTCCCGGCCATACGCTCAAGATCGGCCATGACTTCCGGCGTACACGACAACGCAACCGCCACTCGTGCCATGCCCCCCCAATGAGTTGGTGAAGGCGTCATCACATGATGATGGTATTTATTCGCAATTAGGAACTAGACTGAAGCTCCAAGCCAGTCAACCCAAATTTCAACCTTCCATCAACTGCTTACGATGGGAAACTGGTTTGGTCTTCTGACTACATCTGGATGGCCTGGATCAGCGCGAAGGCCCGCTGCTGCGCAAGCCGCACTTCGGTGGCCTGCAACAGGCTCTCGCGCTTGCGCGCGCGCCGCTTGGCCAGGACATCGTTGCGGCAGGCCACCAGCCGCTCGCCCGGGTACTGCGGCGAGCTGATCTCGGCCAGGTTGCGCTGATCGAACAAGCCCAGCTGCAGATGCCCCTGATCGACCAGTGCGCCGATGGACACGCGCTTGAGCGCGGTGATCCAGTCGATGCCCGGCTGACCACGAAGCGCATCGATGGCCTTGCTGGAGATCATGCCGCGGTCGCCGACCATCACCACCTGCGCCAGGCCGAAGCGCTCACGCGCGCGCTGTACCTCGGGCAAGAAGGTGTGGCTGTCGGCGGTGTTGCCCTCGAACACCGAGACGGCCACCGGGCAGCCCCGCGCATCGGTCAGCAGTCCATAGTTGACCTGCAACGTGCCGCGACGACCGTCACGGCTGTAGCCGCGCTTGGTCAGTGGGCAGCAACGGCCCTCGAAATCGCTCGACGACAGGTCGTAGAGCACCTGAGCGCCCTCGCGCAGATGGCGAGCAGCAAGCTTTTGCTCGATCGAATCCTGACGCGCCAGCAGCCCATCCATGGCCGCGTACAGATCGTTCTCATCGGCCTCGGCAACGCCGGAGTCCTCGGCCAGCGTCGAGCAGTGCCACAGTCGCGAGGTAGCCAGCTTGGTGCTGGGCTGCACGATGCGCGCGGCCACCATCGCCAGCACCAGATCGCGCTGACGGCTGGGTTGCGTGGCGATCAGCGAGGCCAATCCCAGGCGCCACATGGCCAGGCTGACGGCCTGCACATGGCCGTGGGCGCGCGAACGCACGATCTGTCTGGTCCCCAAGGTGGACCTTGGGAACCAGAAAAAATCATGGTAGATGGTGAGCCTATTCTTCTCTCGGGGATGGACTAAAAGACGGCGTTCGCCAATAATTGCATGTTCAACGGTAGACACCCACCGATTTTGCAAAGTCGGCACAATCGATTGGCGAGGTCCAGAATGCGCTATCAGGTTTTCATGGAAGAAGAAGAAGGCTCCGACGGAGCGGGTGATTTGGGCAACTTCGATAATCTGGACGACGTCTGGGAATTCATCCGCCACCGCCTGCCCACCGGCGTATTCAGCAATCGTCGTCTGGTGTGGATCAAGGACAACGAAGCCGAAAGCGATGTCTCATTTTCGCTGACCGCCGATCTGTGGTCCCAACACTGCGAAACACCGTTGGCTTTTGCGCGCTGTTTCAAAATGTTCTTTGCTTTCAAAAATCAGTAACGACGGCGCTTTCTCAAGACGCTGTCTCGCCTCTGCTCCGTAAGGCGGACTCACCATCGGCCCGCTGCTCACCGGCGGATTTGCCGGCCACCGTTTCTGCCGTTGCTCTGTTTGTCCGTACGCTCGGTTCTGAGCAGCGGTCATCCTGGCGCGTCGACAGATCAAGTATTCACGACGACCCAGTTTCTTCGTTTCTGATTTCGTCATCCAAGAGATTGATCTGCTCGATGATGCGGATCAGCTTCTGGCCGTTGCTGGTCAATGAGTACTCTGTTCTGGGTGGTACTTCCGCAAAAACCTCTTTGACCAGCAGACCGTACGTGGTCAGTTTGCGCAGCCGCTCGGACAGCACCTTGGTTGAAATTCCCTGGATGTGACGTTCCAACGCTCCGGGCCGTGATACGCCGGCAGAAACGGCTCGCAATACCGAAACGGACCATTTGCAGCCAATGACTTCCTCGAGTTGCGAATAAGCGGACCTAACGGATGGCGGCATTTTTATTTCCTCTGTTTTCAAAAAATTACACCAAAATGTTAGCCGGGCACCAAAAAGTGCCTGCTATACAACGATTGATGCAGTTCCTACTATTTGCGCGTGCCGTGGGCACTAACGAACCGAGGAGATCGATCATGAAGAGTAAAGCCATTTTCTACCACGCGGGCTGCCCGGTATGCGTTGCCGCCGAACAGAATGTAGCCCAGGCGCTTGATCCCGCCAAATATGACGTCGAAGTTGTTCATCTCGGCACCGACAAATCGCGTCTGAAAGAAGCAGAGGCCGCCGGTGTCCAGTCCGTTCCCGCTCTGGTCATGGATGAAGCCGCCTTTCATATCAATTTCGGTGCGGGCATCGAGGCCTTGAGATAGTCGTCCGACTGCGCTGTTTGGTCGCACCCAAAGTGCTTGCCTGACCGGCAAGCACTTTTTCGTTGTGGAACGTCGATGCGCGAAGGGGGCGATGTCGGAATCCGCTGTTCCAATGTCTGGTCGCTGCACAGATCCGATTGTGCTTGCGTTCGCGATGCGCATTAAATCGACCGGCTGTCGCGCATAAGGTCGACTATTTCATGTGCATGAAAAGCGACAACGATTTTTCAACAGTTTGCCAGACAGACGCTTACGAGCAACCGACGGCCAGGAACTAACTCCCGCGCCGGGAACGAAAGAACCCTTGTTTGCTGCCGAGGTCGAAGGTGATCCCCATCGAGCGCAGTTTGCGCCAGGCGCTCCAGACCAGCAGGCCGCGCTTGCTCCAGCGCCACAGACGGCTCGGACGGACGAGGATCACCGCGGCGGCGGCCGAGGCAACCACTCCCGGATGGCCGATCAGATAGTCGGCGCCGTTGCGCGCCGTCGCCATCAGCCGGTCGGCGGTGTGCATCGCGTTACCGACCGGCTGCAATTGCTGGCGCAGCAATTCGCGTTGCATGGCGCTACGCTCGAGCAATCGCCCGCGTTGCACGGCCAGATCGATGAGCTTTTGTTTCACAGTCTCGCTGCTTCTTTCAGTTGCCGCACATCCTCTTCCAGTTCGGTGAGACTGCTGGCGAACAATTTATCGGCATCGTTCGGGCGGGCGACCGCCTTTTTGGCCGAAACAAGCGCATAGACTCCGAGCACCAGGAAGACCACGGTGGCCATGGCCAGAACCAGTACGCGCGCTTCCCAGAAGATAGCCACCAGCAAACCTACGCCCACCAAGGCGGCGATGGCCAGACTGAACGCGGCGAGCAGCAGATACGCCGTCGCGTGCGCGACCCGCAGTTTCTCTTCGGCGATTTCGTTGCCGAGCAGTTCGAGGCGGGTGCGGCCGATGGTCAACAGCGTGGCGACGCCGTTGCGGACGGCGCCGAGCACGCCGGCGCGTTCAGTTTGCGGCTGGGGAGTCATCGGCCGGGCCGGCAGTTTGCTTAGCGGCGGCCAATCACCACGCCGAGCAGCAGTCCGACCGCCGCGGCGACGCCGACAGCACGCCAGGGATTGTCGCGAACATAGTCGTCGGTCGCCCGGCAAGCGGCTTTGCTGCGGTCGACCAGTGCGGCTTCGGCATCGGCCAGCCGGATTTTGGCGTCGCGCAGGCGTTCGCTGACGCGCTCGCGCAATTCAGACATTTTTTCGCCGGCGGCACCGGCGGTGGCGCGCAGGATCTCCTCGGCGTCGGCAACCACTCCTCGCATGTCGGCGACGATTTTTTGTTTGGTGGTCGGAGAAATTTCGGCAACTTCAGACATGGTAAACCTCGCAGTGACAGTAAAGGCAGAGATAGAGAAAAGGAGAAATCGGGGCGCCGGACGGAAAGAGCAGTGCGCCAGGGACTAGATTATAGAAGTCGCGGGTCGATATCAATCGTGGTAACGCAAGGCGTAGGGAACACGCACTCTGTCCGTGTTTGTAGCACATGATCTGTTCGGATTGTCTTGGTCTAAAGGAGAGACGAGCTGAGGCGGACGGCGTTGCTACCGGAGATCAGGCAGATGAGGTTTAGAGAAGCGTATGAAGGTTGGGAT
>JAVMKC010000077.1:38984-77885 GCA_031732795.1 Accumulibacter sp. | reverse complement strand
ATTCAGGTGCATATCCCGCCAATGGCAGCTATCCGATCAGGTGCATTTTCATCCCCTGCTCGCTGTATGCTCCGGCGCCGGTGCCATTGGCGTATCGTAATGATCTTCAAAGACTCTCTGATCATTAACACCCTCGTCGATTCGACAAACGCACCGTCGGCATTCTCCTCTTCACCTGGGAAAAGCCCCTCCGAACCGAGACTGCTCGATCAAGTGCGCGCGCAGATTCGACTGCGCCATTACAGCATTCGCACTGAGTCACAGTAGTTACAGTGGGTCAAGCGTTTCGTGCTGCTCCTAATCCATCTGCGATTCCCGGAACAGCATTTCGATTAGGGAAAATGGATGAGAAAATGACCTGTCCGCCCAGGTCGAGGATTGATATCATCGGCAAACTGTCATATCGACCTCATCGACCGGCCAAGTGAGCACGGCGCGTTCGTCACCCCCGGGGTGATACATGCTGTCTTAGCCCTATGAGGTGTTCGATCCGCAGCGTGTCCCGGTCGAAGCAACTGTTTTCGACGTTCTGTGCGTGAACTCGTTACGCGCCTGTGCCTGTCGCCACCCCGCCGTCCTGGGAGATTCTTGATGATCTGGTCACTTGCTTACCTTGCGCTGGGGCTCTTCACCGGTGTTTTCGCCGGCATGCTGGGCATCGGCGGCGGACTGGTGATGGTGCCGATGTTGACCATGATGTTTGCGGCGCAGGCCGGCTTTCCGGCGGATGAAGTCCTGCACTTGGCTTTGGGCACCTCGATGGCGGCGATCCTGTTCACTTCGCTGGCCAGCTTGCGCACTCACCATCAGCATGGCGCGGTGTTATGGCCGGTGGTTGCCCAGATCACTCCGGGTATTCTGTTTGGCACGGTGCTCGGTACCGTTTTTGCCTCGCGGGTGCCGGCCCAACCTCTGGCGGTGTTCTTCACGCTCTTCGTCTGCGTCGTCGCCGTGCAGATGTTTCTCAACCTGAAACCGAAACCGTCACGGGATTTGCCCGGCGCCGGTGGCGTTTTCGCTGTCGGTACCGGTATCGGTGCGGTGTCGGCGCTGGTGGCCATCGGCGGTGGGTCATTGACCGTGCCGTTCCTGACCTGGTGCAACGTCCGGGTGCAGAACGCCATCGGCACTTCGGCGGCGGTTGGCTTTCCGATTGCCGTCGGCGGTTCGCTCGGTTATATCTACAACGGTTGGCAGCACGCCGGCCTGCCGGAGTGGACGCTCGGGTATATCTATTTGCCGGCTTTGCTTTGCCTGGTGCCGGCGAGCATGTTGATGGCGCCGGTCGGCGCCCGGCTGGCGCATCGCCTGCCGGTGGTAACGCTCAAACGGTTGTTCGCCGCCGTGTTGATTGCTTTGGCAGTCAAAATGTCCTGGCGGTTTTTCGTCTGAACGGCGTTGTTCAGCGACCGGTGAACCGTGGCGGACGTTTTTCGATGAACGCCGCCAAGCCTTCCCGGTAATCCGCGCTGTCCAGAAAAGCGAAGGATTCCCGCAATTCCTGTTCGGTGAGCGCTCGTTCATCCTGCAGGCGCCGCAGCCACTGCTTGTGCCAGCGGGCGACCAGCGGCGCGCCGGCGGCAACGCGGCGGGCGCTGGCGTAGGCTTCGTCGGTCACCTGGTCGTCGGCCACGACGCGCGTCACCAGACCTTTGGCGTAGGCTTCGGCCGCCGAGAGGATGCGTCCCTCGAGAAGCATTTCGAGTACCGTCGATCGACCCGCCAGACGTAACAGGCCGGCCAGTTCCACTGGATACATCGAAAAACCCAGCCGGTTGATCGGCGCGCCAAAGCGTGCCGACTGCCCGCAGATGCGCAGATCACATTGCGTGGCGACTTCGAGGCCGCCACCGATGCAGGCTCCGTGAATCAGGGCGATCGTCGGATGCCGGCAATCGGCGATCGCCTGCATCGCCGCGCCGGCCTGCGCGTGATAGGCCATCGCCTTTTCGAGCGTGTCGCGGCAATGGACGAATTCCTCGATGTCGCCGCCGGCAGCGAAGGCCTGTTCGCCTGCGCCGCGAATGATGATGCAGCGTGGCTCCTCGCTGTCGGTCAGTCGCTCGAAGACCGCCGTCAATTGCCGCCACATCGCTGAGTCGATGGCGTTGCGCTTGTCCGGATTGTGCAAGGTCACCGTGACGATCGAGCCGTCCGGGTCGCCCGAGCCGTCTTCCTGGCGGCAGACGATCTCACCGCTCACGCTTCGTCCGCCGCATGCGTCCGGGCGACCGCCTGCCGACCGGCGAGGATATGGTCGTGCATCACCGTCTGCGCCAGTTCGGCGTCGCCGGCCTTGATCGCCGCCAGCAGCGCGCGATGTTCGGTCAGCGATTGTGTCAGCCGCCCCTCGGCGCTCAGGGAAAAGAGTCGGGTCAATTTGAGCACTTTGCGCAGATCCTGCACGACCTGTTTCAACCAGCGGTTGCCCGAGATCGCCTGCACGCGGTAATGGAAGGCTTGATTGGCTTCGAAGAAGCGTTCGATTTGACGATCGGCGGCGAACTCTTCGAGCTGTTGGTGGATGGCTTCGATATCGGTGATGTCCTCCGCCGTGGCGCGCCGCGCTGCCTCGTAGGCGCAGCGCCCTTCGAGCAGAGCCATCAGCGGAAAAATCTCGTCCAGATCCTGCTCGGAGATTTCGGTGACGAAACAGCCGCGGCGCGGCACCAGCGTCACCAGCCCTTCGGCGGCGAGCACTTTCAAGGCTTCGCGCAAGGGAGTACGGCTGATTCCGTAATCGGCGGTCAGCGCCTGTTCGTCGATACGGGTTCCCGGGGGGATTTGGTGCGCAAAGATTCTAAGGCGCAGTCGCTCGGCGACTTCCTGGTACAGGGCGGTCTGGGCAATACGGCTCGGGGCCATCGATCACTTCACAGAATATCGCAAGGCTCCGGTTTTCTGACGGAAGCTTGCTTTCATCAACAACCAGACTCCGGCTGGACACTTCCCTGGCGAGGGGAGGTGTCAGCTGTGGAGAGGTGTTACCTCTGCCAACCTGTTTCACCCGCTTACGGGCGTGGATTGAAACATAATTATGGATACAGTATTATTCGCCACACAGGGTGTCAAGCCTTATCGGGGTATTTGAACGCCACAACAGATACAATTCCCCTGAGTCGTCCAGACTCGTCTGATCGGCGTGCTGCCAAGATCATTGCCTGTGGCGAGCATCGCCCCTTCCAACGATTTCGTGAAAGGTTCTCATACATGTCCACCACCGCGAATAACGCTACGCCAGCAGGAAGCAACCTCGACTCATGGAAAAAAGCCGCCACCAAATCGGCTCCGGGTGGCAATATCGATGCCCTGAACTGGGTCACTCCAGAAGGCATCGTCGTCAAACCGCTGTATACCAAGCAGGACCTCGACGGTTTGAATTACACCGATACCTTGCCCGGTCTGCCGCCTTTCGTCCGCGGTCCGCAGGCGACGATGTATGCCGTCCGTCCGTGGACCATCCGCCAGTACGCCGGCTTTTCCACCGCCGAAGCGTCGAATGCCTTCTATCGCAAGTCGTTGGCCGCCGGTGGGCAAGGGGTTTCGGTTGCTTTCGACCTGGCCACGCACCGCGGCTATGACTCGGACCATCCGCGTGTGACCGGCGACGTCGGCAAGGCCGGCGTGGCGATCGATTCGGTCGAGGACATGAAAATTCTTTTCGACGGCATCCCGCTCGAAAAAGTCTCGGTGTCGATGACCATGAACGGCGCCGTCCTGCCGATTCTGGCCGGCTACATCGTCGCCGCCGAAGAGCAGGGTGTGCCGCAGGACAAGCTCTCGGGGACGATCCAGAACGACATCCTCAAAGAGTTCATGGTCCGCAACACGTACATCTATCCGCCGAAACCGTCGATGAAGATCATCGCTGACATCATCGGCTACACCGCGCATCACATGCCGAAGTTCAACTCGATCTCGATCTCGGGTTACCACATGCAGGAAGCCGGCGCGACGCAGGCCCTCGAACTGGCGTTCACCATCGCCGACGGTCGCGAATACGTCAAAACCGCGCTCGCTTCCGGTCTCGACGTCGATGAGTTCGCCGGCCGGCTGTCGTTCTTCTTCGCCATCGGCATGAACTTCTACCTCGAGGTCGCCAAGCTTCGCGCCGCCCGTCTGCTGTGGTGGAAAGTGATGCAGGAATTCTCGCCGAAGAATCCGAAGTCGATGATGCTGCGCACTCACTGCCAAACCTCTGGCTGGTCGCTGACCGAGCAGGACCCCTACAACAACGTCATCCGCACGACCATCGAAGCGATGGCCGCGGTGTTTGGCGGCACGCAATCGCTGCACACCAACGCTCTCGACGAAGCCATTGCTCTGCCGACCGAATTCTCGGCGCGCATCGCTCGCAACACGCAGTTGGTGATCCAGGAAGAAACGCATATCACCAACGTCATCGACCCGTGGGCCGGTTCGTACATGATGGAGAAGCTGACCCAGGATCTGGTCGACGAGGCGTGGAAGATCATCGAGGAAGTCGAAGCGATGGGCGGCATGACCAACGCCGTCGATTCCGGCTGGGCGAAGATGAAGATCGAAGGCTGCGCGGCCGACAAACAGGCGCGCATCGATTCCGGCAAGGATGTCATCGTCGGGGTGAACAAATACAAGCTCGCCAAGCAGGACGATCTCGAAATCCTCGACATCGACAACAACGCCGTTCGTGAAGCGCAGATCGCCCGTATCAAGCAGATCCGCTCGACCCGCGACAGCGACAAAGTCAACGCCGCGCTCGCCGATTTGACCAAATGCGCCGAAACCGGCGAAGGCAACCTGCTCGACTTCGCCGTCAAGGCGATGCGCCTGCGGGCGACGGTCGGCGAAGTCTCCGACGCGCTCGAAAAAATCTTCGGCCGCTTCCGGGCGACGCAGCAGACCGTCTCCGGCGTCTATGGCGCGGTGGTCGATGGCATGAGCAGTTGGGAAACGCTGAAAGCCGACATCACCAAGTTCAGTGAGGAAGAGGGCCGCCGGCCGCGGATCATGATCGCCAAGCTCGGCCAGGACGGCCACGACCGCGGCGCGAAAGTGGTCGCCACCGCCTTTGCCGATCTGGGTTTCGACATCGACGTCGGGCCGCTGTTCCAGACGCCGGCGGAAGCCGCCCGGCTGGCGATCGAGAACGACGTCCATGCCATTGGTGTCTCCTCGCTGGCTGCCGGCCACAAGACCTTGCTTCCCGAACTGGTCAAGGAATTGAAGGCGCAGGGCGCCGACGACATCATCGTCTTCGCTGGCGGGGTGATCCCGGCTCAGGATTACGACTTCCTCTATCAGGCGGGCGCCAAGGCGATCTTCGGCCCCGGTACGCGCATCGAGGATTCGGCGAATACCGTGCTGACCGAGATTCGTAAAGCCAAGGCCTGATCTGGCCAAACCCCAACCTTTCGTCAAGCCGATGCCCGAAATGACTACCGCACCTGTCAGTCCTCTTTCTCCCGCCGACCAGCAATTGCACGACGGTGTGCTGGCGGGCCAGCGGCGGGCATTGGCCAAAACGATCACCCTGATCGAATCGACCCGCGTCGACCATCAGCAGCGCGCCCGGCAGGTTCTCAACGCTTTGCTGCCGCACACCGGCCGGGCGATGCGCGTTGGCATTTCCGGCTCGCCGGGTGCTGGCAAATCGACGTTCATCGAATCGCTGGGCTTGTTTCTGATCGAAGCGGGCAAGCGGGTCGCCGTTCTCGCCGTCGATCCCTCGTCGTCGGTCTCCGGCGGCTCGATTCTCGGTGACAAGACGCGGATGGAAATGCTCTGCCAAAAGAGCGAAGCGTTCATCCGCCCGAGTCCATCGGCTGGCTCGCTGGGTGGCGTTGCCGACAAGACCCGAGAAGCGATGCTGGTTTGTGAAGCCGCCGGCTTCGACGTGATCATCGTCGAGACCGTCGGCGTCGGCCAGTCGGAAACGACGGTGGCCGGCATGGTCGATGCCTTCGTTCTGCTGCAGTTGCCCAACGCCGGCGACGATCTGCAGGCGATCAAGAAAGGCATCGTCGAGATTGCTGATTTGATTGTTTTCAACAAGGCCGATATCGACGAGCGGGCGGCCAATTTTGCCCGCAACCAGATGCGGGCGGCGCTGACCATGCTGCGCAGCGCCAGCCCGAACTGGCGTCCGCCGGTGTTGACCATCAGCGCACTGGCCAAGCGCGGGATCACCGAGTTCTGGCAAGAGATCGAACGATACCGGCAAACAATGAGTGACAGCGGCGAATTCGAACAGAAGCGTCGCCGGCAGGCGGTGGATTGGATGTGGAATCTGATCGATTCCGGCCTGCGGCAGGATTTTCGTTCCCATCCCGAGGTACGCGCCACCTTGCCAGCGCTGTCGAAAGACGTTGCCGAAGGAAAAACCATGCCTGGAGCTGCGGCGGCGAAACTGTTGGCGTTGAAAAATGATTTCTCGCCGCTTCGCTCTGCTTCACAAGGCATGGATTAAACAGGAAATAACACCGAATGCAGTGCGCGGAGCACGTCGCTCCGTCTGAATAGAGTAGTTCTGATCGACCCGACCGTAAGGGAGTAAATCGTATGCATGACATTATTCGCCAGCTCGCCGAGAAGCGCGCGGCGGCCTGTCTGGGTGGTGGCCAGAAACGAATCGACAGCCAACACAGCAAGGGCAAACTGGCTGCCCGTGAGCGGATCGAGCTGTTGCTCGACAGTGGCTCGTTTGAAGAGTGGGACATGTTCAAGGAACACCGGTGTACTGATTTCGGCATGGCCGATCAGTCGGTGCCCGGCGATGGCGTGGTGATCGGCTGCGGAACGATCAACGGTCGGTTGATGTTCGTTTTCTCGCAGGACTTCACCGTCTTCGGCGGCTCGCTGTCCGAAGCGCATGCCGAAAAAATCTGCAAGGTCATGGACCATGCGATCAAGGTCGGCGCGCCGGTGATCGGTCTCAACGACTCCGGTGGCGCGCGGATTCAGGAAGGCGTCGCCTCGCTGGCCGGCTACGCCGACGTTTTCCAGCGCAACGTGCTGGCTTCGGGCGTCGTCCCGCAAATCTCGCTGATCATGGGGCCCTGCGCCGGCGGCGCGGTGTACAGCCCGTCGATGACCGACTTCATCTTCATGGTCAAGGACTCCTCGTACATGTTCGTCACCGGCCCGGAAGTGGTCAAGACGGTGACCCATGAAGACGTCACCTCCGAGGAACTCGGTGGCGCGATCACCCATACCACCAAGTCCGGCGTCGCCGACCTGGCCTTCGAGAACGACGTCGAAGCCTTGATGATGATCCGCCGTTTCATCAGCTTCCTGCCGTCGAACAACCGTGAGAAGCCGCCGGTCCTCCCCTCGCAGGACCCCGCGGACCGCCTCGACATGTCGCTCGACACCCTGGTTCCCGACAATCCGAACAAGCCGTACAACATCAAGGAACTGATCATCAAGATCGCCGACGACGGCGACTTCTTCGAACTGCAGCGCGAATACGCCAAGAATATCGTCATCGGCTTCGCGCGCATGGACGGCTCGACCGTCGGTATCGTCGCCAACCAGCCGCTGGTGCTGGCCGGCTGCCTGGACATCAAGAGCTCGATCAAGGCGGCGCGTTTCGTCCGCTACTGCGACGCCTTCAACATCCCGGTGGTCACCTTCGTCGATGTGCCCGGTTTCATGCCCGGAACCGCTCAGGAATACGGCGGCATCATCAAGCACGGCGCCAAGCTGCTCTACGCCTACGCCGAATGCACCGTGCCCAAGGTCACCATCATCACCCGCAAGGCCTACGGTGGCGCCTACGACGTGATGAGTTCCAAGCACCTGCGCGGCGACGTCAACTTCGCCTGGCCGTCAGCCGAAATCGCGGTGATGGGCCCGAAAGGCGCCGTCGAAATCATCTTCCGCGAAGAGAAGAACGACCCGGCCAAACTGGCTGCCCGCGAAGCCGAGTACAAGTCCAAGTTCGCCAACCCGTTCGTCGCCGGCGCGCGCGGCTTCATCGACGACGTGATCATGCCGCACGAAACCCGCAAACGCATCTGCCGTTCGCTGGCGATGCTGCGCAACAAGAAACTGGAAAATCCGTGGCGCAAGCACGGCAACATTCCGCTTTGATCCACAGGGAGAAATCAAGATGTTCAAGAAAATTCTGATCGCTAACCGCGGTGAGATCGCCTGCCGGGTCATCAAGAGCGCCAAAAAGATGGGCATCAAGACGGTCGCGGTCTATTCCGAGGCCGACAAGGATTCGATGCATGTGCTGATGGCCGACGAAGGCGTGTGCATCGGCCCGCCGCCGTCCAAGGAATCGTATCTGGTGATCGACAAGATCATCGCCGCCTGCAAGCAGACCGGCGCCGAAGCGGTGCACCCCGGCTACGGCTTCCTGTCCGAAAACGAGGAATTCTCGCGCCGGCTCGAAGACGAAGGGATCGTCTTCATCGGGCCCAAGCATTATTCGGTGGCGGCGATGGGCGACAAGATCGCCTCCAAGAAATTGGCCGAACAAGCCAAGGTCAACACCATTCCCGGCTACAACTCGGAAATCGCCGACTCGGCGCAAGCCGTCGAAATCGCCAAGGGTATCGGTTACCCGGTGATGATCAAGGCGTCCGCCGGTGGTGGTGGCAAGGGCTTGCGTGTCGCCTTCAACGACAAGGAAGCAGCGGAAGGCTTCGACGCCTGCCGCAACGAAGCGCGCAACAGCTTCGGTGACGACCGCGTGTTCATCGAGAAATTCGTCGAAGGCCCGCATCACATCGAAATCCAGATCATCGCCGACTCCTTCGGTAATACCGTCTATCTGCTCGAGCGCGAATGTTCGATTCAGCGCCGGCACCAGAAAGTCCTCGAAGAAGCCCCGTCGCCGTTCATCAACGACAGCATTCGCAAAGCGATGGGTGAACAGGCGGTGGCACTGGCCAAAGCGGTCAAGTACCAGAGCGCCGGAACGGTCGAATTCGTCGTCGGTTCCGACAAATCGTTCTACTTTCTGGAAATGAATACCCGCCTGCAGGTCGAACACCCGGTCACCGAAATGATCACCGGTCTCGATCTGGTCGAACTGATGATCCGCGTGGCCGCCGGCGAAAAACTGCCTTTCACCCAGGACGACATCAAAGCCAACGGTTGGGCCATCGAATGCCGGATCAACGCCGAAGATCCCTTCCGCGGCTTCCTGCCGTCGGTCGGCCGTCTGGTCAAATATCGGCCTCCGGAAACCAGCGACGGTGAAGTACGTGTCGACACCGGCGTTTTCGAAGGCGGCGAAATCTCGATGTACTACGACTCGATGATCGCCAAACTGATCTGCCACGGCGCCACCCGCGATCACGCGGTCAGCCGGATGCGCGACGCCTTGAACGCATTCGTCATCCGCGGTATCGACTCGAACATCCCGTTCCAGGCCGCGCTGATGCAGAACCAGCGCTTCCTTTCCGGCACGTTCACCACCGCCTTCCTGGCCGAGGAATATCCCGACGGCTTCGCCGCCGCCGATGTCGAACATGCCGATCCAGAACTCCTGGCCGCCGTCGCCGCTTTCGGCCGTCGCCGCTATATCGACCGGGCAGTCAAGGTCAGCGGTCAGATGCCGGGGCACGAGCGGAAAGTCGGCAACGACTGGGTGGTTCAGTTCGACGATCTCGATTTTCCGGTTCGTCTGGTCAATATCCCCGGCGGCTACTCGGCGACCTGTAACGGCAAGCAATACGATCTGGTCTCCGACTGGCGCTTCGGCGAACTGGTTTTCAACGGCACCTGCAACGGTCAGCCGCTATGCCTGCAACTCGAACGGATCGGTCTGATCTACCGGGTCGTCCATTTCGGCAAACAGATCAAGGCGACGGTGATGACCGCCAACGCCGCGCGGATGCTGGCGCTGATGCCCAAGAAAGTGCCGCCGGATCTGTCGAAATTCCTGCTCTCGCCGATGCCGGGACTGCTGCGCGAAGTTTCGGTGAGCGAAGGGCAGACGGTGCCCGCCGGCGAAAAACTGGCGGTGATCGAAGCGATGAAAATGGAGAACGTTCTCAAGGCCGAACGCGACTGCAAAGTCAAGAAAGTCGTCGCCAAGCCGGGCGAAAGCCTGTCAGTCGATCAGGTGATCGTCGAGTTCGAGTAACCCTCTGGTAACAAAGCGATTCTTCGGTGTTTTTCGGTTCTCGGCAGTCTGTCAGGTCGTTACCCCAAAGCCCGGGCCATCCGGCGGGCTTTGGGGGACCATCCGGCCGTGATCACCGCACTGCACTGACTGGCGACAGTTTGCGGGTGGTCAACTTTTCCGGGGTGCGCCAGATGCCGTGCAATGCGATTGGCGATCTGGTGGATGCGCAGTCGGCAATGCGGTCTCTGTTCGTATCACGCGGCTCTCGACCGCCGGTCAACGCGTCTTGCTCGGAGGTTGTGAATAAATCTGCGGCGCTGCTCACTCCTCTCCTATCCACTTGATAGGTTTTGTCGTTCGCTCGCGCCTAAGGGCCTGTCGGACTTGAGCGATCGTCACGAGTCGAGCGGGAGAGCGAGGACAGTTTTTCTCCATTTCGAGGCGCCTGGTGGGCCTTTGCAACGAGAAATCGGGGAAGAGGGAAAAATGGATCGCTATTCCCAATGGCGCAGTGGATCAGCCTCACATCCGACAGGCTCCTGGCATCTTGGCCTGCTCGTGACAATTTTTTCACAACCTCTCAGGTGACGTCGTCAGCCGCGCACACACGGTTGCGGCCGGTCTTCTTGGCCAGGTAGAGGGCACGGTCGGCGCGTGCGTAGACACTTTCCCAGGACTCGTCGCCGGCCTTGGGGCGAGCAATACCCGCGCTGATCGTTATGCTCAGCTGGCATCCAGCCACGTCGAGGGCGTGTTCGGCAACGGCTTGCCGCAAGCGCTCGGCCATCAGACTGGCGGCACTGGCATCAGGATTGCCCAGGCAAAGCACAGCGAATTCCTCGCCGCCGACCCGGCCGACAACTTCCAGATTCTCACGTGAATTGCGACGCAGGATGTCGGCAACGCGGGTCAGCACCTCGTCGCCCATGTCGTGGCCATGCGTATCGTTGACCGTTTTAAAATGGTCGACGTCGAACAGGATGAGGGCAAAATGCTCGCCGCCACGCTGCATCCGTCCGAAAGCTTCAATGCAGCGGCGGCTGAAATAGCGCCGATTGTAAAGTTTTGTCAGGTAATCGGTGGTCGCCTCCTGTTCGAGCCGTGCGTTGACCTCCTGCAACTTCCGAAAAGCGGCTTCCTTTTCCTCCTCGATCAACAGTCGCCATGCTTCGGCCTCGAAACGATGAGCGCAGATTTGCGCGATCTCGCGTAGCATCTCGCCCTGCGCCGGTGTCGCAATCGGTCGGGAGGAAATGATGGCATAGTGCCCGATCATCTCGCCGGTTGGACCCCAGAGTGGAATGCCGACATAGCTCTCGAACGTTGTCTCTGTTTCGGCCGGGAAGACGCGACAGACGCCGCCCGCGATGACCACAGACTCGCCACTGAATACCACCTCGCATGGAGTTCCGGCCAGATCGAAATCGAAGCTGTCACGAAGACAGCCCTTCTGCCAAGCAGTCAGTACCCGCACACGGGTCGGTGGATGGTCGAGCAGGCGCGTGACGAAAACCATATCCGCTTCAAACAATTTTCCCAATGTCTCGACGCTTGTCGTCAGAAAATCGTCGCCCAGGTAAGGCGCGGTGATGTCCACCAGGCGTTTCAGTATCGTATAGGCATCACCGACAACCATGTTCTTCTCCTCTCAGCGGGGGAACGCGCCAGAAGCGCGTCAGCATGTTTTCATAGTAGTCCATCAGCATGCCAGGAGTCGCCGGGTTCCGCCGCCGGAAGAGATTTGTCAACCGCCAGGCTGGGGAGCCTGTCGGACATAAGGCTGATCTACTGGTCCGGGAAGAAAGCGGTTCAATTTTTCCCGATCTCTGGTTACATTAGCCCGCCATGCGTTGCGAAATCGGGAAAAACTGTCATTGCTTTCCCTCTCGGCTTGCAACGTCGCTCTCGTCCGACCTCACCGCTTATTTTCTGGTTCCCAAGATCCATCTTGGCAACCCATTCTTTGAAATTCCAGTTTTCGGACAGCCGCCTCGCACCTCAGATCAGTCCGGGAAAGGACGCTGGGGCTTCCCGGTATGGATTCCCAAGGTGGACCTCGGGAATCCGCCAAACCCGAAAGCGTACACCGTGAAATTGGTGACCTCCCCGAGCCAAGCCGAGAAGTCGCGATTCATCAATCCAAACATCGCCCATTTGGCACTCGATTCGCTGGCGTTCTCGGACAGAGGCAATCAGCGTGAACGTAACGACCCGTTCTTCGGGGCATTCGATACCGCCGCGCAGACTCGGACGGCGATTGCCGCTTTATTGCTGGCGCTGGTGGTCGATCGACCCGGGGTCCGGCAATTCGACTCGATTCAGGAATCGATTCGTTAAGCCGGGCGCAATGCGGTGATCGGCTGACCGGCCCTGTCGCGGCGTCGGATCTGGCGCCGCGTCGTCGGTTTGCCGATCGATCATCGAAGGCAGGAGAGCGGTCCGGGACATCGGTAAACATTCCGAGACCGCGAAAAATCATTGCTCAACGTGGCGTCTGATCCGGCGCCTCCGTAACCGGTTCTGGCGCCTCGGACGATTCGGGAGCAATGACTTTGCGCATTGCCACTTTGATTTCGGCCCGGTCGAGATTGACCAGCAGCAACAGGCTGGCCCGGATGAGGTCGCGTTTTTTGACCTTGAATCCCGATTCGGCCAGCTCGCATTTCAATTCGCCGATACGGCGGTACTCGCTCGCCGGCAGGCGCAACTGCAGTCGTATTTTTTTGCTTTTGTCTTTTTTCTTTTCCGACTTCGGCCATTGCGGGGGGGCTAATTTGATGCCGGCCGCCAGGCGACGGCGTTTGAGTTCGTGAGCCGCGGCGATGATCGCTGCGGCATGCTGGGAAGAGGCAAGCGATGACATGTCATTCTCCAGAAAATGACCGGCGCGGATCGGCAGCGCGCTTGCGCAGGTCACCCGCCGCGCCGGATAAAACGCAAGAGTCTCTCAGGACCCGTGCAGCAAAGCGTCAAGAACCTTCATCATTTCGGCGGGGCGGGGACGGGCTTTGTTTTCCCCGCCATAAACGCTGCCGACTTTTTTAGCCGGAATGCGTTCCAGGTTCTCGGCATAGGCCCGCGCCGGCAAGGCGAGCGAATTCGCCTCCTTGACCAGTCGCGGTGCATTTTTCATGAAATAGTCGAGGAATTCCTTGACCGCTTTCTTTTCCAGCGATCTTTCACTGACGTAAAGAAACACCGGGCGGGACAGGGGTTGATAGCTGCCGTTGCGGATATTATCGACCGTCGGCGCTATCGCGGCCTTGCCTTCGCCAATCGCCAACGCCTTCAATCGTTTCTGATTATCGACGTAGTGGCTCAGGCCGAGATAGCCGAGCGCGTCCTTGTTGGCGGCGATGCGTTCGACCAGCACGTCGTGATCCTCAGCGGTGCTGACGTCGTTGCGGGCGGCTCTGGCCGTGCCGACGATCACTTCAGTGAATGATTCGAAGCTGCCGGAATCGGCACCCGGCGCGAAAAATACGATTTTTTGTGCCGGCCACGCCGGATTGACATCCTTCCATGTGCTGACCTTGCCTTGCGCCGCCGGCTCCCAGAGCTTTTGCAGATCGTCTACGCTCAGCGAATTGACGAAAGTGTTCTGCGGGTTGACCACCACCGTCAGCGCATCGTAAGCGATTGGCATCTCGTAGAAGCGGACGCCCGACTTGCCGCAATCGTCGAGTTCCTTTTTCAGAATCGGCCGCGAGGCGCTGGCCATGTCGACTTCGCCGCGACAAAACTTGGCGAAGCCCCCGCTGGTGCCGGAAACGCCGATATTGACGTGCACCTCATGCAGTTTGACGCGCTGAAACTCCTGTGCGGCGAGCTCAGTGATCGGATAGACGGTGCTCGAGCCGTCGATCTTGACTACGGTGGCCGCGCTGTGAGCCAGCGGGCTGATCGTCAAGGTGGCGGCGGTCAGGGAACAAACAAAGATTCGACTGAAAGTGCTCGACAGGCGGCTGTTCATGGTTGCTCTCCGTAAATATGAATCGTGAAACTGCGGAAGCAGAATGCCTGTGCTTTGTGACAACCTGATGACGCCGACGCCCGTCGCTTTCTACCACAGCAGACGGTGCGCGAAAAACGCCAGCAGACCGGCAGTGATGGTCAGCAGCAGATTGCGGCTGGCCACCCCCGCCACCAGGCTGACCAGGGCGGCGATCAAATATGGATTGGCTGGCGATAAATTCCATTCGCCGTTCGGCAGCACGACCGCGGGAACGGTGATCGCCGTCAACACCGCCGGTGGGATGAATTTCAGCGAATCGAGCAGCCAGGGGGCCAGTTGCAGGCGATCAGCGACGGCAAACAGAAAATAGCGGATGCCGAAAGTGACAGCGCTCATCCCGGCGATCATCATCCATTCCTCGCCGCTCATCGGCAGTCGCTTTGGTTGATCAGACGGTTGCTGATTCGTTGCGCCAGCAGTCCGGCGGTGATGCCGGCGAAAGTGGCCACCAGAATCCCCAGTTTGTAGGGCAACTGCCAAGTCAATAACGACGCCGCGCCAGCCGTCAACACGCAAACCGCCACCGGCTTGCTCTTGACGAAAGGAATCAGCATGCCGATGAAAGTCACCGGCATCGCCACGTCCAGTCCCCAGGCCTGCGCATCCGGAATGCGTGTGCCGAGGAGCAGGCCGAGCAGGCACCAGAACTGCCAATTCAGGTACATTGCCAACGACGAACCCAGTTGATACCAGTGCTTGTACGGCGAATCATCGTCACGTTGGAAACGGTGAATGGTCACCGCGAACGTTTCGTCGGTCAGCCAGAAAGCCAGCGGAATCCGCCATTTTTGCGGCAAGTGTCGCAGATAGGGCAACAATGTTGCGCTGTACAGCATATGGCGAAGATTGACGATCAAGGTGGTGAACACGATGATCGCCACCGGCGTATGCGCGGCAACCAGTCCGATGGCGATGAATTGCGACGAGCCGGCGAAGACGCAGATCGCCATCAACATCGCCGCGGTGGCCGACAAACCCGACGAAGCCGCCAAAGCCCCGTAGATCAACCCGAATGGAAACGCTCCCAGCAGCAAAGGCGCCGTGTCGCGCACACCGGCGAACAATTCCTGTCGCTGTCTTGCCCGGGGATCCGCCGATTCAATATTCACTACCGCAACTTTCGTCGGACATCGCCGGATCCCCCTGCTGGAAATTGCTGGTCGTCGATACCATTGGCTGGCTTGTGCAAAGAGAGGCAGGGCGTCGAGGAAAGCTGCGGATTCTAAGCGATGTCCGGGCGGACTTGATGATTTTGGCGACCTGCATGACGAACGTTGCCCGTCCGGGAGATGAACGGAGGTTCCGGTGCGTTTTGCCGGCAACGGCTGCTGAGCGGACTTTTTCTGACCGGTTCCGCGTGCAGATCCAGGGATTCGAGGCGCTCGGAGATTCACGCTATACTCGCTACGGATTCAGCAAGATACACCACTCGAGGAATACACCATGCGTTACATTTTTCCACCCGCTACGCCGGCCCAGGTTCCCATCGCCGGCAGCGATGCCGTCTTCCCGGTCCATCGTGTTTATTGCGTCGGCCGCAACTACGCCGACCACGCCGCGGAAATGGGCGCCGATACCCGCGAACCGCCTTTTTTCTTCAGCAAACCCGCCGATGCGCTGATCGCTGGCGGTGACGTACCGTATCCGCCGGCAACCGGCAATCTGCAACATGAAGTGGAACTGGTCGTCGCTTTGGCTGCTGGTGGGGTCGACATTCACAGCGAAGAGGCGTTGCGTTGCGTTTTCGGCTACACCGTCGGCATCGATCTGACGCGCCGTGATCTGCAGCAACAGGCCAGGGACAAGGGGCACCCGTGGGACATGGCCAAAGGCTTCGACCACAGCGCGCCGATTGCCGCCCTGCAACCCGTCGCCGCCGTCGGCCACCCGGCGAAAGGTCCGATCTGGCTGAACGTCAACGGTCAGTCCCGACAGCGCGGGGATCTTGGACAGATGTCGTGGAAAGTTGCCGAAATCATTGCCCAGTTATCGACTTACGTCAGACTTGCCGCGGGTGACCTGATTTTTACCGGCACCCCTGCCGGCGTGTCGACCGTTGCGCGTGGCGATCGGCTGATTGCCGGCATCGACGGTGTGGGTGAACTGAACATCACCCTGGTCTGATCTCGCCATCTTCGATCCAGCCCTGCGGCGGAGCTCCGACCGCAGGAGCGATTTCCTTGCACAGGAACCCGGTCCCGGAGTCGGGGATTCGACAGCTTTTATCTAATCGGCTGATTTAATTTAAATTAATCGAGCGCAGGTATAGGCAATTGATCCCGGGTTTGGCCGGCATTCCGGTTCGTCAAGAGGCCGATCATGCGGGCTCCGGCTGTGTTCGAGTGGGCCGCCGAATCGGTTGCCCCGGGTATGTCAGGCGCCGGTCCGCTGTGCGGCAAATTTGAATTCACGTCTGATTTTAAATGAATTATAAGTAGATCACCGCAGGGAAAACCGCGGCAGCGAGTACCAGTACCAGCCATTCGAGGTTATGCCTGGCGAGAAAGCCGGTGAAGTGCAAAACCAGGATTGTGATGGCCACTACGTAGAACAACGCGAATAGCATCGGACCCCCTTATCATGTTCTGGTTTGGAATCGTTGCCCGTATGGTGAGACAACGAGTCGGGACGATTATATAACTGCTGCAACAAGCGGACTTGCATTAAAGAGGCTTGCGCCTGACGATGCACCGATCACGGCCTCACTCAGCATCAGAAATGACTCCATTCCGCTGCGACAGGCCGCAAACCGGCCGCCAAATACGTTTTGCCGCCAGAGTAACGACAACAGGCTCATTCACGACGACCCGAAACGGTCGCCGCGGTGTTCTTTTCGTTGCGCGGGTTTTGCTGCAACAGGCTTGGGCACGCAAGGTCCGCGCGTGTTGTCATGCTGATGCCAGACTTCCGGCTCCGCGCGCTCAAAGCGACTCGAAACGCATCGACAGATCGAGTGCGCGGACATCCTTGGTCAAGCCGCCGATCGAAATGCGATCGACGCCGGTTTCGGCGATTTCCCGCACGGTCTCCAGGTTGACGTTGCCAGACGCTTCCAAAACCGCGCGTCCGGCTGCCAGGGATACCGCCTCGCGCATTTCGGCCAGACTCATGTTGTCGAGCAGCACCATCCGTGCTCCGGCGGCCAGCGCTTGTTGCAGTTCATTAAGGTTCTCGACTTCGATCTGGATGAACTGACAACGTCCCGCGGCCTGTGCCGCCACTTCGTTGGCGGCGGCCATCGCCGCGGCAATGCTGCCGGCCGCCAGAATGTGGTTTTCCTTGATCAGGATGCCGTCGTACAAACCCAGGCGGTGATTGCCGCCACCGCCGCACTGAACGGCGTGCTTCTGCGCCAGACGCAGGCCGGGAAGCGTCTTGCGCGTGTCGACCACCTGCGCGCGGGTCCCGCTGACCCGATCGGCGAACTGCCGCGCCCTGGTGGCCACTCCGGAGAGCAATTGCAGAAAATTGAGCGCGCTGCGCTCACCGGTGAGCAGGGCGCGCGCCGGGCCTTCGATTTCGCAGAGCACCTGGTCGGCGGAGACCCGCTGACCATCCTCTGCCCGCCAGAGGATGGCGACTCGGGAATCGAGCGCTTTGAAGCACCGCTCGAACCAGCGGCTGCCGCAGAGCACCGCCGGTTCGCGGGCGACCACCACCGCACGACTGACGACATCGGCGGGAACCAGTTGCGCGGTCAGATCGCCCTGGCCGACATCTTCGGCCAGGGCAGCGGCGACATTACGTTCAATTTCAGCATCGAGAAGATGATCGGCAATCATGACGGGCTCTGAACAAGGCTGGTTTAAGGGAGTGATTCTAGCATTTCAGGTTGTCGGACCGGTCGATTCGTTCAGGCGCGATCGCCGAGGTGCCGTCTGTTGCCGGATTGCCGGCAATGGTCCGCGGCCATCGATTGGCGTGAGGTCGTGAAGACGTTGCGACAGTAGGTGTCGGCCGCGGTCGGTAGTACACTCCGCGCTCGCCAGACGCAGGTATTGGCGTCCGATGGACCGTTTTTTGATTGAGCCGCCGCTGGAGGCGGGCAGGAGACTTCAGACGGATGAGTTACAACGCAGAATCGATCGCCGTTCTCAAAGGACTGGAGCCGGTACGTCATCGCCCGGGGATGTATACCCGGACCGATTGCCCGCTGCATATCGTTCAGGAAGCGATCGACAATGCCGCCGACGAGGCGCTGGCCGGTTTTTGCCAGCGGATCGCGGTTACCGTTCATCGCGACCAGTCGGTGACGGTGCAGGACGATGGGCGCGGCATCCCCGTGGAATTGCATCCCCTGGAAAAAGTGCCGACCGTCGAGGTGGTGTTTACCCGGCTGCACGCCGGCGGCAAGTTCAACAAGGATGACCAGCACTCGGCGTACCGTTTTTCCGGCGGCCTGCATGGCGTCGGCGTGTCGGTGACCAATGCCTTGTCCACCCGACTGGAAGTCGAAGTCGTCCGCGACGGCGCGCGCCATCAGATCGTTTTCGCCGGCGGCGAAGTGCTCGAAGCCTTGCGCAAGGTCGGCGACGCTCCGCGCAAAAGCAGCGGCACCCGGGTACGCGCCTGGCCGGACGCCCGCTATTTCGATTCGCCGGCCATTCCGCTGCCGCCGCTCGAACGGCTGCTGCGCAGCAAGGCCTTGCTACTGCCCGGGTTGCGGGTGAGCTTGGCCGTCGAGGACGGCGCGAGCACCGAATGGTGCTTCGCCGCCGGCATGCGCCAGTACCTCGGCGAACAACTCGACGGCGAGAGCGTCGCTCCGGTGTTCAGCGGCGAGAAATACGCCGGCAAGGGCGACGAAAATTTTCCGGCCGGTTCCGGTGCCGCCTGGGCGATCGCCTGGACCGCCGACGGCGCCTTGGCGCGCGAATCGTACGTCAATCTGATACCGACGCCGGCGGGCGGCACCCACGAGGCCGGTCTGCGTCAGGCGATGCTCGACGCCATCCGCAGTTTCGCCGAACACCATGCCTTGCTGCCCAAAGGCGTCAAGCTCGCCGCCGAAGACGTTTTCTCGCGCGCCAGTTTCGTCCTGGCGGTGCGGATGCTCGACCCCTCATTTCAGGGGCAGACCAAGGAACGGCTGAATTCTCGCGACGCGGTGGCGCTGGTGGCGCGGATGTTGCGCGATCCGCTGGAGTTATGGCTCAACGAACATCCCGACGCCGCCAAGCGGATCACCGATCTGGCGATCCGCGCCGCGCAGGCACGCACCCGCGCCGGCCAGAAAATCGAGAAACGCAAACAGTCCGGCGTCGCCATCCTGCCCGGCAAACTCTCCGATTGTCAGAGCGAGGATGTGAAGCGCAACGAAATCTTCCTCGTCGAAGGCGATTCCGCCGGCGGCTCGGCGAAATCGGGACGCGACAAGGATGTGCAGGCCATCCTGCCCTTGCGCGGCAAGGTACTCAATACCTGGGAAGTCGATCCGGGCAGCCTGTTCGCCAACCGGGAAATCCACGACATTGCCGTTGCCCTGGGCATCGATCCGCACCCGGCCGGCGCGCCGGACACGGTGCTGACCAATCTGCGTTACGGCAAAGTGGTGATCATGACCGACGCCGATGTGGACGGTTCGCACATCCGGGTGCTGTTATGCACCTTGTTCTATCGTCATTTTCCGCGCTTGATCGCTTGCGGCCACCTCTATTTCGCCCAGCCGCCGCTGTATCGCCTCGACGTTCCCGGACAAGGCAAGAACCGGCCGCCGCGCAAGATTTACGCCCTGGACGCCGCCGAACTCGAAGCGACGCTCGAACGGCTGCGACGCGAAAACGTCAAGACCGACGCGGTGTCGATCTCGCGCTTCAAAGGTCTCGGTGAAATGAACCCCGAGCAATTGTGGGAAACGACGATGTCGCCCGATACCCGCCGCCTGATCCGCGTGCGTCTGCCGGACAGCGAAACCGCCAAGCCGGTGATGAACATGCTGATGGCCAAAGGCGAATCGGCCGGCCGCCGGGCGTGGATGGAGGAAAACGGCGCGCTGATCGGCGCCGAAATTTGAGGATCGACCGACGGTGCGTAAAGACTCCACCCCCGACCTGTTCGACAATCTGCCGCCGCCACCCACGCCGGCACCGCCCGGCGGCAGCGACGAGGATAACGACAGCGACAGCATTCTGCTGCACGACTCGGCGGCGCGCGATTATCTCGATTACGCCATCGCCGTGGTCAAGGGCCGGGCGCTGCCGGACGTCAAGGACGGACTGAAACCGGTCCAGCGGCGCGTGTTGTACGCGATGCGCGAACTCGGGCTGAATCCGACCGCCAAACCGGTCAAATCGGCGCGCGTCGTCGGCGACGTGATCGGTAAATTCCATCCGCACGGCGACACCTCGGCCTACGACGCGATGGTTCGCGTCGCCCAACCCTTCACCTTGCGCTATCCGCTGGTCGACGGTCAGGGCAATTTCGGCTCGCGCGACGGCGACAACCCGGCGGCGATGCGCTACACCGAAGCGCGGCTGACGCCGATCGCCGAGTTGCTGCTCGGCGAACTCGGCGAAGGCACCGTCGATTTTCAGCCCAATTACGACGGATCGATGGAGGAGCCGGCCTTCCTGCCGGCACGCCTGCCTTTCCTGCTGCTCAACGGCGCGTCGGGAATCGCCGTCGGCATGGCCACCGAAATTCCCTCGCACAATCTGCACGAAGTCGCCGCCGCGGCGATCCACAAAATCGAACATCCCGGCGCCGGGCTGAACGAATTGCTCGTCCATCTGCCGGCGCCGGATTATCCCGGCGGCGGCCAGATCATTTCCCCGGCCAGCGACATCGCCGCCGCCTACGCCAGCGGCCGCGGCAGCCTGCGCGTGCGTGCGCGCTACCAGATCGAGGAATTGGCTCGCGGCGCCTGGCAAGTGGTATGCACCGAATTGCCGCCCGGTGTGTCGTCGGCCAAGGTGCTCGCCGAAATCGGCAACCTGCTCAACCCGCAGCCGAAAGCCGGCAAAAAAACCGTCGAACAGTCGGCCGCGCAACTCAAGGCCTTGCTTGCCTCGCAACTCGACCGTGCCCGCGACGAATCGGGCAAGGACGACGACGTGCGGCTGGTCTTCGAACCGACCAGTTCACGGATCAATCGTCAGGAATTCATCGGCCTGCTGCTGGCGCACACCAGTCTGGAATGCCCGGTGCCGATCAATCTGGTCGCCGTCGGCATCGACGGCCGGCCGTGCCAGAAGTCGCTGGTCGACCTGATCGGTGAATGGTGCACCTTCCGACTGAAAACCGTCCATCGGCGCAGCGCGTACCGCCTGCAGAAAATCGACGACCGGATCCACCTGCTCGAAGGACGGCATATCGTCTTCCTGAACATCGATCTGGTGATCCGCATCATCCGCGAAGCCGACGACCCCAAAGCGGCGCTGATCGCCCGTTTCGCCCTCTCCGACCGGCAGGCCGAAGACATTCTCGAAATCCGCCTGCGCCAACTGGCCGGGCTCGAAGGGATCCGCATCGAGCAGGAACTGGCCAAACTCCGCACCGAACGCGACGGCCTGCTCAAACTGCTCGACAGCGATACCTTGCTGCGTCGGCAGACGATCCGCGAAATCAAGGCCGACGCCGTGAAATACGGTGATGCCCGGCGCACGGTCGTCGAACCGGCCGCCATCGCCTCGCGCGCCGAAGCCGCCGCCGTCGCCGACGAGCCGGTAACCGTGATCATTTCCGAGAAGGGCTGGGCGCGCGTCCGCCAGGGGCATGCGCTCGATCTGTCGGGAATCGCCTTCAAGGACGGCGACCGCGCCGGGTCGACGTTCGAATGCCGCTCGGTCGATTCCCTGGTCATCTTGTCTACCGAGGGCCGCGCCTTCACCGTCGCGGTCGCCAGCCTGCCGGATGGGCGCGGCATGGGTGCGCCGCTCTCCTCTTTCGTCGACTTCGGCAGCGGCAAGATCGCGCATGTGCTGACCGGACAAGCGGAAGACGAACTGCTCTTCGCCAAGACCTCGGGTTACGGTTTCGTCGGCCGCTTCGGCGATCTGCTGTCGCGCCAGAAAGCCGGCAAGACTTTTCTGACCGTCGAAGACGGCGCCAGCATCCTGCCGCCGGTACGCCTCGTCGGCGCCGACCATCTGGCCGCCTTGTCCGAAGACGGCCGTTTGCTGATCTTTCCGCTATCGCAAATGAAGCGTCTCTCCGCCGGCAAGGGAATCCAGATCATCGCCTTGCACGACCAGGAACGCCTGCGCGCCGTTCTGCCGATCCGTGGCACGCGGGTAACGATCAAGGGACTGGTGCGCAACCGTACCAAGACGCTGGCTTCGGAAGACCGTCACCTCGGCCAGCGCGCCCGGCGCGGCTCACCGGTCGGCCAGATGAATCAGGTGATTCTGGACGTTTTCCCCGAATAGGCTCCCGCTTTGGTGCTATCGTTCGAATCCCGCACACGAGGCCAAACTATCGAAAATCCGGCCCGTGGTGACGGCCGACAGGGTGACGGCCAATTGACCAATGGCCATCGACAAGATGATGAAGAGTGCATGCACAGCACCGAAGCAAGCCGATTCTCCCGCTTTCGCTACCGGATACATTCTCGGCGAACGAGCCACCGGCGCCCCGGAAGGCTGCCGGAAACAGCGCGCCAGATCTGACCATGACCTGGCCAGGACGACGCAAGACATGTCATGCCCACCAGCCAGAATATTCGCCATGGCGGCAGGCTCGTGCCGCTTTCCATCCGCTGCAGAATCGGCAAACCTGCAGTGTTCTCCACTCTTCCTTTTTGATTCTGGAGGCCCGCATGCAACCGTCCATCCGTCCATCCACACCGTTCGCGCGGCATACCCTGGTTCTGCTGTTGACCTGGGCGGCCGCTGGCGGAGCCCATGCCGCGCATCCGTTCATCACCGATGACACCGGCACGCAAGGCACGGCGCATTGGCAGCTGGAAGTCAATACCGACCGCACCCGCTTCAGCGACAACGGCACGACGACACGCAATCAGGTGGGCAACGCCACGCTCACCTATGGCGCCACCGACACGCTGGACGTGGCGGTCAACCTGCCCTACCAGTACAACCGGACCGATGGCCAGCCGACCAACAAGGGACTCGGCGACATGGCCGTGCAGGCCAAATGGCGTTTCTACGAGAACGAGGACGGATTGAGCGTGGGGCTCAAACCGATCGTGACGCTGCCATCTGGCAATGAAAACAAAGGGCTGGGCGCCGGGCGCAGCACCGCGTCGCTCAACCTGCTCGGCCAGTACCAGAAAGACGTCTGGGCGCTGATCGCCAATGGCGGACTGAGCTACAACGACAACAAGACCGGCGATCGCAAAAATCTGTGGAACGCCTCGACCGCGCTGCTTTTCTCGCCGAACGAACAATGGACGGTCGGGGCGGATGTCGGTGTCAGCCGCAACGCCGACCCGACCAGCAATCACACCCTCTCCTATTCGCTGCTGGGCGTGCAGTACCACATCGGCAAGAACATCGACGTGGACATGGGCTACCGCCGCAACCTGCACAGCGGTCCGACACAGCATACAGTCGGCGCCGGTTTCACCGGACGCTGGTAAAGCGGCGCGAGGGCGCCGTCCGCTGGCCCAGGATGCCGCAGCGCACGACCTGCGCGCCTCGTGATCCTGGATTCTGGCGTTCGGCGCATCCGGCGCCGATCAGCCTGTCGACGACTTGCCAACGTCGCATGGCCAGGAGCGGCCCGCTCTCGTTTTCTCTCGTCTTAATTGAATCCCGAATCGATACCGCTCACGCGGATCAACTCGCCGAGCACGGACCCGCAGGCGACGAACAGTGCCGGCGGAGACCGGTCAGGCCGCGCTCCGGTACGGCACATCCATCTGGCGGGCCGTTGCCTGTGCCAGATCCTCACCAGCCAAGCGGGCCACCAGGTGCAGGCTCATGTCGATACCCGCAGCAATTCCCGCGGAGGAGACGATCGACCCTTCATCGACCCAGCGTACACCGTCGCGAACGATGACCTCCGGAAAAGCGGCGCGAAAATCAGCCAGGTCCTCCCAATGCGTGGTGGCCGAGCGGCCGGTCAACAAACCGGCCTTCGCCAGAATGAAGCTGCCGGTACACACCGAAGCCGTGATTACTGCGTTTCGGGCGTTTTCAGCGACCCAGGCGATCAACGCCGAATCTCGCAGTTCCTGGTCGACCACCCCGCCGGGGATCAATAAAACGTCAGGTGTCGGACAGGAGCGAATCGCAAAGTCCGGCACGACACTCAGCCCGGCACGTGCCCGAACCGGTTGCAGAGATTGGGCGACGGTAAAAACGGTGAAAGGCGCCGGCTCGCCAGGGTGGCGACGCCCAAACACCCGCGAAGCGGTGGTGAACACCTCGAACGGTCCGGCGAAGTCCAGAACTTCCACCTCTGGAAAGATATAAACGGCTACAGAGAGGGTCATTTTTTCCATCGACAAGTTTGAGGGCTCGGATCTGGGCCGAGCCGGCTTCTTTCAGACGCTTGCAGTATTTGTACAGGGTCGATGCGTCCTCGGTCAAGATGAAGGGGATCGATTCGCGGCAGGCCTGCGCAATCAACTTCACATCATCGCGCACGACATGGCGGGTATCACCTGCGTCGCGCTTGCCAAGCGCATTCCACAAACGTCCGGCTTCTCGGGCATGCAGGATGTTGAACGGGATCGAGCGGAAATTTTTCAGCGGCAAATCGGTGATGGCTTGCTTGATCTCGAATTCCGCGGCGACAATCGCCGAAAAATACATCGGCACTTGTTGTTCGAGCATTGCACGGTAATACTGGGCAGCAACACCGTGATTGAGCCGTTTTTGATCGACCAAGGAAATCAGGAAACTCGTGTCCAGCAAAACGGCGGCCGTCATTGGGAGTCGCTCCGCAACTCTTCCAGCCATTCCGTCGCATTCGGCACATCGGCCCAGGCGGCCGTTCCACGGCTGACCATTTGTTGAAATTCGTTTTCGTCGTACGCCGGTCGATGTGCTTCAAACGCCAGCAAGCGGAGATTGCGCAGTCGCCCGGTCAGCAGATTTTCCTCGGCGGCGATATGCAGCAGGGTCGGACGATAGAGCCGATTCTGCTTTTCCTGCACGAGCAGTTCCTGCGTGGTGGCAACCACGAGAACCGTGCCATCTTCCGTTTCAAGATGGACGTTGGCCCGGGTCTTGCCCCCCCAATCGACGATCCGACCGGACAGGTATTTTTCAACCTGAACCCATAGGTCCTCAACCCTGCGGAAGTCCGACGATGAATCAATGGCGACACGCACCTGCGCTACCGCATCGGCAATCTTGTATTTACGATGAGGATTTTGCCGTGCCGCTGTCTGCCAGCGTTCGATCACGGCGGCACGCTTGGCGTCGATCGAACTCAGTGAATCGGGCGATTGCAGGCGTTCAAGATCCGCCCAGAGTGTTGCGGCCGCCAGCAGCCCGGTGGTGACCAATGCCAAGGAGCCGTCCTCGACGGCAATCAGCACCTCCGCCGGATCGACATCGCGGCCTGAGCCTTTGAGAAAGTCGCTGACCTCCTTCTGAAAGTCGCCGAGCAGGCTCAACGGGACGTGCCTTGGCCCGACCTCGGCATCGTTGATGCGATCGCTCACGGCAAAGCGGAGTTCGTTGAGCGGTTTCATGAGGTGCATTGTAGGCCGCGGGCGGCTCCGCAGAAAGCGGGTCGGTGCAAGCGCCTTACCACCGATCAACTTTCTGAGTCCCAGGATTTACCGTCTGTTTGGTTCCCAAGGCCCACCTTGGGAACCCACTCCGGGACGCTCCAGCGTCCTTTCCCGGCCTGATCTGATCTGCGAAGCCGCGGTCCGCAAGCGGGAATTTCAAAAAATGGGGTTCCCAAGGCGGACTTTGGGAACCAGAAAAAATCATGATCGGTGGTGAGGTGCAAGCGCAAATGATTCCCCCGGCGCTTCTCTCTGCCTGCCACGTTTTGGTTTCCAGCTTCTCCTGGACGATTAGCAAACTGATTCGGCCAAGTTTCAACGTTCGGACGCCAAAGGCCCAATGCCGCCCGAGGCGCCAACGAGTCGAAATACTGGATGCAACGAATTGCTTTTATGTGACAATTGCCAACCAACAGTCATGGCACGATAGCGGCGAATGGGGAGCTCACCGCCGCAAGCTTGCCATCGGCAGCGACCGGGCAAACACCCCGGATAATCGTCGGCAGTTCCCACCCACTGAAACGAACCGATGCATGCCACTCGCCACCATCCGGCCGATTACCCGCGGCGGATTCTCGTCGCCGTCACCGGCCTGTCGCCGCAGATCGTCACCGAAACCCTTTACGCGTTGGCCGTCGCGCCGGCGGAGCGGGCTTTCGTGCCGACCGAAATCCATTTGATCACCACCGGCAACGGCGCCGAGAAAGCGCGACTGGCGCTGCTGTCGAACGATCCCGGCTGGTTCCACCACTTGTGCCGGGATTACGCGCTGCCGCCGATCCGTTTCGACGCCGGGACGATCCACGTGCTCGGCGCCGGAGACGGTGTAGCGCTCGACGACATCCGCTCTCCCGAAGACAACCGTCGGGCGGCCGACGACATCACCGCCGTGATCCGCGAATTCACCGCCGACCCGGATTGCGCGCTGCATGTCTCGATCGCCGGCGGCCGCAAGACGATGGGCTTCTTTCTGGGCTACGCGCTGTCGCTCCATGGCCGGCCGCAGGACCGGTTGTCGCACGTGCTGGTCTCCGAGCCTTTCGAATCGAGCATCGGCTTCTATTACCCGACGCCGGTCAGCCGGACTCTCGAAGTCGCCGGCGGCCGCCTGGTCGATACCGCGCAGGCGCGGGTGACGCTGGCCGAACTGCCGTTCGTCAGCTTGCGTCACGGTCTGCCGGAGGCCCTGCTCAGCGGCCGCGCCAGTTACAACGAGACCGTCGCCGCTGCCCGTCACGCGCTGGCGCCCAAGGAACTGGTGATCGATCTGGCCAACCGGCGCGTTTGCGCCGCCAGCCGGACCTTCATCCTGCCGCCTGCCGAACTGGCGCTGCTCAGCGTCTTTGCCCGCCGCGCACAACGCGCCGAGCCGCCGCTGCCGGCGCCGACCAAGGAGGCACCGGACGAGGCATGGAAAACGCGCTACCTGAACGAATGGCGTTGGATCGTCGGGCCGTTCGGCGACCGCAATCCCACCACGCGTGCGTTGCGTGAGGGAATGGACGGCAGCTACTTCTCGACGCATCTGTCGAAGCTCAGAAAGGCGCTGCGCCACGAACTGGGCCCCGCCGCCGGACCGTACCTGATCAGCGACGGCGGCACGCTGCCGCGGCGGTACCGGCTCGACTTGCCCGCGGCAGCGATCCACTACCGCGAATTGCCGCCGCCCGAAGCGGTTTGAACGGATGAAACGCGTCTGCCACGCCTGTGATTACGCGCCGGACGCCCGGCCAAACCTCGCTCTTCCGCATCGATCGATTACCTCCGGAACCCAATCATGACCACACTGATCAGTTTCCTCGGCAAAGGCCGCAGCGACCCGCAAACCGGCTATCAGACCACCACCTACCGTTTCGACGATGGCTCGACCCGTAACGTGCCGTTCTTCGGGCTGGCGCTGGCCGACCATCTGCGGGCCGAACGGCTGATCGTCGTCGGCACGCGCGGCAGCATGTGGGACGTCTTTTTCGAACGCCAGGGCGCCGACGACGGCGCCGTTCTCGAATTGATGGCTGCGGTCGAGCACGAACAGGTCGATGAAACGCTGCTCGAACTGCCCTGTCGGGAACTGGCCGGGCGGCTCGGCATTCCCGTCGTCGGCCTGCTGATTCCCTATGCTCGCGACGTCGCCGAGCAGGTCGACATCCTGCAGCGGCTGGCGGCGGTCGTCGCGCCGGGCGAACGGCTGTGCCTGGACGTGACGCATTCCTTCCGCCACCTGCCGGTGCTGGCGCTGGTCGCCGCGCGCTATCTGGCGCGGGTGGTCGGCGTCACCGTCGAGGACGTCTATTACGGCGCCTGGGACATGCGCTCACCGGCCGGCGAAACGCCGGTGCTGCGGCTCGGCGGGTTGTTGACCCTGCTCGACTGGGTCGACGCGCTGGCCTGTTACGACAAGGATGGCGACTACGCCGTTTTCGCGCCACTGCTCGAAGCCGACGGTCTGCAGGCGGCGCGCGCCCGGCAACTGGCGACGGCGGCGTATTACGAACGGACCAACAACCCGGTCAAGGCGCGCGAAATGCTGACCGGCGTCTTTTCGGCGATCGAAACGCATCGCGGGCGGCTCGGCCACCTGTTCCGCGAAACGCTCAAGAAACGCATCGGCTGGTTCCGCGGCCCGCGACGCGACGACTGGGAGCGCTCGCTGGCCGACGCCTACTACGACCGCCACGATTACCTGCGGGCGGCGATCCTGCTCTACGAAGCCTTCGTCACCCGGGCCTGCAACGACCGGCGCGACAACCCCAACGACTTCGACTGCCGGCGCGAAGCGTATCAGGCGGCCAGCGTGCAGACACCGGTGGTCCGCCAGCTCGAACATCTGCGCAACGCCCTGGCGCACGGCGTCCGTCCCCGCTCCGCGGACGACGACAAGGTGCTGACCGACGAAAGCAAGCTGCGCGAGACGCTGAAAACGCTGCGCCGCGAACTGTTCAAACCATGAATCGTCGCCGGTGGCCCGCCAGGCTCCTGGCACCGTCTTTCCCGCCGGGCGACACCAGATTCTCCCTGCCAGCGACGCCGCCAGCCGGCCGTGTTCGACCCCTTTTTCCAGGATGACCCGGAGACCCGCCCATGAACAGCCTCATCCCTGCAACCCGCGTCGCGCTGGCCGCTCTGCTGCACGACCTCGGCAAACTCGCCGAACGCGCCGGTCTGCCGCATCACGACCGCCTCGACGCCCACAAGAACCTCTATTGTCCCTGGCACCCGACCGGCAAGCACAGCGGCTGGCACAGCCATGTGCATGCCGCCTACACCGGTCTGGCCTGGGACGCGCTCGAAGCCACCGGCCATTTTCCCGATCTGCGCCGCGACAGCCCGCCTTTTCTGCCGGCTGGCGACGGCGATACGCCCGATTCGGCGGTCAACGCCGCCAGTGCCCACCATTGCCCGCAAACCTTTCTGCAATGGATCGTCGCCACCGCCGACCGCGTCGCCTCCGGCTTCGAGCGCGAGGAATTCGACCAGAAATACAACCAGGCCAAGGAACGGGACAATCATTACCGCGCCCGTCTGCTGACCCTTTTCGAACAAATCGGCCAGCCGAGCGTCGACGAGGGCCGACTCACCTGGCGTTACCCGCTGCGGGTCCTGTCGCCGGACAGCGTCTTTCCGCAACGCCGGGGCGAGTGCACGCCGAGCGACGACGCCAGCGCCCGCGCCGAGTACCGGGCCTTGTGGCAAGCCTTGCTCGACGGCCTGCGGCGCATCCCCAAGGCGCATCTCGCCGATCTGCCGCTGTGGCTCGACCACTTCGACAGCCTGTGGCTGACCGTCACGCACGCCATTCCGTCGGCGACCGCTTTCGGCGTCAAACCCGAAGTCTCGCTGTACGACCACAGCAAGGCGACCGCCGCGCTGGCCGTCGCGCTGTGGCGCTGGCATGCCGACCGTGGCGACTTCGCCGACGCATCCTTGCGCGAAGGCTGGGGCGAAGAAAAGATTCTGCTCGTCCAGGGCGACTTCTTCGGCATCCAGTCCTTCCTGTTCGCCGAAGGCGGCCAGACGCAGAAACACGCGCACAAACTGCTGCGCGGCCGCTCGTTCCAGGTGTCGCTGCTCGCCGAATGCGCGGCGCTCAAGCTGCTCGAAGCGCTCGAACTGCCGCCCACGGCGCAGATCACCAACGCCGCCGGCAAATTCCTGATCGTCGCGCCGAACACCGCCGAGGCGCAGACTGTCGTCGCCCGTTGCCGGCAGGAACTCAACGACTGGTGCCTGGAGCAAACCTACGGCGAAATCGGCGTCGGACTGGCCAGCACGCCGGCCTCGTGCGACGACTTCGCCGCCGGCCGCTTCGATCAGTTGGTCGAGCGGCTGTTTGCCGCACTCGATACCGCCAAGTACCAGCGTTTCGCGCTCTGCGACGCGCAGGCGACGGTCACTTTCAACGGCTTTCTCGGCGCCTTCGACGCCCGGCTCGGCGCCTGCCAGATCAACGGCCGCCATCCCGCCGACCCGCAGGCGTCGGCACGGCGTGGCTACGCCCTGAGCACGCTGGCCGACGACCAGATCCGCATCGGCGAACAACTGACCCGGCACGCGCGGCTGCTGGTCATACCAAAGGAGCGCGCGGGGGAGCGCGCGGGCGGCACGACGCAGGTTGATGGCGTAGCGGCGGGCGAGCTCGGCCCAGAGGAGCGCGCGCGTGGCACGGCGCTCGGCCTGGACTACTTCGGCTACCGGCTGGCGATCGTGCCTAGCGGCGAGGACTCCGGCCAATACGGCGAACTGGCCCGCCGCGGCGTTCTGCGCCGAGTCTGGGATTTCGACGCCGCCGAAGCCGACGGAACGCTCTGGCGCGGTTACGCCCGCCGTTTCGTCAACAGCTACGTGCCGCGCTTCACCGCCGACGAGCCGACGAGCGCGGGCGACGCGGGCAAATACGCGGATTTCCAGGACGAAGCCGAAACCGGCGGCGCGGCGATCAAGACCTTGAATCTGTTGGCCTGCGAAGACCGCCGGCCGATCGGCAATGGCCGCTGGCAAGGCGAAATCGGCTTGATGACCCTCAAAGGCGACATCGACAACCTGGGCGAACTGTTTCAGAACGGTCTGCGCCGGCCGACTTTTGCCAAGATGGCCGCTTTGTCGCGCCAGGTGCACGCCTTTTTCGCCTTGTGGCTGCCCTGGTTCTGCGAGCACGGCGACGCCGCGCCGGGGGGCGGCCGTTTCCGCCACACGTACACCGTCTTCGCCGGTGGCGACGACTTTCTGCTGATCGGTCCGTGGGAATCGACGCTGGCCCTGGCGACGACTCTGCGCGAAAAATTCGCCGCTTACGTGGCCAATCCGCAGATCACTTTTTCAGCCGGGCTGACCATGAGCCCCCCGAAAACACCGGTCCGGCAACTGGCGCAGCGCGCCGAGCAGGCGCTGAAAGCGGCCAAGGACTCCGACAAGAACGCGGCGACGCTGTGGGAAAACACTCTCGCCTGGAACGACTGGCAGACACTGCTCGGGCCGCGCCAGGCGGCGCTCGAGGCGCTGATCGAACGCGCCGGCCGCCACGGCGCGTCGTTCAGCAGCGGCCTGGTCTACGCGCTGCTGCAACTCGCCGACCGCGCCGGCAAGGCCGAGCAGCAGCCACGCGACGCCATGTGGCGTTCGCAACTGCATTACCTGCTGGCACGCTTCTTCCGCGACCAGCTCGGCAGCGGCGACGCCGAGCGCCGCCAGCGCCTGCTCGACGACGCGATCGTCGAAATCGGCGGCGCGATCGGCAAATACCGCGGCGCTTATCGCCTGCCGCTGTCGGTGCTGCTCTACCGCCAGCGTCAATGAATCCGGCCACCGATGACCCTCACGCCCCGATCAACCCGGCCGACGCGGGTGACGCCCGGCAGGCCGCCACGGCAAGCTTGCCAAAGCGCCGGCCGCCGCAGCGCTCTCTTATGCTACCCCTCCAGGAGAAACGACGATGAACTTCAATTTCGACCAATCGCCCCCCGACCCCGAACTGTTCAACCGGCGCGCCGAAGACGTTGCCAATCGGCTCCATCAGGCGAAATCCCCAAAAATGAACAAAACGACGCAGATCCGCCGTTTTTACGACGAACTGGTCGGCTGGCAGGAACGCATCCAGAACGACGATGAGCGATTCAAGCAGTACGAAGCGTATATCCGCATGCTCAACGCCAAGGTCGCCTACGCCAAAGGGCGCGAACTCGTCGACGAGGAGTTCCACCAGTGGTTCAGCGGCTGCCTGAAAACCACCACCAGCGCCCGGGCGCTCGATCACTTCCGCCTGCACTTCGAAGCCGTGCTCGGCTTTCTCAAACCGCTTCGTTCGTGAAAACGATGCCCCACGCTCTGCAAACCGCCGCTACGCCGGACGCCGACGTGAACGACGCCGCCGACAGCCCGCGCACCGGTCGATCCATCGAACCCATTTGAGCCAAGGACTTCTCTCATGCAACTCACCCGCATCCAGCAACTTACCGCCACCCTGACCCTGCAGACCGGCTTGCACATCGGCGCCGGCGACAGCGAAATGCGCATCGGCGGCACCGACAATCCGGTGGTCAAAAATCCGCTCGACGGCCAGCCCTACATCCCCGGCTCGTCGCTCAAAGGCAAAATCCGCGCGCTGCTCGAATGGCAGCTCGACCTGGTGACGGCGGCCAACGGCCATCCCTTCTCGTTCCAGCACCTGTCGGCGAACGATACGCCGGCGGCGCGCGACCTGCTGCGCCTGTTCGGCGGCGCGCCCGGCGGCGACATCGACGCCCTGGTCGGTGAAATCGGCCCGACCCGGCTCGCTTTCTGGGACTGTCCGCTGAAGCCCGCCTGGCTGGCCCGGCTGCGCGAAAAGCATCTGTCGAGTACCGAAGCCAAAAGTGAAAACTCGATCAACCGCATCGCCGGCGTCGCCGAGAATCCCCGTTTCACCGAGCGGGTGATCGCCGGGGCCGAATTCGATTTCCGGCTGTCGCTGAAAGTCATCGACGGCGAAGACCTGCTGCCGCTGCTCTTGCGCGGCCTCAAACTGCTGGCCGCCGACAGCTTGGGCGGCTCCGGCTCGCGCGGCTACGGCAAGATCGCCTGGCGCGAATTGGCACTCGACGGCCAACCGATCCAATCGTCGTTCGACGATCTGCAGCTTTTTCCCGCCGGCGGCTAAAGCGATGGCCCACACTCTCCACCGCGCCACCCTGGCGCTGCACACGCCGCTCGGCACCCCGCTGGCCGGCGACACCCTGTTTGGCCAATTGTGCTGGGCGCTGCGCGAAGCCGCCGGCGAGGCCGAACTGCGCCGCCGACTCCACGGCTACACCGCCGGCCACCCCTGGCTGGTGGTTTCCGACGGCTTCCCGGCCGGCTACCTGCCGCGGCCGACGCTGCCGCACCGGCTTGCGGAACCGTCCGCTGTCGCTGCTGAGCACGCCGGCCAGCACGCCGCGGCCGAGCGCAAAGCCGCCCGACAGAAGCGCTGGCTGGCCGTCGATCACCGCGACGGCGTTCTGAGCGTGGCCCCGGCCCCGGCCGTGGACGACGCCACCGCCTACGGCCAGGCGCCGCAACGTCGGGCGCAGGCGCACAACACCCTCGACCGCCGGACCGGCACCACCGGCGGCGACCCCTTCGTCCCGTACTCCGTCGCCCGGACCTTCCATGCCGCCGGCCAGGCCATCGACCTCTATCTGGTGCTCGACGAGGAACGGACGACGGCGGCGGAAGTCGGCGCACTGCTCGCCGCCGTCGGCCAGACCGGCTTCGGCCGCGACGCCGGCATCGGACTCGGCAAATTCAGCGTCGCACGGCGGGCCGCGGTGACCTTTGCCGTTGCCGCCGCGGCCAACGCCCACTGGACGCTGGCGCCCTGCGCGCCGCAGGGACAAGGCTTTTCACCCACCGCCAGCTATTGGCAAGTGCTGACCCGCTTCGGCCGCCATGGCAACATCGCCGCCCGCGGCGGCACGCCGTTCAAGACCCCGGTGCTGCTGGCGGCGACCGGCGCCGTCTTCGTTTCCGACGGCCCGTTCACCGCTCGCCTGTTCGTCGGTCAGGGCATCGGCGGTGACGGCCGCTTGTCCAAATCCCAGCCCGATACCGTTCAGCAAGGCTACGCCCCCGTCGTCAGCCACGTTCTGGAGACCCGTCGATGAGCACCCGCCCCACGATCCGCGCCACACCGCATGTCGACAGCCGCCCGCTGTATTTCTCGACGCTGTCGCCGGTGCATATCGGTTGCGGCGAACACTACGAACCGAGCACCTTCGTCATCCACGACGAACTGCTGCACGTTCTCGAACCGGCGACCCTGTTGATGGCGCTCAGCGACGACGAAAACCGCAAACTGGCCGCTCTCGCCAGCCAGCGCCAGCCGATCGCCGCCGTGCAACGCTTTTTCAGCGCCTCGGCGGCCCGCTTCTCCGAATTCGCCGTCCGCCAAGTGGCGGTTACCCCGGCGCTGGCTCGCGAATACCTCACCAAGGTCGGCCGCCCGGCACAGCCGGCAACCGCCGCCAGCGATGAGGACGCGGTTTACAACCGCTTCCAGATCGCCCGCACCGCCTTCCGGCCCCTGGACGGCAGCCCCTATCTGCCCGGCAGTTCGCTGAAAGGCAGCATTCGCACCGCCTGGCTCAACCAGACGCTGCTGCGCGCGCCGGGCGCCGCCAGCACGATCGACACCGCACGAAAAGGCGCCGCCGCGCGTCTCGAACAATGCCTGCTCGGCTATCAAGCCGGTAAATTCGAAAACGACCCCTTCCGCCGGTTGGCGCTCGCCGACGCGCACGTCGATGACGACGAAGTCCCGCCACCGACGCAGGTCATTTACGCCATCGGCAAAAAGAAGCGTCCGCCCCGCCCCGATGAAAGACCGCCCAGTGAAATCAAGGTGTTTCTCGAAACGATCCCCGAAGCGCTGCCGACTGCCTTCCGCGGCGAGCTACGCCTGCTCCCCGGCGCGACGATGGCCTGGGAAACGCTGTGCGAAGCCTGCAACGGTTTCTATCGCCCGCGGCTGGCCGCCGAACTCCAGCACCCAGTACTTGGCGAACGGCTCGACCCCGCGTGGCGGCAACTGATCGAGGACCTGATCGACGGACCGCTGCAGGTGCTGATCGACGACCATCAGGGCTTTCTGCTGCGCGTCGGCCATCACAGCGGCGCCGAATCGGTGACCCTCGACGAAGTGCGGCGCATCAAAATCCTCGGACCACGCATCAACGGCAAACACACTTTCGATTTCCGTCCGACGACCACCGAACAACGGTTGGCCAGCCTGACCCGGACGGGCAACGGCGGCCTGCTGCCCTTTGGCTGGCTATGGGTCGACGCCAGCGACGACGCCCACCGCCACCACGCCGACGAAGTCCGCCGGCGGCTGGGCGCGCGCAGCCGCGCGCTGCGCGACGCACATCAGGACCGTCTGCTGCGGTGGGAGGAAAAACAGGCGCAACAAGCCGTCCGGGCCGCCGAAATCGCCCGCAAGAGAGCCGCCGCCGCGGCTGAACGCGCCGCCGCAGAAGCCGCTGCCGCGCAACGCCAGCACCAAATCGAACAGATGACTCCCAACCAGCAGCGCGTACAAGCGTTTGCCGACCACTGCGCCGCTCGTCTCGCCCAATTGCGTGGCAGCAAGGAAAACCCGCACGCGCAAACGCACACCCGGGCCCGCGAACTGGCGCGCGAGGCGGCCGACTGGCCGCCGGCCGATCGGCTCGCCGTCGCCGAAGCCATCGAGCACTGGCTGCCGCAAGTGGTCAAGGTCGATCTCAAGGAGGAGCGCAAAAAGCTGGCCGCGCTGCGCCGGCCATGAACTGCCCGGCCACCTTCCCGCTCGCCCGCTACCGCTTCGAATTCCAGGTGACGCGGCCGATCCGCCTGCCCGACTACGCCGGTTCGATGCTGCGCGGCGCCTTCGGCCACGCCCTGCGTCAAGTCGCCTGCCTGACCCGGCAGCCAGATTGCGCCGGTTGTCCGCTGGCCGGCGAGTGCCCGTATCCGGCGGTCTTCGTCCCCACGCCGCCGGAGCAGCATCCCCTGCAGCGTTTTTCGGAAATTCCCGTGCCGTATGTCATCGAAGCCCCCGCCTGGGGCGCCCGGACGCTCGACACAGGACAGGTGCTGGTCTTCCACCAGGTGCTGATCGGCCGGGCGTGCCAACAGTTGTCGCTGATCATTCTCGCCTGGCGGCGCGCGCTCGCCCGCGGCGTCGGCGCCGGCGACGGCACCGCCGAACTGCGGCAGGTCGTCCATTGCGGCGACGATGGCGAAGACGGCGAACGGCTCATCTACCGGCCCGAAGGCGGCCGCATCGCCGAGCACCGGTCGCTGATCCGTCTCGACGCCCCGTCGGCGCCGGTCCGCGGTGTGACCCTGCGATTCATCACCCCGCTGCGTCTGCAGCACAACGGCCGCGCCTTGCCGCCCGCGGCGCTGCAACCGGTGACGTTGCTGATGGCGCTGGCCCGCCGCGTCAGCCTGGTGGCCGAGTTCCACGGCGACAGCTCGCTGCCGACGCCGGATTTCGCGGCCCTGAAAGCCGCCTGCGCCGCCCTTGACGACCATAAAGCATTGATCTGGCGCGACTGGGCGCGCTACTCATCGCGCCAGCGGCAGGCGATGCGGCTGGGCGGCGTCGTTGGCGACTGGCGTCTTGACGGCAATCTCGCCCCTTTCGCCGAACTCCTGCGCCTGGGCGAATGGCTGCACGTCGGCAAGGAAACGGCATTCGGCCTCGGCCAGTACCGGCTATGCCCCGAGCCGCCAAGAGACATCCTCGCCGTCGAGCGGCAAAATTGCCAGCGCCCCCGGCAAGCCATTGAAAAATATCTGCTAAACTGCGAGCGCAGTGAATAACCAGCCCTGAAATCAAAGGGATTGAGACGCGCTTTGCTTTTGGCAATCAACTTCGCAATCTGTGAATAACCAGCCCTGAAATCAAAGGGATTGAGACTGGTATGCGATCATGATTTACCCCGCGAGGATGGTGTGAATAACCAGCCCTGAAATCAAAGGGATTGAGACGATAAACGGCTTGGATAAATCCGCGTTTCGTAAGTGAATAACCAGCCCTGAAATCAAAGGGATTGAGACCCTGTTCGGCTTGCTGGTCTTCGTAATCCATCGCACGTGAATAACCAGCCCTGAAATCAAAGGGATTGAGACCAAATACCCGTGAAGTATGAAATACGCAAGTCTTGTGAATAACCAGCCCTGAAATCAAAGGGATTGAGACCCCCCCCATCCGAGAGGGTTGCAGTCAGCGGAATGTGAATAACCAGCCCTGAAATCAAAGGGATTGAGACGCGGATTTTGTTAAGGGTCGTTGTCAGTTTCATGTGAATAACCAGCCCTGAAATCAAAGGGATTGAGACATCGGCGCAAAACCACCTTGCGGCAAAGGGGCCGGGTGAATAACCAGCCCTGAAATCAAAGGGATTGAGACGAAACGGGCGGCGGCGATCAGGGCGTTCGTGTTCGTGAATAACCAGCCCTGAAATCAAAGGGATTGAGACTACCGTCGGTCGCCTTAATGTGCACCGAGCCGTCGTGAATAACCAGCCCTGAAATCAAAGGGATTGAGACATAGTAATTTCGACAGTCGACGCTTTGCTTTTGGGTGAATAACCAGCCCTGAAATCAAAGGGATTGAGACTTGCCGACCGCCCAAATCTGTTGACCCCAAGCGGTAGTGAATAACCAGCCCTGAAATCAAAGGGATTGAGACCTTCCACTCCTTGTACCAAGGCGCCATATAGATGGTGAATAACCAGCCCTGAAATCAAAGGGATTGAGACCATGCAGATACTCTTTAGTGGTAACTTTTTCTCCAGTGAATAACCAGCCCTGAAATCAAAGGGATTGAGACGTAATTAACGGATTCATTGCAACCACCTTGCCACGTGAATAACCAGCCCTGAAATCAAAGGGATTGAGACCTCCAACCCATGGCAACGCGCCAAGGCCAAGGCTGTGAATAACCAGCCCTGAAATCAAAGGGATTGAGACAAAGCCTTAGCTGAAGTAGGCATAAAGGGCATCAAGTGAATAACCAGCCCTGAAATCAAAGGGATTGAGACACTTCTCCGCCCGCATATAAACTTCCGCCGGTTCGGTGAATAACCAGCCCTGAAATCAAAGGGATTGAGACGAACTTTTTTCCCTCCTGGGCAGCGAGCCAGGATTGTGGCGGTGAATAACCAGCCCTGAAATCAAAGGGATTGAGACACTGTCTCCTCTTGAGATTCACCACGATCCGCGTGTGAATAACCAGCCCTGAAATCAAAGGGATTGAGACCATTTTGGCGATCATCTACACATCGCCACCAATTCAGTGAATAACCAGCCCTGAAATCAAAGGGATTGAGACGTCACGAGTTTCGACCAGTGTACCGGCAGGCCGGTACGTGAATAACCAGCCCTGAAATCAAAGGGATTGAGACTTGATTTCAGCGATCGTCAGTTCCATTTTAAGTGAATAACCAGCCCTGAAATCAAAGGGATTGAGACTTCCCCTGCTATAATGTTTTCGCCAACGGACATATGTGAATAACCAGCCCTGAAATCAAAGGGATTGAGACCCCGGCAGTCAGTCTTTCCCACTGGCTTTCGCTCGCCGGTGAATAACCAGCCCTGAAATCAAAGGGATTGAGACTGGCCAGCCACGCGACTTCTCTTTCCCGGCCTGGTGAATAACCAGCCCTGAAATCAAAGGGATTGAGACTGAATTGGTGCAATAACCTGCGCGAAGAGTAGCGGTGAATAACCAGCCCTGAAATCAAAGGGATTGAGACTTTGTCAAGTGTGTTAAGCGTATCAATAACATCTGTGAATAACCAGCCCTGAAATCAAAGGGATTGAGACCTATCATGAGTATTGGATCGGCGTCCGCCGTTTTCGTGAATAACCAGCCCTGAAATCAAAGGGATTGAGACGGTAAATGGCGCGTGGGCCAGACACTCGCGGACGTGAATAACCAGCCCTGAAATCAAAGGGATTGAGACGAAGCAGCGCCATAGGACGACTCAATCCCCTTGACGTGAATAACCAGCCCTGAAATCAAAGGGATTGAGACGTAATGCTGATGCGGTGATGCAACAGATCGACTTCGTGAATAACCAGCCCTGAAATCAAAGGGATTGAGACTGGGTAAGCCTGGCGCCTTGCTCGGTGAGACTATCCGTGAATAACCAGCCCTGAAATCAAAGGGATTGAGAC
>JAVMKC010000077.1:0-38884 GCA_031732795.1 Accumulibacter sp. | reverse complement strand
CGTGAATAACCAGCCCTGAAATCAAAGGGATTGAGACAGCCGGTCTTTTCACCGACTTCGATTTTTCCGCCTATGTGAATAACCAGCCCTGAAATCAAAGGGATTGAGACTTTGCGCCTCATCGACCCATGCTTGCAGTCTTTTGTGAATAACCAGCCCTGAAATCAAAGGGATTGAGACAGCACCACTCCGGCCAGTCTGGCAAGTCTGCTTTTCGTGAATAACCAGCCCTGAAATCAAAGGGATTGAGACTCGGAAACTTCGGCGTATGTCATAACCGGATAAGTGAATAACCAGCCCTGAAATCAAAGGGATTGAGACTCTGCCAGATTGACGGGTATCGGCGGCAACCAGCGCGTGAATAACCAGCCCTGAAATCAAAGGGATTGAGACAGGTTGATGAGCTCGATTTGAGCAGCAACTTCGGTGAATAACTAGCCCTGAAATCAAAGGGATTGAGACACATCTCCGAAAATTCCACCATGCGGGAACTTCTGTGAATAACCAGCCCTGAAATCAAAGGGATTGAAACTGATGCTGGCCAGAGCAAAAAAACGGTTGATTTTGTTGATGACCAGACCGCCGCTTGGCGCGACGGTTGGCGGCTTCCACCCCCGGCAAGCTTGCCATTGCCGACATGCGCCGAGTTCCGGCGTACAGTCGGTGCATGTCCGAAGCCGCGCGAACCCTCTATCTGGTCTGCTACGACGTCAGCGACGCCAAGCGCTGGCGGCGGGTGCATCAATATCTGATCGGCTACAAGGTCGGCGGGCAGAAGTCGTTTTTCGAGTGTTGGCTCACCGCCGCCGAGTTGCGCGAGGTACGGCACACGTTGAGCGAACTGCTCGATGTCGAACGGGACCGGGCGCACATCTTTCAGCTCGATCCACGTCTGCCTTGCGAGTACCTGGGTCTGGCGCGAGCGCCGGCGACCGATGTCTTTCTGATCGTCTGAGATAACGGGGGAATCATGAGCAGTTTGTATGTCGATCGGCGCGGCGTGACGCTGAAGGCGGACGGCGAGGCGCTGGTGTTTTACGAGAACGATCAACGCGTCGGAACGGTGCCGCTGGCGCCGCTGGCACGGGTGTTTCTGCGCGGCGAGGTGACGCTTACCTCGTCGTTGCTCGGCAAACTCGGCGAACGTGGCATCGGCGTGGTCGTTCTCTCCGGGCGCAAGGCGGTGCCGACGCTGCTGCTCGGCCGGCCGCATAACGATGCCGCCCGCCGTGTTTCCCAATATTGCCTGTCGCTGGATGCCGATTTCTGCCTGCGTTTCGCGCGGGCGATCGTCGAGGCCAAATTGCGCGCTCAGGAAGCTTTTCTGGCCAGTCGGCGCGACAGCGAGCTGGGTTTGCGCTATCCGCTGACCGTGGCGCTGCGCCGGATTGCCGGCTGTATCGAAACGGTCGACCGGCAAGCGTCGCTCGCCGCGCTGCGCGGTCTGGAAGGTGCCGGATCAGCGGCGTATTTCGAGGGCTTCGCCCACCTGTTGCCGGCCGGTCTGCAGTTTGCCGGCCGTAACCGCCGGCCGCCGCGCGACCCGGTGAATGCCCTGTTGTCGCTGGGCTACACGCTGCTGCACGCCGAGGCGGTGCTGGCGCTGTACGGTGCCGGTCTCGATCCCTTTGTCGGTTTTTTCCATACGCTGGATTTCGGCCGCGAGTCGATGGCCTGCGATCTGGTCGAGCCTTTGCGCGTCGAGGTCGATCAGCAGGTCTGGCGGCTGTTTCGTTCGGGTGCTTTGCGGGCCGAGGATTTTACCCGCAGCGAGGCCGGCTGCCTGCTCGGCAAGGCCGGCCGCTCGCGTTTCTATGCCGAATGGGAGCCAGTGGCGGCGCGGTTGCGCAAGCAATTGACCGAGAACGTCGCCGATGTTGCCCGGACGATGCGGCAGGTGGCCGGGGTGTCTCGAGCGACGTCCGCCGATCCGGACCAGGCCGCGCCGCTTCTGGACACCGACACTGCGCTTGGCATGCCGGATGACGACTGAACTGGCGTTCGTCATCGGCTACGACATCGCTCATCCACGTCGTCTGCAGCGCGTGCATCGTGAAATGTGCAAGCACGCCACGCCGCTGGAGTACAGCATTTTTCTGCTGGTCGGCAGCGCTGCCGATCAGCAGCGTTGTCTGGCGAGAATCGGCGCGCTGATCAAGCCGTGCGAGGACGACGTGCGCTGTTATCGTCTGCCACACCGCGGGCACCAGGAACGGGTCGGCCGCGCCAGCCTGCCGGCGGGAATCGTCTGGACCGGTTTGCCACCGACGGTCGCCTGACGGTTTTCCTGGTTCCGGAGGTGCGTGAGGTCAAGCCTCTCGGGAGACCAAGGGTGCGATGTTCGGATCGTGAGTGGCGGCGGACTGGTGGATGGCCTCGACGAGTTGGCCCGCGCTCGACAAGCGGGCATTTCGCAGAGCCTTGCGTTGGAAAGTGCCAAACCAGATTTGGACTTGGTTTGGCCGGTTGGCGTGGGTGAGGGTGCAGTGACTGGTGACGTTGGCATGGGCAGCGAGCCAATCGTCATTCTCTCGTGCGTATCGAGGTGGTCCAGAATGACATGGGTTTCGCGGCCGGCTGGTTGCTTGACCGTCGTTCTCGCACGCTCGTCGGTCTTTTCTCCTACGACAGGCCGCGGGTTGTTTTAATCAATTAATTCAGTTTGATAAATGTTTAATGTTGATCGTTCCGTAATCACGTCTGCCTGTCCGGACGCCGACCAACTGGAATGTGTTTTCGCCGTCGTGGAAAACATCAAAAAAACAGAAGTCTAAAAACTCAGCGGGTCGTGAACGGCCTTTTCGCAGCTCGCTGGATTTCAGTGATCATTGCTGACGGTCCACGACGTCGGCATTCGTGCAATTGCCCTGGATTGAAACTTTTTCCCGAAATCGTTAGTCTTAGAGGCGTTTTCGTTCTTATTTCAAACAGGAGGTTTTCATGCAACCCCAGTTTCATATGACTGGCCAGGCCACACAAGAGGTTGCGCTGCAGCAGAATCGGGTGCTGCGCAACACCTTCATGTTGCTGGCGTTATCGATGGTGCCGACCGTCTTCGGTGCTTTGCTCGGCGTGCGGCTGCAGTTTGCTTTTCTGCCCGGCAGCCCGCTGATGTCGTTCCTGCTGTTTCTCGGCATCGCTTTCGGTTTCATGTGGGGTATCGAGCGGACCAAGAACAGCGGCATGGGGGTGGTCTTGCTGCTGGCGTTTACCTTCTTCATGGGGTTGATGCTGTCGCGCATCTTGCAGGTGGCGTTGGGTTTCAGCAACGGCGGTTCGTTGATCGCCATTGCCGCCGGCGGTACGGGCGCGATCCTTTTTGCGCTGGCAAGCGTGGCAACGGTGACCAAGAAGGACTTCAGCTTTCTCGGCCAATTCCTTTTTGCCGGGATGATTCTCGTGCTGCTGGCTGCGCTGGCCAATGTCTTCTTCCAGATGCCGGTGTTGTCGCTGGTCATCTCGGCGGTGGCGGTGCTGGTTTTCTCGGCGTATATCCTGTACGACATCAGCCGTATCGTTACCGGCGGCGAGGATAACTACATTTCGGCAACCTTGGCGGTGTATCTCGATATCTACAACGTCTTCGTCAGCCTGTTGAATCTGTTGATGGCGTTCAGCGGCGATCGCGATTGATCGATTCCCGTTGCTCAAAAATGAAAGGCGGCTTCGGCCGCCTTTTTGTTGCCGCCCGTTTCAGCCGTTCGGAAATGGCGGACCCTGGCACAGGCGCAAGCCGCTTCGGCCGGGAATTTCGGCGAGAACGACGCTGTGACGTGGCAATTGCGCGACATTGCGCGTGCCGAGCAGTTCGCGCAGCGATATCACGGCGTAACCCATGGCGTGCCATTCTGTCAGCAGGTGGTCGAAAACCTCGAGATAGCGCATGCCTTCCAGTTCGGCTCGCGCGGTGAATACATGGTCGCCGTCGATTTTGGCGCTGGTGGCGAGAATTTTTTCGCCGGCCTGCGCCGGACTGATTTCTGGTTGCGACAACCATTCATCGATCGTCGGCAAGGTGGTCGGCAGTTGCGGGCAGTGCACCAGTTCGCCGTCGATTACCGGCATGAAAGGGAATTTCCCGCGGCAGTCGCTGGCGTAGCAAAAGCCGAGCCGCTGGGTCAGCCGCAAGGCGTGACGATTGCCGCGCCATCCCGCGGCGGCATGCGCGAAGGGGGCTTCTTCGAAAATAGCTTTGAATCGTTGGCAGGCTTTCTCGATCTGCTCTTCGATCCATGGATTTTCTGCGTGCAGCGCCTGTTTTTCCCATTGCGCCCGATTCCATGGACGGATCGCCACTTCATGGCCGGCCTCACGTGTCTGGCGCAAGACGGCGCTGGCGCGCCGACCGATTTCGGGAGCGGGTAGCAGTCGGCCGTAGAGCCGGCTTTGGAGGTCGTAATAGGCGGTCAGTGACTCAGGACCGGTTTGGCGGCCGCTGTGGTCGGGCCCGAGCGGAAAAAAGAAGGTGGCTGTGGCGCCGTGTCGCTGCAGGACGGCGAGCATCGCGGGTACGCCGCGTTGTGCGCCGTGACAGGTATCGACGTCGATCTTCAGGGCGATGCGTTTCATTGCGGCGAACAGAACCGTGAATTGAGAGCGGGTGGAGCAGGGGAGAGGCTGGCCTCATCCAGTGCGAGGCGGCGGATGGCGAATTTTCAAATCAGCGTCCGTGCGGCATCAACGGAGCAGCAGTCCGGCGGCCACTTTTCGTCCTTCACCCATCAACACGTTGTACGTTCGGCAAGCGGCCGGCAAATCCATCACTTCGAGACCTTTTTGCGCGCGCACCAATGGCTGCAGCAACTCGGGGCGTGGAAAGCGCAAGGTTTTGCCGGTGCCGAGGAGGATGATTTCGGCATCGAGCGCCGCCAGCCATTCGAAATCTTCGTGGGTCAGCGTTTCGAAGCTGGCGCCGGTCCACTCCGGGTACAAACGATCGGGGAGAATCGCCAGATTGCCCGCATGACGGATGCCGTTGATGCTCACGTAGTCGTCGCCATACGCGGTGACGGTGTTCAGATGGGCGTTGTTTTGCTGTTGCAGCTTCATCAAAATTGCGGCGCGAGAAACGATAAAGTACGATTATAACTTTTTTGTCGTTTACCATCGGGGCTCGGCGGATACGGCCAGGTTCAAATTACGGTCTTTTGATCAATGGCTTGTTTTGCGAACCCCGTTGGTCCATTCCTTTTTAGCCGTTCATCGAGCTTCGATCATGAGAAGATTTCTCGCATCCGATGCCGGATTCGATCGAGCCATGACGATGATCATGTGCGGTCCGCGCTATTCGAAAACCAGTCGCGTACCCGGCAGGCGCAAGGCGGCATAAAAGCAATTTTCGACGAGGACGGCTTGTTTTAATCCAGTTAGGTGAAGGCGATGAAACCGATCCAGAAATCCAACAAACTCGACAACGTCTGCTACGACATTCGCGGCGCCGTGCTGCAGAAGGCCAAGCAGATGGAAGAAGACGGGCATCACATCATCAAGCTGAACATCGGCAATCTGGCCGCGTTCGGTTTCGATTCGCCCGAGGAAATCCAGCTCGACATGATCCGTAACCTGCCAAATGCCGCCGGTTACTCGGATTCGAAAGGGATTTTTCCGGCACGCAAGGCGGTGATGCACTATACCCAGCAAAAACACATCAAAGGGGTTTCGCTGGAGGAGATCTATATCGGCAACGGGGTTTCCGAACTGATCGTCCTGGCGATGAACGCGTTGCTCAATACCGGCGACGAAGTGCTGGTTCCGGCGCCGGATTACCCGTTATGGACCGCCGCCGTCAGCCTGTCGGGCGGTACGCCGCGGCATTATCTCTGCGACGAAAGTAACGGCTGGCTGCCTGATCTCGACGATATCCGCGCCAAAATCACCCCGCAAACGCGAGCGTTGGTGGTGATCAACCCGAACAACCCGACCGGCGCGCTTTATCCCGAAGAGTTATTGCGCGAACTGGTCGATATTGCCCGCCAGCACCAGTTGATCATCTACGCGGATGAGGTGTACGACAAAGTGCTTTACGACGGCGCAAAGCATACCGCCATCGCCTCGCTTTCCGAAGACGTGCTGACCGTCAGCTTCAACGGTTTGTCGAAAAATTACCGTTCCTGTGGCTACCGCGCCGGCTGGATGGTCATTTCCGGCGATCTGCGGCATGCGCGCGACTATATCGAAGGATTGGACATTCTGGCTTCGATGCGGCTGTGCTCGAACGTGCCGGCGCAATACGCCATTCAGACCGCGCTTGGCGGGTACCAGAGCATCGACGATCTGGTCGGCCCCGGTGGCCGGATGTGTCGGCAACGTGATCTGGCTCACCAGTTGATCACCGCCATTCCCGGCGTCAGTTGCGTCAAACCGAAGGCGACGTTGTACATGTTCCCCCGACTCGACCGGCAAATGTACCCGATCACCAATGATCAGGACTTCATCGCCGAACTGCTGCAGGAGGAACGGGTGTTGCTGGTCCAGGGGAGCGGTTTCAATTGGCCGGCTCCCGATCACTTCCGGTTGGTTTTTCTGCCGCACGAAGACGATCTGCGCGATGCCATTGCCCGCATTTCCCGCTTTCTCGCCGCTTACCGCAAGCGTGCCGGCACCCTCGGCTGAGCTTGTGGCCGAACCCGGCCTGAGAGGTGGTGAAGAAACGGTCACGAGCAGGCCGAGATGCCAAGCGCGAGCGAACGACGAGACCTGTCCGGTGGGCCGGCGAGGAGTGAGCAACGCCGCAGATTGGCCACGCAGTAAATTAATTCACAACCTCTGAGCCCTGATTTTCTTACTCGACAGATTGCCCTTATGAAAGCTATCAACGTTGGACTGCTCGGAATTGGCACCGTCGGCGGCGGTACCTACGCCGTGCTGGCGCGCAATGCCGAAGAAATCACCCGTCGCGCCGGGCGGCCGATCCGCATCGACATCGTCGCTGACCGGAACCTCGAACGCGTCCGCGAGGTTACCGGCGGCGCTTGCCGGGTAACAGACGACGCATTCGCCGTTGTTGCCGATCCGACGATCGATATCGTCGTCGAACTGATCGGCGGTTACGATCTGGCTCGTCAACTGGTGCTGGCGGCCATCGCCAATGGCAAGCACGTGGTTACCGCCAACAAGGCTTTGCTCGCCAAGCACGGCAACGAAATTTTCGCCGCGGCACAGCAAAAAGGCGTGATGGTCGGCTTCGAAGCCGCTGTTGCCGGCGGCATTCCGATCATCAAGGCGTTGCGTGAAGGGCTGACCGCTAACCGTATCGAGTGGATCGCCGGAATCATCAACGGCACCACCAATTTCATTCTTTCCGAAATGCGCGACAAGGGGTTGCCGTTCGCCACGGTTCTCCAGGACGCACAGCGGCTGGGCTACGCCGAAGCCGACCCGACATTCGATGTCGAGGGAATCGACGCGGCGCACAAACTGTCGATCATGTCGGCGATCGCTTTCGGCAGCGCGATGAATTTCGCCCAGGCGCATGTCGAAGGCATCAGCCAGCTCGACGCGGTGGACATCAAATACGCCGAACGACTGGGCTATCGTATCAAGCTGCTTGGCATCACCAAGCGCACTGCCGAAGGGGTCGAACTGCGCGTGCACCCGACATTGATTCCGGCCAGGCGGTTGATCGCCAATGTTGAGGGCGCGATGAACGCGGTGCTGGTCAAAGGCGATGCCGTTGGTGCGACGCTGTATTACGGCAAAGGTGCCGGCGCCGAACCGACTGCTTCGGCGGTAATCGCCGATCTGGTCGACGTGACGCGGATGCATACCGCCGACCCGGAACACCGCGTTCCGCACCTCGCTTTCCAGCCGGGAGCGATGGTCGAGTTGCCGATCCTGCCGATTGCCGAGGTGACCACCAGCTATTACCTGCGTTTGCGCGTCGAAGACCGTGCCGGCGTACTGGCCGACGTCGCTCGTTTGCTTGCCGACAACGGTATTTCGATCGATGCGATGATCCAGCGCGAACCGAACGAGGGCGAGGAGCAGACCGACATCATCATGCTCACCCATCAAACTCGGGAAAGGCATATCGATCAGGCCATCGCCGGCATTGAGGCTCTGCCGGCGGTCAAGGGATCGATCATCCGCCTGCGTCTGGAAGAGTTGCTGTAGCGGCAGCGTGGTCCGTCCGCGCTGTTGAATCGGCGGTCGACTCGGTCGAGCCTGAGACACGGCTTGTTGCCGCCGCGTTTCAGTCAGGCCCGGGTTCTCGAGAGGAGTCTTGGGAACCCGGGGAAGCAAAGTGCGGCTGGTCGGTGAACCCTGTTCGGTTCCGTGTTTTTGTGCTCTCCGCCTCATGGGTCGGAGCGCCGGACAACAACGTCCGCTGTCCCGAAGTGCACCGTCCGCGCGGTTAAACAGACCGTTGGTCGATCGGCGGTGGACACTGCCACGCGCCCTTGCTTGAATAGCATCAGACAAAGGGAGATTGCCCATGCGCCGAGAGTCCGGGTTTACGCTGATCGAAATCATGATCGTCATCGCCATTCTTGGCTCTCTGATGGCGATTGCCATTCCGAGTTACAACGAATACCTGATGAAAGGCCGGATTACCGAAGCGATCACCGCCTTGTCGGGCATGCAATCGCGTCTGGAGCAGCACTTTCTCGATAACCGGACCTATAGTGGGGCCTGCGCCGCCGGCTCCATGGCTCCTCAACCCGCCAACACCAACTACTTTGATTTTTCCTGCTCGAATCTGGCGGCCGGCACGTATCAGGTCGATGCCACCGGTAAAAGCAGCATGACTGGTTTCACCTACCGCATCACGCAACTGGGTAAAAGCACCGTCAGCGTGGGAGGCGGCTGGTCAGGTGCGGGGGCGACCTGCTTCGTGGTCAACAAGGCCGGAGGCTGCTGAACATGCGTTCTCGCCAGCGCGCTTTCACTTTGATCGAAGTGCTGGTGGTGGTCGCCATCATCGGTGTTCTACTCGCGCTGGGTGTGCCGGCTTTCAACAATTACCTGAACAATGTGCGTCTGCGGATCGCTGCCGAAAATTTCCTTGCCGGTTTGCAAATGGCTCGCTCGGAAGCCATTCGTCTGAATACCAACGTCGAATTTCTGCTGACCAACGAGCCACCGATTCCAGACAGCGGATCGGATGCCAACTACCCGGTACTCCAGGATGCCAGCCAGGCCGGCCGTTACGCCGCCAATCAGGTGAATGCCAACGTCGACGGCTACAACTGGCTGGTGCGTACCCGGCCGGCTGCTGGCTGCGTTGCCAATGCAGGCGGCGATCAGAACAAGGCATGCTGGTGGATTGCCGGTAAGACCGGCGCCGAAGGCGGCGGTCTGCACAACAGCGGTTCGTCGACACCGATTGCCATCAACAGCGGTGGAACGCAAAGTGTTTTATTCACGCCGTTTGGGGACACCACTGCGGCGACCTTTGATTTCAGTAATCCTGGTGCCGGTAACTGCGTCGCCGACGAAGGAACGGTTCGCTGCCTGCGGGTAAACCTGACCACGGGTGGCCGGGTGCGCGTCTGCGATCCGAGCATCTCCGGCACCAGCGACACGAGGTCCTGTAATTGATGAACTTGAACCGCTCCCTGCGACGCTCCTCGCAATCTGGAGTCGTCCTGCTCGAAGCCTTGATCGGCATCCTGATTTTCTCGCTCGGCATTCTGGCGCTGGTGGCGATGAGCACTTCGGCAATCCGCGTACAAGGTGATGCTCAATACCGTGCCGAAGCGATGAATCTCACCGAACAAATCTCCAGTGCCATCTGGTCGGGGGTTGGGCGGCAACTGGTGACAACCGGCGGCGGAACAGAGATTTCGGTGGTCGATACGGCGGCATTGCAGCTTTACCAGCATGCTCAAGGTGGTGAGCTGTGTTCGTTCAATGGTTCGACATCCGGACAGGGGACTGTGACGGCTTGGTTGGCCCGGGTACAAAACATGCTCCCCGGGTCGGGGAATGGCATGCAACAAATTGTCATCAACACTGCGGCCAACAATGAGGTCCGTATCACCGTCTGCTGGCAGGCGCCCTCAGACAACCAAGTGCGCCATCACACCCTGGTGACTTATGTCAATTGAATTTTTTTTCGCCCGGCCGGTCAATGAGGTCACCGGTCGGCGTGACCAAGGCGGCTTCACGCTTACCGAGCTCCTGGTTGGCGTGGTGATCGGTCTCATCGGTATCGCGGCGATGTTCCAGGTGCTGACTCTGTGGGACAAGACCAAGCGTTCGACTGCGGCGGGTGGCGATGCGCAGGTCGTCGGCACGGTCGGTTATTTCCGCCTCGAACGCGATGTCAAACAGGCCGGAATGGGTTTGGGCTTGGCGGCGGCGCCGATTTCTGGCTGCTCGGTTGCGGCAGCAGCCAATGCGACGGCGACCACCGCGGCGCGCACCTTTACTTTTCCGTTGGTGCCGGTACGCATCGTCCAAGGTGACAGCGGGGCGCCCGACACGCTACAGGTGCTCTATGGCAATTCCTCCTTTTTTTCCGCATCCCAGGCGTACGTGGGGTCGACGGCCTTCACCAAGAAAATGAAATGGCGCAATGACGGTTTTCGGGTCTATCGCAATGCCGCTGGAGTCGTCGAGCGTGGCGACCTTGTCATTGTCGCCGATGTCACACCGACCTGTTCGTTGATCGAGGTCAGCAACGACCCTGATATTGATGGCTGGTTCCAGCATTCGGCCGGTCTGCGGTTCAATTCGGCGCTTGGCACGGTGGCGGCACTTGCCGAAGGCAGTCTATTCAATCTGGGACCGCAACCGCAGCTCAACCTGTGGACTGTCAATAACGGTTCGTTGGTCGTCACTGATGGCCTTTACCGCAACACCACGGCTACCGTTGCCGACGGGATCATCGATCTTCAGGCCGAATATGGTTTGGACACCAATGGGGATTTCGTCGTGGACACCTGGCAGACCGCCGATCCGAGCAACTGGCGGCAAGTATTGGCGATACGGGTGGCCTTGTTGGCGCGCAGCCAGCATTACGAGGCCCCTCGTCAATTGTCGGACGGCAGCACCGCCTATGCCACCTCGACGGCGCCGTCGCTGCCCTGGACAGACGGTACTGGGCAAGCTCTGCATTTTGCCATGCATGACGTCGATGGCGCTGCCGATACCAACCCGCAAACCGACGCCAATTGGCGGAACTACCGTTACCGGGTCTACGGTGGAGTGATTTCCTTGCGAAACATGATTTGGGGAGTTGCGCCATGAACCGCTTCGCTCTGGTTACGCGGCAACCGTCCCCGGGGCGACCGCCGCTCAGACAGCGTGGCGTCGTATTGTTCATTGCGCTGATCATGTTGGTGGCGATGACCATGGCGGGTCTGGCGCTAATGCGGGGTATCGGTTCTGGTCTCGGGATTACCAGCAATCTGGCGTTCAAACAAATCGCCGGCGCGCAAGCCGATCTGGGGGTTGAAAATGCCCGCACTTGGCTGGTTGCCCAGACGACTGGCGCAAACCTGAACAGTGACTTGAGCGGTTCTGGGGGAAATTTTACGTATTACTCGTCCTGGGACCCCAATTTTTCCCCGGCTACCTTCGATTGGGAGAACAACTCACAGCTGGTTTTGGCCGCCGATGCCAGCGGGAATAACACTGGTAACGAGGTTCGTGTCGTCATTCACCGGCTTTGCGAATCACCGGGTTTGAGTGTGGATAACGCGGCCCAAAAATGCGCGATGTTGGAACAGGCTAATTTCGGGAGCAAAGGCGGCGGCTCGGGAGGTTACGAACCTCGAGTGGATGAAAAATTGCGGCAACCTTTTTACCGGGTGACGGCACGCGTCCGTGGGCCGCGAAACACCCTCAGCTATACCCAGGTAATCGTCTATTGAGCGGTATTGGAAATGCATTCTGGACGGCGACAACTCGTTTGTGCCTTCCGTCTGGGGTGCACCTTTGTAGGATGGCGCTTGTTTTGTAAGCAAACGCCAAGGAGAAAATCGATGAACATTGCGAAGAACTCTGTCTTTTGCACTCCTTCAGCATCATCCGTCACCTGGCGGTGTCTGACCGGTTTGTTGCTATTCGGCTCATTGAGTCTTGCCCATGCGGCGCTGACCGATCTGGCTGATGCGCCGTTCTTCAACTCGACCTCCTCGTTGCTCAAGCCGAACATCATGTTGCTGATGGATACCTCCAATTCCATGCGTTTTTCGCACATGCCGGACGAAATCGAGGGCAGCAACAGCGGTTACATGCCGATCGGTTACAAAAGCTTTCAGTGCAACACGCTCTACTACAATCCCAACCAGACCTACGTGCTGCCCAAGGACAGTTCGGGCAATGCCTTGCCGACTCCGAATTTCAACGCGGCACGCTACAACTACTACTCGGCGAATGAAACGACAGTCAACCTGGCGACTGGTTTCCGTGCCTACGATACCTCGACACGTCAGTTCCAGACCGTGTCCGATCCGGCACAGCCCGCTTATTACTACGTTCATTCGGTCTCTGGCGCCAAGAACTATCTCTCAGCGCCGTGCACCGACGTCGACCAGGGAACGACGGTGGCAGCCAGTAACGGCGGCACCTGGACCCGGGTTCTTGTCTCAGCCACTTCCGGCCCAGGCGGCACCGACGAACGGCAGAACTTCGCCACCTGGTACACGTATTATCGGACCCGCATCAGTCTGTCGAAAAGCGCAGTCAGCCTCGCTTTCTCCGCGCTCAACGACAGTTATCGGGTCGGCCTGATTACCGTCAGACCCGATCTGAGCGGTACGGCGAATTATCTGCCGATTGCCGACTTCGATAGTACGCAACGCAGCGCGTGGTATACCAAGCTGTTCAGCCAGGTTCCCGGCGGTTCATCGCCTTCGCGCGAAGCGCTGGCTCGCGTCGGCCGGCACTATGCCGGCAAACAGGATGGGATCAATGCTGGCATGACCGGTGATCCGGTACAGTATTCCTGCCAGCAGAATTTCACGATCATGACCACCGATGGTTATTGGAACACCGCCGCCGAGACTGTTGGACCGGTCGGTCTCGACGGGGTGACGTTGGTCGGCCAGCAAGACGGCAGCCTGACCGACGACGCCGGCTGGACACCGCGACCGATCTGGGATGGCGGCACCGACATTACGCACACGACTACCGACCAGATGTGGCAATACCAGTCGGTGGCCTGCGCCAGCCCTTATGCCAACCTGTCGACCAGCCATCTGTTGCGCAGCACGCTGCAAAATCTGGAAAGTACCTCGCAGACGACCATGTCGACCTCGCAACTTTTGCGAAGCACTGTCAGAAATCTGCAGAGTACCAAACAGAATCTGATCAGTTTGAGCTTGGTTCAACAGAATACCTCCCAGATCAGGGCGAGCACGGTGCAAAATCTGGAAAGCACGTCGCAAAAACTCCAGAGTACCAATCAGACTCAACAAACCAGCGGCCAAACTACCGTCACCACTCGCCAAACGACCGAAAGCACCTCGCAAATCCTGGAAAGTACCAGCCAGGTGCTGAAGAACACCTCGCAAATTTCGCAAACCACCGTCCAAATTCTTCAAAGCACGGTGCGAAACCTGCAAAGCACATATCAAATTCTACAGAGCACGCTACAAAATCTGCAAAGTACCTCCCAAACTCTCAGGAGTACTGTGCAGAACCTGCGCAGTACGTCGCGGGTTGACCAGTCGACGGTTGTCGTCAGCCAGGCAACCAGCCAGATCCTGTCTTACGACGCGGCAACCGAATTGACTACCCCGGTGCCGAGTTGTACACCTGGGGGAACCATTTCCTGTTCGACAGTAACCACGGGTCCGGCGGCAGTCAGCAGTTGCACGCCGCAGACGGCCAACTCGGAGAACCAATACACGACGACGACCTGCAATCCCGCGGAGACCGGGCCGATTCCGGTTTCCTCCTGTGCCGCTGCCAGCGCCTCGGCGAGCAACGCGTATACCACCACTACCTGCACCCCGGTTACCACCACCAACGTTCCGGTGGCCAGTTGCAGTCCGGAAACGGCCAGCGCGGCTAATAACTGGACGACGGTCACCTGCGGTACGGCGAACGTCACCACCGATCAACCGGTTGCCTCCTGCACCGCCGGAACGGCCGCTGCCGGCGATTCGATTCCCTATCTGGTGACCACCTGCACTCCAGTCACAACCACCAACGTTCCGGTGGCTTCGTGCACCCCGCAGAGCCCTTCGGCAGACAACTACTATGTCACTCGGACCTGCCCTTCGCCGAATGTCACCACTAATGTCGGCGTTACCAGTTGCACACCCTCGAGCGCTTCCGAAAGCAACAACTGGACCACTACCACCTGTCCGACACCACTTAACACCAGCAATGTTCCGGTGGCGACTTGCACTCCGCAAACGGCTTCAGCGGCCAACGCCTGGACGACCATCACCTGTAGTACCGACAATGTCACGACGAATGTGCCGGTGGCCAGTTGCGCGTCGGGTACCGCGTCTGCGACGGCGTCTATTCCCTATCTGGTGACCACCTGTCCGGCGCCGATCACGACCAGCACTACTGGAGTGTCGGGTTGCACAAGTCAACCCGCCAGCTCGTCGAATAGTTACACGACGACGATCTGTGGAACGTCCACCTATACCAACGTGCCGACACTGACTTGCATGGCGCAAGAGCCGGACGCGAGCAACAATTACACGACCACCACCTGTCCTGGGCCGCTGATCACCACCAACGTGCCGGTTGCCTCGTGTACCCCGCAAACAGCGTCTTCGGCCAACAATTATCTGACCCGCACCTGCCCGACACCGATCACCACCAACAATGTGCCGGTCGCCTCGTGTACCCCGCAAACGGCGTCATCGAGCAATAATTTCATCACTCGCACCTGCACTGGCCCGACCATCCTCAGCGGCCCGACGGTTACCAGCAGTTGCACGCCGGTGGCGCCTACCGCCGGCAACAGTTATGTAGAAACCGTGTGCGGTAGCATCACTTCAACCACGGGTGTTTCGTTCTGTGTGCCGCAACCCGGTTCGTCCAACAACAACTGGACGACGATTACCTGCGGGAACGCGACAACCACCAACGTACCGGTGGAATCCTGCACCCCGCAAATCGCCAATTTGGACAATAACTGGACAACAGTTACTTGCAGCAACCCCGTGACGACCAACGTTCCTGTGGCGTCCTGTACCCCGCAAACTGCCAGTGCTTCCAACAACTGGGTCACGCGTACCTGCCCAACGCCGATCACCACTACCAACGTGCCGGTGGCGTCCTGTACCCCGCAAACTGCCAGTTCCGGCAATGACTGGGTAAGTCGTTCCTGCAACACGCTGACTCTTTCCAATGTGCCAGTGGCCTCCTGCACCCCGCAGGCCGCCAGTGCCGGGAATAATTGGACTACCACCACTTGCCCAGAACCAATCGTCATCAATAACTTACCGATACCGGGAGTTTGTGTTCCACAAATCGCCAGCGAGGCGAATCAATGGCTAACCATTACCTGTTCAGGGGTTGTTACCACCAACGTTCCGGTCAGCAGCTGCACACCAGCGGAGCCGACGTACTACAACAACTACGTCGCGGTGACTTGTTCGACCGACAATGTGACTACCAATGTCCCGGTGGCCAACTGCCAAGAGGGAACCGACAACACGTTGACGACCACGACTTGTTCAACGGTGAATGCGCTCACCAACTCCCCGGTCGATTCGTGTACGCCGGCTGCTGCCAGCTCGGGTAACAATTACACCGCAGTGACTTGCAATACCAGTACCACGACCAATCAACCCGTTGCCAGTTGTATCCCCCAGACCGCCGCATCGGCTAACAATTGGGTGACCCGCACCTGTCCAGCGCCTGTTGTCACTACCGATCAGCCGGTGGGCAGTTGCACGCCTGAATCACCGTCGGCAAGCAATAATTTCACGCTGGTAACCTGTTCCGGGCAAAGCTCCACGCCGGTCGAAGTTGCCAACTGCGTGCCGAGCGCCGCGTCGGCATCGAACGGCTGGACTACGACATCGTGCAGCCCCTTGCCCGGACACTTGCTCCAACGTCGACTACGAACGTCTCAATCGACGACTTCGTCGAGTGGCGGCACGGTCGCCGCTCAAACGTCCCCGGTCTACACCTATGGCGAATGGAGCAATGTCGACGGTATCTGCCATCCCGACGCCTCGGCACTGGCGTCCCCCCTCGGCCCCGTTCCGTCGGATACGCACGCCAGTGCTGCCGAAGTTCTGCCGCCGAGCGGCTGTGGCGAGTGGCCGTGTACGACGGATACTCCCGCGGAGCAAGGAAGTCATAATTCGCTGGCCGATGTGGCGCAGTACTACTATGTGAACGACCTTCGACCAGACATGCCCAATGACGTGCGGGTCAAAGGCAGCGGTCCCGAAGAAGACCGGGCGACGCATCAACACATGACCACGTTTACCCTGGCGCTTGGCGTCTCCGGCACCCTCAATTACAGCCCGACCTACAAGCTCGATGCCGTGGGTGATTTCGCGCGCATCCGTTGCAATCCGCTCACCGGTGCGTGCAACAATACCTGTCCGAGCACCGACCCGAGCTATCCGAACTGCACCCCCAAACGCTGGCCGGTCTGGCCCGACCCGGCCATCAATTACGCGTCCGATGGAACACTGTATAGCAATCCGCGCTCGATCGACGATTTCTGGCATACGGCGGTCAACGGTCGTGGTCAATATTTCAGCGCCAACGATCCGGTGGCGGTGGTCGATGGTCTGCAAAAAGCGTTGGCCGGGGTGCTGGCCCGGCTGGGGGCCGGTTCAGCGGCCTCGGTGTCAACCGCGCAACCGGTAGCCAACAATAATTTTATCTACAGTTCCACGTTTGTCACCGAGGAATGGGTGGGGGATGTCAAGGCGAATACCATCGACCCGGCGACCGGCACACTCAGCACCTCGCCTATCTGGAGTGCGCAGTCGCAGCTCGACAGCAAAGTCGGCGTCGGTTGCGACCGACGGACGATTTATCTGTTCCGTGCCGGGGCGACGAACAATCTGACACCCTTCACTTACAACACCAGTACCTGCGACGCCGCGAATCAGCCGACGGGGGAGCCCACCACCGGGTTGAATGCCGACGAGCAGGCGTATTTCGGCGCCGCCAGTGTCGCTCAGCTCAGTCAGTACGCAGCGATGAGCGATGGCAGCAACGGCACGGTCAATCAGCGTAGTGCGGCACAAGGTGCCAATCTGGTGAACTTCCTGCGCGGTCACCATAATCTGGAGGGGCCGGCGCTTTTCAAGAGCAACGATCTGACGACACTTTACCGTAGCCGTACCCATGCTTTGGGGGATATCGTCGGCTCGCAACCGGTCTATGTTGGTCCACCCGGTGCCTCGTACGGTGATAGTGGCTATGCGGCATTCAAAACGGCCAACGCCGGTCGATCAACCGTCCTTTATACCGGCGCCAACGATGGCATGTTGCATGCGCTGAGCGCCAGCAGTGGCGAGGAATTGTGGGCGCACATTCCACGGCTGGTATTGCCGCGGCTGTTCAAACTGGCCGACAACAATTATTCCAATACGCACCAGTTCTACGTCGATGGCAATCCGTCGGTTGCCGATATCGATGCCAATGCCGGAACTGGCGGTTCACCGGCATGGAAGACGATTCTGGTCGGTGGCCTCAACAAAGGGGGTAAAGGCTATTATGCTCTCGACATCACTGATCCGGCCCATCCCAGGGCATTATGGGAATTTGGTTGGAGCAGTACATGTTGGGACGGCAGCGCGACTGCCAGTGGCGACTGTCATGTCGGTTACAGTTACGGCCGGCCGATCATCTCCAAACTGCAGGATGGCCGTTGGGTGGTAATGGTTTCCTCGGGGATGAACAACGTCAATTCGCCGAGCCTGACAGGGGATGGACAGGGCTATCTCTACGTCCTCAATGCCGCGAATGGCACGCTGATCGCCAAAATTTCCACCAATGCGGGTAGTGCGTCAGCGCCGAGTGGGCTGACTCATTTGACCAATTTCGTCGATGACGCCAGTATCAACAATACCAGTGTCCGGGTATACGGTGGCGATCTGCTGGGCAATATCTGGCGATTCGACATCAATGACAACTTGGCTCCTTCAGGACTCGAGGCGACCTTGTTGGGGACGGCCAGAACCCCGACGGGTACTCCGCAGCCGATCAGCACCCGGCTCGAGCTCGGTGAAATCAATGGTAAACCGTGGGTCTTTGCCGGTACCGGCCGGCTGTTGGGAGTTGGCGATTTGGCCGATACCCAACTGCAGTCGCTTTACGGGATTCGCGATCCGCTGGCTGGTTCCCCGGTATATGGCGACTTGCGGGGCAGTTTGAACCAGTTGCAATTCACTCAGGTCGGTCAGGGAGCCAGTGCGTACCGTACCACCGCTTGTGCTGGCACGTGTACCGGCACCAATGGTTGGGTCATCGATCTGCCCGATAGCGGTGAGCGGGTCAATGTCGCTCCGCAACTGCAAATGGGGACCATCGTCTTTCTCAGCAATGTGCCGAGTACGTCGGTGTGCAGCACTGGCGGCTACGGTTGGGTGAACTTTTTCGATTTCCGAACCGGTATGGCGGTCGTGACTTCGGCCGATGAAGCAACGTCCCGTCGCTTCGATTCCACACTCGGCGTCGGCAATACGATCATCCGCCAGACAGATGGAACGATCAAAGACGATGTTACCGGAGCGAGTGGTGAATCTGGTTCTTATCCAATTCCGATAACCGTCCTTCCGCTCTCTGGAAAGCGCGTCAGTTGGCGAGAAGTCATCGATTGACAAGCGGCGCTTCATCTCAGCGATGAATTTTCGCTGCGCAGACCGGGCGGATTCGATCCGCCCGGTTTTTTTCGGATGTCGTTTGCGCCTGGCGCTCGTCGGCTCGCTGGGGCTGCACCTGATGCTCTTGGTTTTGCTGAGCGGGCCGGGACACGTCGGTGGTGGAGATCCTTTCGCCACGGGTGAGAGTTTGGCGGTCGCAAAAGCGACCTTGCGACTGAATGGACGGTTGCAAGCGTCGCAACGTGTCTTGTCGCCAGTGGAGCCGGTTGTCATCGAGCCATCGCCTTCTCTGACGACCAGCGACCCAGCGATTCCGAGAGCAGAAATCCACCCCAACAACCAAACGCCGCTACCCGAGAAGGTGGCAGAAACGCCGCTCCCTGTCGTTGCCGATCACGTCGTCGAGCAAGCCGTACGTATGGCGCCGGCTCAGCCCGATGCGGCGTTCAGGCCACCGTCTCCTGCCCCTCCCACCTCTCCCGCACCTCCCGCCCCACCTGCCACGGCCGCCGACAGTCCTGATGCCTTGCCGTCCCAGGAAACGGTGGAAGCGGCCGCCAGACGTGCCGGCTATTTGCCGACTTCCCTGCTCGACAGCAAGGCCGGGCCGTTGTCCGAAATCGTCATCGAGTACCCCGAGTCAGCGGGAGGACAATCGGGACGGGTGGTTTTGCAATTGTTCATCGACGAATACGGCGTCGTTCGGGAGGTCCTGGTCAGTCAGGCGATACCGTCAGGGTTTTTCGAGCAGGCGGCGATCTCTGCGTTTTCCCGGGCGCGTTTTTCACCGGCTTTGCGCGGTGGCCGGCCGGTGAAGAGTCAGATGAGGGTTGAAGTTGATTTTTCAGTGCTCAATCGCCCGACGCCGACCAGCGGCAAAGCGCATTATTGACCGGTGAAACGGCGTGTCGAGACGAGCTTGAACGATCAGCAAGCGTCGATGTTCTCCAGATGCTCGATCATCAACTGCGCGGATTGCACACCGTTGAATTCGTTGATCGCCAGCCGATAGACGGCATGGATCGTCGATCCCGGGGGCTTCTTAAAATTGAACTGGATGGCGTCTACGGCTTGAGCGCCTTTGCGCAGGCGCAGCTTGAGATGTTTGTCCTTGAGAATCCGCTGGCTGTCGACGATGAATTCATCGTCGAACAGCGGTCCGGGGAAGTGTTGCCCCCAGACCTCGCTGTCGAGCAGGCGGGCGGTGGACAAGGAGTAACAGGCGGTTGGCAGAGCGCCGTCGGTTTCCAATGTCCGCGTGCGGTCGGCCGGGGAGAGCAGCGGGTCGACCGTTTGCGCAAACAGTTCCCGAAATATCGGCAGATCGTTTTCGCGCACGGTGACCCCGGCGGCCATGGCATGTCCCCCGAACCGGAGCAACAGACCCGGGGCGCGTTTGGCGAGCAAGTCGAGCGCATCACGCAGATGCAGTCCGGGAATCGAGCGTCCAGACCCTTTGAGTTCGCCGTTTTCACCGCGGGCGAAAGCAAAAACCGGACGGTGCACCCGCTCCTTGATCCGTGCCGCGACCAGCCCGACGACACCTTGATGCCATTCATCGTCGAACAAGGTCAGCGCGGCGGTCGGGTCGTTGGCCAGTTCGTCGACAGACCCGTGAGTGCCGGCTAGCTGGTTCAGCGCCTGCTGCTGCATTTCGGCTTCGATCTGCCGCCGTTCGCGGTTGAGCGTGTCGAGTTGCTGGGCGATGTTCATTGCCCGGTTCTCGTCATCGGTGATCAGGCACTCGATACCCAGCGACATGTCGGCGAGGCGGCCGGCGGCGTTGATCCGGGGGCCGATCAAAAAGCCGAGATCAACCGATGTCGCTTGCGTCGGCAAACGGCCTGCGGCGCGGAACAAGGCGCGGACGCCGGGGGTCAGCCGTCCTTGGCGGATGCGCTGCAGCCCCTGACTGACCAGGATGCGGTTGTTGCGATCGAGCGGGACGACGTCGGCGACGGTACCCAGCGCCACCAGGTCGAGTAATTCGGCGAGCCGCGGCTCCTGTCGTCCACTGGCGGCGGAAAACCATTGTCGGGAACGTAATTCGGCGCGCAACGCGAGCATGACGTAGAACATCACCCCGACACCGGCCAGCGTTTTGCTCGGAAAATCGCAATACGGCAGGTTAGGGTTGACCAGGCAGTCGGCGTCGGGCAAGTGCTCGCCGGGCAGATGATGATCGGTGATCAGCGTGGCAATGCCGTACTGCCTGGCGCGGGCGACGCCGTCGACGCTGCTGATACCGTTGTCGACGGTGACGATCAGATCCGGCCGGCGAGCGGCAGCGAGATCGACGACATCCGGTGACAATCCATAACCGCAGGTGAAACGGTTCGGCACCAGATAATCGACACGCGCGCCGCAAGCGCGCAGCGCACGGATGCCGACCGCACAGGCGGTGGCGCCGTCGCAATCGTAGTCAGCGACGATCAGGATCCGGGCGTGCCGGGCGATGGCGTCGGCGAGCAGCACGGCGGCGGCGGCGGCATTCGTCAGACGGGCGGGCGGTAATAACGCCGGCCAGGAGTAATCCAGTTCCTGACGCTCGACGATGCCGCGGCCGGCGTAGATCCGCGCCAGCAGGGACGGCAGTCCTTGCTGTTCGAGTTGCCATTGGGTACGCGGCGCGACGCGGCGACGGCAGACGTGGATCATGCGTCGCTTTGCGCCAGCGCCCGGGCAGTAGCGGCCAGAGTTACCGGCCGTTGCCATAAACGCCACTGGTCGATCGGACGGCCATGCCAACTCAGCGCAGCATAAGCGGTCGAGGCCTCAAGGCGCAGGCTGCTCAGGCGACGGCTGGCGAGCGCCTGCCGCAGCGGGGCGAACCAGTGTTTTTCCAGGTCGAGCAAGGCGTCGCGGTAAGCCGGGCCGTCCTGATAGTGCACCGGCGCGGCCAGGCTGTCGAGCAGCAGCAGTTGCCGGCTGCCGTGAGGCGTCTGGCTCAGCAAGTCCTCGGCCTGGGCGGGCAGTGCATGCTGCGGAATCGCATAATGGCGTGCCAAACCGTTCATCAGCGGCACATTGCCCCATACGCCGGCGAATCCGGGGGGAATCGCTGCCGGCGGCGCGCCGCCGCCCCACAACCAGAGACTGTTGATCGTCGGTTGCGCCAGTTCCTCGCGCCGCTGATTGACCGGATGATCGTGCAGAACCATCTGCAATTCATTGAGCAGGCAGCGCAACCCGCGCCACTCGGCCGTTTCGGGCAATTGTCGTCCGACGCGCCGGCCGCTGACCGCGGAAAGCGGTACGACCTCGAGGCGGCCGGGCAGCGCGTCCGCGGGCAAACGCAGATACCAGCGGTCGGCGGCGCCGAGATGAAAATGGCCACTGTCAGCGAACTGACGGTTGAGTTCATCGACGACCGCCCGGGCTTCGGCCGCTGTGACGGCCAGATGGCTGCCGTCGGCGAGAATCAACTGCTCCTGGTGCAGACGCAGATGCACCGGGTCGGCGCACAGCCAGCACGCTTCGCCAATCGTCGGGGGATTCTCTTCGCCGAGCAGACGCAAAGCGGCGTAGCCGACACCGTCGGTTTGACCGAAGGTATCGGTGAGCGTCGCTTCGAACGATTGCGGTGGCCGGCGGCGCAGGTGACTGCGCGCCAGCAGGGTGGTCAGCGCCGGACAGTCGAGCGCGTCGAGCGTGCTGCGGTCATCCGGCTCGGGCCAGATCAGTTCGGGAACGACGATGGTGAGGTGCATCGGTGCGGAATCGGAAAACGGCGGCGGTTCGACGCCAAGCGAAAGGCGCAGTGCCGTCAGACGGCGGCAGGAGCGGGAAACGTGTAGGATAACGATTTTATCCGCTCGGCGTGCCGTCGGGCGATGTTCGTCATACTTGTCTGCCTGCCGCTGATGGCCCTGCCTTACGAACTGTCGATCGGTCTACGCTATACGCGGGCCAAGAAGCACAACCACTTCATTTCCTTCATCTCGTTGATTTCGATGGTCGGAATCGCGCTCGGCGTCGCCGCCTTGATCGTCGTGTTGTCGGTGATGAACGGTTTTCAGACCGAATTGCGCTCGCGGATTCTGGCGGTGGTCTCGCACGTGCAGATCACCGGGGCCGACGGTGAGATCAGCGGTTGGCAAGCGGTCGCCGCCGATGCGGCAACGCAGCCGAACGTGCTCGCCGCGGCGCCTTACGTGCAGGCGCAGGGCATGCTCGCGTACGGACAGGCCGTGCGCGGGGCGATGGTCCGCGGCATTCTGCCCGATCAGGAAGACAAGGTTGCCGATTTCAGGCCGCATATCAAGAGCGGACAACTCGACGCTTTGCAGCCGGATAGTTTCAACATCATCCTCGGCTCGGAATTGGCGCGCGCCCTGGGGGTCTTCGTCGGCGACCGGGTGACGTTGATCGCGCCGCAAGGCGTGGTCACGCCGGCGGGTGTCGTGCCGCGGCTGAAAACATTCACCGTCGCCGGTATTTTCGAAGTCGGCATGTTCGAATACGACAGCGGGCTGGCCTTGATCCGCCTCGAGGATGCGCAATTGCTCTATCGTCTCGACGACCGCGTGTCGGGGGTACGCTTGAAGCTCGATGATCTGTTCAAGGCGCCGGCGGTGGCGCGGGCGCTGGCCGGCACCTTGCGCACCGACGCCTATATCAGCGACTGGACGCGCAGTCACGCCAATTTCTTCCGGGCGGTGCAGATCGAAAAGAACATGATGTTCATCATCCTGTCGTTGATCATCGCCGTCGCCGCGTTCAACATCGTGTCGACCCTGGTGATGGCGGTGACCGACAAGCAATCCGATATCGCCATTTTGCGCACGCTAGGCGCCAGCCCGGGCAGCATCATGGCCGTGTTCATCGTTCAGGGCGCACTGATCGGCTTCATCGGGCTCGGCCTGGGCATTGCCGGCGGTGTCACGCTGGCGCTCAATGTCGACGTGGTGGTGCCGTTCATCGAACGGATGCTCGGCACTCAGTTTCTGTCGAAAGAGGTCTATTACATCTCGAATCTGCCTTCCGAGCTGCAGTGGGGCGACGTGACGACGATCACCGGCGTTGCTTTCGTGCTGGCTCTGGTGGCGACGATCTACCCCAGTTGGCGCGCGGCGCGTGTCAACCCGGCGGCGGCGCTGCGCTATGAGTGAGCGGGTCCTGGCCTGTCAGGGGCTGAACAAGGTCTATCGTCAGGGGGATACCGACGTGCCGGTGCTGCTCGGCGTCGATCTCGAAGTCGGCGTCGGCGAGCGGGTGGCGATCGTCGGCGCCTCCGGCTCTGGAAAAAGTACGCTGCTGCATCTGCTCGGCGGCCTCGACGCGCCCAGCGGCGGCAAGGTTCAGTTGATGGGCCATGACCTGGAAACCATCGGCGGACAAGCGCGCGGTCTGCTGCGGAATCGCCATCTGGGTTTCGTCTATCAGTTCCATCATCTGCTCGCCGAATTCAGCGCGCTGGAGAACGTGGCCATGCCGCTGTACATCCGCCGCCTGGCCCGGCCCGAAGCCGAGGCGCGCGCGGCGGCGATGCTGGCTGAAGTCGGCTTGAGCCATCGTCTGCAGCACACGCCGGCCGAACTCTCCGGCGGCGAACGGCAACGAGCGGCAATCGCCCGGGCCCTGGTCACCGAACCGGCGTGCGTGCTCGCCGATGAGCCGACCGGCAACCTCGACCGTCAGACGGCCGCCGATGTCTTCGACCTGATGCTCGAACTCAACCGATCGCGGCGCACCAGTTTCGTCATCGTCACACACGATCCGGCGTTGGCGGCGCGTGCCGGACGCATCCTGACTTTGCGCGACGGCAAGCTGATCACCAGCGACGCACCGTTGGATTGACGCGTAAGCGCCGGCGGCGCGTTGCCCAGGGTATTGTTTCGGGTGACAGGTCTGCTGCGGAAGGGGCGGGGCGTTGACTGTCCAGAACGCTTCCGTGTCGTGTGCGGGCGAACGATAAGACGCTTCAAAGACGACAAGCCCCCTCGCTGCGCGAAATCCAGCCATGGAATCGTCCGCCGCTCAAGCCACGACCAATGATCTGCCGCAGACCAGCGTTTGCCGACTGTGCGGAGCACGCTGTCTTGGTGTCGGAACCCCCGTTCCCTCCCGCCCCTCGATCCGCTGTGAATTTTTCAGCCATTCGTCAGCAATGCCCCTTTGGCTTTTGTTGTTTAAATCACCGTCTATACTCAAAACGATGCGGGTTTCACGGACTCGCGCTCGATTTCAGGAGAAGACGGTCATGGGAGACAACGGTCACCGGATCTTTATCGTCGACGACGCCGACCCGGCGCGACGCTTGCTCAAGGCGGCTTTCGAAAAGGCGCACGAGGTCGAGACTTTTGATTGTGCGGAAGCCTGTCTGGCGAGGTTGCCGCAGTGCGTTCCCGATGTATTCATTCTCGATGTCGGTTTGCCGGGAATGGATGGTTACGCGCTTTGCCGCCAGATCCGGCTGACTTTGCCCGATACGCCGGTAATCTTCATCTCGGCCCTCGACGATCTGGCTTCTGCATTGCAGGGCTATGAAGCCGGTGGTGACGATTTCGTCGTCAAACCCTACAAACTCGCCGAAGTGAAGGAAAAAGTGGCGCATGCGCTGCGGGGTGTCGAAGAACGCGCGGCGCTCGAACAGCGCTTGAATCACAGCCGGGTATTGAACAGTCAAGCGCTGTCCAAACTCGACGAGTATGGGGTGTTGATCGACTTCCTGCACCGTCTGCCGACGATGTCGACCGTCGATGCGGTTGGACAAGCGACACTCGAACTGTTGCGCGCGTATTCGCTGGACGGGGCGATCCAGTTGCGCGGCAACGGCCCGGATCTGACCGTCAGCACCAACGATCACGACAGCCCGTTGCAAAGCGCGGTGATCGCGCACATCCGTTCGATGGGCCGGGTGGTCGAATTCAAGACACGCGCCGGTTTCAATTTCAAACACAGCACCTTGCTGGTCAATAATCTGCCGGTAGATGACACCGAGCGTTGCGCTTATTTGCGCGGGCGCTTGGCGATCGCCGCCGAAGTCGTCGACGCCCGTCTCGCAGAACTGGCTGCCCGCGAAAAGCGACAGCAATTGCAGGCGGCCATCGGCCGGGCGATGGTGTTGCTCAGTGCATCGGTCGTTCGCTTCCGCTCGGAAAATTCGGCTGCTCGTGCGCAGTGCCTGCAAGTCTCGGACGAATTGATGAAACGCTTGTCGCAGGTGGTTGCCACACTGGAGATGTCCGAGAGGCAGGAGCAAGCGGTACAAGAAGTGGTCGCCGCCGGGGTGCAGAACTTCACCCCGATCTTCGATTTCAGCGGGGTGATGGATGGCCTCCTTGGCGATATGGCGAACGTCTTGCACCAATTGCAAACCCCTCGTTGAGCCTGTAGCGCGATGTCGTCGACGCTGGTCTATCTGCCTACGGACGATCTGGCGATCGGGCACTTTGTGCACTTGGATCTCGGCTGGCTCGAGCATCCTTTTCCGTTTAACGCCTTCAAGATCCTGTCGCAGGATCAGTTGAACGTCATTCGTGGTTTGCGGCTCGATAAAGTCCGCGTCGACCTCAAAAAGAGCACGGTTGTCGAAAAGCCGGCCGAGCCGCTACCGGTCGAGGAAGAGATCAGCACGCCGGACGTCTCGCCGGCGCATGATGCGGCGATCGAAATGAAGCGTCAGCGGATCGCCCATAACAAGGTGTTACGCACGCGGATCAACGCCACTGAGAAACAGTTCGTTCAAGCCGCAAAAACCTGCCGGGAAATCGCCCGTACCATTTTTTCGAATCCCAAGGCGACCATTGCCCAGGCCAGCAGTCTGATCGGTGGCCTGGCTGATTCGTTGCTCAACGACAGTGAGGCGATCGTCCATCTGCTCGGTGACAAGATTGCCGGCGAAGAAATCTACCACCACGCTTTGAATGTGGCGATGTTGGCGCTGCTGCTCGGCCGCGAGTTGAAACTCGAACGTCGACAGCTCGACGTCATCGGTCTGGCGACGCTGTTGCACGATATCGGCAAGGTCGAGATCCCGGACCGGGTGCTGCTCAAAAAGGATCCGTATACCGCGGCGGAGCGCGAACTGATCAAGGAGCACGTCGCCTATGGAATCACGATCGCCAAAAATGCCGGACTCGACCCCGTGGCTTTACGGATCATCGCCGAACACCACGAGCATGTCGATGGCAGCGGCTATCCTCGCGGTCTCAAAGACGAAGCGATCTCGGTCGGTGGCCGGGTGCTGGCGTTGACCAACGCGTACGACAATCTGTGCAATCCGCCGAATATCGCCAATGCATTGACGCCGAACGAAGCCTTGTCCTTGATGTTCGCTCGGCAACGCAGCAAATACGATGTGGCGATGCTCGGACGCTTCGTACGCATCCTCGGTGTTTACCCGCCCGGAACGGTCGTCTTGCTGTCGAACGAGAGGGTTGGCATGGTGCTGTCGATCAATTCTGCGCAACCCTTGCGGCCGGTGGTGACCATCTACGACGCGCATATTCCGAAGCACGAAGCAATGATCGTCAATCTCGAACAGGAACTCGAGGTGAGCATCACCAAGGCGCTGCGACCTTCGCAATTGCCGCGTCCGATCTATGACTATCTCAGTCCGCGTCAACGGGTCACGTATTCGTTTGAACAACCGGGAGCCGGACACTGATGCCTGTCACGATGGACGGAAACGATCGCCTGCTCCTTGCCGCCAGTCGTGAAATGCTGGCCGTCGTCGATCCGGCAACGCTGGAAATCGTGCACTCCAATGACTGTTTTTACCAAACGCTTGGCTACTGCCGGGAGGCGATGATCGGGCGACCGATCACTGAGTTCGAGTGTTCGTTGCAGGATGTTTTTTTCTGGTCCGAAGTCGGTGCGGGTTGTGTGGACCAGGAATACCGTGCCGATGGTCTGTACGGTTGTGCCAATGGCGAGTTTCTGCCGGTCGAAAAAATCGTCCGCAAGTTCCACGATGGCCAGCGTTCCTGGATTTCCTTGTCGGCGCGTGATGCGCGTTCGCTGATCCGCGCTGAAGACGAACTGCGGGCGACCGCCTCGGTACTGCAAGCAACCTTCGAATCCGTGGCCGACGGAGTGATCGTTCTGGACACGGCCGGCAGGCTGCTCAATTACAACGCACGATTCATCACCATCGTCGGCCATAACGTGGCCAGCGAAATCACTCATCGGCAAGGGCAACTCCGTCTGTTACGACGCTTGCTCCGCCAGACGCCTCGGCCCAAGGAATCGATGCGGCACTGGCGGACACTGACGGCGATGGAAAGCGAAGAATCGGCGCAGGTGTTCACTTTCCTCGACGGTCGGTCGCTGCGTTTTCGCAGCCGACCGTTGATGATGAAAGGACAAGTCGAAGGCCGAGTGCTCAGTGTCATCGACATCAGCGAACGACTGGCGCATGAACGGGAACTGGCGGCCGCCCGTGATGCCGCGCAAGCTTCAGCGAAAGCCAAAAGTCGGTTTCTGGCGATGATCAGTCACGAAATTCGCACACCATTGACCGGCATCCTCGGGATGACCGAACTGGTGCTCGACGGCGCACTCGAAACATCGGCCCGCGAATACCTTGGCATGGTTCTGTCGTCAGCGCGCGGTCTGTTGGCGGTGATCAATGACGTGCTCGATTTTTCGCGTATCGAAGCCGGGCGTTTGCCGATCGAAAACATTCCTTTCGCTTTGCATACCACATTGTACGAGGCCGCGAAGCCTCTTGAACTACAGTCGACGGCACGGAGAAACCAACTGGTCATCGACTTGGATATCGATCCCGCACTGTGGGTGAGCGGCGATCCGGTTCGGATTCGGCAGATCGTCATCAATCTGCTGGGTAATGCCATCAAATTTACCGACAACGGACAGGTGACCCTCAGTGCTCGCTGCGTTGTCGATCCAAGCGTTGCCGAGGCTCGTTTCCAACTGCGGGTCCAGGATAACGGCATTGGGATCGCCGATGATAAGCTGACATTGATTTTCGAAGCTTTTTCGCAGTCCGATAGTTCGATCAGCCGCCGTTTTGGTGGCACAGGTCTCGGTTTGGCGATTTCCAGTCAACTGGTTCAGGCCATGGGCGGGACGATCGGCGTCGAGAGCGCTGTGGGCGTGGGCTCGACGTTTCATGTCGACCTGAAGCTGCCCATGGCGGAACCCGCAGCGGTATCGACGGTTGATCAATCGCCAGTTGTTCCAGACAACGGCGTCGGGCTGGAAATCCTGCTCGCTGAAGATACCCCGGTCAATCAGGTGCTGATCAGCGCATTGCTGCGCAAAGCTGGCCACCGGGTGACGCTGGCCAATAATGGTCGTGAAGCGGTGACGGCGGTCCGGCAGCGCGATTTCGATCTGGTATTGATGGATATCCAGATGCCGATCCTCGATGGCTTTGCCGCCACCGCCGAACTGCGCGACTCCGGTGTGCGCACCCCGATCGTCGCCCTGACTGCACATGCCACTCGCGGTTTCGATGAAGAGTGCCTGAGCAAGGGGATGAACGGCTATTTGGCCAAACCGATCGACCGCTGTGCTTTCCAGAAAATGCTCGACGGCTATACCCATCAAAGCAACCAAAAATCGCCGCGTGAGCCGGTGACACCCCACGTGGCCGACAAGATGGCGGATGAAGAGTCGCCGTTGGCCTGTTTCGACCGTGCTGGCGCGCTGGACCGGGTCGACGGCGATGAACAACTGCTGGCTCTGCTCATCGCTGGCACCCTCGAACAAATCGCCGCGGACCGGGCGCAGTTGCACGAGGTCATCGACGACTGCCAACCGGTAGCGGTCGCCAAAATCGCGCATCGGTTGAAAGGATCGTTGGGTGCGGTCGGTGCCGGACGGGCGCAAGAGGCGGCGAGACGGCTCGAAGTGGCCGGCAAAGACGATCGCCGGGCCGATTTTGCCCCGCTGTTCGCGGATCTGATCAGCGAATTGACGGTCCTCGACCCTCTCTTGCGGGATTATCTTGCCGAGACGCCTGCCGACTGACTTGGTTCCGGCTCGGCATCCAGAACTTGACCTGCTCCAGGAGAACGCCCGCTGACCGGAGTCGATGGTGGGCGGCTTCGCGAATCTCGATCCACCAAACCAGCGGCAGCGATTGCTGGCCACGACGTATGCTGATCATGAATTCCATTTGAACCGAGGGGGTGAGAGTCAAGCAAGCCGCTGTGCCGGCCCGGGGTATTTTTGCGCTATGATGCACGGCTTCTCCGCTGTTCAAGGACCGCCATGGCTGGCATCGACAAAACCACTCCGATTCCTACCGAAATCAAATTGCATCAGCAATCGCGGATTTTCGAAATCGCCTTCGATACCGGCGAACGCTTTGAATTGAGCTACGAATTTCTGCGGGTGTACACGCCTTCCGCCGAGGCGCGCGGTCACGGTGTCGGTCAGGAAGTCCTGCAACTTGGCAAGCGCGAGGTGACCATCGAACGCCTGGAGACGGTCGGCAATTATGCGATTCGGCCGGTTTTTTCCGACGGGCATGACAGCGGCCTGTATTCTTGGGATTTGCTGTACAACTTTGGTTGCCACCGTGATCAATTGTGGCAAAGCTATCTCGATCGTCTGGATCAGCAAGGGGGAAGTCGTGAGGCGGCGGATTCACCTCCGGCCGCGACGGCGGCACGGCCTGCCGGCGGCTGCGCCAGACACTGATTAACGACACCGTTTTCCCGTCCGGCCATGACCGACACCAATAAAACGCATTTCGGTTACCGCGAAGTTCCTGAAAAGGAAAAGGCCCGGCACGTTGCCGATGTCTTCGACTCGGTCGCGCAACGCTACGATTTGATGAACGACCTGATGTCCGGCGGTCTGCATCGGGTGTGGAAAATGTTCACCCTCGCCAAAAGCGGCGTTCGCGATGGTCAACGGGTGCTCGACATTGCTGGTGGAACCGGTGATCTGGCGCTGGCCTTTGCCAAAAAATTGGGCGATCGCGGTCAAGTCTGGCTAACCGACATCAACAACGCGATGCTTACCCGTGGCCGCGACCGCCTGTGTGATCAAGGGCTGCGGGTTGCCACTGCCCAGTGCGATGCCGAGAAATTGCCGTTCCCGGGCGATTACTTCGACTGCGTCACCGTGGCTTTCGGCCTGCGCAACATGACCCGCAAGAGCGTAGCCCTGGCCGAAATGCGTCGGGTGTTGAAGCCCGGCGGACGTCTGCTGGTGCTCGAATTCTCCCGGGTCTGGAAACCGCTGGCCCCGCTGTACGATTTTTACTCGTTCAAAGTGATTCCCCGGCTCGGCGAAATGATCACCGATGACGAAGCGAGTTATCGTTATCTGGCCGAATCGATCCGCATGCACCCCGACCAGCAGACGCTCAAGGAAATAATGGAGCAAGTCGGTTTTGAAAACGTGGACTATTTCAACCTGACGTTGGGTGTGGTGGCCTTGCACCGCGGTTTCAAATAAGGCGCAGCTCCGCGATGATTCAAAACCAGCGGACTCAGGGCAACGCCGAACGGATGGTCGAAGAGGTGCCGCAGTGGCGGCAGCCTGCCAACGACAACCTGCGTGCTCGTGCGTCTGATCAGAGCAGTGGCTTGCCGAGTCGTCAATCAGCGTTGTTGCAGAGCGTTCGGCAAACGCTGCTTGGAGGCTCAAACGGACTCTTCGTCAAATGGTCTGCCGTCGGGTCGAATGATGGCCTGATCATCGGCTCGAGACGTTGACATGCTGTCGACGGTATTCGTACCGCTGCTCAACCGCTTTTTGACGCCGGAGGACTGGGCGCGTGGCCGGCTGCGCCCGTTTGTGGGCCAAGTCGCCGAATTGGCGATTGGTGATCGGCGCGTGTTGCGAGTGGAAGTCACCGCGGACGGATTGTTCACCATGGCCCAGCCCGAGGGCGTGGCGTCCGTCATCATCAATTTGCCTGCCGACGCGCTGGCCCAGGGACTCGTCGATCGGACGGCGCTGTTTTCCGCCGCAAAAATTTCCGGATCAGCCGATTTCGCTGAAACCCTGGCCTTCGTATTCCGCAATTTTCGTTGGGATATCACCGACGGCTTGTCATTGCTGGTTGGCGATATCGTTGCCCGGCGACTGGGACAATGGGCCGGGCAATTCGGACGATTCCATCTCGCTGGAGCGCAACGACTGACTCAGGGGCTGGTGGCCTATCTGACCGAAGAACAGCCGATCATCGCCAGCCACCGCGACCTCGAGCACTATTATCGGCAGGTGGATGGCTTGCGCGACGATGTGGCGCGCTTGCAAAAAAAGATCGAGCGGCTCGAACGGCGCTGACCGGTGCCGAGGCTCGGGCCACATGAGGCCCTGTCAGTTTTGGCCCGGAACAGGTGGCAAGCCTCTTCCTTTCGAAAGGCGTTCAACGTCTGCCTCGTCCAGCGCAGTGTCTCATTCTGTTTGGAACTTGGCCGCCGATTGGCCTGCATGACCTTCTGCGGGATGTTGGTAGCGCTCTGAGTCCAGATGAAGGGTCTGGGGCGATGTTGTGTCGGTCGATATCGTGCTTGATGGTGGTGACGAGTTTCGGGATGCTGGTGAGCGTACTTCATGAGGTTGCGAAAGGAGCACTCGATCATTTTCAGCTACGATGCCAATGTCAGCGTGAAGAACCTGTGGAATCGTGAGGGCTGATCCAGCCAAGCCCACGCGTTTGGATGCTTGCGCGTGGCGCCGTTGTCGGCAATCAAGTGCAGCGTCTTGTCCTTTGGGAAGTTTGACGATCGATCTGCTGGAGAAACTTCAGTCATTCGACCGTGGCTGTCGCTGCTTGTCTGATCCGTGATTTGACCGTCGCGCACCTTGAGCGCCGCAAATAGCGGGGTCGTTCCATGGTGTTTGTCGTCATGGGGCATCGTCGATGTGCAGCAGCCTTTGTCCATCGACAGGTCCGGCAGTCTGCCGGCTCTTGGCTACTCTCGTTGCTGTACGGCGCCGGCGTGTGCCAAAACACATCGACCATCCGATAAACCTTGCGAACCGTCGGGTCTCGTCCATCATTGGTGCTTGATCAACGCATCGATCGTGTCAGAATGGCATTTTTGTGCGTCACCAACGTCTTTATCGCCAGATTTGCGCGTTACACGCGTCGTCAGCCTTGTTGGATTGCGCTCATCGACGCACAATAACGGGTGTCATTGACTGGCCAGACGGGTGCCGGCTGGCTTACCGATCGAGGAAGACCATGAACCTGCATCGTTTCACACTCCGGTTGCTGACCCTGATTGCAACCACGTTTGCCGCTGTCGGCCACGCCGAGATCAACGTCGGAGTCATCGTTTCGGCGACCGGACCGGCGGCTTCGCTGGGTATCCCCGAAAAAAATTCCGTCGCTTTGCTGCCGACGACCATTGGCGGCCAGAAAATCAACTACCTCGTTTTCGACGACGCCTCGGATACCACCGCTGCGGCGAAGACCATCCGCAAATTGATCACTGAAAACAAGGTCGACGTGGTTGTCGGTTCGACGATCACGCCCAATTCGCTGGCGATGATCGACGTTGCTGCCGAAGCCGAGACGCCGATGATCAGTCTGGCCGCTGCCGCGCGAATCGTCGAGCCGATGGATGCCAAGCGCTACTGGGTGTTCAAGACGCCGCAGAACGACGCGCAGATGGCAACGGCGATCGTCCAGCACATGACCGACCGGCAAATCAAAACCGTCGCCTACATCGGCTTCGCCGACGCGTACGGCGAAGGCTGGTGGAACGAGTTCTCGAAAATCGCCGAGGCGCGCAAAATTCAGATCGTCGCCAACGAACGCTTCAATCGTACCGACACCTCGGTTACCGGTCAGGTGTTGAAGATTCTTGCCACCAAACCCGACGCGGTGCTGGTCGGCGGCTCCGGTACGCCGGCGGCACTGCCGCAAAAATCGTTGAAGGAAAAAGGTTACAAAGGCTTGATGTATCAGACGCACGGAGTGGCCAATGCTGACTTTCTGCGCGTCTGCGGCAAGGACTGCGAGGGCACCTTCCTGCCGGCCGGTCCAGTGCTGGTTGCCGCACAGTTGCCGGACAGCAATCCGGTCAAGAAATCCGCGCAGGAGTACGTGAGCAAGTACGAAGCGGCGTATGGCAAAGGAAGCACGTCGACCTTCGGTGCGCATGTCTGGGATGCGGGCCGTCTGCTTGAAAACGCTATTCCCGTCGCCCTTAAAAAAGCCTCGCCTGGCAGCAAGGAATTTCGCAAGGCGCTGCGTGATGCGCTCGAGGCGACCCGCAACCTCGGCGCGGCGCATGGCGTGTTCAACATGAGCGCGCAGGATCATCTCGGTTTCGACCAGCGGGCGCGGGTGATGGTCAAAATCGAAGGTGGCACCTGGAAACTGGTGCAATAAGCGCAGTTTCTTCGTTGGTCGGCCGTGTCGCTACCCTGTTTGTGACAATGGCCTGCCACCCGGAGTTGACTACTTTGCCGCCATCGGGCGGACGCCCGCCTTGATCGATCGTTAATCATGGATTTGCAGATTGCCTTGTTGCTGGGCCAGGACGGCGTCGCCAACGGGGCAATTTACGCCTTGCTGGCCCTGGCGCTGGTGTTGGTCTTCGCCGTTACACGGGTCATTTTCATTCCACAGGGCGAATTTGTCGCTTTTGGGGCGTTGACGCTGGCCGGCCTGCAAGCCGGGCAATTGCCGGGAACGCTGTGGCTGCTGCTCGGCTTGGGCAGCGTCATCGCGGTCGTCGAGGGTTGGAGCGCTTGGCGTGAACGTCGTCTGAAACAGATTCCGCTGATCGTGCTGGTCAACTGCGGCGCGCCGCTGTTGCTGGCCGGCGGGTTGCTGACTTTCTCGCCGGTCAGTCTGCCATTGCTGATCCAGGTGCTGATCGCTTTGCTGATCGTGGTGCCGCTCGGGCCGATGATCTATCGACTGGTTTACCAGCCGGTCGCCGATCTGTCGGTTTTGGTGTTGCTGATCGTCTCGGTGGCGGTGCATGTGACGCTGGTCGGTCTCGGCTTGCTGTTTTTCGGCGCGGAAGGATCACGTACGCCGGCGTTCACCGACACGAGCTTCGAATTTGCGGGGGCGACCCTGCAGGGCCAGACATTGCTGGTGCTGCTGGCCAGCGCGGTGTTGATCGTCGCTCTGTACCTGTTTTTCGAACGGACGATTTACGGCAAGGCGTTGCGCGCGACGGCGATGAACCGTACCGGAGCGCGGTTGATGGGCATTTCCAGCCGCCTCGCCGGGCTGCTGTCCTTCGGTCTCTCGGCGGCGATCGGCGCCTTCTCGGGAATTCTGATCTCGCCATTGACGACGATTTATTACGATTCCGGTTTTTTGATCGGCTTGAAAGGTTTCGTCGGCGCGATCATCGGCGGTTTGGCCAGCTATCCGGTTGCTGCCGCCGGCGCTTTGCTCGTCGGCCTGCTCGAGGCGTACTCCTCGTTCTGGGCCAGCGCTTTCAAGGAAGTGATCGTGTTCACCCTGGTCATTCCAGTTCTCCTCTGGCGCTCGCTGAACACCCGGCACGTGGAGGAGGAATGAAGCGTCTGCGCCGATTCCTGCCGCCGTTGCTGCTCGCTGCTCTGGCCGCTGCCCCCTGGCTGCTGTCCGAGTTCCACATCACGCTGCTCAATTACATCGGTCTGTACGCCCTGGTCGCGCTCGGGCTGGTGATCCTTACCGGCGTCGGCGGGGTGAGCTCCTTCGGCCAAGCCGCTTTTGTCGGTCTCGGCGCCTACACCTCGGCGTATCTGACCACCGTTCATGGATTGTCGCCGTGGTTGACCCTGCCGATCGGTCTGGCGCTGACCATGGTGGTGGCGTTGACCCTCGGTCTGGTCACCCTGCGTCTCTCGGGCCATTTTCTGCCGCTGGGTACCATCGCCTGGGGAATCAGCCTGTACTTCTTGTTTGGCAATCTCGACGCGCTCGGCGGGCATACCGGCATCGGTGGCCTGCCGCCCTTGCCTCTGGCCGGTTATGAATTGAAATCCGGCCAGGATTATTTCTACCTGATCTGGTTGGCCTTGCTGCTGGCGGTTTTCGCCACCCGCAATCTGCTCGACTCGCGCGAAGGTCGCGCCATCCGCGCGTTGAAGGGCGGTTCGGTGATGGCCGACGCGATGGGTGTGCACACTCCGCGTGCCAAGATCGTGGTGTTCACTCTCGCCGCCCTGCTGGCCAGTCTGTCGGGCTGGCTGTACGCGCATCTGCAACGGTTCGTCAATCCGACGCCGTTTTCGCTGACGCAGGGGATCGAATATCTGTTCATGGCCGTGGTCGGTGGCGTTTCGCACGTCTGGGGAGCGATCGTCGGCGCCGGGCTGATCACGCTGCTCAAGCAAGGGCTGCAGGATTGGCTGCCCCGGCTCTTCGGCCAGAGCGGCAATTTTGAAATGATCGTCTTCGGGGTGTTGATGATCGTCGTCCTGCAACGCGCCCGTGACGGCGTCTGGCCCGTGTTGCAGCGGATTTTTCCGCCGCCGGCGGTGCGGATACCAGCCGGAGACGTCGAATCCTTGTCGCGCCGGCCTCGACCGGCGGCCGGTGAGGTGCTGCTCGACGTCAAAAAAGCGACCAAATATTTCGGTGGGCTGTGCGCCAACGACCAGATCAGTTTCGATGTCCGCGCCGGCGAAGTAATGGCGTTGATCGGCCCGAACGGTGCCGGTAAAAGCACGCTGTTCGACGGCATTTCCGGTGTCGAGCCGCTGACCGGCGGCGCGGTGCATTTCCGCGGTGAAGCGGTCGAGAAACTGCCGGCACGGGAAATTGCCCGTCGCGGCCTGAGCCGGACGTTCCAGCATGTCCGACTGCTGCCGGCGATGAGCGTGCTGGAAAACGTCGCCATCGGCGCGCATCTGCGCGGTCGCCAAGGCTTGTTCGCCGCCGCCTGTCGGCGCGACCGCGTCGAGGAAGCGCGTTTGCTGCGCGAAGCGGCGCGGCAACTGGAACGTTGCGGACTGGCCGAGCACTTCGCCAGCCCGGCCGGCAGCCTGCCGCTGGGCAAGCAACGCCTGGTCGAAATCGCTCGCGCCCTGGCTGCCGATCCCTGTCTGCTGCTGCTCGACGAACCGGCCGCCGGTTTGCGTTATCTAGAAAAACAGGCGCTTGACGAACTGTTGCGTCGTTTGCGCGATGAAGGAATCGGTATCCTGCTCGTCGAACACGACATGGATTTCGTGATGGGCCTTGCCGACCGGGTGGTGGTCATCGAGTTCGGTCGCAAACTTGCCGCCGGTCGTCCCGATGAAATTCAGCGCCACCCGGCGGTCGTCCAAGCCTATCTCGGAGGAGTCGAATGAGTTCTCCTGCTCAGGAAGGCGAAGTGCCGGTGGTTCTCGACGTCAGCGGATTGACGGCGAGTTACGGCAAGGTTGCCGCCCTGCACGGTGTGGCGCTGAAGGTTCGCAAAGGCGAAATCGTCACCGTCATCGGCCCGAACGGCGCCGGCAAAACGACGCTGCTTTCGGCGCTGATCGGCCTGTTGCCGGTGCAGGGAGAAATCGTCTATCTCGGGCAACGGCAGAGCCCCAGCCGTCGCGTCGAACAACTGGTGCGTCAGGGAATCACCCTGGTGCCGGAAAAGCGGGAATTGTTCGCCGAACTGAGCATTGAAGACAATCTGCTGCTTGGCGCTTTCGACCGCTATCGCGCCGGCCATCGCGACCACCTGGAAAGCATCGATCAAGTGTTCAACCTTTTCCCGCGGCTGTTGGAACGACGCCGGCAACTGGCAGGCACGCTTTCCGGCGGCGAACGGCAGATGCTGGCCCTGGGGCGCGCCTTGATGGCCAAACCCAAACTGCTGTTGCTCGACGAACCCAGCCTTGGCCTGGCACCGCTGATCATCAAGGAAATCTTCCGTACCGTCGCCGATCTGAAAAAAACCGGCGTCGCTATCCTGCTCGTCGAACAGAACGCCCGCGCCGCGCTGCAGATCGCCGATTATGGTTATGTTCTGGAAACCGGCGATCTGTCGCTCGAAGGGCCCTGTGAGGAACTGGCCAACGACCCGCGGGTGATCGAGAGCTACCTGGGGTTCGGTGGAAGAAAGTAAACAAAACAGCAAGACGCCCGGCCGATTCAATTTTTAAATTGGCTGCGATGAGGTTCCCTCGGTTTTTCGTTTTCCAAAGGGTGCGGTTCATGCTACCTGTTTTTCGCGATGCTGCCTGCCAAGCCACTTTTCCATGAACTGAACAGGCGACAGGTCGCCCAGGCTTGAATGCTGGCGTTTCCGATTGTAGAACACCTCGATGTACTCAAAGCTGGTGGCCTTCATGGCGGCATGGCTGGCATGACGTACGTCATGTACCCGCTCATTCTTGAAGCGGTTGAATCATCTCTCGGTGGGCGCGTTATCCCAGCAATTACCCTTGCGGCTCATCGAACAGAGCACGCTGTACGCCTTGAGCTTGTCCTGAAAGGCATGGCTGGCGTACTGGCTGCCGCGGTCGGAGTGAGGCATCAGACCCGGGGCAGGCCAGCGACGGAACCACGCCATGGCCAGGGGGTCCGTCACGATGTCTGCCGTCATGCGGAGCGTGAGTGACTAACCCACGACTTCCCGGTTGAACAAATCCAGCACGATGGCCGGGTACAGCCAGCCTTCATCCGTCCATAAATACATGATGTCCGAGGTCCAGACCGGATTGGGTGCCGTGGGCGTGAAATGGCGGGTCCACAGATTCTCGGCCACCGGGAGGGCATGGCGCGAATCCGTCGTCACCTTGTAGCGGCGCCTGTGACGGGCGTGAATCCCGTTCTCGCGCATCAACCGCTCTACCCGCTCTGCCCCGCACAGAAGCTACGCCTTTGCAGTTCGCGCACCATGCGTGGGCTGCCATGGGCGCCCTTGAGTTCGGCGTGAATGGCCTGGATAAGCGCCAGCATCTGCGGGTCGGTCAGCCCCTTGCGCTCCGTAACCCCGCCTCGCTTCCAGGCTCGGTAACCGCTGATACTCTCCTTCAATGCCTCGCACAGTTCCGACAACGCGAACTCCCGCCGATGCGCGTCAATCCAGGCATACTTCACAGGGCATCCCTCGCGAAGTACGCCGCCGCTTTTTTACTATTTCAAGTTCCCGCTTGAGTCGCGCGTTCTCGGTTCGCCGCCGTGACAGTTCCCTCTTTTCCGACGTTACCGTCCGGTTGCCCGCGCCGTTTGGAGTGCCCCTCGCCGCGCCCTTTATCTAGTTGCGTAAGGTTTGCTCGACCAACCTCAAGGCCTTTGACACCCCTTCGACATTCTCGCCTGCCTTTACCCGCTTTACCGCCAGGCT
>JAVMKC010000076.1:0-16548 GCA_031732795.1 Accumulibacter sp. | reverse complement strand
CTCGCCAAGTCCCCCGCGCATCGTAACCAAAACATCAATTATTCAGCGTTTCCCTTGGGGCTAACTTTCGAGGATTGCCCCAGCACCCCTTAGCCGATTTCAAGCTCGCCCTATCCGCCAAACAAAACGCCCGGTAGAGCCGGGCGTTTGCATGTTAGGAATCCGTCGGACCCTTTCACTATCTGTGGCAGTAATTTTTCATTTACTTGGCACAGATTTCACTTTTTGTGGCATCCGACAACATCACACATCGATATTCCTCGCAGCCAAGGCATTCGATTCGATGAAATTGCGTCTGGGTTCGACGAGCTCTCCCATCAACATGGTGAAAATTTCGTCCGCGTTGATGGCGTCTTCGATCTGGACTTTCAGCAAGCGGCGGACTTTCGGGTCCATGGTCGTTTCCCAGAGCTGCTCAGGGTTCATTTCGCCGAGACCTTTGTAGCGTTGTTTGCTGACGCTGCGTTCGACTTCGCTGAGCAGCCATTGCATTGTTTCGGCAAAACTGGCAACGGGGTGGTTTTTTTCGCCCCGGCTGACGGTTCCACCGGGTCCAAACAGGCCAGCAAGCATTTCTGCCGTCCGTCGTAGCTGAGCGTAGTCGCCACTGACCAGCAAATCTTCGTCGATGACGCCGATTTTCAGGTTGCCATGGAGTATCTTTTCCAGTCGTAATTGCCAGCATTCATTCACCGAGTCGTAACGGGCGGCAATGGTGATGCCGGGCTTGTCGCCAACGGCTTGACTCAGTTGCTGGGCACTGATCGTCGCTGTCGTCTCGTCGGTCAGGTTGATCGTCAGGTTGGCATCGACCAAGGCATGCAGCACTTCGGGATGGATCAGATGAGCCAGGCGATTGATCACCGCTTCGGCAAGCAGGTATTCACGCGCCAGTGCTTCCAGCGCGCTGCCGGTGATTTCCGGCGTGCCGGTTTTCGGTGTCAGGACCGCGCCTTCGAGGGCCAAGGTGAGCATGAATTGCTTCAGCGCCGTATCGTCCTTGATGTAGCGTTCGGTTTTGCCGTGTTTGACTTTGTAGAGCGGCGGTTGGGCGATGTAGATGTGGCCGTCTTCGATCAATTCGCGCATTTGCCGATAGAAGAAGGTCAGCAGCAGCGTGCGGATGTGTGCGCCATCGACGTCGGCATCGGTCATGATGATCAGCCGGTGGTAGCGTAATTTTTCGGGTTTGTATTCGTCCTTACCGATACCGGTGCCGAGCGCGGTGATCAGGGTGGCGATTTCCTGCGAGGAAATCAGCTTGTCGAAACGCGCTTTTTCGACGTTGAGAATCTTTCCTTTCAGCGGCAGGATCGCCTGGAACTTGCGGTCACGCCCCTGTTTGGCCGATCCGCCGGCGGAATCGCCCTCGACCAGGTAGAGTTCGCACAGAGCCGGATCTTTTTCCTGGCAATCCGCCAGTTTGCCGGGCAGGCCGACACCGTCGAGCAAACCTTTGCGGCGGGTCATTTCGCGGGCCTTGCGCGCCGCGTCCCGCGCCCGGGCGGCCTCGATGATCTTGCTGGTGATCACTTTGGCATCGATGGGTCTTTCTTGCAGGAATTCGGCGAGTCTGGCGGCGACGACTTCTTCGACGGCGGGACGGGCTTCCGAGGAAACCAGTTTCATTTTGGTCTGCGAGGCAAACTTTGGATCGGGCATTTTGACCGACAGCACGCAGGCCAGACCTTCCCGCATGTCGTCGCCGGTGATATCGACCTTGGCTTTCTTGGCGATTTCGTTTTCTTCGATATAGCGGTTGATCACGCGGGTCATCGCGGCACGCAGACCGGTCATGTGCGTGCCGCCATCGGCTTGTGGAATGTTGTTGGTGAAACACAGCACCTGCTCGACGTAGCTGTCGTTCCACTGCATGGCGACTTCGACACTGATCAGGCCATTGACGCTCTGGGAATCACCGCTGGCATGAAAAATGTTCGGGTGCAGGACGCTCTTGCTGCGATTGATGTATTCGACGAAGCCTTTGACGCCGCCGAGAAAAGCGAAGTTTTCTTCTTTACCGGTGCGCTGGTCGTTGAGACGGATTTTGACGCCGTTATTGAGGAAGGACAGTTCCCGCAACCGCTTGGCGATGATTTCGTAGTGGAACTCGATCTGTCCGAAGATTTCTTCATCGGCCATGAAATGCAGTTCGGTGCCGCGTTTTTCGGTAGGCCCGTTGATCCGCAGCGGCGACACTTCAACGCCGCGCTGGATTTCGACCAGTCGATCGACCACTTTGCCGCGGTTGAATTCGATCAGATGCCTCTGACCGTCACGACGGATGATCAGCCGCAGCCATCGGGAAAGCGCATTGACGCAGGAGACGCCGACACCATGCAATCCGCCGGAAACCTTGTAGGAATTCTGGTTGAATTTGCCGCCGGCGTGCAGCACGCACATGACGATTTCAGCGGCCGAGCGTTTGGGCTCGTGCTTGTCGTCAAATTTGATACCGGTTGGAATACCGCGACCGTTATCGGCCACCGAGATCGAATTGTCGGCATGAATGGTGATCACGATATCGTCACAATGGCCGGCCAGAGCTTCGTCGATGGCGTTGTCGACCACTTCGAAGACCATGTGATGCAGACCGGTACCATCCGAGGTATCGCCAATGTACATGCCAGGCCGTTTGCGGACGGCTTCCAGTCCTTCGAGTTGTTGGATGCTGCTCTCGTCGTAGGCAAACTCTTCGTGTTCTTCACTCATTCTCTGAATCCAATTTTTTCACGTGAACCACTGATCTCCATCCTGCAACACGAAAGTGTCAAATCCGCATCGGCATCACCACGTATTTGAAGCGTTCATTACCGGGAAGCGTCAGCAAAGCGCTGGAATTGGCGTCGTTGAACCCCCATTCGATGTTTTCCTCGGTGACGTTGTTGAGCACGTCCAACAGATAGGAGACGTTGAATCCGACGTCGATCGCTTCACCGTCGTAAGCCACTTCGATTTCCTCTTGGGCCTCTTCCTGTTCGGCGTTGGCAGCGGTGATTTTCAAACTCCCCTCGGCAAGGATCAGCCGGACGCCTCGGAACTTTTCGTTGGTCAGGATCGCTGCCCGAATCATCGATTGCAGCAGAATGGCGCGATTGAACGAAACGACATGTTGCAAATTTTCAGGAATCACCCGTTGATAGTCCGGGAAACGACCATCGATCAGTTTTGAAACCATGATGATCTGGCCAAAACGGAAACGGACTTGGTTGGGCAGCAATTCGATGACCAGAGGATCATCGCTGTCCGTCAATAGCCGGTTGAGTTCGATCACCGTCTTGCGGGGCACGATCAGTTCCTGACGCGCGGCGTCTTCGTTCGATGGGGAAGGGGGTTCGGTCAATGGAGTGCTGGCATAGGCCAGACGATGGCCATCGGTAGCCACGGCGCGGAGCTCCGAACCCTCGATGATCAACAGTAAGCCATTGAGATAATAACGGACGTCTTGCGAGGCCATTGCGTAGAGCGTTTGCGCGAGCAGCCGGCGAAACTGATTTTGCGCAATGGTCAGTGTGGTGACTTCACCATCGGAAACGGTCATGCACGGAAAATCGGCTGCCGGCAGTGTCTGCAAATTGAATCGGCTCTTGCCTGACTTGATCTGCAGGCGCTTGTCTTCGAGCACCAGGCTGATTTCAGCGCTGTCGGGCAAAGAACGCAAGATATCTTGGAGCTTGCGCGCACCGACGGTAACCGCACCACTGCCGTCACCGTCGGTGACCGTCGTCGTGGTGATCTGAATTTCGATGTCGGTGGCCATCAAGGTCAATGCATCGCCTTTCTTCTCCAGCAACACATTTGAGAGGATGGGCAGGGCATGACGTCGCTCGACAATTCCCGAAACCGTCTGCAAGGGAGTCAATAAAGCGTCCCGTCGCGTTTTTATAAGAATCATATATATAAATCCTATAAAGACTATAGTAGAGTCAAACCTGTTGATAAGTTTTAAAATTTATTTTTAATCAGTGAATTATATTTACTTTTTGACGGTGGGGAACGACTGTGCAGCGTTGTGGATGAATTTTAATGATTTATCCACAGGTCGTTGTCAACGACTTTATCAACATTGCATCCCTGGGGTTACTCAGGATTTATCCACAGCGAATACTCACGTTTTTAGTACTTGCTGCAGAACGTGTACATCATGATTCAACTCATTGTCCTTGAGACGCAGTTCGTCCACCGTCCTCACCGCATGAAGCACCGTGGTGTGGTCCCGACCGCCAAAAGCATCGCCAATGGCTGGATAACTGAGTGATGTCAGATTCTTGGCCAACCACATGGCTACTTGTCGTGGCCGGACGATGACTCGTGTCCGTTTCTTGGAAAAAAGATCCGCTACCTTGATCTTGTAGTACTCGGCAACGGTTTTCTGAATGGTCTCGGCGTTGATTTGCCGATTGACCGAGCCAATGACGTCTTTCAGGGCTTCCTTGGCCATCTCGAGCGAGATTTGCAGTCCATGAAAGGCGGAATAGGCCAGCACTTTTTTCAGCGCTCCCTCGAGTTCGCGGACGTTTGAACGCAAATGTTTAGCAATGTAGAAAGCCACTTCGTCATCGAGCGCCGCGCCTTCCATTTCCGCTTTCTTTTTGAGGATGGCGACGCGCATTTCGGTTTCAGGAGGCTCGATCTGGACCGTCAAACCCCAGTCGAATCGTGTGATCAGACGATCTTCGAGGCCGGAGATATTTTTTGGGTAGGTATCGCAACTGATGACGATTTGTTTTCGTGATTCACTTAATGCATTGAAAACATAGAAAAATTCTTCCTGGGTACGATTTTTCCCGTTGAAGAACTGCACATCGTCGAGCAACAGCACGTCGAGGGAGCGGTAATAACGCTTGAAGGTGTCGAAGGATTTCTGTTGATAGGCGCGAACGACATCGGAGTAATAATCCTCGGCGTGAACGTAGCGCAGCACCTTGTCGGGAAAAGTTTCCAGAATCTGGTTGCCGATGGCGTGGATCAGATGGGTTTTGCCGAGACCGGCACCGCCATAAATGAACAAGGGGTTATAGGTGGTTTCACCCGGGCTGAGGGTCACCTGTCTGGAGGCAGCGCGCGCCAGATCGTTGGCCTTGCCGACCACCAGATTGTCGAAAGTGAAAGTCGGGATCAGCCTGGTTTTTTCGTAGTCGGCTTTGTCGCGTGTGTTTTCCTGTACCGGTCTGGCGGAAGCGCTCACGCTGACGGGGGCCGTTTTTGCCGTGACCGGGCTGACGGGCCTGACAATGGCAGGTGTCTCCCGATTCGAGTCGCCACGGTCGCGTAAAGTAAGGTTAATCCGTACCGGTTTGAGGAAATACTCACTGCCCAGTTCCTCGATGCGCGACAGATAACGTTCCTTGACCCATTTGAGGATGAAACCGTTCGGCGCGAGAATGCGCAAGCCGTTGGCCGAATCCTCTTCTCCATCGATACGCAAGGGTCGAATCCAGGTATTGAATTGTTGTGGCGGCAATTCCTGTTCGAGTTGATTCAGGCAAAAAAACCAGAAGCTACTCATGGGTGTTCATCAATGGCATTCCTCGGTGACAGCAGAGGTGATTGAACCGTTTTTCGCAGAGAGTCCACTCGAACGGGTGGTTTCGGTGGAGGGAGATAGCGCCATGGATCAGCCGGGTGCCATCAAGCGGACCATGCTGTCGGAAGGGCTTCCCCCGTTTTTTGGCGCTACATTCAAACCGGGAATTCTAACCTTTTGAGGGAAAGTTATCCACAGCTTGGTCAGCGAATCCGTTGACGCCGCAATATCGATCCGCGTCGGCACATATCGGTGTCAACAACTGATTTAAAATTTAATGTATTGAATTTTTTGAATATTCATTGGCCAGACAAACAATTTTCTCGTCCGGCCCACCGGCTTATGAGTGGTTTTCTTTGAATCCAACCCAAGTCCGCCCTCTTGCCTGACCGGTCAGCTGACTGGTTCAGTGCTTGCCCTGGTACCTCATCCGTCCGATCAACTGAAATAGCGCATCGGTTTATCTGGCCGGATACCGGCACTCGTGGCTTCGTTGATTCGTTGCCGGACGAAATCGATATGCGTTTGTGCGGCTTGCCAAGCGGCGTCGGGTCGTCGGGTCTTGATCGCATCGACAATGATGCGGTGTTGAGCGGTCAGTTGTTGGCGGGTTTCAGTGGCGACGCCGATTTCCTTGAGCGTTCGACGGACATGGTCATGCAACAAGCGCATCACGCTCGACACCAGATGCGCGTAAAGCGCGTTATGCGCGGCTTCGGCAATCGTCAGATGAAAGGCGACATCCGCCGCGACCTGGGCGCTGCGATCGTCGCTTTGATACGCAGCATCCAGTCGTTGAAAAGCCTGTTCCAGGCGCTGCAGGTCATCGTCAGTGCCGCGTTGCGCAGCCAGGGAAGCCGCTGACGCTTCCAGCAGATAGCGGAATTCGAGTACATCGTCCTGCAAGAACGGATGTTGATCGATCAGACGTTGCCAGGGATCACTGAACGTTGCTTCAAGGCGATTGGTAACGAATGTGCCACCGCCGTGACGGCTGACCAGCAGATCGCGTGAAACCAGTTTTTTGATCGCTTCACGGAGGGATGGACGGGAGACACCGAGCTCGAGAGCCAGTTCACGCTCGGCGGGCAAACGGTCACCCGGTTTGAGTGATCCCTCGAGAATGCGCAGTTCGAGCTGGTGGGCAATGGCGTCGGGAATGCGCGGCAGGTTGAGTTTGGTGTAGGTCATGCAAAATTAATGGGTCGAGAACATTGCCAAAGGAGAAGCTTAACACTGTGTCTTACAAATGCCGCATGGCTTCAGCCAATGCGTCGACCGTATCCTGAAGTTGTTCGAAGCTGTGCTGACAAGAAATGAAAAAGCGCAGGCGTGCCGATTTTTCGGGTACCGCTGGATAGAGAATCGGTTGGACGTTGATTCCCTTTTCGAAAAGCGCCGCCGCCAGCCGCGCCGCACTGATCGAACTGCCGGTAATTGCCGGCACCACGGCAAATCCGGCGCTGGTGCCGGTGTCGATACCGGCTGCATTGGCTTGTGCCAGGAAGTAACGCCCTCTTTTCTGCAAGGCGGCGACCCGTTCGGGTTCGCGTTGCAGACAACGCAACGCGGCAAGCGAAGCGGCGGCCACCGGCGGCGACATGCCGACGCTGTACAGGAAACCGGGGGCAAGAAACTTGAGGTGCTCGACCAGCGCTCGTTCTCCTGCGATGTAGCCGCCACAGCCGGCGAGCGACTTGCTCAAAGTGCCCATCCAGATGTCGACTTCGTTCCCGGATATCCCGAAATGCTCACGCAAGCCCAGTCCGTGCGCACCCATCACCCCAAAGGAATGCGCTTCGTCGATCATCAGGAAAGCGCGGTAGCGCTGCTTGATCTCGATGAAGCGCGGCAGTTCCGGAAAATCGCCATCCATGCTGTAAATGCCTTCCAGCGCAATCAGCACGCGTTGGAAGTGATGACGTTGCTGCGCCAGGATGCCGTCCAGAGCCTGCCAGTCATTGTGGGCGAAAGGCAGACGACGGGCACCCGACAGGGCAATGCCTTGCAATACGCTGTTGTGGATCAGTTCGTCGTGAAGAATCAGGTCCTGCGGGCCGAAAAGATGACCGATGGAAGTGACATTGGCGGCGTGGCCGCTGACGAAGGTCACGGCTTCGTCGACGCCATAGGCGGCGGCAATGGCCTCCTCTAGCTGGCGATGCACCGGCCGTTCTCCCGAAACCAGACGGCTGGCCGATACCGAAGTGCCGTAGCGGTCGATCGCTTCCTTGGCCGCGGCGTTTACTTCCGGATGGCCCGACAGCGCCAGATAGTTGTAGCTGGCGAAATTGACGTAATCCCGATCGCCGATACGTGAGCTCGCTCCGGCAATGCCTTCGTGCAGCTTGAAAAAGGGACTGTCTATGCCGAGACGATCGGCACCTTGACGGATGATGCGGATTTGTTGATAGCCGGGATGGAGATCGAAGCGGTAGTGCGCTTCAGGTACCGGTTCGGGATCACCGGTCGCGCGCACCGGCAGGGGGGCAGATTCTCCCCGCTCGGCGTTCCGTAACCGACGCTCCAAAGCCTGCTGGATCAATTTGTCCTTGATTTGGGCCGTCAGCCCCGGCAAGCCTTTGCGCGACATCTCATTCGTTCCTGGGTTCGGCGCTGGAAGGCAGCTTTTCGGCCAGGTCGGCGAGCATTTCAGGCGAAATTTCGACGCCATGCTGTTCGGCCACTTTTTTAGCCTGTTCGGTGATCGCCCCGGCTGAGCCGGACGATGCGCTTTCTTCGTTCCCGCGCAATTGATGAATCACCCGCTCGGCGAGTTTGATGATCGTCGGCGCCTGGCTCAAAGCCATGACCGGCAAGCGGATGCCGAAGCGGGCTTCGAGCGCCACCGCCAGTTCAAAACCCATCAGCGAATCGAGCCCCTGGTCGTAGAGTGAGCGTTGCGGGTCGATCTTGTCGGGCGACAGGCGAAGGATTTCGCCAATTTCATTCTTGAGAATCTGCACGAACACCGCGTGCAATTGGTCGTCGGGCAATTCGTTGATCAGTCGCTCGATATCGTCACCCCGATCGTCTTCGGCATCGCTGTCATCACCCTGTCCGACGAGATCACTGAACTTGGGCGTCGTCGCGGTCGGCAGGAAGCGTCCGAGCGCTTTCCAGTCGAGTTCGAGGATCGCGCAATCCGCACGCTCGGCGAGCAACAACGCTTCCAGAGCATCGAGCGCCACGGAGGCTTTGATTGCCGCACTACCCATCCGGCTTTGCAAGGCGTCCTTGGTTTTTTCGTTGCGCGCCAGAAATCCGACATCGTCGATCGGCCCCCAGCCGATGCAGGTGGCGGGCAGGCCATTGGCCCGGCGGTAATCGGCAAGCGCCTCCAGGGCGGCGTTGGCGGCCACGTAGTTGGCTTGTCCAGGGTTGCCGAAAGCAACTGTCGCCGACGAGAAAAGAATGAACAGATCGAGCGGCAGATGACGGGTCAATTCATCGAGGTGATACGCACCGAGCATCTTCGGGGCCAGCACGCGGGCAATCTGCCGGCTGTCCAGGTTGCGGATCAAGGCGTCGTCGATGACCGCCGCGGCATGAACGACCCCTTTCAGCGGCGGCATGGTTTCCGCCACTTGGTTCAGCAGTTTTGCCAGTTCATCCCGATTGCTGACGTCGCAGGCGGCTGCCTGCACCGTCACGCCCTGGGCGGTGAACCTTGACAGTGCTTTTTTCGCCTCGTCGCCCGTCGCGCCGCTACGGCTGACGAGCACCAGTTGACGAGCGCCTTTGCTGACCAGCCATTCGGCGGTACGCAGGCCGAAACCGCTCAGTCCGCCAGTGACCAGATAGCTGGCATTGGCCGACAGTTGCCAGGAACGGCGAGTTGTCGAGTCGGCTGGAAGTGGAATTCCTTCAATCCCATGCGGGTAAGTGATGACGATTTTGCCGATCTGGCGGGCTTGCTGCATGTAACGGAAGGCGTCGACCACATCTTCGGCCTCGAAGGTGTGATACGGCAGGGGATGCAGCACGCCTTCATTGAACAAGGCCATGATTTCGCCGAACAAGCGACGCGTCAGCGCCGGCTGCTTGAGCATCAGCTGGTCGGCGTCGATACCGAAGTAGCTCAAATTGTTGCGGAACGGCCGCAACCCGAGGCGGGTATTCTCATAGAAATCGCGTTTGCCGAGTTCGAGAAAACGGCCAAATGGGCGCAAGACCTGGAAATTACGGTTGATTGCTTCACCGGCCAGCGAATTGAGCACCACATCGACACCTTCGCCGGCTGTGCGGTCGAGAATCTGCTCGGCAAAGACCAGCGATCGGGAGTCATATATGTGATCGACGCCGAGCAGCCGCAGAAAATCACGCTTTTCGTTGGATCCGGCCGTGGCATGGATTTCCGCGCCCAACCACTTTGCCACCTGCACCGCGGCGATACCGACACCGCCTGCCGCGCCGTGGATCAGCACCCGCTCATCGGGCTGTACCTTGGCCAGGTGATGCAGAGCGTAATAGACGGTGAGGAAGGTGCTGGGTATCGTCGCCGCGGCTTCGCAGGACATTCCCGACGGAATGGGGGCGATGGCGTTGGATTGCGTGATGACCCGGTTGGCGAAACTGGACGGACCGAAACCCACTACTTCGTCACCCGGACTGAAGCCACTTGCCGGATCGCCGACCCGGCTGACGATACCGGCGAATTCAAAGCCCAGCGTCGGGCCGGCGAAACCGTTTTCGATCGCTTCGTCAGAGAGCAGGCCCAGAGCGAACATCACGTCACGGAAATTCAAACCTGTCGCTTGAACTTCGACCTCGATTTCCCCGGCGGCCAATTCCTTGGCCGGACGCGCTTCCCAACGCAAATTGCGCAACTGCCCCGGGAACTGGAAACCGAGGGTGACCGTCGGCGACTTCATGGCTGTGCGCAGCGCCGCATCCGGCGGCGTCTGATTGCGCAGCCGCAAGACGTAACGCTGACCAGTTGCGGTCAGCATCACTTCCTGCTCGTCGTCCGGCTGTTCGAATTCGCGGTCGAGCAGGACTGCCGCGTGGTCTACCGCCATCGGCGTTTCGAGATCGATCAACCGAACCGCACACGGTTCGGCCTCATTGAGCAGTGTCCGGCCGAATCCCCACAAAGCACTGTCGGCGGAACGGCCAGCCCGTGCCGAAGTCTTTTCGGGCAACAGCCGGGTCATCGCGTGGGTAGTAATCACCCAACAGGTCGTCGACTGCTCGGCCAAGGTACAGGCTTGCAGGATATTCGCCGCCGTCGTGCAACGCGCTACCTGTCTGGCAAGCGCCTGGTCGGCGTTTTCGCTGTCGGCGTCTGCCAACAAACCGTCGAGATGCACCAAGCCGTCAAGCTCTCCATATTGGCTGGTCGTTTGACGCAGCAAGTCGGCGAGCGGAGCGGTTTCGGTTGCTGACGATTGAATGACCATATCACCGCGCGCGCACAACGTTTCCGCCAACCGGTCCGACAGTTCGGAGGAATAGCCGTTTTCGTCGGCCAGCAGAATCCAGCTGCGCGGCGTGGCGAGTGCTGTTGACGACGACGGCTGACGCACCGCTGTCTCGTGCTCACGGTGGGCGACCAGCAGATAAGGCCCGGACAGCGTTTCCGGCGAGAATTCATAGGGCTCGGTGCAATGCAGCCCAAGCTCCTGCAGATGCTGTCGCCAAAAGGCGCTCGAACGTTGATTCGACAGCCAGTGCCCTTGTTCGTCGAGGGTCCACGCGCTGCGCCGGGCGCCGAAAACGAAATCGATCCAGCGCGACGGATACTGACCGACGACCATCAGCGACGCACCGGGTGCCAAGCGCTGACTCAGATCATCCAGGGCGGTCAGCGCCTGATCGACGGTATCGAAGTCAAGGGTGACGATTGCCAGATCATAGTGCCGACCATCGGCTTCGAGGCCGCTGCCGGCGCGCGGGCTTTCGAGCAGGCTGCCCCGGATGGCCGGAAAAGTTTCCTTGAGACGGGCGAATTCGTCATCGAGGGTCGACGAGGAGGGTGTGAGATAGCAATAGTCGCCGCGATCGAAATCGACAGCGACGCAAACGTCCCTGGCAAACCAGGGAGCGTCCTGGCTGACCTCGGCAACGGTCAGCCGCCGGCCGGCGGGCAAGGCGGAAAACCCATTGGCAATCAACTGTCGCAGAGCCCGACCCAGTTTTTTCTTGCCCCGGTTGCCGACGACCTGGCGCAAGAGCGAGGATGATGAACTCTCCTGCGGACAAATTTCCGCCAGCGAGCTCACTCCGGTCAGCAAGTCGTGCAGATGCATGCCGATGCGGCCAACCGAATGAATGATCTGAAAGTAATCCGGGTCATCGGCGACCAGTGCGTTCCAGATGTCTTCGGCTGACGATTGACTGCGCGGGTCCGGTAACAGTTGCCAGCCGCCGCTCTCGGTGGCCGCGATCGATTCGTCGTCGGTGGCATAAGCGAGCAGAGCGCTCAGCAAAGGCGCCGTCTCTGGATGAGCGGCTTGCAACTCGGCGATGAAAGACACCGACAATTCGTGGCCATCGGGAGCCAGCCGCTGCAACGCGGCGCGGGTGAAACGGCTGCACAAACTGTCCAGCAGGGGATCCACCTCGTCGGTGTAACGGCGTGAAGTGCCTTGCAACGCCGCTCGCTTGACCACTTCGGCCAGCGTCGATCTGACCTGGTCGGCCGAAAAACAGCCCGGAGCGACCGGAGCCAGCGGATGCGGTTTGGGAATCGCCCGGTAGGACAGATAGCGCAGACGGTCGGCCGCCCCGCGGCTCAGTCGAACGCTGCGGAATCGTACATCCTTGAGGCTGGCGATTGCCTGGCCGTCCGCCGCGAACAACACGAACTCGGCCTGCAGCGATCGCGGGCTATACCGGAGCAAAGTGGCGCGCGCGTACGCCGGCGGCGGTTGACCGGCACGAAAGGTGAGCCGTCCCAGCTTGCTGGGCACATAGGCGATACCCTGGTTTTCAGCGGCAGTTTCCCTGAGCAATTGGAAAACGAGCTGAAAAGCGCCATCGAGCAGCGCCGGGTGAAGATGCATCGAGGTCATTTGCCCGTCGAGAACGGGCGGAACGCGCAAAACGCCGAATACCGAGTTTCCTTCACACCAGCCGCGCTCGATACACTGGAATGCCGGCCCGTAGGCGATACCGACCGAACGGGTCAGGTCAGCGTGATCGACGGCATCGAAATCGGCGGCGCGCTTGGGCAACGCCGGCAGATTTTCGTTCAACGAAGAGTCACTCGTCTCTCCGAGCAGGCGGGCCACGGCATGGACGGTCCACGGGTCGTCAGTGAGCAACTGACGACTGCTGATGGTCAGCGAACCGTCCTGCGGCTCGATCCGCGTACGAATGACGCTCGAATGAGCTTCGTTGAGTACCAGTGGCGAACGGATTTCCAGTTCCTCGACCGCGACGACCGGTGCATCACGCCACACCAGCCCGGCACCGAGCGCCAATTCGGCAAAACCGGCTCCCGGAAAAACCGTCGCTTCACCGACGACATGGTCGGCAAGCACTGGCAAGATCGCCGTGTCGAGCTGATTCTCCCAAAGCAAAGCCTGTTGCGGTAGGGGATAACCCAGCAGGGGATGAAGTTTCCGACGGTAGAGCAGACCCATCGCTTCGCTGGTCACCGGATGCCAATACCGCTCACGCTGCCACGGATAATTCGGCAGACGAATGCGTTGACCGGGGCTGGGGAAGAAACGCAGCCAGTCGATGTTGGCCCCGGCAATCATCGACTGCTCGGCGGCCCGCCAGATGTGCAACGGAGATTCGTCGTCCTTGCGCAGGGTCGGGATCACCCGTCCTTCGATCTGCCGGTCGTGCAGACCATCGCTGGCGTAGCTGCGCAGAATCGGGTGCGGGCCGATTTCGACGAACAGATTCATCCCTTCATCAACCAAGCCGTCGATGGCCGCTGCGAAGCGTACGGGCTGGCGGACGTTCAGCCACCAGTATTCGGCATCCAGTCGTTGGCCCGGCAGCGCACCGCCGCTGACGGTCGAAATGAAGGGAATCGTGGTTGCGGCTGGCTGCAAATGCGACAAGACGCTGCGGATCTCGGTTTCGATGCCATCCATCGCCGGACTGTGGAAGGCGTAATCCAGGTCCAGCCGTTTCCAGGAAATTTGTTGGGCACTCAGGGCCGCTTCGAGAACAGCCAATTGTTCCGGCTGGCCGGCTACCGTCACTCCGCGGGAACTGTTGACTCCGGCAACCACCAGGCTGTCCGCCAAGGCCAGATCGCGCAGCAGCTTTTCGCCGGCTTCCTGGCCCAAAGCGACGGCGGACATGGCGCCGGCTCCTTTGGTCAGTCCTTGCAGACGGCTGCGCTGATAAATCACTTCGACAGCCTCGGCGAGAGTAAGCGCTCCCGCCGCCCACGCTGCGGCGACTTCACCGACGCTGTGACCGACGACGGCGACCGGCGACAGGCCGCGTTGCCGAAGCATTTGCGTAATGCCGACCTGGACGGCGAAAAGCGCCGGCTGGGCGATTTCGGTGAATTGATAACGATCGTCGCCGTTTTTTCCGGTTAGTTCGTCTTCGAGCGAATAGTCCGCGTGCTTTTGGAACAAGGCGTCGACTTCGCGGACCGTCTGGCGAAACACCGGCGCCTCGGCGAGCAGACGCCGGCCCATTCCAGCCCATTGCGAGCCATTGCCTGAATAAAGGAAAACGGCGCCGCGAGCGTTCGTCAGCACGGTGCCGCTGCTTGCCGTTGACTCGTCGGGCGCTGCAGCGGCGGCGAATTCCCGCAAGGCGGTAACTGCCATCTGCGCGTGCTCGGCAAAAACCACCAGCCGATGGTCGTGCCACTCCCGGTGCGCGAAGGCGTTGTAAGCCACCCCGTAAAACGTGTTCGGGGCCTGTTGGTCGAGAAACTCGGCCAAATCCGCGGCGGCGACTTTCAGGGCCGCCCCGGTTCGCGCCGAGACGATCAATGGCAGTTCGCCCGGCGGTACCTTGCCGGTTGACGTGAGGAGCTCCGGACGTTCGGGAGGACTCTCGAGAATCACATGCGCATTGGCGCCGCCAAATCCGAACGAATTGACGCCAATGATCAGCTTGCCGGTCGACGGCAACGGCAGATTGCGGTCGACGACCGTCAGATTCCAGCCGGCAAAATCAATGGCCGGGTTTTTGGTCTCGACGCCGATGGTTGCCGGAACCGTCCGGTATTGCAAACAGTACAGGGCCTTGATCAGCCCGGCGACGCCTGAAGCCGTTTCCAGATGGCCCATGTTGCTTTTCACCGAACCGATCGGCAGCGGACGGTCCGCAGGACGTCGGCGTCCCAAGGCTTCGCCCAGAGCGTGGGTTTCGATCGGATCACCGACCGCCGTTCCAGTGCCATGCGCTTCGAGGTAGTCGATCGCCAGCGGGTCGATCCCGGCCTGGGCGTAGGTTTTTTCGAGCAACGCGGCTTGTGCCTGGGCGCTGGGGACGGTCAGTCCCGACTTGCGACCGTCGGTATTTACCGCCGAGCCGGCGACCACGGCCAGAATCGGGTCACCGTCTGCCAGCGCCTGTTCGTAGTTTTTCAACAGGAACATCCCGCCGCCCTCCGAACGGACATAACCGTCACCCGAGGCATCGAATACGCGGCAACGGCCGTTCGGCGACAGCATCGACGCCTTGGCAAAGCTCAGAAAACCGTACGGGTGAAGATGCAGGCTGATCCCGCCAGTCAATGCCAGCCCGGTTTCTCCAGAGAGAATCGCCCGACACGCCTGATGAAAAGCGACCATCGATGACGAGCAGGCGGTATCGATGGCCATGCTCGGCCCGCGCAGATCGAACACGTACGAGATACGATTGGCAGCGATGCTGGCCGTGTTACCGGTGGCCGTGGCCGCGTCGACAACGGCCAGATCATCGGCCATCCGGAACGAATAATCCAAGCTGGCCAAGCCGATATAGACGCCGCAATCGCTGCCGCGCAGGCGGGACGGCGCGATGCCCGCGTTTTCGATCGCCTCCCAACTCATTTCGAGCAGCAGACGCTGTTGCGGATCCATCAACGCGGCTTCTCGGGGGGAAATACCGAAAAAACCGGCGTCGAAATGGGCAATGTCGCCAATCGAGCCGGCCGAGAAGGTATAGGAGGTGCCGGGATGGTTCTTCCGCGGGTGGAGAAAAGTATCCGGCGTCCAGCGGTCGGCCGGCACTTCCCCCACCAGATCGCGGCCATTCAGAAGATCCTGCCAATAAGTGTCGGCAGTGGTTCCTGGCAGTCGGAAAGAATATCCCGTAATGGCGACTCGAGTGGTCATGATCGATGGTTTTCCACTAAACGATGCCGCAAATCCCTCGGGTAAATATCAGTCATTCGCTGATGAATGGCATTAACCCCAGACCTTGACGGAACCGGATAAAACGACGTCTTGGCATTAATCGTAGGAAGGATCAGAGAATCGGATGGCTACGGTAATCTCAAGCGATCGAGGAAGATGTTGGTTGACGGAGAATGCACAGCTAATCAGAAATACCGAAACGCCATCTGACATCAATGCTTCATGCGTCCGTAACGAACAAACAGAATGGATACTGTCAATCGTCACTTTCTTCCAGAAGTGAGACGAATTTCTCTGTTTCCGGAATTGTGCCCTAATATCTGCTGGATAGCCAATAAACCCACTAATACGAGCGGGATCACCAGCGGGCGATGACTTCTACGGCGACAAGCCGATTCGCATCGTCGGTCAAAGACCATCGTCGCGTAAGGCTCAATTCGTTTGATTATTGATGGGGCGATGTACGGGATTCGAACCCGTGACCACTGGAATCACAATCCAGTGCTCTACCAACTGAGCTAACACCGCCAATATTTCTGCGCGCCCGGCGAGACTTGAACTCACAACCCCCGGCTTAGAAGGCCGGTGCTCTATCCGGTTGAGCTACGGGCACATGATCGAAACCGCGTCCTGGAAATGACTTTCGACGTTCAGAAACCTTCCTGCCCATGCTGCCGGTTGATTGTTGGTCGTCTACTGGTCGGGGCGGTGGGATTCGAACTCACGACCCTCTGCTCCCAAAGCAGATGC
>JAVMKC010000075.1:0-78421 GCA_031732795.1 Accumulibacter sp. | reverse complement strand
AGCTCCCCACGATCCCCGCCATCCCGGCAACCGTGTAGGGGAGTGAATGATTACACGTAACCGGCGAGTCCCGGGCGTACGTCCGCCAGTTGTTCTGAAGCGGACACTACCTCCCCACAGCTTTCGCTTACGGAGGAAATGGTGCTCAGGAATAGGAAGGCTGACGGAAGCGGCGAACAGACCGGCAAGAACGACACCCGGACGCATCCCACCGTTACCGCAAAAAGCCTGGGAACAGATCGACGCCGGAAAAGCGGTCCATTGACTTTGTCGTCGCGAGTTTGTCCTTGCCTGCTCCTGGGCGCCTGACGGACTACTACCCTCACGTTCCCCCTCGACTGACAATGATCACTCACCTCCGACAGGCTCCGGAAACAGAAAGTCCGCCTTGGACACCGGCAAACCTGAAAACGAGGCTCCTGATCAAGAAAGCCCTTGGTGAGCGCCCTTGACGCTGACAAGCGTCGCAACGCTTGTTAAACTCAGCCCGGAGTCAGAGTTCGGCAATCGGAGCGGGGGAAACGATTCAGCCAGGCTAATACATCGATCGTCTTCCCCGACTTGCGCCACCAGCCGATCGGCGCGGGCAAAAATCAAGCACGGGGAAACGCTGTGAGACGCTTTCGTAGGCTTTCGTTACACCTCCCCGGCTCCATCGACCTGTGCTGTCGTCGCCGGATTGCCACGGCGCGCCGGTGAAATGGCTGCGATGGATCTCACCAGATCGACCAATGATTCGCCCATGACCTTCTCTGTCGCCGCACCGGATATCGAAGGCAACTGGTTCAGCCTGATCGAAGCGATCAAGGCCGGAAAAGTGATTCCGGTAATCGGCCCGGATCTGCTCGAAATCGAGCGGGACGATGCCGACGGGGCCGGACTCAGCGAGCGACTCGACGTGCTGATCGCCGAAGACCTCAGCCGCCGCTTCGGCCTGCCGCTCGGCGACTCCCGTGACCAGGCCTGGGTGCTGCACGACTATGTCGCCTCGCTGATCAGCCACAAACAGCTCAACCCGGACCGGATCCGCCGAGCGGTGGCCAGCGTGCTGACCACCCTGACCCGCGCCTGCGAGATCCCGAAACCCTTGGCGCAAGCGGCGATCGACGATTTCAAACTCTTCGTCAGCCTGAGCTCTGCGACGACCTGCTGCTCCGCGCGCTGCAAAGCGTCGATGCCCGCGCCGAAGCATACGCCTACGGCCTCCGTTCCGAGACCAATGGCCGCGACGTGGACCTGCCCGACCGATGGGCCGGCAAGATCAGCTACCAGTTGCTGGGCTCGGCGGCCAACCTGCTCGACTTCGCGATCCACGAAGGCGACGTCCTCGAATACCTGCACCGGCTCCAGTCCGAGCACGCGCGGCGGGTGCGCAACCTGCTGGCGGCGCTGCGCGACGGCCATCTGCTGCTGATCGACTGCCGACTGCCCGATTGGGCCGGGCGTTCGCTGCTGCGGCTGATGAACAACGAATCGCTGCAGAGCAAAGCCACGCTCGAAATCATGGCCGACAGCGCCGGCGACCCGCGGCTCTGCGCCTTCATCAGCCGCTTCAGTCCCAACAGTCTGCTGTTCCCCGGCCGCGCCAGCGAGTTCGTCGCCGAGCTCAGCCGTCGCTGGCAAACGGCCCGCGCCGGCCAGCCCGCAGCACGCCACGCCGCCGTCGCAAAGCCGGCGGGCAGCGCCTACGGACCGCAGGTCTTCGTCAGCTACGCCAGCCAGAACGCCACCCAGGCCCGCGCCATCGCCGAGCGGCTGCTCGAACTCGGCGCCGGCGACGTGTGGCTGGACAAAAAGAAATTGCGCGGCGGTGACGACTGGTCGAGCCGCATCGAGCAGGCGATCGAAAAGTGCGACTACTTCCTGCCACTGCTTTCGCAAGCAGCCGACGCCCGCCGTGAAGGCGTTTTCTGGGAAGAATGGGCCAGCGCCCTCCGCCGGGCCAGCCGGGTTGCCGACGTTTTCATCCTGCCGACGCTGATCGACGCCGACCCCGACAGCCACCGGAACTATCAGCGCATCGGCCGCGAACTGGGCAGCGAACGCTTTTTCCAATGGCACCTCCTGCGCGCGCCAGACGGCGTATTCACCGCCGAAGCCGAGGACGACCTCGGCCGGCGCTTCGCGGAATTCCGGAAAAGCTGAGCGATGAACACGCGCCAGATCGACCGCGAAAACCCCTGGCCCTGGCTGGAACCCTTCGACGAAGCCGCCGCCGAGTTCTTCAACGGCCGCGACGACGATGCCCACGCGCTCGAACGCTACCTGCTCTCGGGTCCGGCCAGCGTGCTGTTCGGCAAATCCGGCCTCGGCAAGACCTCGCTGCTGCAAGCCGGCCTGTTTCCGCGCCTGCGCCGCCAGCGGCTGCTGCCGGTGCTCGTCCGCCTCGGTCACGGCGACGAGGCGCCGGCGGCGCTCGCGCAAATCCACACTCGCCTGCTCGAAGAATGCGCCACGCACGGCCTGACGCCACCGGGCCCACCGGACCCGCCGAACGGCGCGGCGGCGACCGACGAAGCGGCCGCCGCGCTATGGCTGGCGCTGCACACGCCGCCGCTCGGTGCGCGCGACGCCAGCGGCCAAAGCTGGCAGCCGGTTTTCGTCCTCGACCAGTTCGAAGAAATCTTCACCCTGGGCGCGCAAAACGCCGAGCGGCAGCGGCGCCAGTTCGGCGATCTCGGCGATTTGATCGAAAACCGCATCCCGGCCGCCATCGGCCGAGCGATCGCCGCCGACGAGGAACTGCTCGACCACCTGCGACTCGACGCCCAGCCCTACCGCGTCATCCTCGGTCTGCGCGAAGACTACCTGCCCGAGCTCGAACGCTGGTGCGACCGGATTCCCCGCCTCGGCCCCAACCGCTACCGTCTGTTGCCGATGCGCCTCGATCAGGCGCTGGCCGCGACGCGACAAACCGGCGGCGCGCTGCTCAGCGACGAGGCTGCCGAACGGATCGTCCGCTTCGTCGCCAGCCAGCAGGAAAGCGACGCCCGCGGCGCCATCGGTGCCGCCGACAGCGGCGCACCGCGCATCGAACCGGCGCTGCTCAGCCTGGTCTGCGCCGGCCTCAACGCCGCGCGCCAGGCCAGCGGCGCGGCGCAGATCGACGCCGACAACCTTGAACAGCACGGCGGCCGGATCATCGAAAGCTTTTACGACGACGCGCTGACCGGCATCGCCCCGGAACTGATCGCCTTCGTCGAAAACGAACTGATCACCCCCGAAGGTATCCGCCTGACCTACCCGCTGAAGTCGATCGTCCAGCGTCCCGGCATCGTCCGCGGCGACGTGGACACGCTGATCGACCGTCGCCTGCTGCGCAAGGACGCCTTCGTCGACGGCGACCGTGTCGAAATGGTGCACGACCGGCTGGCCGCCGTTGCCCTGCAGCGCCGCCGTCACCGCGAACAGGCGGCAGCCGAGCAGCGTCTGCGCGAAGACGCCGAACGCGCCGCCGCGCTGCTCGACGAGCAACGCAAACGCACGGCAGCCGAAGCGACAGCGCGGCGGCAGGCCGAGGAAGCCGGCACCCGCCTGCGCCAGCTGCAGCGCTGGCTGTGGGGCGCGCTGGCCGGGCTGCTGGTTCTGCTCGGCGTGGCGCTGGCCGCGGCTTGGCACGCCGACCGGCAGAGCGGCATTGCCGAGCAACGCCTGTTCGAAGCAACGACTTTGCGTCTGGCAGCAGAGGGCCCGGCGATCACCCGCAGGGATCGGGTCGGTGGCAGCTTGCGCGGTTTGTTGACGCTCCTGGCGGCGCATCGGCTCGGCAGTCCGGACAACCCACGCTCGTCGGCGGCGGCCTATGGCGCGCTGCAGGGCGAGGACCAGCGTTTCGCCGGGCTACGTTTGCTTCTTGAACAGTCAGCGGAGGTGACCAGCGTCGCCTTCAGCCCCGACGGGCGGCGCATCGTCTCCGGCAGTCGGGATAAAACGCTGCGCATCTGGCCGGTCTTCGACTCCTGGGCCGACGCGTTGTGCGCCAAGCTGACGCGCAACATGAGCCGCAAGGAATGGGCCAGTTGGGTAGCCGCCGACATTCCTTACACCTGCCAATGCCCCGGCTTGCCGGTGCCGCCCGACGACGACCCACTGTCGTCCACTCCGGTGGCGATCTGCCCCAGTCCCTGGCAGCCGCAACCCGTCGTCAGCCGTCGCGCGCCGTAGCGACGGCCATCTGGCAAACGCCAAGCCAGGTCGGCACGGCCGCCGGTCGCGGCTCGCTCCCGGACGAAAGACGTGCGGAAGGCCGGGAGAAATCGAAAACGGCCGAGAGCGGCCGGAAAAGACCTGTGACGACCTCTTTGCGACCCGTTACCCCTTGTCGCCGTCCTGATCCGACACGGTTGCCGCCGCCGGTTCAAGCACTCGACCGGGCAGGCTGAAGGCGTCCGAGTGTTCCCGCAGCCCGTCGGCGAAGTCTTCCGGCGACAGGGGGCGAGCGTAGAGGAAGCCTTGGCCGTTGTGGCAGCCGGAGGTATTCAATTCGCTGGCCTGGACGAGCAATTCGACGCCTTCGGCGACGACGCTCATGCCGAGGTGCCGGGCCATGGCGATGATCGCCGAGCCGATGGCGCGGTCGTCGGCGTCGATCGAAACGCCGTCGACGAAACTGCGGGCGATCTTCAATTCGTGGATCGGGAAGCGCTTGAGGTAGGACAGCGACGAGAAGCCGGTGCCGAAATCGTCGATGCTGATCGTCAGGCCGAAGGCGACCAGTTCGGCGAGCATTTTCTGGGCATGCTCGATGTCCATCAGCACGCTTTCGGTGATTTCCAGGCACAGCCGCCGCGGGTCGACGCGCTGTGCGTCGATGATGCGGATCAGATCGCCGGCCATGCCTTCCTTGCGGAAATGACGTGCCGAGATGTTCACGCTCATGCGGATCGGCGGCAGCCCGGCCTGATCCCATTCGTCGATCTGTCGGCAGGCTTCGCCGAGCGCCCATTCGTCGACGGCGAATTCGTCGCCGCCGAGGCGGGCGACGGTGCCTTCGCTGCGCACGCAGGCCAGCAGCAAACCCTCTACCAAACGCGAATGGCTTGTCGAAACCGACAACAAAGCATCAACGACTCGCCATGAAACCAATGCCTCGACACAGACGCATGTGGTGTGCAAAGGTGTGCAAAGACGAAACCCTGGCCACGATCGCTCATCGTTACGGGATGACGGTCGCCGAATTGAAACCGCTCAGAAACAGCTCAACGAATTGCGCAGTGGCCAGATCACCCTGAGCAGCCGATCGACGGTGAACGGCAGCGACGATGAAAGCGTTTCCAGGCGATCAAAAGGCAAAAAACATCGCAGACTGGCGCAATACACCATTCGCTGCGGCGACACGCTGGTACCGATCGCCAAGCACTTCCGCGTCGAAAAAGACGATCTGTTGCGTGGAACCGGCTGCCGGCGAACGCCATCAAACCTGGGCCAACTCTGACCATCCAGTTGGTCCAGAACACGCTTTGAAAGCAGGAGCAGGTCAGCGATCGAGAGTCCCCATGGCACCCAATCCACCTTCAGAATTAATCGTGCTCGGCGCGTACTCGTACGCCGCAGGCAATTGCCCGCAGCGTACAGCATTGCTCAAGACTCAACGGGATCATCGCGCTCTTCTCTGCACAAGCGCTTGCTGGCCGTCATCACGACATATTATCTCGACACGCGTTGTACTTTGCGGCCGGCCATCAGCAAAGCGCAGCGCTTGACCGATCAATCCTTGTCGCTGACCAGAATCGCCATCCCCCTCCCGCCAACGGTGATCGCCGACCCGGCATCGGGACAGTGATGTTGCCAATCGTCGATGGCGCAGAAATCGTCGCCGGCCGGCAACCACGAGCGGGCGAGAATCTTCCAGCCCCCTCGCGACCAATCGTTCAGGTTATCGACGGTGAATTCTTGCGGGTTTTCGTTGTAAATCACCAGCAGATCCGGTTCGCCCGCCTTGCCCCACCATGCCACGCCCAGTTGGGTCGGTTCGCCGCCTGCCGGGCCTTCCCACAGGTAGGTGTAGGTGCCGGCACGGTTGTCGGCTGATCCATGGCTATAGGAAGCAAAATCGCTGCGCCGGAAATGACTCCATTGCTTGCGCAGGGCGATCAGGCGTCGGGTCCAGTCGAAGAGTTCCCGGCCATAGCGCGGGCCGCTCGGAGTGGCGCTGTTATCGCCATCCTTGAGGCGCCAATCGAGCCAATTGACCCGGTTGATCGCCTGATCACCATTCGCCGACTCGTAGTTGTAGCTGTTGCGAGCGCCTTCCTGTGAAAACGCACCGGCTTTGCTCTGACCGAATTCGTCGCCCTGCAGGATCAGCGGCACGCCCTGCGAGGTCAGCAGCACGCCAAGCAGCAACTTTTGGCGAACCCGGCGCGTCTCTTCATCGCCGCCACTGTCCCAGCAGTTTTGCGAACCGTCGTTATCGTTGAACCAGGTGCAATCGCGCAACGTATATCCGTCGTGCACCGCCAGGAAATTGATCGATCGCCAGGGTCGGCTGGAGGCCGCCGGTCCGACACCTTCGCCGATCGCTCCTCGACCTTCGATCAGTTGCTTGAATTCGGCGGCGTTTCTCAGATCCGACTTCGAAAAGCGTCGGATTTTGTCGCGATAACGGCCAACCCACTTCGCCCAACGGTTGTTGTCGGCGCTCCATTGTTGAGCGTCGTCCATGAAATTCCACCATTGCCCGCCCATGTCCCAAGGTTCCGCATGCAGGTGAGCACTGGCATAGCGCGGATCGTTGTCGACCCAGTCGGCGGCGTCGGTCGATCCGTCGGCCAGGATCCGCGCCAGATCGAAGCGAAAACCGTCGATGCCGTAGATCTGATGCCACATCGCCAGCGAATCGCGAACCAGACGCTTGCTGAAGCGTTCGCCAGAAGAAAAGTCGAGATCATTGCCAGTGCCAGTGTCATTGCGGTAATAGCGCTGGTCGGCTGTGGATCGGTATATTTCGCGTGTTGTCAGACACATCACGTTGAAGCATTTGGCCGCCAGTCGGGGTTGGTCTTTATTGCTCCACGGACTGCCCTCGGCTGTATGGTTGTACACCACGTCCATGAACACGGCGATTCCCCGCGCGTGCAAAGCACGTACCAAGTCCTTCAATTCGACGACCTGTTGTCCCGGTTTCGAGGCGTAACGTGCTTCCGGGGCAAAGAAATTGGTGGTCATGTAACCCCAATGATTCAGGCGGCCAGTTTCGTTGCCGGTCTGCTCGTCGTATTCCATCACCGGCATCAGTTCGACGGCATTGACGCCCAATTCGACCAGATGATCGAGGCCGGCGGCCAGTCCACCCGGAGTCTTCAGGCCGACGCGGGTCAGACCGCGGTAGGTGCCGGGCTCGCCAGGTGGCAGGCCGGACAAGGTGGCGGTGAAGTCCTGGATATGCAGTTCGTAAAGAATCAGATCCTGCGCCGCAATGTTGACGTGCCCCGGGAAGAGATCACGTTCATGCGCATAGACCCGACTTTTGCCGCCTCCGCCATAAACCGGCGCAGCGAGGTCAACGAACGGGTTGCCGGTGAAAAACTCCGCGTAATTGACATTGTCGGTCAGGTAGGCGTAGGGGTCGTTGAGAATCAAATTACCGTTGAACAAGCTGCCGTAGGGCTTATCGACAGAAACGTCGCTGGGGCCTGTGGCTTGGTACATGTAGTAACTCCCTGGGCCGAGAGTCTTGTCACGGACTTTCAGTTTCCAGTCGTCCCCTTCCTTGCGCATCGGCAGCCGATGTTTGGGTTGTCGGGCCGTCGCACGGTCATAAAGCAGGAGATTGACCGTGCTGGCCTGCGGCGCATGGACCACGAAGTGCAGCCAGCGGCCTGCGCCGAGATGCGCGCCATAACGCGTCTCCCCGCTGCGCGCCGATTCCAAGGCGTGCAGCGGACCGTTGCTCAAGGCCCAAAGCACAAGGATGGCCGTGATGGCGACAACCGTATTTATTCGGCGAATCAACCGCCTAAAAGCTTGCTGAATCATTGGCCTACCCTCCCAAAATAGATACATGCCGCTTCAGGCCGCAAAACCCGGCAGCGGCTTCTCCCCTTCACTGGACGATGGACCGGAAAGCTGCTTTGCAGAAGTGCTGGTCCATACGAATGGCCGGCTGATCGATCGGATTCGATCAGCCGCTGATCATCTTAAAACATTTACCTTTCGATCGATCAGCGTTTTCCTGATCGATAGGCCGTCAGCCAGAGACGGCGGGATGGCGCGGTTCAGTGCGCCAGCATTTCGCGGGCGTGTTGACGGGTGATCGGGGTGATGGCAATGCCACCCAGCATGCGCGCCACTTCTTCGACCCGAGCATCGCCTTCGAGGACGGTCACTCGGCTGCGCGTCTGGTTGTCCTGGGTCTGTTTGCTGACCTGCCATTGCCAATTGGCACGAGCAGCGACTTGCGGCAAATGAGTCACACACAGTACCTGGCGTTCGCTGCCCAATTGGCGGAGCAGGCGGCCGACCACTTCGGCCACGCCCCCGCCGATGCCGACATCAACTTCGTCGAAGATCAGCGTCGGCACACTCGCCGCTTGACTGGTGACTACTTGGATGGCCAGACTGATCCGCGACAGTTCGCCACCGGAAGCGACCTTGGCCAACGACCGGGATTCGCTGCCGGCCTGGCCCGACAAACGAAAATCGATCTGTTCCAAACCTGCCGCACCGCCTCCGTCGATCGGCAAACAGCAGATTTCGAAGCGTCCGTGGCCCAGAGCCAATTGCTGCATCACTTCACTGACCGCGCTGGCGAGTTTGACAGCAGCTTCGCTACGGCCCAACGACAGACGTTGCGCGAGGTCGTCGTATTCCTGCCGGGCGCGGGCCATACGTTGGCGCAGTTGATCAATGTCAACAGCCTCCCCAAGGGTCTGCAGCCGGGTTTGCCATGCCGTCAGCAGATCGGGCAACTCGAGCGGTGCGCAACGAAACTTGCGCGCACAGACCAGTATCGCATCGATACGGCTTTCGAGTTCTTGCAAACGCCGCGGGTCGAGATCGACCCGGCCGGTATAGCGTCGAAGTGTGGAAATCGCTTCGGCGATTTCGGCTTGAGCGGCCTGCAGGGTGCCCACCAGGTCGTTGAGTGCAGGATCGTATTCGGTAAGATCGTCCAACCGATTGATGACCGTCGCGATTTGTGCCTGACAGGCGACATCGCCATCACCCAAAACCTGCAAGGCAAACTCACCGCCTTCGAGCAGCGTCGCCGCATGCGCCAGACGTTGATGCTCTTCGTTCAATGCGGGCCATTCATCGGCCGTAAAAGACAGCGTCGTCAGCTCCTGCACTTGCCAAGTCAATTGTTCGCGTTCGGCAAGCAGTGCCTCGACGCCATGACTGGCCTCGTCGAGTTGCGCTTTCGCTTCGCGCCAGCGGCGCCAAGCAGCGGCGACCTCGGCCACCAGCGGCGTCAGTTGCGCATGTTCGTCGAGCAACCGTCGCTGCGCCTCATTCCGTAACAGGGATTGATGCGCATGCTGACCGTGGATATCCACCAGTGATTCGGAGAGTTCGCGCAGTTGCTGGACGGTAACCGGCGAACCGTTGAACCAGGCTCGCGACCGGCCATTGCCGTCGACCGTGCGCCGCAGCAGCAGTCCGCCATCGCCGTCGAGATCGTGCGCCGCCAGCCAGGCGACGGCCGCCGGCGAATCGGCCAGCGTGAACTCAGCGCTGACTTCGGCGCGCTCGGCTCCGGCGCGTATCAGACTGGTTTCAGCGCGTTCGCCGAGAGCAAACGCCAGCGCATCGACCAGGATCGATTTACCGGCTCCGGTTTCGCCGGTCAACGTGCCGAACCCCGCTTGAAACTCGAGTTCCAGACGGTCTACCAGCACGAAATCACGAATCGTCAAACGGCAGAGCATGGCATCGTTTCAGCGCGCAGCTTAATGTTCCTTGGGACGCTCGCTCCAGTGGAGCTTCTGGCGCAACATCGCGAAATAACTATGATTCGGCGGGTGGAGCAAGCTGATCGAATACTCCGAACGCCGGATATGCACGCTATCACCATTTCTCAGGTCGATGGTCACTTGTCCATCGAAGTGCGCACGGGAATCGGTGGCATGGACAATGCGAATTTCGATTTCGTTGCGATCGCCGACCAGAATCGGCCGGTTGGTCAAGGCATGCGGACACAGGGGAACCAAGGCAATGGCTGCCACCTGAGGATGCAGAATCGGACCATTCGCCGATAGTGCGTAGGCCGTCGAACCGGTGGAGGTGGCGGCGATCAGGCCATCGGCGCGCAGACGGTAAATGAATTCACCATCGATCGACAATTCAAATTCGATCATTCGTCCGATGGCCCCTTTATCGACCACCACATCGTTCAATGCCAGGTTTCCAGCGACGACACGTGCATCACGAACCACTTCCGAGTCGAGCAACATCCTGTTTTCTTTAATGAATTTTCCGTCGAGCAAGTCATCCAGACAGGTGAGCATTTCGCCGCGAGAAACATCGGTCAGAAAACCCAGCCGACCGCGATTGACACCGATCAGCGGCACACGGTAGCGCGCCAGTTCGCGGGCGGCATTGAGCATGGTACCGTCACCACCGACGACGATCGCCAGATCGGCGTGCGCGCCGAGCCAAGCGAAATTACCGGTCGCCCAATGACGCGGATCGAAGCCCGAAACCATATGCCGCGCGGTCTCTTCTTCAATCAGCACCGTTATCCCGCGTTGGTTGAGGTTGCTGGCCAGCAGACAAATCGATTCAGCAATGCCCGGGTCATGGTATTTGCCGACCAAGGCAATCGTTTGCGGGGGCGGAGCGGAATTGTCCAGCGCGGCGGCAAACTCATTGTTCATGGGTCAATTAAACCACAATTTGCCTGTTCCTCGTCCTGCGCACAGCATCGTTAATTTTTGTAGAATCGAGATATGCTCGACGACCGCGCCAGATCACTGCTCAAGACCCTGATCGAACTCTATATCGTCGAGGGGCAGCCGGTCGGTTCCCGGGCCTTGTCCAGACATTCCGGGCTGGATCTCTCGGCGGCGACGGTACGCAACGTGATGGCCGATCTCGAAGACATCGGCCTGATCGCCAGTCCGCACACCTCGGCCGGCCGGGTGCCGACCCCGCGAGGCTATCGCTTCTTCGTCGATAGCCTGCTGACCATTCATCCGCTGGAAAAGGAAAAAATCGATGTCATCGAAGGTCGCCTGCTGCCTTCTCAACCCCAGCAACTGATCAGCAACGCGTCGCAACTTCTTTCCGGTTTGACGCGCTTCGCCGGCATCGTTCTCACTCCGCGGCGCATCACTCCGCGCATTCGGCAGATCGAATTCATCAGCCTGTCGGAAAAACGCATCCTGCTGATCCTGGTCACCTCCGATGGCGACGTGCAAAACCGGCTGCTGTTTCCCAGTCGGCCTTACAGCCCCTCCGAGCTGGTTACCGCGTCCAACTATTTGAATCAGCACTTCATCGGGCATGATTTCGAATACATCCACCGTCAATTGCAGGCGGAATTGCAGGAATTGCGGGGTGATCTGCAAGCCTTGATGACCGCGGCCCTAGTCGCCAGTGACGAAGCGATGCAGAGTGCCAATGAACGCTACATCATTTCCGGCGAACAAAATCTGCTTGAAATCGAGGAGTTTTCTTCAAACATGAAGCGATTGCGTGAATTGTTCGATTTGTTCGAGCAGCGCACCTCGTTGATGCAGCTCCTCGATCTCTCGCGGCGTGCCGATGGCGTGCAGATTTTCATCGGCGGAGAGTCGGGCCTGGCTCCGCTCGACGAATGCAGTGTCGTCACCGCGCCATACGAAGTCGATGGTCAGATCGTCGGCTCGGTCGGCGTCATCGGCCCGACGCGAATGGCCTACGAACGGGTGATACCGATCGTCGACATCACCGCCAAGCTGCTATCGTCGGCTTTGACGTTTCAGAGCAATTGCTGATGCCGCGCTATTTTCCGGAACCGGTTTACCGGCACGGTTCGCCCGACCGCACCGCAGTGATGCTGGTCAATCTGGGAACCCCTGAAGCGCCGACCGCCGCTGCCGTCCGCCCCTATCTTCGCGAATTCCTCTCCGACCGACGCGTCGTCGAACTGCCACGCCTGCTGTGGTGGCCCATCCTTAACGGGATCATTCTTCGCGTTCGACCGCAACGGTCGGCCAAAAAATACGCCGCCATCTGGACAGAACAGGGGTCGCCGCTGAAAGTCCATGTCGAACGCCAAACCAAGCTGCTGCGCGGCTTTCTCGGCCAAACCGGGCACCAGGTATTGGTCGATCACGCTATGCGCTACGGAAATCCATCGATCGCCGACACGCTGGACCGACTCAAGGCGCAGGGCTGCACCCGGATGCTGGTCGTCCCCTTGTATCCCCAGTATGCCGCCAGCACTACCGCCACCGTCTTCGACGCCGTCGGCCGTTGGCTGCAAAGCACCCGTAACACGCCGGAAATTCGTCATGTACGCGCCTTCGGCGATCACCCAGGCTACATCGCCGCCCTGGCCAACAGCGTTCGTGAGCATTGGCAACGCCATGGTCGGCCAGCGAAGCACTACCGACTGGTGATCAGTTTTCATGGGCTGCCGCGATATTCTCTTGACAAGGGCGATCCATACTATTGCGAATGCCATAAGACGGCCCGGTTGTTGGCAGAAGCGCTGCAATTGTCGGACGACGCGTATCAACTTTGTTTTCAGTCACGTTTCGGCCGCACCGAATGGCTGCAACCCTATACGGCAAGCACCTTGAGCGCACTGGCACGCGACGGAATCCAGCGGGTCGATGTGATTTGTCCGGGGTTTACTGCCGACTGCCTGGAGACTCTCGAGGAAATCGCCATCGAGGGCAAGACCACGTTCATCGATGCTGGCGGAAAGGAGTTCCACTTTCTGCCGTGCCTGAATGAGCGCGATGATTGGCTGCACGCCCTGACCGATCTGGTCAGCACCCATCTGCAGGGCTGGCCCACACGAACCGTTCCCGAGTTGCAGGAACTCCAGTCCAGCGCATTACGCGCGAAGGCCCTGGGCGCCCGGCAGTGAGCAGCTATTCACTCTCAGAGAAATAGCTTTTTATCGCCGGATAACGCGCTGACGCAGAATTTTCGATCGTGCGCTGGGCTGAAATCCAAAACTCACTGCAGCGACTCTGCTCATGCTTCCCCTACCGCGAACATCCGCCGGTGCTCTTTGATTGCGTAACGATCGGTCATTCCAGCGATGTAATCGGCCACTCGCCGCACCTGTTCGCCGGCATCCCGGGTCACGAATTGCGGCGGCAACAAAGCGGGATTCTCGGTAAAGGCTTTGAAAAGATCGCCGATAATCCGTTGAGCTTTGTGAGTCATCCGCAAAACCTGATAGTGCTGGTAAAGATTTGTGCGTAGAAAACGTTTCATTTCCTGCTGCGCACGGCTGAAATCTTCCGAAAAGGCGACCAGCGGCGGGGAGCTGCGTACATCCGAAACGTTTTGCGGCGAATGCTTGGCGATATTGGCGGCGGTATTGTCGATCAGGTCGCACACCAGCGCATTGATCATCCGGCGGACGGTTTCATGAATCAGGCGCCGCTCCGTCAATCCGGGATGAATCTGTCGGAGCTCATTGATGTACCGCGCAAACAGTCCAACCTCCTCGAGTTGCCGCAAATTGATCAAACCGGCACGCAGCCCGTCATCAAGGTCGTGATTGTTATAGGCGATTTCATCGGCAAGGTTACAGATTTGCGCTTCCAGCGAGGGTTGCTGGCGTTTGAGAAACCTTTCGCCCAATGCGCCCAATTGCCGGGCGTTTTCTGTCGAACAGTGTTTGATGATTCCTTCGCGGGTTTCGAAGCAGAGATTCAATCCTTCGAACGTCGCGTAACGCTCTTCGAGCAGATCGACGATGCGCAGACTTTGCAGGTTATGTTCAAAGCCGCCACGATCGCGCATGCAACGATGCAGCGCCTCCTGTCCGGCGTGGCCGAAGGGCGTGTGTCCGAGATCATGCGCCAGAGAGATGGCTTCGACCAAATCTTCGTTCAGCCGCAGCGCCCGGGCGATACTGCGACCGATTTGCGCTACCTCCAGGGTGTGCGTCAAGCGGGTTCTGAACAGGTCGCCCTCGTGGTTGACGAAGACCTGCGTTTTGTATTCGAGACGTCGAAAGGCGGTTGAATGAACGATCCGATCGCGGTCGCGCTGAAATTCGCTGCGATGTATCGCCGCGTCTTCAGGATGCCGCCGACCTCGCGAGTTGATGTCGGATACCGCGCAGGGCGCCAGTTCAGCCATCGGCCGAACGCGCCAGAATGGCCTTGCCGATGTCCTCATCGGTCACTTCATCGCTGACTACGGCTTTGCCCAACGATTTCAGCACGACCAGCCGCAATCGGCCATCCTGCACTTTTTTGTCGTGGCGCATCAATTCGAGAAAACGATCGACAGCCAGCGGCGGACCAACCACCGGCAACCCGGCGCGTACGAACAGCCGTTCGATGCGTAGCAGATCGGCAGGCTGCAGCCACCCCTGACGCACAGACAATTCGGCCGCCATCATCGTCCCCACGGCTACCGCTTCGCCATGCAACCATTCCCCGTAACCGACACCGGTCTCGATGGCGTGGCCGAAGGTGTGACCGAGATTGAGCAAAGCCCGCTCACCGTGCTCACGTTCATCGGCGATCACTACCTCGGCCTTGTTTTGGCACGACCGCCGGATGGCCTGTGTCAAAGCTGCGGGCTGGCGGGCCAGCAAGTCTTCCAGATGACTTTCCAACCATTCCAGGAATGCCGGATCACGTATCAAACCGTATTTGATCACTTCCGCCAAACCCGCCCGCAATTCACGGTCAGGCAGCGTGTTCAGGGTCCCGGGGTCGATCAGGACCATTCGCGGCTGGTAAAAAGCGCCGATCATGTTTTTGCCCAGGGGATGATTGATCGCCGTTTTGCCACCGACCGAGGAATCGACTTGCGCCAGCAGGGTAGTGGGCACCTGGATGAAAGGCATTCCCCGCTGGTAACAGGCGGCGGCAAAACCAGCCATATCGCCGACGACTCCACCGCCCAGCGCGATCAATGGCGTCGAACGTTCGCAACGGGAACCGAGCAACAGATCAAAGATGGAGTTCAACGTCTGCCAGTTTTTATAGCGCTCGCCATCGGGCAGAAGTAATTCAGCGACCTCGATACCGGCCTCTCGTAGCGGTGCACTCAAACGCTGCAGATAAAGCGGGCCGACCGTCACATTGCTGACGATCACCGCTTTACGATGCCGAATATAGGGCAACAAGCACTCGACTCGATCGAGAAGATCGAGACCGAGATGAATCGGATAGCTTTTTTCACCTAGAAGAACGTCGAGAGTATCCATGATGATCAGGTTTTTTGCGCAATCAGCGGCAAGAGAGTATGCACCGCGATCCGGCTGCCGCTGACCACGATATCGGCGACTTCGCGGTACAAGGGATCGCGCTCGGCGTGGAGTTCCTTCAAACGCTGCCAGGGGTCCTTGACTTGCAATAGTGGACGATTCTTGTCCATGCGTGTCCGCTCATAAAGCGCGAACAGTGGAACGTTCAAATAGACCACCAAACCGCTACGCTGAAGATTGGCCCGGTTTTCCGGGCGCAGCACGGCGCCACCACCGGTGGCCACGACGTGTCCTTCAAGTGCTGCCATTTCGGCAATCACTTGCGCTTCACGCTTTCGAAAACCCTCTTCCCCTTCGATCTCGAAAATCGTGGGCAAGCTAACCCCGGTGCGAGCCTCGATTTCGTGATCGGAATCGATGAAGGCATAGGCCAATCGTCTGGCCAGTACTTTACCGATGGTCGTCTTTCCGGCTCCCATCAGCCCCACCAGATAAATATTCTGTTTTTTACGTTCGTCATCCACTCCGCCATTTTAGCGTATGCGGGATATGACACCAAAAAGCCGGCATGCCGCCGGCTTTTTGGTTGAATGAACAGTGTCCAGGAAACCCGTCGGACTTGGTGAGAGTGATCTAGTGTGCCGTGGGAAAGCGCGGCTCGCGACGATCGCTCAAGTCCGGCGCGCCCTTAGCGTACGGCCAGACTCTCGGTAACGACGCGGGGAGTCACAAAAATCAGCAACTCGGTCTTGTCATCGATTATTTCCTTGTTTTTGAACAAGAAGCCGATATACGGCAAGTCTCCGAAGAAGGGGATGCGCTGAGTGGTATTGCGAACGGTCTGGGTATAGATACCGCCGATAACCACTGTCCCGCCGTTTTCGACCAGGACTTCCGTTTTGACGTGTTTGGTATCGATGGCCACGCCGGCACCCGTTGATAGCAAGGTATTGGGCGTGTCCTTGTTCACGTCAAGCATCATGCTGATTTTGCCATCCGGCGTGATCTGCGGCTTGACTTTCAACGACAGGTTGGCCTTTTTGAAAGCGATGCTGGTCGCCCCGGCCGAGGTGGCTTGCTGATACGGTATTTCGACCCCTTGTTCAATAATCGCTTCGACCTGATTAGCGGTCATCACCCGCGGACTGGAAATGACCTTGCCTCGACCGTCGGCTTCGAGTGCAGAGATTTCCACGCTCAAAAATTTGGTGTAATCCCGATTATAAAAACTCAGTCCGAGCGTACCTGCCGTACCCGAACGAGGAGTAGCCGGCAAATTGACCGCCGCAATATCGGACATTCTGAAATCTGGACTGATGGCTGCCAGCGTCGATGAGTTGGCCACGGTCGTCACGCCGGAGGCTGTTGACCTTGTGGTCGCCCCATGCCCCAGACGAACCCCCAGGTTTTTGGCGAAAGAGTCCCCCGCCTCGACAATCCGCGCTTCGATCATCACTTGGCGCGCAGGAATATCGACCTTGGCGATCATGGCCCGGATATCGTCGAGTCGATTGGGAGCGTCCTTGACAAACATCATGTTCGACCGGTCGTCGAGCAGGGCGCTGCCGCGTTTCGAGAGCAACGATTGCTTGGGATCGATCAGCAATTTATGGACGGCTTCCGCTCTGATGTAGTTCATCTGGAAGCTCTCGGTCTGCAAAGGCTCCAGATCGCCAATGAGCTGTTTGGATTCAAAGTCCAGTTTTTCCTTGGTCGCCAGTTCATCGCGCGGGGCAACGAGGATCACGTTGCCGTTCTTGCGCATATCCAGATTTTTCTGCTGCATGATGATATCTAGCGCCTGATCCCAGGGAACATCTTTGAGAATCAATGTGATGGCTCCACTGACCGAATCGCTGACCACCATGTTCATACCAGTGAATTCGCCGATCACCTGCAGCAGTCGGCGGACATCAACGTTCTGAAAATTGAGCGACAGTTTTTCGCCTTGATAGCCTCCCCGAGTACCTTGGACCAGTTTATTGGGATTCTCGACGATGGGCTTGACTTCGATCACGAACTGGTTGTCGCTCTGATAAGCGTTATGCTCCCACAGCCCGCGCGGGGTGATCGTCATCCTCGCCCCGCCATCCCTCTGCACGGTCGTCACATTCAAAACTGGAGTGGCGAAATCGGTCACATCCAGTCGTTTCCGCAGGGTTTCGGGAACAGCAACTTTGACAAAGTCGACCACCAAGGTTGCCCCCTGTTGCCGGATATCGATACCGGCATTGGAGTCGGTCAGATCAACGGTAATCCGCCCTTCCCCATCCCGCCCGCGACGGAAGGAAATATCCCGAATGGCACTTTCAATCGTCGACGGACGCGATTTTGCAAAATGCTCCACTGGAGGAGCAATCTGGCCGGTTGACGCGGTATTGGCCACCAAGGCAATCAACAGGTTGTTACCATCAAGATTGACTTCATAAGTCATCGTTTTGTGAAGATTCAAAACCAAGCGCGTCCGATCCTCGGCTTGAATGATGTTGGCGCTTTTCAAGTCACCTTCGTCAAAATTCTGGGTCGACTTGCCAAGCCCATTGACCGTACTTGGAAAATCGAGCGCAATTCGCGCTGGCTTGGAAACACTGAAAGTTGCCGGCAAGGCTCGCAACGGCTGTTTGAAGCCTACTTTCACGTTGGTGACGGCGCCCTGCTGTACCACATTGATCGATTCAATGGTGTTCTGCGATGAATGATCCTGGGCGCGAACCACAGCAATCGACATCAAAAAAACACTGATCACGACGAGCAGGAATTGTTTCATTGGCTTCATTTACTTCGTCCCCTTCTCCAGCAACTGCATGCTGCTCGTTCTTTCGACCCAATCCCCTGCAGCATCCTGAGTCAGCTCGCGCAAGGTGATCTCGGCTTCGGATACGGCAACGATCACGCCGAAGTTCTGTCCCATATAATTACCGATTTTCACTTGATACAAGGCTCCGTCGGCTTGGATGATGGCATAGGATTTCTTCTGACGAGTCATTACGCCAACAAACTGCAGTGATTCCAGCGGATAGGCTTCCAACGGCTCCTTGGGGCGGTCAAGATCGGGGCGGAACCCGCCACCACCTTTTTTGTCTTCTGGCCCGATCTTGCCAGGTTTGAACGGGTCGACCAAGCCACCCACATCATAGGGCACAGGCACATACGGCTCGACGATCGGAATTGGTGGGATTTTTCCTTTGGTATCCAGGGCAACGGAATCCATCCATTGCTGGAGATCGTCATGCTCATCCGACGAACAAGCGACAAGGGTAACGACGAAAAGCAACAGCCAAGACAGGTTCTTCATTTTTTCCCGCCTTTTGCTGCTTGTGCCTGCGCCGCTTTCTTCTTCGCCGCCAGTTCCTCTTCATCCAAATAACGGAAAGTTTTGGTGATAGCATCCATCACCAGTGTCCCGTCCTTGGCTTGGGCATTGCCGGTAATAGCGATGTTGTTCAAGGTGACAATCCGGGACAACTTGCCAATGTCTCCGGCAAAAGCGCCGAAATCATGATACATGCCTGTCAACCGTACGGTGATTGGCAATTCGGCGTAAAAATCCTTCACCAGCTCGGCGCCGGGTTTGAACAGCTCGAATTGCAAGCCCCGCCCCATTCCTGCTTGGTTGATCTCGACGAGCAGCGCCTCGACCTCGGATTTGTTCGGTAACTGTTTCAGCAAAGTACCGAACGAACGGTCGATTTCATTAAGCTGCTGAACATAAAGGTCAAGATTGACCGCCTGTTTTTTCTTGGTAACGAATTCATCACGCAGCTTCAATTCGTTCTGCATTTTGCTATTGAGCGAATCGATTTGGTCAGACCAAAAAAACCACCAACCCGCCAGCAGAATAATCAAAGACCATACGACCAAGGCAGTAATGCGAGGCACTAACGGCCACGCGCCGACATCTCTGGGATTCAGATTTCGAAATTCGTCGATAATCGATTGGTAATCAATGACGGGTAACGCGGGCATTTTCACGGCGCACCCTTTCCAGCACTCAAAGGTTTACTGACCGGAGCGGATGTTGCTGAGTTGGGAGAAATGCGTTTGAGTAAAGCATTCATGCCGAACTCATTGAGACGACGTTTATCGACCACCACCGCTTTGATTTCCAGCAACTCGGGTTTTTCAAGCCAAGGCGATGCTTCCAGATTACGCATCAGGGTCGACACCCGAGCACTCGACTGGGCGTAACCAACAAGATTGATTCGCTGTCCTTCCTGTTTCAAGGAGCGGATATACACGCCTTCGGGCATCTGTTTGGTCAATTCACTCAGTAAGCGTACGGCTTCCGCACGGTCTCGCTGCAAAGATTCGATCACCCGTTTACGATCCATCAACGCTTCGCTTTGTTCTTTTAGTTTTTTGATCTGATCGATCTGCTTGTCAAGAACAGCAATTTCCCGTTTCAGAAAATCGTTCTTGGCCTCTTGGGTCGAAATATAACTGGAGATTACTGAATAGACGACAAAAATAACCAACACCGAGAACAGTGTGATAAAACCCAGCAGTGCGTAAAATTGCTGTCGCCTGATCCGTCGTTTTTCTTCACGGTGAGGCAACAGGTTGATTCGAATCATGCGTCAAACCTCCGTAGCGCCAAGCCACATGCCGCCATCAATGAGGACGCGTCGGTCTGCAGAGTCTTGCTGCGAACACGCTCGGAGAGAAACATGCCGTTGAAAGGATTAGCGATGATCGTATTGATCTGTGTCCGCGAAGCCACCACCTCATCTACGCCGGGAAGAATGGCACAACCACCGGACAAAACGATATGGTCGATGTGATTGAATTGTGTGGATGTGAAAAAGAACTGCAACGCTCGCGACAATTCGAGTGACAGTGACTCCAAAAAGGGCTTGAGAAGTTCGGACTCGTATTTATCTGGCAAATTGTTGCGGCGCTTTTCCGCCTCTGCCTCCTCGAAACTCATTCCGAAAAAACGTGAGATATCTTGAGTCAGTTGATTGCCACCGAAAGCCTGTTCGCGAGTATAAAGTTGCTGCCCATTACGCAGGACAGTCAAATTCATCACATTGGCTCCGATATCGACCAGCGCGACAATCCGGTTCTCAGCACCCTCAGGGAGTTGTTGCTCGATCAGTTCGAACGCAGCCAATACCGCATACGATTCGACATCAAGAACCACCGGCTTCAATCCGGCCGATTCGGCCACAGCCACACGGTCTTCGACCTTCTCTTTCCGTGAGGCGGCGATCAGGACTTCAATTTCGTCAGATGAGGAAGGTGCAGGTCCGATGACCTGAAAATCCAGATTCACTTCTTCTAAAGGGAACGGAATGTACTGGTTGGCTTCGGATTCGACCAGGACTTCGAGATCCTCCTCGCGTTGCCCCGCGGCGACAATTATTTTTTTAGTGATGACGTGTGAAGCCGGCAAAGCGATCGCCACCAGACGGGTTGACGTAGCCATCTTTTTCCAAGCCCGACGCACCGCCTCAGCGGCACCTTCGAGATTGACAATGTTGCCATCTGATACGATGTCGCGCGCCAAAACTTCGATCGCGTATCGTTCGACCCGATATCCTCCTTTACCATCCAGGGACAGTTCGACCATCTTGACCGATGAGGAACTGATATCGAGACCGATCAGTGATCGCGCTTTGGGATTAAAGATCGAAAAATCAAACCGCAAATCGCTACCCCTCGCGAAAGACAACCATTGTCTATTTTTTAATTAGCATATTCACTTGCATCCCGTTTGATCCTAGCAACTCGTTCCCAACGTGTAAAGTTATTTTTGGGGTAACGGCGAACAAATGATCCTGCCGACCAATCGATGGCCTGCGTACCGCCAATGCGCTCGCCATCTCACTTATCCAATTGATATTCTGGGAGCTGCCTGACTTTCGAACCTTCCCCCAGGACGAGACAGCCCGGACAATGCGCGCACTGTCCAGCCGTTGCTTGCCCCCACCGCTGAGCTGCCTCGTTGTTGTTGACCGAAACACCGAGCGACTGCTGCCCCGCCGGTAAACGAATCGAATGGTTGCCGGCAAATCGCCTGATGCGTTTTGTGGTGGAAGTGATCGGGCCGCTGGGCCTGAGCGCGCTGACCAGACAGCACGGTAGACTCGAGTGTCACCTCAACTATCGCGGGTCGCGTGCAACGACAAGAAGTTCGGTTTCCGCTTTCTCCAACCCCAACAGCAGACTCGTTCTGTGCTGGCGTGAAACTTCTTGCCATGGTACGCCTGTCAACGCCCCTTCCAGTGCCCACAATAAATTGAGGCTCGGACGCTGACCACTATTCTTGACCGCGAGAAATGCGCCAACAGCACCTTTGTAACGCAAACGATCAACAGACGTTATTCCAGCCGCCGCAAGCATATGGGCCGACTTGGCGCCCAAACCTGGCAGTTCGGAAATCCCCACAGATGAACTCACTGCCTTGTGCTTTGGCTGTTGCTCTCGTTGCATAGGCTCGCCATGCGCATCGAAATCAGGAACAACGATCATCGTTGTCCCTCGCAGTTCGTTACGATCGCTCAAGTCCGACAGGCTCCTGGCGACAGCAATTGCACCGGCAATGGCGGCGCGTGCTTGAGGACTATTTTTCCAGCAGGAGGACCCGGTCAGAGCAGCCCCTCGAGCAAGAATATGATCCACTCCGGCCTGAGCCAACTCGTTTAGCGACGAGTAACCGAGCTGCTCAAGCCGCGTAATCACGACATCCCCGACACCTTTTACAGCGCGAAGAGTCTTGCGGTCAGAGGAATTGAATGGCATGCCGCCGTAACGTCTGGTACCGTGCTTGGAAAACGTACACGTCGGCTACTCGGCTTCGACGACCCGGTCTCTGCCAGCCAACTTGGCGCGATATAACGCATCGTCTGCAGCGCGAATACACTGTTCGCCGCTGAGCCCGTGTTCTGGGAAAGTGGATACGCCGATCGACAGGGTCACTCCGGGAAGCTCCTCACCGTCATAGATGATGCGCAAGTCATCCGCTACGAGTCGACGTAAAGATTCGGCACGTTGCACGACGTTTCCCAATGACGCTCCCGGCAAGATGACGATGAACTCTTCACCACCATAGCGGCAGGCGATGTCATCCCCCCGCAAGCGTTGTTGCAGGGCTTGCGCCAGCCCGGCAAGCAACGCGTCGCCCGCCTGGTGACCGTGTTTATCGTTGAAACGCTTGAAATGGTCGACATCGACCATCATGAACGAGACCGAACGATGCTGCCGTTGCGCCCGACGACATTCGCGGGCCATGAAGTCGTCCATATGCCGCCGGTTATACAGCCCGGTCAGCGGATCACGCAGTGACTGCGTACGCAGCGATTCACGGAGGCGCAAATTGACGATCGCCAAACCGATGTTCTCAGAAGTCATGTGCACCAGTTGTCGGCGCGCTTCCAGCAATCCCAGATGATCTTCCGGGTCAACTTCCTCGTTCTCGAACTGGCCTTGCTGCAAGGTCAGCACACCTGGCATTCGACCTTGGGCAATCAACGGCACGCAAAGGTAACCTCCGGGGGGGGCTTGCAACAAATGGGCGCAACGAGAGGCTTCGCCTTCGCCGGGAACCGTCTGATGCGCGTGTCCTCGACGCAATGCCCAGCATTCGTTGGCATGGAACTGCCGTCTACGTTCGACGCCATCACCCCAGTCGGCAACCACCTCATAAAAATTTTCGGGATCCCCCAGCAGGGCGAGACTGCCGGCATCATCGGGAAAGAGCTGGGCCAGCAACTCTGACAAAATGCGATGGGTTTCAGCGACATGCTGACAGGCTTGCAGCATGTCGCCCAATTTGTTCAGCAACGCCATCTGCTGGTTATGCGTTTCAAGGTGCCGCGCCCATACCGCCAGCCGCTTATAACTCTCGCGTAATTGGGTTTCGGCCTGCTGCCGCTCGTCAACCTCGTGTTTCAACGTCGCATTTTGCCGATTCAGTTCGCTGGAGGACAATTCGACCATCCGCTCGAGCTGCCGTCGATCTTCGTCACTTTCGCAATAGGCAGCATCGACCAACTCGAGGAGGCGTCGCCAATCCTCGGGAATGTCGGTCAATTCACCCAGCGTGCGCCGAATTTGCCGGTTCAGTAGCGGATGCATGTCAGCGTTCGGCAAAAGTGGTGATCGTCATGGTCTGATTATGCAACTCGCAGCGCCCATGAGGTACAAAAGGTGAAATTTCGCCGTACGAATAAAACCCGGTCATTACCGTCTGTTCGCCGAGAACCGCGCAGGCCGCTTCAAGCTCCTCCTCAATGCGTTGTTTGAGGACCAATTTGCGACCGAAACAACTGATCAGCAACGCCAATTCTACCGGCATGTTTCGGAAGAAACGCTTACTGGCGTTAGCTGCATCTTCAGCCCCCCCGATCAGCCGGTCAAAATTGGCCTTCATCAGGCGGACGGTCGCACCTAGCGGAATGTCCCCAGCGAAAGTCATGCTTCGTTCGGTTTCATTGACGTTTACCACCGTCCGCACCAGGCCGTACTCTCCGGATTCCAGATCCATTTCCAGGGGAAAAAGCAGCGCAGAAGCCGGCAGATCGGCCGCGTATGCCCCGAGATACTGCTTATAAAGACACAACGCAGATTGTCCGTCCAACTCGTAAAGCATATTCCCTTGCGAACGTGTCACCCGCCGCAGCGGCCCGAAGGCATCCCAACCACCTAACGAGCCATGGCCCACGACCAGAGCGTCACCATAAAAGCCCAGTGCCGCCACACAACCTGTTCGAGGAACATGATCAGCACAGACCAGTGTTGTTTCGAATCGGTTCCCGTCGGCGGCCAACCCCCCCGTCACGCTGATCTTTTTGGGCAGGGAATCACGCAAGCCACGCACCAACTCACTGCCATTGACTCCCAAACCATCGGAAAGGACCAACAGGTGCACCAGGTCAGGCGCAGCAAGCTGAGCGGCCAATTCACGTCCAGCCAAGACACTTTCATGCGCCGCCATCACCGGGATACTCGCCAAACGCAAACGGGTTTTTTCGAAACGGACCGCCGTCAATGTCAGACTACCGTCACTTACCCGCGTGCCGTGGATTTCACCGGCGGTCGAACAGCCGAAAATCAGCGCTCCTGGGAAATCGGCACGAATAGACGCCAATATCATCGGCTCACGCAAAATGGCGGTGGCGCCAAAAATCAGCACTAACTGGGGATTGTCGATCGGCGAATGTTGGCCAGCCCATCCCGATCGTTCATGCCACGTTTTTTGAATGATCTGCATCACACATTTGCCTCTGGGCCGCACGGCATTGGTCTACGGTGCAACTGCACAGCCCCCTCATCTCCGCTTGCGTCGCATCCGCCGTACTGGTGGGACTATAGACGCCCCAAGATGTTATGACAAGACCGTTTCCAAGCTGAAATCAAGGGCAAATTTGACCTTTCCTGCCGGGCAAAGGCTAAAATGCGCGGCCGGAAAATGCACGGTTATCGTAAAACGCCAAGCAGCACGGAAAATCGTTCGTTTTATCGGTCATGAATCGGCTGCCGAACAGTTTCGGGTCATTTTTGCGATACGCCGGAATCGTCATCAGCCAGTGATTGGCCCAGGATCGTAGTGCGCATCGCCCCAGGATTTCGGTTCGACTTCTGTCTACGAAAGCATCAATGAAGGATTTTTACGCTGAATTGGGGATCGCCAGCGACGCGACCATCGATCAGATCAAACAGGCTTACCGCCGCAAGGCGCTGCAGTTTCATCCGGACCGGAATACCGAAGCAGACGCCGCCGATAAATTCCGTGCGGTACAGGAAGCATACGAGACACTGGGCGACGGCCAACGCCGACAGGACTACGACGACAACCGCCGCCGTAACCTGCTCGACCAGCCGCTGCAAACGGCGCGCGAAATCTGGCAACATTATCTTGAAGGAGTCCTGCAGTGAGGCTGTCACCGTATTTTGCCGAGTTGAAATCCGCTTACGAAGCCGAACTCGATGATTTGATGACCGATTCCGCCGGTCAGGATGTTCTTGCCAAGCGTTTGCGCGACAAACGTAAGCAAGTGCCCCTGCTGCTGCCGATGATCGAGTGCAACCCGGAGATGGTTGCCGTCGCTTTCCACGGCGGACTGGATTTTCCGCGCCCGGAAATTTTCAATCAGTTGTCCGGTCTCGATCCCGAGGATCTGCCGACCTGGTCACAACTGCAAGCCTCGGTGCATTTGCAGCCCTGGGCGGCGACGCTTGCCGAAACCGTCCTGCAGGACCCTTTCGGCGATCATTTTCTGGTCGTCGCCGCCTGCCTGGAATACCTGCGCGGTAAAACTGACGGCGATGAACGGCCGACAGACTCACCAGCCAACCATGACCACCGTGGTGATGACGAAGAGGAAAAGCGCGACGACGATGCCGATGACCGTGACCTTGAGGAAGCCGGTGAGGATTGGCTTTCACAACAAGGTTTCGATAAAAAAGACCCTTACTTTGGAACCTAGGCAATGACTTACCCTGCGCTCGTCAAAGCCGAGAAACTGGTTCGCGCCGGCGATATCGTCGGTGCGGAAGCCGCACTGGTCTCGCTGGTGGAAAGCGAGGGCGATCAGGCGCTGATCGTCGCCCTCGACGAATTTCCGTCCAAGGACTTGCTGGCGGTGCTGCGTGACTACGATTCATCGAAAGAGTCGGTGGTCAATCTGCTGGTATCGCCGGAACAGTTCGCCCGGGCCATCGTTCTCGAGCGGCGTTACGGGGAAAACAACCATCAACGGCTGCACGGCATGATCAATTCAGTGATTTTCAGAGCCGATGCCGATCCCGGCGAGTTTCTGGCGGCAATCGGCGAGGTCGACGGCGGCACTGACGTACTGGCCGACTATCTTTGGGAACGCGTCGAAAATATCGAACATTTCTTCCGGACCGGCACTTTCGACTTCTTTGGCGAAGGCGACGAGGCATTGATGGAAATGGACGACGACGAACGCCTGGAAGCGCTATTCGATGCCGATGGCTATCGCCCGTTCCTCAATCACAGCGAAGTCAGTGACCACGACTGGATGGAAGTGACTTGGCTGTTGCGTTGCCAGTTTCCCGAACTGTTCCGCGAAGTGCTGTTGATCCTGCGCGCGCGGGTCAGCGCCGATGCACGTCGCCAACTGCTCGACGATCTGATCGCCGGGCGCATCGAACTGTCTGCGGCCATCCCCTCGGCCGAGCCGCCCGCGCGGCCGCTCGACTCCGAAGACGAATCGGCACTCTGAGCCGGCAACGTCAGGCACCGGCACGTCATGTCTCCGGCTGAGCAACAGGTCACCGTTTTCGACGACCGCCCTTTTTTCGAACGGGCGTTGCGTCATGGCGTTCAGCAGGGATTGATCGACCGGCAACAGATCGAACGCTTTTTCAACGACGCGCCCAAAGGCATCGTCCAGATCGCCGACCATTTCGGCAGCGCCTATCTCCGCCCGAACATCGAATTGGCGCGCCAACGGCTGGTGAATCTGATCAGCCTGTTCCTCGAGGAGAGTAGCGTCGGCGATCTCGACCGCGCGGCGTGCTCGCTGCGCGATCACACCCTGCTGTCGCACTCCCGGGGTGGCTCCGAAATGCTCAAAAGCCTGTGGGCGCTGCCGGAAGACACGACACTCGGCGCGGTTACCTCGCGCATCTCACAAAAAGCATTCCTCGCCGACTGGTCGTTACGCACCTTGGCCGATTACCGGCATGTTCTGAAGCAACGGCAGGAGAACCGAGCAGCGATCGAGACGGCACAACTTTTCGTCACCCAGGCGAAACTATCGCTACGGGACGTGGACGGCGCCAGCGCCGAAACGATACTCCGCAGCGCGCTGCTGGTCACCTTGAGCGGCAAGTCAGTACCGCTGCTACCGAACGGCAGTGAATTTCTCGGTCTGTTGAAACACTTGCACGGCAAAAGCGTATCGACGAAAAGCCGGCAACGGGTGCACACTCTGCTCGCCGGCCTTTCCCCCTCCGCGCAGCCGAGTGTCGAACGTGAATGGCGACACCTGGAAAAGCACGACATACCGCGCCTGCTCGACCGCAACGAGCCGCTCGACCGGTTGTACACCGATCTCGCCCCCGCTTACTTCCTGCGCGACTTCAACATCGATGACAGCGCACCACTGGAAGCGGCAACCTCATCGAGATGGCGTCAGGTCACCGGCGGCAAAACCGACGACAGCGCGTTGTTGACCGTTTTCGTCTGTCTGGCCGTCGGCGTGGCGCCCAAACCGACCTTGAGCCGGAAAGCCGCCCGCGCGTTGATCCAGCAAAGCCGTACCGACGGATTGCGCAACGAGCCGGTGCGAGCCTTCATCCGCGACTTCGCACCGTTGGCGATGCAGGACGATCTGGACGTCTTGTGGCAGGAATTCTTCAGCGACGCTGAAACCTATCTGCTCGACGACGCCGACGATACGCTCGGTCAGGCCATGCGTTTTCTGCGAGAGCACTGCGCGGTCGTTTGAGAGAGCCGCTGCTGCCAGCATTCCTGGGAACCTGCTGGCAATGAACCATCAACTATCGTTGCGAATCGGGTAGACAAGTGGGGGACAGTTTTTACCGATTTCGAGGCGCATGGTCGGGCGATGCAGACTGCGAAGATCGCATGAACGCCAAAGGAGGCCGCCTGGGCCTCCTTTGATCATTCGCCAGCAGACCGTCGGCGAACCGACGGCAGCGCTTTACTTGCCCGACACCGCGGGAACCGCCGGGGTAGCGGCAACGGCGGGAGCGGGGGTTGTGGCTACCGGCGCAGCGGCTTTTTTGACGCTGTGCTTTTTGACGCCGTGTCTTTTCGCCTTGTACTTGCCGTGCTTCTTGACGTGATGCTTCTTCACTGCCGGCTTGGCGTGTACCGTGCTGTCAGCGGCTTTGGTCTCCGGTTTGGCTGCCGGGGCGGCGGCGACCGGAGCAGCAACCGGAGCAGTAGCGGGGGTGACTGCACTCACCGCGGCTTTGCCCACTTCTTTGGCCATTTCCTTGACCGGCGCGGCGGCGGGCACCTGTGCGAAAGCGGCGGTACCGAAAGCGGCGGCGATGGCGATAGCAAGCAAATTCTTCAACATGGTGGTCTCCTGAAATAAATGGGCTGATTTCGCTCGACCGCAGCAAGAAAATTATTTTGTTTGCGGTCTTGCAGCAATAACGAGCGACGCGACTGATCGATGTCAGTTGCTTGGTAACCTGCTGTAACATCCCGTGACCGGTGGAGGATGCCGATGTTTCAGCGCTTCTCCGCCAGCATCGCCTTGAGCGTCGCCAAACGCTGGCTGGCGGTGGCCTTATCGGGGGCTGTCTGGTGTTTCCCCCCGGAAAAGCGCAAATTTTCACCGCCCAGCTCGGCGATGAATCGCGAGGGCTGACAGGGAATCCATTCCCGGCCCTGCTGACGACGCTCAGCATAGCTCAGATGCAAGGAGCGTTGCGCGCGGGTAATGCCGACGTACATCAAGCGGCGCTCTTCCTCGAGACGGCCGTCGGCCTGGGCTTCGCGGTGCGGCAGGACTCCTTCTTCGAGACCGACCAGGAAAACATGTTTGAATTCCAGCCCCTTGGCCGCATGCAGCGTCGACAGGCGAACCGCGTCGATGTCGGCCTCGTTCTTGTCAAGCGAGCTGCTCAAAGCGATGCTCTGCGTCAGCTCGAGCAGCGACTTGCCTTCGTCCTCACCCTTTTTGCCGAGCCAGTCGCAGAAATCCTGGAGGTTCGCCCATTTCGCCTGCGCCGTGCGTCGTTCCTCGCGCTGGTGCAGCCAGTCCTCGTAGTCGATGGCGGTCAGCAACTCGGCAAGTACCGTCTTCACTGGCTGATGCGCCGCACTGGCCTGCAACCGGCGGACCAATCCAGAAAACTGTTCCAGCGGTTCGAGCAGACGCGGCGGAATCTGACTGGCGAAACCTTGCTCCACCGCCGCGGCAAACAACGAACGATGACGGCGGCCGGCGTACGTGCCCAGGGTCTGCAGCGTGCTGCTGCCGACGCCACGCTTCGGCGTGGTGATGGCCCGAAGGTACGCCGGATCGTCATCTGGATTGGCCAGCAATCGCAGATAAGCCAGCACGTCCTTGATTTCGGCTTTGTCGAAAAACGATTGCCCTCCAGACAACACATAGGGAATGCGCTGGTCACGCAACGCCTGCTCAAAAGGCCGCGCTTGAAAATTTCCGCGGTAGAGGATGGCGTAATCACGATATTCGCCACGATGTTCGAAACGATGCGCCTGCAATTTCATCACCACGGCCGCCGCTTCCGAGTCGCCGCTCTTGCTGGCGGTAACGGCGATCGGCTCGCCATGTCCCAACGCTGACCACAACCGTTTTTCGAACAGTTTTTCATTGTTGGCGATCAGCGCGTTGGCCACCTGCAGGATCCGCCCCGTCGATCGGTAATTCTGCTCGAGGGTAATCACTTTCAACTGGGGATACTCTTCCGGCAGGCGGCGCAGGTTGTCGATGTCGGCACCACGCCAACCGTAGATCGCCTGGTCGTCGTCACCGACGGCAGTGAACGCCGCCCGCGGGCCGGCCAAGCCTTTCAACAGGGCGTACTGGCAGGCGTTGGTATCCTGGTATTCATCGATCAGCAGGTAACGCAAACGGTTCTGCCATTTCTCGCGCCGCTCCGGTTGCTGGTCGAACAACGCGACCGGCAGAACGATCAAATCGTCGAAATCAACCGCTTGGTACGCGCGCAACGTCGCCACGTAGCTGGCGTAGACGTTGGCAGCCAACGATTCACCGTCCGTTTGTGCCTGTTGCCGGGCTTCATCAGGCGAAATCAGCGCGTTTTTCCAGTTCGACAATTGCGTCTGCAAGCGGCGGATGGCGCCCTTATCGGCACTACCGGCCAGTTCGGCGACAATGCCGGAACAATCGGCAGCATCCAGAATCGAAAAAGAGGGCTTGTAGCCCAGCGCGGACGCTTCCTCGCGCAGAATGCGCACCCCAAGCGCATGAAAAGTGGAAATCGTCAGCCCGTTCGCTCGTTTGCCGGCCAACAATTTGCCGACCCGTTCCTGCATTTCGCGCGCCGCCTTATTGGTGAAGGTGATCGCCGCGATATGGCACGGTTCGAGGCCGCAGTCATCGATCAGATAAACGATTTTTTCGGTAATTACGCGGGTCTTGCCTGATCCGGCGCCGGCCAACACCAGCAGCGGCCCGTCCAGGTATCGGATCGCCGCGCGTTGCTGCGGATTCAATGAAGCGGACATCGGGACGGAGAAAAAAGCGGGGCGCGATTCTAGCACGCCCCTGCCGACCTCGCGGGATCGGCCGGATTTCCACTTTCCCGACGAAACGGCGCACTGCCAGGCGGACAGAAGCACTCAGAAGGCGCGAATAAATCTACTGCACGGCCAATCTGCACCGTTACTCACTCCTCACCTATCCACTGAAAGTCTTGTCGTTCGCGCACTCGTGCCTGACATCTCGGCCTGCCCGTGAGCATTTCTTCACTACCTCTCACTTCAAGGTGGCGGTAGCGTCCATCGTCAGCCAACCTTGATGGTCTTCGGCCCACAGATGGACCTGCTTGCCGTCAGGCTGCGGCGTACCGTTGACGAAAAAGGGTTGGCCGTCGAAGGTCGGGCGTAGCGCGCGGAATTCGAAACGGGTCAATTCAGCATCCGGACAGCGGTGCCGGAGCAGATCGACCAGCAGCGTCGCCAGCAAGGGGCCATGGACCACCAGGCCGGGATACCCTTCCACTTCAGTGACATAACGGCGATCGTAATGGATGCGGTGCCCATTGAAAGTGAGTGCCGAGTAGCGGAACAGCAGCACCTCGTCGGGCAACCAGCGCGTCCGCCACACCGGATCCGGGTACGTCGGCCGTGGTGGCGGGGGGGCCATCTCCGGTTCGCCGAGGTCGCGATAGACGATTTCGTGAAATTCGCGCACAGCCAGTTCGCTCTCGCCAACCCGACGCAGATCATGCCGGACCTTGACGAAAACCAGCCGCCCGCTCCGACCGTTTTTCTCGGTGATGTCATCGATCGTCGACAGCCGGCTGACGGTGTCACCGATACGCAATGGCTGATGAAACTCGAACTGACTGGCCGCCCACATCCGTCGCGGCAACGGTACCGGCGGGAGAAAGCCACCCCGTTTGGCATGGCCGTCGGCGCCGATTTCCGATTGGCGGTGCACCGGCAAAAAGTACAGCCAGTGCCACAGAGCCGGCAACGGCACCCCATTTGCCGGACGGTCGGCAGGTCGATCGAGCGTCGCCGACATCGCCGCGTATGGCGTCGGGGTCAACGTGTCGATCGATTCTTCGCAACGGCCGAGCCACTCCTTGAGATCCATGACACCACTCCTTTTCCAAAAAGGGTTATCGGGATCGGAGAACGTCTCGCGGACTCCTACTCCCATACCACCGAATGAACAGGGTCACGTATCCGGCAACTCGGTGAAGCAAATCTCTACCGGGGTGCCGGGCTCGGCACAGTCCCTCTCGCGAAGAAACGCAACGAGCGCATGATCGACAGAACGGGGATCTGCGGCACCCACCATGGCGCACATGCGGACCGGTTGGTGTATCACCCTTGGCACACCGATACGCGCATTGGCACCGTTCCCGATAGAACGTTCGACCCCATTGTTTCCAAAGAGCGCAGCGTAACTTGCGTCGCACCCGCTTGTCGAGGTCGCACCAAGTGCTCAGACTCTCGGTGAGTCCGCAATACGCGTCCTATCCTGGCAGAGTTTCTCGATGCTCGCTGATCCGTTGGATGGCGCGCGAGCAGGCTGCGATCTCAGCCACAGACCTTTGAAATCCAGGAACTACAGATGCTGAGTGCAGGTTGAGGAGGCGTTATTTCCAGTAATGGGCTGCCCTCACTCGAGGGAGCTCACACGTTGAAGCACGCGGCTCGTCCTTGCGTCTTCCGCAGAACAGCTTCGTCTGACACGCCGTTGTTTCTGCTGGCGCAACCCCAACGCGCCGGCTGCAGAAGTTCATCAGCCGGTAACCACGCAATTTTTTCCATTCCGCTTGGCTGAGTACGTCGCAGCGTCGACGCGCGCGAGCGTGTCGTCCAAGGACTCGTCATAATCCTGCACCACGACCCCGGCACTGAAGGTCACCTGGATATCGGTACCCGGCAAAGTTTTGGCCGAAAAACGACGTTGAATGCGTGTAATCGCCGCAGCGGCATCACAGCGCCGAGTTTCCGGCAATAAGACGACAAACTCTTCACCGCCGAATCGACAAAGAATATCCGTAGGCCGTAAAGCATTGCGCAGCGTACGCACCAGATGGATCAGTGCCTCATCGCCAATGGCATGCCCGAATTCATCATTGATTTTCTTGAAATCATCGAGATCGATCATCGCCAAAGCAATCCGAACCCCCTTGCGTCGCGCACGAGCCGATTCACGGCGACAGGCTTCATCGAAACCCCGACGATTGAGCGCGCCTGTCAAAGGGTCGGTCAATGCGGCGGCCCGCGCCTCATGTAACGCTTGTTCAAGTTCATTGATGCGTTGCTGGGCACTGGCCAGTTCGAGAAACACCGTCGCCGATTTCGGACGCTCCAAAGGTTGGCGACAAGGTAAAGGACGCACGTCGATCATCGTTTCCGGGTGACGTTCCGCCAGAGAAAATATCGCTGCATGCCGTTCGTGAATCGAAGAGGATGCCCGGTTTGAAGCGCGGAACTGAGTCGATTGATCATGTTTGAACATCGTGCTTTCTCCGTTAAATTCAGTGTCAGGGACTAGTTACCCCACCTACGGACAACAATCGGCCAGCTTGAGACTTTTTTCTCAAAAATCTTTTATTCCGATGTTTATAAAAATTATTCTGAAAAATGTCGTTACCCGTCGGTTTGCGCTTTCGTTCTTCATCGCGCATGGAAACGTTGAGCAATTGGTCAACCGACTGCAACTCCTGACACATGGCAAGATGGCAAGGTTCATCCATCGATCAGGCGAAGACAGCATGACTCGTGTAGTGCAGCAGGTCACCGGCACGGCCAGCGAGCGGTCCGCGCTTCCTCAGAAAATATGCGTTGCGAGTGAATCCGGACAGATCAGAAGACCGCCAACATCAGACCAAAAAGTGCGCACGCCGCAATGACGTGGATGACGTTCCACTTGAAACGGAACAAGGCGACGGCAGCAAGCAGGGCGATCGACGCCGACAGCGCATCAAAACGACCGATAATCCCCTGGGGCCAAAAGATGTGGTAACCAAAAAACAGCGCCAGATTCAAGATCACGCCAACCACCGCAGCGGTGATAGCGGTCAACGGCGCGGTAAATGCGAGATCGCCGTGCGTACTTTCCACGAGTGGGCCGCCGGCCAGAATGAAGACAAACGATGGCAGAAAAGTGAACCATGTCACCAGACAGGCGGCGACCGCACCCGCAAAAAAGCGCATTTCCGGACCAAACAGGGCCTGGGTGTAAGCCCCGACAAAACCGACGAATGCCACCACCATCATCAATGGTCCCGGTGTCGTTTCTCCCAAGGCCAGACCGTCGATCATTTGCGAAGCCGTCAGCCAGCCATGGTCACCAACCGCGCCGTGATAGACGTACGGCAGCACAGCGTAAGCGCCGCCGAAGGTCAGCAGGGTCGCTTTGGTGAAGAACCAGCCCATTTGTGTCAGCATGTGCGACCAGCCGTAGCTGGCGACCAGCAGACCCATCGGCAGCAACCATGCTCCAACACCGGCGGCTACCACCAACCACAACCGGCTCCAGCGGAACCGGGCATGCTCAGGCGTCGGCGTATTATCGTCAATCAACGCGCTTGCTGAAGACGAGACGGCATGATGCGCAGCCCCTCCGATCATGAATTTGTCCGGGGCAAACCGGCCGCCCAAGTAGCCAAGCAGCGCTGCGCTGACAACGATTGCCGGAAACGGTACCTCAATGGCAAAAATGGCGATGAACGACAGCAGCGCAATGCCCCACAGCCAAGCGTTCTTCAACGCCCGCGAACCGATACGTTGCGCCGCCTGCGCAACGATGGCCGCCACGGCCGGTTTGATGCCATAAAACAGTCCCGCGACCAGAGGCAATTCACCGAAAGCGATATACACCCAGGACAGAACGATGAGGATCAGCAAAGAGGGCAAGACGAACAGTGCCCCGGCAACGATCCCTCCCCAGGTCCGGTGCATCAGCCAACCGAGATAGGTCGCCAACTGCTGTGCTTCCGGCCCAGGAAGGATCATGCAGTAATTAAGCGCATGCAAAAATCGTCGCTCGGAAATCCAGCGCCGATTTTCGACCAATTCTTGATGCATGATGGAAATTTGTCCGGCTGGACCACCAAAACTGATGAAACCCAACTTGAACCAGAAGGAAAAAGCTTGCCAAAAACCAACGGCGGAATGGGCAGCCGTTGTCTCGGCCACCCTGCTACCGACATTATTCATGCGCATATTCCTCTTGCCAAAATTGGTCAGTAAGCTACGTTGCCCATCTCCGTGTAACTGAACCTCTTTGGGCGTGCCGCGTTTCGGCGCATCGCCAAAAAACTTCGCATAGCCGTGATGCAGCAACCGTGACACACCCCCCAGCCACCCCTGGCGCAAAGCACAACTCCGACGCCGACAGCCGAGCGGTCGACGATCATGACACGGCTGAGGAATCACAACAAATCGTTAATTCAGTCGGTTTTTTGAAAATTTGCTCGGCGACGGCGGAATGGCATGTGGCTTCATGTGTGCATGCCGTGAACCGTTCAACTGCCATTTGCAGTCTGGCCGTCATTCACCACCGCGCCACCTTGACGACGCGATTATCGCGCAGGCGTTTGGAAACAGCGCCATAAAGCTGCAGGATTGGAAGATCAACAATCACCCGCAGTCTGCCGTTTTGTCCAGCATCGGTGCACCCTGCCGGAGGAACTGGTTAGAATGAAGATTGTAGATTTTGCGTGACGGGATTCGTGGTGTCCGATTCAGTGTTTGGTTTCCACCGTACCTTATTGGTCAGCGTATCGTTTGCGCTGATCTTGAGTGCTTGTGACGCCGTTCAGCAAAAGCTGGGGCTCGAATCGGCAGCAGCCAAAGCCTCTCGTCTTGAAGGCGAAGGGAAAGCCGTTGGCGGCGCCTGCCGGCAATCCGGCCGAGCAATCGAAGACTGTTACTCGATTTATTCCTGGCTACCCAAAGCGGCAATCTACGAAGGATGGCGCGACATGGACGTCTATATGCGCGAGAACAAGTTGCCAACCATCGAACCCCAGTTGCCCCCTCCGCAGCCGCCCGGAACGAAGAAGAAAAAAACGCCCGTCGCCCCGCCCGCCGAAACCGCCGAAAGACCCACCGAGCCCAAAGACGGCGGTACCAAAGCCGGCGAAGACAAGCACGCCGACAAGCACGGCGGATAAGCCTCACCGATACGGCTCATTCGAGCGACCATTGATCGCGCGGCCCACTGTCGCCAGCAGATGGGGAGATTGAACGTGCGGCAATATCGTGTGAACGGTTGACTATACTCAGGACAAACGGTTGCCCTTGGCCAAACCAAGCGCCGCGCTTGTGGACACCGGCATTCATCGAGTCATTGACCGCCCACAGAAAATGAATAGCGTGCATAGCGCCAACCGCTTCACACCATCGCCCTCCCTTGAACCACAGGACCGGTCAGCCATCCTGGACGCCAGCCGGGAAATGTTTCAGCACGGACTGTGCGAGATCGTTCGCCAAGCGGAGGTCGGATCGCCAGAGTGGTTCGTGGCTTTTTCCGAGGCCATCGGCCGCAGCCACGACGCCTTGGTGAAAAGTGACATCGAAGACGGCTTCGCCGAATCGTCCGACCTGACATCTTCGAGAATGACTTTGATGGCTGACAGCGATCTGGAATTCGACATCCGGATCGGCGAAATTGCCAAACAACTGCACGACGTCGGCGGCCGCGACCTTTGGCGAACACAAACCCGCTACATGACGCTGCTGCAAAAACCCACGATGACGGCTGACAACCATCCCCTCGGCCCGGAAACAATCAGCGCCGGGCTATGGGTCATCGCCCGACAGAGCGAAGGCAGCAGCGAACGTACCCTGGCGCTTCTTGATCATTTGGCAGACCTTTTCAATGAGCATCTGCCAGCGCTCTACCGTCGGATCGACCAACTACTGGCCAGTCGCGGAGCCATGCCGGCAGTCGACACCAAGATTTTCGGTCGCCCATCCAATCAATCGACAGCGCATGGAGCCACCTCAGCGATCGTTGATACCCTGGCCGCTTTGCGTCTGGCACTGGCCGGACAGTCACGCGGCGCAGCCAGCACACCAAGTATCGGAGGGCTAGAGGTTCAGATCGAAGGGAATCGGCTGTTCGATGCCAACGCAATGGTAACGCTCAATCGTTTGCTCGATCATTTGACGGCGTTGCAAAAAAACGGTCAGACCCCGGGAACCGCCTCGACCGGGATAGCAGGCGAACAAACTCTCAACCCGCTCAAAGCCGACGATCTTTCTCTGCCTCCCGGCGGTCCGGAAGCCGTCGCCATCGATACGTTGGCGCTCGTTTTCAAAGGCATCTTTGAACTGCCCGAACTGCCTTATTCGATCAAGACGACCATCGCTGGACTACAGATCCCGCTTCTGAAACGCGCCATCATCGATCCATCGTTATTCACCGACGGACAACACCCGGCGCGAGGTTTGATCAACCGCATCGGCAACGCCGCGCTGGGGCTACCGCGGGAGGTCGGGCACCAGCACCCGGTCTATCAACGGATTGCGCAAGTGTGCGCCAGCGCTGAACAAGCGCTTGCCGATCAGAACCAATCGTTGGACATTCAGCTCGCCGAACTCGACCAGTTGATCGTCGAACGCGACCGAGAGATTCTCAAAGCAGCCCAACCGCTAGTAACGCTCATTGAAGCACACGAAAAAAATATCTATGCCGACAGGCTGACCGACCAGTGGCTCGACAACTGTCTGGCAAAAACGACTTCGCCGGAAATTGCCACTTTCCTGGACAGCTATTGGCGGCGGGTAATGATCGCCGCTGCCAAAGCTGGTGGCAATCGTTGGCAAGAATGTCAGGCAACAGCCGAAGAACTGATTTGGAGCGCGACGCCAAAATACTCTGCCGAAGAACGAAAACGGTTGGCCGGATTGGCATCATCGCTGATCAAACGCCTCAATGCCGGTCTGGACAGCATCGCCGTGACCGCGATTGAACGGCGGCCGTTCATGAATATTTTGTTTGACCTGCAAACCGCCGCCCTGCGGACACCAACGGGAAACGCACCAGTATCAGCTCCTCCACCGCCAGTATCGACACCTACAATCGCTGCTCGACGAACCGCGATGAGCCCCAACCCGAAGCAAACGGAAAACAGTGAAGCACAACTGATTGAAAATGAAGGGCATCACGTACACTATCTCGGCATTAACAGCGCGACTCGCTTACCGGCCACACTGAGCAGCGAACACTGGCAGATCGGAGATTGGTTGCGTTTTCATTTGGCGAATCAACCGTCCTCAACGGGTTTCTGCTGTTGGCAAAGCCCGCTTTCCGGCGTTGTTCTGTTGTACAGCCGTCAGTGGCGTTCGGCGTTGGCGCGTCCACCGGCCTGGGTCGACGCACAGTTGCGAGCCGGTCAAGCAACGGTCATTTCCCGTCAAGCGCTCTTCGATCTGGCCGTCGAACACGCCCTGAGCACCTTCAAAACCAGGTGAATCACCAACCGCCACTGCCGTAGCACCCGGCCGGGTTATAATGCCAGTCAATATACGTCTGATTTTTTATCGTTTTGATTGGATTGAAGGTATTGCCCATGCGTTTCGACGAACTCGGTCTGGCGCCCGACTTGCTGAAAGCCCTGGCCGAACAAGGCTATCTGGAACCGACTCCCATCCAGGCTCAAGCCATCCCGATCGTCCTCGCCGGACGGGATTTGATGGGCGGTGCGCAGACAGGCACCGGAAAAACCGCCGCCTTCACCCTCCCTTTGCTGCAACGTATCCTGCCTTTCGCCAATTCCAGCTCTTCGCCGGCCAGACATCCGGTACGTGTACTGATACTGGCACCGACGCGCGAACTGGCCATTCAGGTTCATGACGCCGTCAAAGCCTACAGTAAGCACGTTCCGCTGCGTAGTTGTTGCGCCTATGGCGGGGTGGATATCAAACCGCAGATCGCCGAAATTCGTTGTGGCGTCGAAATCCTGGTCGCGACACCCGGCCGACTGCTCGATCTGGTCGAACAGAAATGTCTTCATTTCGGCAACGTACAAGCTCTGGTTCTCGACGAAGCCGATCGGATGCTGGACATGGGCTTCATTCCCGATGTGACACGGATCATCCGACTGTTGCCCAAACAACGCCAAAGCCTGCTGTTCTCGGCGACTTTTTCCGAAGAAATCAAAAAACTGGCCGATACGATGCTCAATCAGCCGGTATTGGTCGAAGTGGCCCGAAGAAACACTATCTCCGAAACGATCACCCATCGAGTACATCCGGTGGCGGCGGACGCCAAACGCGCGCTGTTGATCAAACTGTTGAAATCAGCCGACTTCAATCAGGTGTTGGTATTCACGCGGACCAAACTTGAAACCAACCGACTGGCGCGCGATCTGCAACGCGCCGGTATCGCCGCTGATTCGATTCACGGCGACAAGACTCAACAGGATCGACTGAAAGCCCTCGAGGCCTTCAAGGACGGCTCGGTGCTGGTACTGGTGGCCACTGACGTCGCCGCACGCGGTCTCGACATTGACGAATTGCCGCACGTGATCAACTTCGAATTGCCACGCACACCGGAAGACTATATTCATCGCATCGGACGGACAGGGCGGGCCGGCAAACCGGGAACAGCGGTGTCGCTGGTTTCAGCAAGCGAAGTGCCCTATTTGATGGAAATCGAAAAACTGATCCGTCTGCAAGTGGACCAGATCGTCGTTCCGGGCTATGAACCGGAAATCGACTACACCTATCCAGCGACTGACAAACGTGGTCACCGCCGGCGCTCGGTGAATTCACCGTCATCGGCTCACGGCGCGCTCCGTAACGAGCGGGCGACGTTGGATCGCCATGACGGAAAATCCACCCGCAAGAGCGTTCGCCAATCACCGCTCCTGGCCGCCGATGGTTTCGATTTCAGCAAGCCCTACGAAAGCGCCGTTCCACCACCACGACCGGCATCCGACAACGCCGGTGAAGAGAAGGGTCTGGGTCAACAAGCACGTTCGCAAAAATCCAGACGGCCCATCCCGGCCCTGCTTGGCGGTCTCGGAAGAAAATAAAGCGTTTCTACGGCTGGGTCAGTGCAATGAATCGCCCAGGAAACGGAAACTTTTTCCTTTCGACCTTCCGTCACCGCGCAAAAACGGAAGATTGATTTAATTATCTTTAAATCGACGTGCTCTAAGACTTCTCAACCAACTTCAGAATTACCAGGGAAATATTATCGCCTTCACCATTGGCCATGGATCTCGCCCGTCCGATCAGCAATTCGGACGCTTCCCGAGCTGACGCCGCACCATGGATCACCCAGGCCAGTTCCTGATCGGTGAAATAGGCCCACAAACCATCCGAGCAGAGCAAGAAAGTATCATTCGCCCCAAGGTTATCCGTTTCGCCGAAAGCGATCTTCGGCGCTTCCAAACCGCCCAACGAAGTCAGTAGGATGTTTCGTTTGGGATGGGCCAGCGCCTGCTCGGCAGTGATTTTGCCCTGCACTACCAACTGTTCAACATACGAGTGATCGGTGCTGCGGAAAACCACGCGATCACCATGGAAGTGATAAAAGCGGCTGTCGCCGCAGTGCGCCCAACTCGCTTTGCCCGGTTGCAGCAGCAGCATCACTGCCGTGCTATGCGGATCCTTTTCGTTGATGAAACGCGACGCCTTGATCAACATGTGCGCTTCGTTGATGCTCGATTCGAGCAAGGTGCGCGCCAGTTCGGTTCGCGCCGAAAAGCGTTCGAGATTGTTGCGCGCGGTATGGACTACCTGCTGGGCGGCGATAACTCCACCGGTATGTCCTCCCATACCATCGGCAACGACGGCCAGCGCCACACCTCCCCCTCGTGGATGCGGCAGGATGATCGCCCGGTCTTGCTGCTCCCGGCGATCGCCTTGATGTTGAGCGACACAAGCGTCGATTGAAATCGCCATCAACGGCTTTCCAGCCGCGGCGGGATACCGTTTACCGCCGACACCGCAGGAACCAGCGCATCCTGAAGCCTATCCAACGACACCATGGAAACCCCAATTTTCATTTTAGATGGAATCACTGCCGGGGATGATCGACAATCGCCGCATTCCAGATCGGCAATCGCAACGAAACCGTTCCGCCCCAACATCAAGGCAGGGACATGTTCATCATATGGAAAGAGAAGTTCCCGTATGCCAATTGCAACGGAATTGCCAGCAAAAGCGAAGCACCGCGTCGCTTTGCCGTGAAGCAAATGCCATTCGATCATTGCAAAATTTTGACGACACCGACCGAGCAATCGAAGCGACTCAGGCGGCGACCGGAGGACTGGCCGATGGCTATCGTGACATGTTCGTTCATGAGATCCCTTCCCTTTACGACGCCGTTCCCCTTTTCATGCGCGAATGCCGGTGCACACCGCAAAACCCTGCCTCGAATAGCGATTTTCAAATCGTCTCGTGTCCATAAGCAAGGTTGGTCGCGATTTTATCGTGTTCGATGGCGATTAGGTAGGTTCCACACGGTTCAACACGTCGCTCAATATTTTTTAGAAGCATTTATTGCCATTCCGACAGATCACAGCATCCCAATAGAGGCGTCCTTGACACGCACACAAGCCACCAGATCACGGGAACATACCAGTCAATTGTTTCGCCGCGTTTTCGGTAATCACTGCTTTTTCGGCAATCCTCGGGCAGTCACTCTATAATCGACCGTTTTTCGCCCGTTGCGAGGATCATCATGCGCTATCACAAATTTCTGCCAGCAGCATTGGCGTATGCTCTCATCACGCCGTTTGCCCTGTCTGCTGCCTGGAGCGCTCCTCTCGATCTCGAGCTGTCACATCAACTCGACGAGGAACGCGCCGAACGTCTCGACAAACTGGTGGCACAGTTCAATTCGCGCCAGAAGGATTACCAGATCAAACTCGTCCGCCGGGTGCCAGGCAACGTACCTAGTGCCATCAATCTGGTGACTCGTGAAGAACAGGCCCACTTCGTCGCCGCCAAGCGGGATTTCAAGCCTTTATACGCAGTGATGAAAGACGCCGGCGAGTCCTTCGACGCTAACCAGATCACCCCTGAATTGCGCGTCGGCCTGGGAGACGGCAAAGGCAATCTGCTGGCTTTGCCACTGGCTTGGTCGACACCGATCCTGTTCATCAACAAAGAGGCATTTCGCAAAGCCGGGCTCGACCCGGACAAACCGCCAAAGACTTGGCAGGAGGTGCAGAAAGCGGCTGACAAACTGATCGACGCCGGCAGCAGTTGCCCGTACACCACTTCCTGGCCAGCATGGGTGCATATCGACAACCTCAGCACTTGGCATGGTGTGCCAATCGCCGACGGCAAAGGCCGACTCGCCTTCAACAGCCTGCTGCAGGTCAAACACCTGGCCTTAACCACCACCTGGGCAAAAGCGCGCTATTTCATTTACTTCGACCGTCGTGACGAGGCCGACCGGCGTTTCGCCGCCGGCGATTGTGGCATGCTGACCAGTTCCTCATCGCTCTTCGCCACCTTCGACGACAAACGCAAACAGACGACGGGGGTTTCTGCCCTGCCCTATCATGATGATCAGCCCGAAGCGCCTCAGCAAACGCTGGCCGGCGGCTCTTCGTTATGGATCGGCGGCGGCCGGAAGCCCGCTGAATACCAGGGGGTGGCCCGCTTCATCCGTTTCATCACCGAGCCCGACATCCAGGTACAGATCAGCGCCGCCGGCGGATTCCTGCCGATGACCGCCGCCGCCCGCGCCGCGGTCGGCAGCCGGTTGTTGCGCAACGATGTTCCAGCGTTGACCGTCGCGTATGGCCAGTTGAAAGGACCCGGCGCATTGACGACTTTCCGCGTCTCGGAGAACGAGAAAATCCGTACGATCGTCGAGGAAGAGCTTGAAGCCGCCTGGAGCGGCAAAAAATCAGCCAAGCAAGCTCTTGATGACGCAGTGCATCGCGGCAATCAGTTCCTCGCGCCGGCACCCGCTCCACGACCGACCACGCGGAAGAAGTAGTGTCGCCTCCGCGCCTGGACTGGCGCCTGCCCCGTTTTTTCGCACACCGTTGCGGTGGGGCACTGACACCGGAAAACACTTTGGCCGGGCTGCGGCTGGCAGCCCGGCTCGGTGTGCAGGCGGTCGAATTCGATGTCACGCTGTCTGCCGACGGGACGCCGTGGCTGATCCATGATTTGACGCTCGAACGAACGACGACTGGTCGAGGAGCGGTTTGCCAGACGGCTGATTCGACCTTGCAGGGTCTGGATGCCGGCTCGGCTCATCATCGGGCCTTTGCCGGCGAAACACTGCCGACGCTGCACAACGCGGCGCAGCTCTGCCGTGAACTCGATTTGCGTATCAACCTTGAAATCAAGCCGGCTCCCGGCCAAGAGGAAGAAACGGGTGAAGTAGTCGCCGCCGCCGCTCGCCGGTTGTGGGCTGACGCCCCTCGACCGCTGCTGTCGTCATTTTCGGAACGCGCGCTCGCTGCGGTCCGCGACAACGCTCCAGAGTGGCCGATCGGCGTCCTGTACCATCAGCCGCCCATCGACTGGCCGGAACGTCTGGACCGGCTGGCCGCAGCAACCTTGCATTGCCATGCCGGCTGCGTAGACGATCCGCTACTGCGACTGGCCCACGAGCGACAGGTACCGGTGTTGTGTTACACCGTCAATGACCAAGCAACAGCAGTCTCGCTCTTCCAACGCGGGATCACGGCGATCTTCACCGACCGGATCGATTGCTTGCCCTTCCTCGTTGGTTGACGTAGCCGCCCCCCAACAGTTCTCATCTCAAATCTACGCTAGGCGTTTGTTGGTGTAGGTTGGTGGAAGAGGACGGACAGACTTGGGCGACGAAGCGGTAGATTCTTCAAGAGCTTCCCAGAGTGGGTTCCCAAGGTGAACCTTGGGAACCAGACAGACGGCAAATCCTGGGACTCAGAAAATTGATGGGTGGTAAGACCACTAATGAAGTCAGCTTGACGCGATTCTAAGCGACGCCTAAGATTCCAAAGTTTTATTTCGGGGGAGCGTTGTGAAAACGGAGCTGTTTCATACCCTCATTGAATCGGATATGCGTTCCGTTGACCGAGTGATCCGTCACAGCCTTCACTCAGATGTCGCGTTGGTCAAACAAGTCGCTGAATATATTGTGCACAGTGGCGGGAAACGGTTGCGGCCGGCGTTGGTTTTGCTGGCTGCCGGCGCGTTGGGTTATCAAGGGACCGATCATCATCAATTGGCAGCGATCGTCGAATTTATCCACACTGCCACCTTATTGCACGATGATGTGGTTGATGCGTCCGATCTGCGACGCGGTCGGCAAACGGCCAACGCACTGTTCGGCAATGCGGCGAGTGTGCTGGTCGGCGACTTTCTTTATTCGCGCGCCTTTCAGATGATGGTGGCTCTGAATGACATGCGTATCATGCGTGTTCTTTCGGATGCGACCAACGTCATTGCCGAGGGCGAAGTCCTGCAATTGATGAACTGTCACGATGCCGCGGTCGATGAAGCCGGCTATTTGCAAGTCATCCGTTATAAAACGGCCAAGCTCTTCGAGGCTGCGGCACGGCTTGGGGCGATGATCGGCGGCGCCGACCCGGACATTGAGCACGGCTTGGCCACCTACGGCATGCATTTGGGAACAGCTTTCCAATTGGTCGACGACGTGCTCGACTATTCGGGAGCCGAAACCGATACCGGCAAGCATCTCGGCGACGATCTCGCCGAAGGAAAGCCCACCCTGCCCTTGATCTTCGTGTTGCAGAACGGTGATTCACGACAGGCAGCGGCGGTGCGTCAAGCAATCGAGAATGGCGGACGTGAGGATTTTCCCCAAGTGCTGGCGGCGATCCACGCCACGGGCGCACTTGACTACACCAAACGACAAGCAGCGGTCGAAGCCGAGCGGGCGTCGGCAGCGATCGACGGCTTGCCCGCTTCTCAGTACAAGGATTCCTTGCTAGAATTGTCCCTCTTCGCTGTTGCCAGAAGTTATTAAGACAGTGTTTCGGTCGGGGCGTAGCTCAGCCTGGTAGAGTACTGCGTTCGGGACGCAGGAGTCGGAGGTTCGAATCCTCTCGCCCCGACCAATTTCGATGACTGTCGTAGTTTGCTGATACGGGGTGCTGGCCATTTGCCTCCGGCCTTGGGCAGTCGTCTTCAGCCGGCCGTTCAAAACCGCTGCCGGCTGGTCCGCTGCCGGCTGGTCATATGACAGCAATTTTTGGAGTTTCTGCCTTGGTTCATCACTGCGCAGGACTGGGCCGACAATGACGAAAATTCTCATTTTTGCTGTCTTGCTCCTGGTGGTGTGGTGGATTTGGCGTCATGGCCGATCGGCTGATTCAGGCAATAAACCCATGTTGCGTCCGACGGAACAAATGGTTCAATGCGTGCATTGCGGGGTCAATCAGCCCATCGGTGAAAGCATCCTCTCTGAAGGCCGATATTATTGTTCGGCTGACCATTTGCGTGACGCCCACATAAAAGACAGGTGATCCTTCGCCTTGAGCCCTTGGTCCGTTTCCGGCTCGGTTGACTTGGCGGGTTTTTCCGATAGTCATTGGCGGTCACTGCGCTACTTCAACCTCTATCGTGTCGCACTGGCCGCATTGCTGCTATTTTCGGCGCTGCTTTTTCCCGGCACCTTCCCTTTTCTGACCGCTCACCAGTCGCTTCAGCATGCTCTGCCGACTGGTTACTTGTTGATCACACTTCTGGCGCTATTCGTCAGTTACCATCACGGCCGGCATTACAGTGTGCAGTTGACCAGCAACGTCATGCTCGACGTCGTGGTACTCACCTTGCTGATTCATATTGGCGGGGGTCTGAATAGTGGTCTGGGGACGATGCTATTGGCAATGTTGGCCGCCGCCGGTTTGGTCGGGCAAGGCCGCTTGGTGCTGTTTTATGCGGCGTTGGCGACTTTGGCCGTTCTCTTGGAACAATCGTATACCGCTTTTTTAAAGAACGATTTCGACCCGACAGCTTTCTTCCAGGCTGGCGTTTTCAGTACTGGTTGTTTTGCTGTAGCCATTTCAGCGCGCCTGCTGGCGAGTCGGGTGATCGCGAACGAGCAACTGGCATATCGTCGCGGCGTCGATTTACGCAATCAGATCGAAATCAGTCAGCGCGCAATCGAGGAAATGCAGGAAGGCGTCGTGGTGCTCAGTTCTTTTGGACTGATCAAACAGCACAATCCGCGGGCACGGCACTTGCTCGCCTTGACTACTGCCGCCGATCGACAATTGAACGACTATTCGCCGGAACTGGCCACGGCATTCACCGACTGGAGTCAGCAAGCGCATGCCGACAAGGTTCTGGTGCATGTTCCCACCAACGGCTTGCAACTGCAAGCGCGCTTTGTGCTCACCGAAAGCAGCGAACGCGACGTACTGATTTTTCTCGAAGACATGGGCCGCGTTCGTGAGCAGGCTCTGCAGATGAAACTGGCGGCTTTGGGGCGGTTGACGGCGCAGATTGCCCACGAAATCCGTAATCCGCTGTCAGCCATCCGCCACGCCGGCGAATTGTTATGCGAAGAGCGGCGCGGGGAAATGTACGAACGCTTGTTGCGCATCGTCCTCGACAACAGCCAGCGTTTGGAACGCATCGTCAATGACATTCTCGACCTGGGACATCGAGACCGAATCTATCCGGAATTGATCGACTTGCGCGAAACCTTACCAACGTTCATCGAAGATTGTCTGTTGAAAGAACAGTTGCCGGCAGACGTCATCGAACTGCAGATTTCGGGCCGTGCACAGCTTTGCTTCGACCGTTCGCATTGCCATCGCATGTTGTGGAATCTGCTCGGCAATGCCTTGCGGCATTCGCAACGCACCACGGGAAGCATCCGTGTTCGCGTGGCCGACGCCAGATTTGATGAGCACATCGAACTCCACGTCATCGACGACGGCCCCGGAGTCGATGAAAGTGCCCGCGAACATATTTTCGAACCGTTTTTTACGACCCATCATCGGGGAACCGGTCTCGGTCTGTACATTGTCCGCGAATTATGCGAAGCCAATGGCGCGCGTCTTGAATTGATCGGCACGAGATCCGGCGCCGACTTTTGTGTTTTGGGGAGAGCCACAGGGTGTCACTAGCCAAATTTACGCGACGTCCGCGCGGTGAATTGCGCAAAGTGCTGATCATCGACGACGAGACCGACATTCGCGAATTACTCGACCTGACCGTCGCACGCATGGGCTTGTCAGCCGATTGCGTCGGCAGCGTTGCAGAAGCCCGTCGCATGCTGGAGCTGAACCGCTACCATTTGTGTTTGACCGACATGCGCCTTCCCGATGGTGAAGGACTGGAAATCGTTCGCCTGATCAACGAACGCTTCGGTCAAACGCCCATCGCGGTAATCACGGCTTTCGGCACTACCCAGAACGCCGTCGCCGCACTCAAGGCCGGTGCTTTCGATTATTTGACCAAGCCACTGGCGCTGGATCATTTGCGCAGCCTGATCAATTCAGCGATCAATCTGCCTGACGCCGTTCATCCCGATCGTCAGCGAGCATCCGACAGTGACGGAATCCAACTGGTCGGCGAATCCGCTGCAATCGAATACGTCCGTCAGATGATCGACAAGCTCGCCCGCAGTCAGGCACCGGTTTATATTTCCGGAGAATCCGGCACCGGCAAGGAACTCGCCGCACGGTTGATCCATATGCAAAGCTCGCGCCGGGCGGCGCCCTTCGTACCAGTCAATTGTGGCGCAATCCCTGAAAATCTGATGGAGAGCGAGTTCTTCGGTTATCGCAAAGGGGCGTTCACCGGGGCCGATGCCGATCGAGACGGTTTTTTTCAGGCGGCCAAAGGCGGCACGCTGTTTCTCGACGAAGTGGCGGATTTACCCTTGCCGATGCAGGTCAAGCTGTTAAGAGCCATTCAGGAAAAAAAGGTTCGGAAAGTCGGCAGCCCGAATGAAGAAAATGTCGACGTGCGGATCATTTCGGCGACTCACCGCAACCTCAAGGACTGTGTCGATGGGCAGAGCTTTCGCCAGGATCTGTACTACCGGCTGAACGTCATTGAATTGCGGATGCCTCCATTACGTGAGCGACAGGAGGACGTAGCCCCTCTGGTCGAGGCGCTGCTGGCGCGCATCGGCGGTTCACAAGCGCCACGGATCGACCCGCAGGCGATGCAAGCGTTGTCGAACTATGGTTTTCCAGGCAATGTCCGCGAGCTGGAGAACATTCTCGAACGGGCATCAGCGCTGTGCGTAGACCATGTCGTTCAGACCAATGATCTGCATCTGTCGCCGGAAACGGCATCCCCCCCCGGCAACACCGGTCTGGCCGGCGAAACATTGGATGATTACATCAATCGCATCGAAAAACAGGCCATCCTCGACGCACTGGCCAAGACGTCCTTCAATCGAACCGCCGCGGCCCGTCTGCTGGGGGTCACTTTCCGTTCCTTGCGCTACCGCATCGAACGCCTCGGTATTGAAGAGTAAGCGAACAAAGTGACGGCAGAACCACCCCTTCTCACACTCCGCGACGGTTGGCTGGCGGGAATACGGCGGATCGACTCACCGAACCACGACTCCCGCCCGGACAACGAGGCGGTGACGCTGATCGTCATCCATGCGATCAGCCTGCCGCCGGCCGAATTCGGCGGACCAGCGATCATCGAGTTTTTCACCAATGGTCTCGAGAGCAAGGCGCATCCTTACTTCGCGCAACTCGAGGGCGTGCGCGTTTCCGCGCATTTCCTGCTGCGTCGCAACGGGGAAATGATCCAATTCGTCTCCTGTGAGCAGCGAGCATGGCATGCCGGCCAGTCCTGTTGGCAAGGACGCACGCGGTGCAATGATTTTTCGGTAGGCATCGAACTCGAAGGCTGCGACGATCGTCCTTTCGAAGACGCGCAATATCGGCAATTGCTGGCCTTGCTGCGGGTTTTGCGCGCAAATTATCCGATTACCGCCGTGGTCGGCCACAGCGACATCGCTCCCGGTCGAAAAACCGACCCCGGCCCCTGCTTCGACTGGCAGCGACTGGCCGCCGCAGGCAAATTTCCTGGTCAATGCACATAGCGCGCGGAAACTGTAAAAAATCAACCGCCCAGGAAACGACGAATCCGCTCCACCGCTTCTGCCAATCGTGTCAGATCGGTGGTGTAAGCAAAGCGCAAATAGTGTTGGGGTTCGTTGTTGCCGAAATCAAGTCCGGGAGTCACCGCCACCCCCGCCGAATCCAACAACTCGTTGGCGAACCGCGCGCTGTCGGCGCACAGATGCCGACAATCGGCATAAAGATAAAACGCGCCGTCCGGTTTCGCCGTGATGTGAAAACCCAGGGCCTGCAGTGCCGGCGCCAGAAAATCCCGTCGACGCCGGAAAGCATCACGACGTTCTTCCAGAATGGCGGTCGTCTCTGGGGTAAACGCGGCCAGCGCCGCGTATTGCGCAGGCGTTGATGGCGAAATGTACAGATTCTGCGCCAGCTTTTCGATGTCCCGCACCATGTTTTCCGGAACGATCAACCAACCCAGGCGCCAACCGGTCATGTTGAAATATTTTGAGAAGCTTTGCACGATCACCAGGTCGTCACCACAGCCAAGCGCCGTACTGGCGTCGCAGTCGTAGGTCAGCCCATGATAGATCTCGTCGACGATCAGCCGGCCGCCTCGTTGCCGGACAAAGCCGGCAATTTCCGACAGCGCCCGCTCAGCGATCAAAGTACCGGTTGGATTGGCTGGTGATGCCACCAGCACCCCGGCACTGCGTTCGGTCCAGTGCTCGACGACCGTCGCCAAGGTCGGCTGGAAATCGTCTTCGGCCCGCACTCTGACCGCCACCGGCACCCCTTCAAAACTGCGCACGAAATGAGCGTTGCAAGGATAGCCAGGGTCGCTGAGCAACCATTCGCTGCCGGGCGAACATAGGCAGGCCATCGTCAGCAGCAGCGCCGCTGAAGCACCGGCCGTGACCACCACGCGTTCCGCCGGAACGCTCACTCCATAGCGTTGCTGGTAGAAACCGGCAATGGCCTGGCGTAGCGCCGGCAAACCCAAAGCCGGCGTGTAATAAATCCGCCCGCTGGCGATTTGCGCTTGTGCGACGGCAACGATGGGAGCGGGTGTCGGAAAGTCGGGTTCGCCGACCTCCATGTGGATGATGTCACGCCCTGCCGCCTCGAGCGCTTTGGCTCTCGCCAGCAGTTCCATGACGTGAAAAGGAGCAATTCCGGCAAGCCGGGAAGCAGGAAAAGTAGCCATGAGATGAGAGATTGACGTCGTCTGGACAAACGCTCAGCATAACCGAGCCACTACAATGTACCAATCGTCCAGAAATGTTCCGCCGTCGATTGCAACCATTCCAAAACTGAAACGTGGGTTGACTTTGCTTTTCAATGACGGTGATACTCGACCCAATGACCCTTCCTGCCCTGTCTGCACAACCCGATGGTCAGCCATCCTGGTCAGCGCGTTTTCTCGTCACCGTTCGCACTTGCTGGCGAGTCTCACTGTTCGCCGCACAAATCGTCGTACTGGCGTTCATGCCATCGAGTTACCGGACCGGGACGCAACGCCAGAGGATTCTGACCGGCATTTATTGGGCCACCGTACCACTGCTGCCGAGTTTTATCGCACTGTCCTCCTTGCTCAGCCTGGTGCTGATCCGTATCGTTCTCGTCACCGCCATGAGCTACGGGCTTTCACAGTATGCCTTGGGTTTATTGGTGCGCACGCTGGTGATCGAGTTGATTCCTCTGTATGCGGCGATGGTCGTGGCAGTCCGCTACAGTTTGCCCAGCGCGCACCGCATCCGCGAACGGTTGTCCGATCGATCGACCGGCAACGACGAGCCATTCGAGTCGCAGTTGTTGCGTGGTGAGTTGTTGCCACGAGCCCTGGCCGCGGCATTCTCGGTTCACTTCCTGGCGACCTTGAGTGGCCTTTTGGCATTGATCCTGACCTATATGATGGTTTACGGCGTCTCACCGTGGGGCTTGCCGGTTTATACCCATCACGTCGGTCAAGTGTTTACCCCACCGGCAACCTTGATTTTTGCTCTAAAAACCTTTTTTTTCAGCTTGGCTGTGGCGATCGTGCCCATGGCGGCATGCATTCAGCTTGATACGCGCGGAGGATATCGCCGCAGCAGCGATATCGGCGAATTCGCCCGCTTGTTCTCGATCGTGCTGATGATCGAAGTACTGTCGCTGATCGGCAATTATTACTAGGCCCTTGGCAATGTCCGAGTCCACCATCGACCCCAATCCGCCCCCTGAGCCAGCATCGCGCAGCGAAGATTTTCCGGTCAGAAACCTGCGTCGGAAAGCGATGTTGTTGTTGATCTCATGGTTGGTGCTTCTGACACTGGCGATCACTTATCTGCTTTACGCGCGAGGATTGTTCGAAAGCACGCAGCGCCTGACCCTGATCGCCGAAGACGCCGAAGGGGTGGTGGTGGGGATGGACATGACGTTCGCCGGCTTCACCATCGGCCGGGTGGCACGGATAGAACTCGCCAACGACGGCAACGCGCGGATCCTGGTCGACGTACCGACCAAGGAGGCCCGCTGGCTGCGCAGCTCGAGCGTATTCACCATGGAGCGCGGCTTGGTCGGGGGAACGCGTATCCGGGCTTTCAGCGGCCTGCTCGACGATCCGCCGCTCGAAGATGGCGCGATACGACCGGTTCTGCGCGGTGACGCGCTGGCCGAACTGCCGCGGATGACCGCCTCAGCACGGGAAATGCTCGAAAATCTCAAAGCGTTGACCGCCAGCGATGCCGCATTGATGACCACGTTGGCCAACGTGCAGCAGGTCACCGACAAACTGAAAGGTCCGCAGGGAGGGCTCGGCGTCCTGCTGGGCAATGAGCAAGAGGCGCGCAAACTGGTCGAGCGGGTGAATGCCTTGTTGAGCGGCGCTGATAAACTCGCGGCTCGCTTGGACAAACTGGTCGCCAGAGCCGATCAGCAACTTCTCGGCGCAGCCACGGGCCAGGGCGGCTTGGTCGACGATACCCGGACGACGGTTCGTCAACTGAACCGTTTACTCGATGAAGCCCGCGGCAGTCTGAAAAAAGTCGACCACGTGTTGGTCAAGGCCGAAGAAATTGCCAGCCATACCAGCGAAGCCAGTGTCGATCTGGTCAGTTTGCGCAGCGAGGTCGAGGCAAGCTTGCGTAAAATCGATCATCTGGTCAATGAAATCAACCGTAAATGGCCACTGGCCCGCGACACCGAAATCAGATTGCCATGAACACCCGTCCGCTCGTTATCGCCGTATTGCTCTTGGCGGCGTGTGCCGGTAATCCGCCAGCGGATTGGCAGATCAACGCCAAGGACAGCCTGGATGGCGCGGTCGAAGCTTATCTTGGCGGAAACAACCGCCTGGAAGCGCGACAATTCGCTCGCGGCCAAGCCGAAGTGGCGCGCACCGGTCAAGTACCACTGGCAGCGCGCGTCGAATTGCTCCGTTGCGCAACCCGTGTCGCCGGCCTCGACTTCGATCAGTGCCCAAAATATCAAGCGCTGGATCAGGATGCCACACCCGCCGAGCAGGCCTACGCCCGCTATCTGACCGGCAGAGCAGGCTCCGATGATTTGGCACGGCTCCCGCCTGCGGCGCGGGAGATCATGCTCTCCCCTACCCCTGCCACTCTTGCCTCAATCGCCGACCCCTTCGCGCGCCTGGTCGCCGCTGGAACATTGCTGCGGCGCGGACTGGCCAACGACAACATTATCGCCATCGCCGTCGACAGCGCCTCTGCGCAAGGCTGGCGTCGCCCGCTCTTGGCTTGGCTGACAGTTCAACAAAAACAAGCCGCTGCACGCGGGGCGAGTGAAGAAGTGGCACGATTGCAGCGGCGGATCGATCTGGTCAACGGCCGGATTCCTTAAAGTGCAAGATCCGAAAGAAGATCAGCCCCCCAAATCCCCACTGTGCTGACGACATTCTCTGGAAAATTCACGATCAAGAAACATCTCCTCGGCAGGAGTCTTTCGGCCTTGAGACCGGCCTGCTGTGCCAGCGAAAAAAGCTGGGACGCTTCAGCCGACCCCGTTGCGCCACACCATGAAAGCGCCACTACGCCATGAACAAATTGCCCGTTGCCTCCCCTCATTCTTACGCCGCCTGGATCCTGGCATTTGTCGGGATGATCGCCATCCTGCATTTCAAATTGCTGACGGCACTGATCACTGGCCTGCTGGTTTATCAACTCGTGCATCTGATTGCACCTTGCTTCGCGCGGCATTTGCCGGGAATGCGCGCCCGCACGCTGGCCATCGGACTGGTCGTGATGGTGATCATCGGCGCCATCAGCGCTGCGGTTGTCGGCCTGAGCGCGTTCATGCATAGCGAAGGTGGCAGCTTCGCGGCCTTATTGACGAAAATGGCTGAGATCATCGACAGCACGCGTTCGACGCTCCCCGCCTGGCTGGCTGACTTGCTACCTCGCGACGTTACAGCACTGCGTGAGCGTGTGAGCGCTTGGTTACGCGAACATTCCAGCGAGTTGCAGGTTATCGGCAAGGAGACCGGACACACCGCAGCGCATATGCTGATCGGGATGGTTATTGGCGGCATGGTTTCCCTGCAGGAAAGCGATCATCACGACTCGCTCGGTCCGCTGGGCAGCGCGCTGTCCGAACGAGTTGCCCGTCTGGCCGAAGCTTTCCGGCAAGTGGTTTTCGCGCAGGTACGCATCTCGGCACTGAATACGGTATTCACCACACTTTATTTGGCCGTCGCGTTACCGCTGTTCGGCGTTCATCTGCCTCTGACGAAAACAATGATCGTGGTGACCTTCATCGCTGGCCTGTTGCCGGTGGTCGGTAACTTGATTTCCAACACGGTGATTTTCGTGGTCAGCTTGGCACACTCCCCCGGAGTAGCCGTCACTTCGTTGGTCTACCTGATCGTGATCCACAAACTGGAATACTTTCTCAACGCGCGGATTGTCGGCGCCGAAATCAGCGCTAAACCATGGGAAATTCTCACGGCGATGTTGGTGATGGAAAGCATTTTCGGCCTGGCCGGACTGGTGGCCGCGCCGATTTGCTACGCCTGGCTGAAAGATGAACTGGTTACTCGTCAATTGATTTGAAATTCAAGATCACATTCCTCCGCAGGCCACCGCGTTCTTCGCGCTGATCAGGGATTTTCGATTGCCGGCCGCCGAGACGCAACACCACCCAAACGTCACGATCCGGCCTATCGCCAACGCTATCGCCAACGGTTTCCGGAGCCTGCAGGTCTTGCTATAGTGCGCGCTTTACGCCGTCGGCCGGGTTATTCGCCTTGCCGGCGGCTTTTAGCTGCTGTGAAAGTCAAATCATGAATCTGCCACCACCAGCACCCAACGGCGCCGACACCTCGTCGCCCGTTCCTTCCGAAATCCTTAACGAAGTCGCCAAAAGGCGGACTTTCGCGATCATTTCCCACCCAGATGCGGGTAAAACGACGCTTACCGAGAAATTGCTGCTTTTCGGTGGCGCAATCCAACTCGCCGGAACGGTGAAAAGTCGTAAAAGTGCCCGTCACGCCACCTCGGACTGGATGGAAGTCGAAAAACAACGTGGCATTTCGGTCACCAGTTCGGTCATGCAATTCGAGTATCAACAGCACACTATCAACCTGCTTGATACGCCGGGTCACGAAGATTTCTCCGAAGACACCTACCGGGTGTTGACGGCGGTCGACGCAGCCGTCATGGTCATCGACGCCGCCAAAGGTGTCGAAGCGCAAACGATAAAACTGCTCAACGTATGTCGGATGCGCAACACGCCGATCATTACCTTCGTCAATAAGCTCGATCGTGAGGTGCGTGAACCTTTCGATTTGTTGGCGGAAATCGAATCGGTACTCGGTATCGAGTGTGCGCCGATCACCTGGCCGATCGGCATGGGCAAGGCTTTTGGCGGGGTTTATCATCTGCTCGACGATTGCTTGCTGCATTTCGCCGCCGGCCAGGAACGGCGTAGTGAATCATCACGCCTAGCAGGACTCGACAATCCGCTTCTCGATGCGCAATTTCCGGATCAAATCGGCAAATTGCGCGAAGACGTGGAGTTGATTCAAAGCGCCAGCAATCCTTTCTCACTGGTCGATTTTCTAGCCGGACAACAATCGCCGGTTTTCTTCGGTTCGGCGATCAACAATTTCGGCGTCCAGGAAATCCTGCAAGCCTTGCTCGACTGGGCGCCAGCACCGCTGGAGCGCGATGGTGGAACGCGGCGGGTACAGCCCGGTGAGCCTGAATTCACCGGCTTCGTATTCAAGATTCAGGCCAATATGGACCCAAAACATCGCGACCGGATCGCCTTTTTCCGGGTCTGCTCAGGCCGCTATCGACCAGGAATGAAAGTCAGGCACATTCGTCTCGATCGGGAAGTGAAGCTGGCCAACGTCCTGACTTTCATGGCCAACGAGCGTCTGTTGATGGAGGATGCCGTCGCCGGCGACATCATCGGCATCCATAATCACGGCAATCTGCACATCGGCGACACGTTGAGCGAAGGAGAGTCTTTGTCTTTCAAAGGAATCCCCTATTTCTCTCCGGAATTGTTCCGCGTTGCGCGCCTGCGCGACCCATTGAAAAGCAAGCAATTGCAAAAAGGCTTACAGGAACTCGGTGAAGAAGGAGCGATCCAGGTTTTCGAGAATCTGGCCAGTGGCGCACTGCTACTGGGAGCTGTTGGCCAATTGCAATTCGAAGTCGTCGCCCAACGTTTGCAGACCGAATACAAAGTCGACGCCCTGTTCGAATCGGCAGACATATACACCGCACGATGGTTGACTTTCCCGGACGACAGCACCCGGCGCAATTTCGAGCGAGAACAACAGCAACGCATGGCTCGCGACGTTGATGGAAACCCGGTTTATTTGGCCAACACCCGCTACAACCTGGAAGTCACCTGCGAAAAATGGCCCAAAATCGGATTCCATAGCTCGCGCGAACACGGTCAGCAATTTTCGTGAACCGCTGAATCGTCAAAATGACGATTCAGCGGTTCATTGCTCATCGGCTCAGACAAGGCATTGATCCACGCTCTTCCACCAATTGGTCTACACCGAGAAAGATTGAAAATCATGTTGTCGTCGCACCACACTGCCGAATCAAGCCACGAATTGACCCCGATCGAAGCCCGCATTATCGGCGTGCTGATCGAAAAGGAGAAAACCACGCCGGATGTTTATCCCCTGACTTTGAACAGTCTCAGCACGGGCTGCAATCAGAAAACCGCCCGTGAGCCGGTGGTCAATCTGACCGACACAGAAATCCTCTCGGCACTCGAAGAACTACGCCACCGCTTGCTGATTATCGAAAGCTACGGCGCTTCGGGCCGCGTTCTACGCTACGCCCAGAATTTCGGCAAGGTGTATAGCCTTCCGACAGCCAGCGTCGTTTTACTGGCAACGTTGATTTTGCGAGGGCCACAGACAGTCAATGAATTGCGCGCCAATAGTGAACGACTGTACCGTTTCGACGACTCTTCATCGGTGGAAGCTTATCTCGAAGAGATGGCAGCACGTCGTTCTGGCTCACTTTGCACGAAGCTGCCCAAACAGCCGGGTTCCCGCGAGCACCGTTGGACGCACTTACTATGCGGCAAGGCATCAACATCCATTGAGAACGATTCTCTGGCCTCTGACGCAAGTCTTGTAACGATCGATGCACTGGCGGAAAGAGTACGTCAACTGGAGACGGAAGTCGCCGAACTCAAGCAAAGCCTCCAGGCTCTGAGCGGCACGTCTTCATCAGGTTTTCGACGTCCCTGAAGCGGAGAAAACGGTTATTCGTTGCAAATGAGATAGATTCGCCCATCTCAGTTACTGCGCAGCCATTACTTTATTTTTTGAAAAGCCGGAACTTCACCAACCGGCATTAATCACCTTTTCCGCCCAAAATATACCGGTAATCGTTTTGGCGTCGGTTACCGAACCATTCCGCACGGCGGCGACAGCTTCCTCCAGGGTCAATTCCAGAACATCTATGAATTCGTTGTCATCAAGATTCTGCTCGCCCTGACGCTGTAGTCCACGGGCCAAGAAGATCTCTATTCTTTCGTTGGAGTAGCCAACACAAGGATGCATCACGCCGAGGTAGCGCCATTCATCCGCTGAATAACCACTTTCCTCACGCAACTCCCGTTGAGCGGTCAATAGAATATCTTCGCCTGGATCGATTTTACCTGCCGGCAATTCCAAAATCGTACGCCGCAATGGATACCGATGTTGCCTGACAAAAATCAACCGATTGTCAGGTTGTTGCGCGATGACAACTGCGGCGCCTTGATGCCGGATATATTCGCGCCAGCTTTCACCACCATTGGGCAAACGTACCCGGTCCCGGCGTACATCGAGCAAATTACCGGCGAAGACCTGGGTGCTTTCAAGTGGATCTTCACGCAGATGCGGATAGTCGTCTGCCATAGTCAAATTCCAACAAAAACGCCCCAAATCGCGGGGCGTTTCAATGAAGCATGAACCGGTCGAAACTCAAATCGAGAACAACACGGAGACTGCGCAGACCGACATCAAACTTTGTGGAGCAAGTCCCAAGACCGCCACCAGCAAGCCGTTGGCCGACAGCAGGATTTTCGTATCCATCGGTGCGTCGATAGGCCGATGTGTCGTCGGTTGATCGAAGTACATGATCTTGACCACCCGTAAGTAATAAAAGCAACCGATCAACGAAAAAACCACTGCTGCAATCGCCAACCAGAGATAGCCTGCGGCAACAACCGCCTGCAAAACAGAGAATTTGGCGAAAAAGCCGACAAAAAACGGTACGCCAGCCATTGAAAACATCATCATCATCATTACTGCGGCAAACCAGGGGCTGCGTTTGTTGAGTCCTTTGAAATCTTCCAGTTCGTCAGATTCAAACCCGGATTTGGCCAACATCAGGATCATCCCGAAGGTGCCAGCACTGGTCAGCACATAAGTGATGACATAAAACATCGCTGAACTATAGGCATTGAAAGCAAATTGCCTATCCATGCCGACCACACCGGTAACCAAACCTAACAGCATGAAACCCATATGCGAGATTGCCGAATACGCCAGCATGCGTTTGAGATTGGTTTGAGCAATGGCGGCAATATTGCCAATGGCCATCGACAACACGGACAGGAAGATCAACATCGACTGCCAATCAGCCGCCATGACGATCAACCCATTGACCAGCATCCGCATGACGATCGCGAAAGCAGCCAGCTTGGGTGCGGTCGCGATGAACAACGTAACAGCTGTTGGTGCGCCATGATAGACATCGGGGATCCACATATGGAATGGAACGACACCCAGTTTGAAAGCAATTCCTGATACCAAAAACACCAAGCCAAAAACAAGAATGGTCCTATCTGCCTGACCGATGGCCAAGCGTTCGGCAACAGTGGAAATATCCAGACTGCCCGTAGCTCCATAAATCATCGACATGCCATATAACAACAAACCGGAAGCCAACGCGCCAAGTACGAAATACTTCATCGCTGCTTCAGTAGCCGGCACTGAATCACGATTCATCGCTACCATTGCATAAAGCGACAGCGAAAGAAGCTCAAGCCCGACATAAACGCTGAGGAAATGATTGGCGGATATCATTACCATCATTCCCAAAGTCGCAAACAGGGCCAGCGTGTAGTACTCTCCTTTAGCCATCTGTTCACGTTCAAGCACATAGCGACGTGAATAGAGCAGAACGACAAACACCGTCAAATAAAGCAAAAGTTTCAAGACATCACCGAGCATGTCAGCAACATACATATTGCTGAACGTGAAAGCAATGTCGCCGGAACTCGACGCAGCGGTGATTACTGCCGCACCTACCAGAGAAGCCTGGGTAGCAACATAAGTCGCCGTCCGCTTCCGTTCTCTCACCAGAAGATCGAACAGCAAAATCACGCATGCCATCAGTAAAACGAAAATCTCGGCACTGGCAATGCGGAGGTCAGGCGGCAGGAACTGCATTTCGGCAAGAGTCATAGCGGCTACCACAATTATTGGATCTTGCTTTGGGCGACATGATGCAACAGTTCATTGACAGAACTGTGCATGATTTCGGTAAAAGGCTGCGGATAGAGACCCATTCCCAGTGCGCCGATGGCGAACAGGATAAATATGAAAAACTCGCGGCTGGTGATATCGGTCAGTTCGGCAACATGGTGATTGGCTACGGCACCAAAAACGACCCGCTTGTACATCCATAAGGTATAGGCTGCTCCAACAATCATCGTCGAAGCCGCGGCAAAAGCCACCCAGAAGTTATGATCGACCGCTGCCAGAATAACCATGAATTCACCGACGAATCCTGATGTTGCCGGCAAACCCGCATTGGCCATGGCAAAAAGCATGAAGAATGCGGCGAATTTTGGCATGGTATTGACCACACCACCGTAATCGGCGATCTGCCGGGAATGTGCCCGGTCGTACATCACGCCAATCGAGAAGAACATCGCCCCTGATACAAAGCCGTGCGAAATCATTTGCACCAAAGCACCTTCGACTCCCAATGGGCTGAAGATGAAAAACCCCAAGGTGACAAACCCCATGTGCGCGATCGAAGAATAAGCGACCAGCTTCTTCATGTCGTGTTGCACCAGAGCGACAAAACCGATGTAGATGATGGCGATCAAGGACAAGCCTATTACTAGACCGCTGAAATGATGCGATGCATCTGGAACGATAGGCAATGAAAACCGCAGAAAACCATATGCCCCGAGTTTCAAGGCGATCGCCGCCAGAACAATCGACCCGCCTGTCGGTGCTTCGACGTGCGCATCAGGCAACCAGGTATGCACCGGCCACATCGGCACCTTGACTGCGAAAGCGACCAGGAAGGCGAAGAACAACCATTTTTGCGGCGAAATACCGAGCGGCAAGGTATGCCACTGCAAAATCGAGAAACTGCCGCCGGACTCGAGAAACAGATAGAGCAGTGCAATCAGGAACAACAGCGACCCCATCAGGGTAAATAGAAAAAACTTGAACGCTGCATAAACCCGATTGGGCCCGCCCCAAACCCCAATAATCAGGTAAAGGGGTATCAGCGAAGCTTCAAAAAAGACATAAAACAGCACGCCGTCGAGCGCAGAGAAAATCCCATTCATCAGTCCAGACATGATCAGAAAGCCAGCGTTGTACTGAGCCACTTTCTGTTCAATGACCTGCCATCCAGCGAGAACGACCGTGACGGTGATAAAACTGTTGAGAATTACAAACGGCATCGAAATGCCATCAACCCCCAAATGATAATTAACGTTGAAACGCGGAATCCAAGAACTCAGCTCGACGAACTGCATCGCTGGCGTGTGCAGATCGAACCCGGAATATAACGGAAAGGTCACCACCAACCCGGCAACCGCACCAGCGAGCGACAACATCCGAGCCAGTGGTGCGTTGCGATCGCTTCCGGTCGCCAAGACCAACAAGCCGGCGAAAATCGGAACCCAAATGGCTAGTGATAGAAGCGGCGTGCCTGACATATCGTTCCCAGTCTTTCTAGCTCAGGCGCGCGTGACCCAAAAGGTCATCAAAATGAACACGCCGATTATCATCGTAAAAGCATAGTGGTAAATGTGTCCGGTCTGGAAGAAGCGAGCCAGGGTCGAAAACCAGCTCACAAGACGGACCGAGCCGCCGACGAACATGCCATCGATCAACCCAGCGTCACCACCTTTCCAAAGTCCTTTACCGAGCAAGCGCGCACCGCCGGCAAAAAATACTTCATTAAATTTGTCGAAGTAATATTTGTTATCCAGCAATCCATGAAGCCAGCCCAAATTGTTCTTGATCGACTCTGGAATATCTGGTCTTTTCAGGTAAAAGAACCAAGATAAAGCCACGCCAGCCACAGCCAGCCAAAATACCGGAGAAGTGAAGGCGTGGGTTGCCATGGCAAATGCGCCATGGAAATGATGGGCGAGTTCAGCCATCACCGGGTGGGCATTGGCATCTACGAAAATTGCTTCTTTGAAAAAACCGCCAAACAGCATCGGCTCGATCGCCAAGTAACCAATGATCACCGACGGAATGGCCAGCATCACCAGTGGCAAGGTAACGACCCACGGCGATTCATGCGGTTTTTGCCCTGGTGCCAGTCCGTGATGCTCTTCTGCATGGTGTGAATCCGCATCGTGAGCGTCATGGCCATGATCCGCAGGCGAAGAATGATGCGCATCGTTTGGTAAAGCGGGCGCAGAATGACTATGATGAGAATCATGATCGTCGTGATTCGCCGCTTTGCCAAAACGCTCCTGGCCGTGAAACACCAGGAAATACATCCGGAACGAATAAAACGCGGTAATGAAAACACCAGCCATCACGGCAAAGTATGCAAATTTAGCGCCGCTGAGATGCGACAGTGCCACCGCCTCAATAATCGAATCCTTGGAATAGAATCCGGCAAAAAAAGGTGTTCCGATTAATGCCAGAGAACCAATCAACGAGGTAATCCAAGTAACCGGCATATATTTCCGCAGGCCGCCCATGTTGCGAATATCTTGGTCGTGGTGCATGCCGATGATCACCGAACCGGCAGCAAGAAAGAGCAGCGCTTTGAAAAAGGCATGGGTCATCAGGTGGAAGATAGCGACGGAATACGCCGATGCGCCCAAAGCCACAGTCATGTAACCCAATTGCGAGAGAGTCGAATAGGCGACTACGCGTTTGATATCGTTTTGGATAATACCCAAGAAGCCCATGAACAAAGCGGTTATGGCACCGATGACCATGACAAACGACAGCGCAGTGTCGGATAGTTCGAACAATGGAGACATCCGGGCGACCATGAAGATGCCAGCAGTGACCATTGTCGCCGCATGGATCAGCGCCGATATCGGCGTGGGGCCTTCCATGGAATCCGGCAGCCAGACGTGCAAAGGGACCTGCGCCGACTTACCCATCGCTCCGACAAAGAGCAGAATGCAGACGGCACTCATCAACGCCACTTCGCTTCCCTTGCCGAAAATCGGAATGGTAGACCCAGCCAACGACGGGGCCTTGGCAAAGACAGCAGCGTAATCAAGCGTGCCGAAATGACTCAGTACCAAACCGATACCAAGAATGAATCCGAAATCACCAACTCGATTGACCAGAAAAGCTTTCAGGTTGGCGAAAATAGCTGTCGGACGGGTGTACCAAAAACCGATCAGCAGATATGAAACTAAACCAACCGCTTCCCAACCAAAAAATAGTTGCATGAAGTTGTTGCTCATCACGAGCATCAACATCGAAAAAGTGAATAATGAAATGTAGCTAAAGAAACGGTTATACCCAGGATCATCCTGCATGTAGCCAATGGTGTAAATATGAACCATCAATGAAACCGACGTCACCACCAGCATCATCGTGACGGTGAGTTGATCAACCAAAAAGCCGACTTCGAAACGATAGTCACCGGAAGTCAGCCATTGGTATACCGGCCCATTGAATGTGTTGCCCGCTTGTACATCCTTGAAAATCAGATAAGACGCAAAAAAGGAAACAGCCACTCCAGCAATCGTCACCGAATGCGCCACCCAGCGTGGAATCAGACGACAGAACAACCCTGCGACAATCGCACCAAACAACGGAGCCAAGGGAACCAGCAGATAGAGTTTTTGCATTTCCATGGTTAACCCTTCAGGCTGTCCAGATCATCGACATGGATGGTTTTCAAGTTACGGAACAGCACGACAAGAATCGCCAAACCAATCGCCGATTCGGCCGCAGCAACAGTGAGAATGAAAAAAACGAAAACCTGTCCGGCCAAATCCTGCAAATAATGCGAGAAAGCAATGAAGTTGAGATTGACCGCCAATAGCATCAGCTCTATCGACATCAGGATGATAATCAGATTTTTTCGATTGAGGAAAATACCGACGACACTGATCGCGAACAGGATCGAACCCAGAATCAAAAAATGGGACAGTGTGAGCAAGGGACCTCCCTGGAATCTTTTCTCATTTTCGGTAGATGTGCATGCATCTACCCAGTTTTAAGCTTGACCGCTATTTCTAACCAGTACTGTTTATTCGCGTTTCTCGGCCGGCATCTGCAAAACACGAATACGATCTTTGGCCTTGACAAATACTTGCTGACTGGGATCAACCAGCTTGGTTTTACGCTTTTCACGCTGCGTCAGGGCAACGGCTGCAACAATACCGACCAACAGAATTACCGAAGCCAGTTCGAATGGATATACGTAATCGGTAAACATTAGTCGCCCAACGGCTTGCACATTACTTTCAGTCGCCGAAGTTTGTGGAACACTATTTTCGAACAACCCAAGATAATTTCCGCCGAGAACCAAGCCCATTTCAGTCACCATGAAAAGAGCAATGATCGATCCTAAAGGCAAATAGCTCCAAAAAGCCTCTCGTAAACGATCAAGGTTGATGTCGAGCATCATCACCACGAAAAGGAAAAGAACCATTACCGCACCAACATAAACCAGAATCAGTGCCAAGGCCAAAAACTCTGCTTGCAAAAGCATCCAAACCCCGCTTGCAGAAAAAAAGGCCAATACCAAATAAAGCGCCGCATGGACTGGATTTCGTGAAGTGATCACCCGTAAGCCGGCCACTATCAATACAGCCGACAAGAAGTAGAAAACGAAAGTCTTGAATTCCATTTCAGCGGCCTATCAACGATATTTCGAGTCGAGTGCGCGATCTTCGGCAATCTGCGTCTCATAGCGATCACCGTTGGCCAGCAGCATTGGCTTGGTATAGTAGAGATCCCCACGGGTCTCCCCGTGATATTCATAAATCCGTGTTTCCACTATGGCATCGACTGGACACGCTTCTTCACAAAAACCGCAAAAAATGCATTTTGTCAGATCGATGTCATAACGAGTAGTGCGACGCGATCCATCAGCCCGCTCGTCGGACTCGATGGTGATAGCTTGTGCTGGGCAAACCGCTTCACACAACTTGCAGGCAATGCATCTCTCTTCACCATTCGGATAACGCCGCAGAGCATGCAAGCCACGGAAACGAAAACTCTGTGGTGTCTTTTCTTCTGGGTATTGAACGGTAATCTTGCGGGCAAACATGTATCGCCCGGTCACCGACAGCCCCTTGAATAGCTCTTTTAACAGGAGGCTGTTGAAAATTTCCTTCATTGATCCCATGAATTGCCTCTCATTTCCAGATATTCAACGGCGACATCATCCAGCAGCCGACGACAACCAGCCAGATCAGGCATAACGGAATGAACACCTTCCACCCCAGTCGCATGATCTGATCATAACGGTAGCGCGGGAAAGTGGCTCGAATCCACAGGAAAATAAACAGTACGAACGAGATTTTCAGCAGTAACCAGAAAAGCCCATCAGGCAGGAAACCAACCGGAGAGAGCCATCCGCCAAGAAACATGATCGACGCCAGCGTAGACACCAGAATCATGTTCGCGTATTCGGCCAAGAAGAAGACCGCGAAGGCCATTCCAGAATATTCGACGTGAAAACCAACGATTTCCGATTCACCTTCCGCCAAGTCGAAAGGCGCCCGGTTGGTTTCAGCGACGATCGACACCAGATATACGATGAACATTGGCAACAACGACAGCCAGTTCCACGACAACAAGCCGAAACCAAGATCAGCGAAATAGCCTTGTCCCTGGCTTTTAACGATATCGCCAAGGTTCAGACTGTTGGAGACCATCAGCACCACGACCAAGGCCAAGCCCATCGAAACTTCGTATGAAATCATCTGCGCCGCGGAACGCATGCCGCCGAGGAAGGCGTATTTCGAGTTCGATGACCAACCGGAAAGTATGATCCCGTAAACCCCGATCGAGGTTATGGACATGATATACAGCAGGCTGGCATTGACATTCGCCAAGACCAGGGTATCAGTAAACGGCACTACCGCCCAAGCGGCCAGTGCCGGTGCAAAGGCGAACATCGGCGCCAACAGGAAAACGCTTTTGTCGGCCCCCGTAGGGATGACGACTTCCTTGAGCAGCAATTTCAAACCGTCGGCAATCGGTTGAATCAGGCCCCACGGACCGACTCGGTTCGGACCTATGCGGACCTGCATCCAGCCGATGACTTTGCGTTCCCAAAAGGTCAGGTAAGCAACACAAAGCAACAGCGGAGCGATGATCAGAACGATTCTGAGCAAGGCCCAGACCAGCGGATAAGCCGCCCCGAAAAGTCCTTGCAGCAGTCCTTGCAGCGTAGCGACCATCATGCACGCTCCACATTGATTGCACCGAACATTTCGCCCAGCACCGCCGTCGAAGGATGTGCCGCGGCGATGCGAAGACAATTTACCGGTACGTTTTCGTCCAATTGGCTGGTCAATGCGACGACTCCCACTCCTTGACGGACCCGTATTTCGGCGCCATCAACGACGCCAACGGCCGCCATCGTCTGAGAATTCATGCGCGCGGTCGGCGGTGCAGCGTCACGTGTCTTTTGTAATGCCGGCGATCGTCTGGCCAATGGGTCGGCAAAATGGATAGGAACGTCGGCGATGCGCTGGAATCCTCCACTTTTTGGCGCAGCCAAGGACCAGGGCATGTCGCGTAAGGAATTGTTCAAGCCGCCAACGAACTCTTCCGTCCCCGGCACCATCTCGGCGCGCACTTGCTCGCTTGATTCGTAATCAAATCCAGAAAGATCGAGCAAGTTGCCTAGGACTCGTAGCACCTTCCAAGCTGGCCGCGCCTCTCCACAGGGACGAACGAGGCCGTGGAAGCTCTGAATCCGCCCTTCGCAATTCACGAAAGTACCAGCAGTTTCGACAAATGGTGTTACCGGCAGCAAGACGTCAGCATACTCACACGCGGCCAGATCAGCGAAAGGCGTCATCATTACAACCAGGGACGCGGCCTTGAGGGCGCTCACCGCGCTTTGCGGATCGTGGCAGTCCAGCTCTGGCTCGACGCCAAGCAATAGGTAGGCTTTCCGGGGTTGATCAAACATCTCGCGAGCATTCAGCGCGGTCGGTAACGCTTTGGCTACGTACCCGCCGACACAGTTGGCTGCTTCACCGATGAAACCACAGCTTGCACCTGTCAACTTGGCCAGTTCCAGTGCCAGCGCATGCAGCATAGCTGCTTGCGGACTTTGCTCAGCGACATTCCCCAAGAAAATGGCGCTTTTCTCTTTTTCAACGAGGCTGCTGGCAATTGCTCGACTCGCTTCGCAAGGTTCAATCGACTCCAGTCCTGCCGGGATTTCCGTCTGTTTGAGCTGAGCCGCAGCTTTGAGGACAGCAGCCAAAGCCCAGGGCAAGTCCGCTGGACTGACCGTCCGCCGCGCATGCAGATTCATCAATTGATCGTCAGCGGTGACTGACAGCAGACTGACTTTCCCCCATTTGCGGGCCAGTTGACGAAGACGCTGAGCGAATAAGGGGTGGTCCTTGCGCAAGAAACTGCCGACAACCAATGCAGCATCAAGGTCGCTGATCTCAGAAAGCTTGCACCCCAACCAAGGAATTCCCGCCAGATGCCGATCCGACGAGAAATCGTGGCGCCGTGGCCGAAAATCAACGCTCCCGGAGCCGAGTCCACGAGTCAGCTTCTGCACCAGATAGAGTTCTTCCAGAGTCGAATGTGGCGAGGCCAAAGCAGCGACGGATTCGCCGCCATGCGTGGCAATGACGTCTTTCAAACCATGCGTCACATAGTCGAGTGCAACGTTCCATTCGACCTCACGCAACGATCCGTCGATACGGATCATCGGTTTGGACAACCGCGCCGGCGAGTTCAAAGCCTCATACGCGAATCGTTCCTTATCCGAAATCCAGCATTCGTTGATTTCCTCATTCTCGCGCGGCAGAACACGCATGACGACGTTGTTCTTGATCTGCACAGTCAGGTTAGCACCCAGGCTGTCGTGAGGACTGACCGATTTGCGACGAGTCAGCTCCCAACTACGCGCCGAATACCGGAACGGCTTCGAGGTCAACGCACCGACCGGACAGAGATCGATCATGTTTCCCGAAAGCTCCGAGTCGATCGACCGCCCAAGGAAAGTGGTAATTTCGGAATGCATGTTGCGATTGGCCATTCCGAGTTCCATCAAACCGGCGATCTCCTGCCCGAAACGCACGCAACGCGTGCAATGAATGCAGCGTGCCATTTCCTTCATTGAGATCAGCGGACCGACTTCCTTATAAAAGACGATCCGCTTGTCTTCTTGGAACCGCGACTTTGCTCCACCATAACCGACAGCCAAATCCTGCAACTGGCATTCCCCACCCTGGTCACAGATTGGGCAATCCAACGGGTGATTGATCAGCAGGAATTCCATCACTCCCTTCTGGGCCTTGATGGCGAGATCGGAATGCGTAAACACTTTCATTCCGTTGGTCACCGGTGTGGCACAGGCGGGCATTGGTTTGGGCGCTTTTTCGACCTGTACCAAGCACATCCGGCAATTGGCGGCGATTGAAAGCTTCTTGTGATAGCAGAAATGCGGAATGTAGGTGCCTAACTGCTGCGCGGCATCCATGATCGTACTGCCGTCAGGCACATCCGCAATTTTGCCGTCAATTTCGATTTCCATCGTCTCGTACCTTAAACCGTTGCCGTAAAGAAGCCGCTACCGGCACGCTGGACTTCAACGGGCACGAGGCACTTCTTGTTATCGATGTGGTACGCGAACTCGTCGCGAAAATGCTTGATGAAACTTTGCACTGGCATCGAGGCGGCGTCACCGAGCGCGCATATCGTCCGCCCCATGATATTGGTCGTCACGCTACCCAGCAGATCCAAATCGTCGGAGCGCCCTTGACCATGCTCGATTCGATGAACGACCTTATATAACCAGCTCGTTCCTTCGCGGCACGGCGTGCATTGTCCGCACGATTCCTCGTAGTAAAAGAATGACAAGCGTTCGAGGGCACGGACCATGCACGTGGTTTCATCCATAACGATGACTGCCCCGGACCCCAGCATCGACCCCGCCTTGCTGATCGAGTCATAATCCATCGTGCAATCCATCATCTGCGCCGCCGGCACCACTGGCGCCGACGAACCACCCGGAATACACGCTTTCAATTTGCGTCCGCCACGCATGCCGCCCGCCATTTCCAAAAGCGTGGCGAACGGGGTACCCAACGGAATCTCATAGTTACCGGGACGATTGACATGACCGGAAACGGAAAAAAGCTTGGTGCCGCCGTTGTTAGGCTTGCCGGCATTGAGGTAGTTCTCGCCGCCCAGATTGATGATGTACGGAATCGACGCGAAAGTCTCGGTGTTGTTGATCGTCGTCGGTTTGCCGTACAGCCCGAATGAAGCAGGGAAAGGCGGTTTGAACCGGGGTTGACCTTTTTTACCTTCAATCGACTCGAGCAGTGCGGTTTCTTCACCGCAGATATACGCACCGTAACCATGATGCGCGAAAAGCTCGAAATCGAAACCCGAACCCAGGATGTTCTTACCGATCAGGCCCGCCGCACGCGCCTCGGCCAGCGCTTCCTCGAAGCGTTGATAAATCTCCCAGACTTCACCATGAATGTAGTTATATCCGCGCCCGGCCCCCATCGCATAAGCAGCAATGGCCATTCCTTCAATCACCGAATGCGGGTCATAACGCAGAATATCGCGGTCCTTGAATGTTCCAGGCTCGCCTTCGTCTGAATTGCAAACGACGTATTTGTCTCCTGGAAACGAACGCGGCATGAAACTCCATTTGAGCCCGGTCGGAAACCCCGCCCCGCCCCGACCACGCAGCACGGATTTCTTCACTTCATTAATGACATCACCTTGCGCCATCTTCTGATCAAGAATACGGCGCAACGCGGCATACCCGCCGCGCTTTGCGTAATCGGCCAGACGCCAAGCGTCGTCACCACCGAGACCGGCGGTGAGCATCGGATTGATTGCACCAAGGATCGCCATTACTTGAGCTCCGCCAACAGTTTGTCGATTTGCTCGGGATTCATCCAACTACACATCCGGCGATTGTTGACGATCATCACTGGCGCGTCACCACACGCCCCCATGCACTCACCTTCCTTGAGGGTGATCAAGCCATCGGCAGTAGTCTCGTTGTAGCCAATCCCCAATTTTTTCTTCAAATACTCGCCTGCATCGACCCCACCGGAAAGCATGCACGGCAAATTGGTGCATACCGTCACCTTGTATTTTCCAACTGGGTGAAGGTCGTACATGTTGTAGAAGGTGGCCACTTCATACGCCGCAATCGGCGGCATCCCCAAATAGTTGGCGACGAATTCGATGGCTTCGCTCGGCAGCCAGCCTTTTTCTTCCTGAGCAATCGCCAGTGCTGCCATAACCGCCGACTGCTTTTGGTCAGCGGGATATTTGGCAATCTCGCGGTCGATTCGCTGTATAGATTCTGCAGAGAGCATCAGCGATCAATCTCCCCAAAAACCACGTCCTGAGAACCAATGATGGTCACCACGTCAGCAATCATGTGGCCAGAGGTCATCTCGTTCATCGCCGACAGATGGACGTATCCTGGCGGACGAATCTTTAGCCGGTAGGGCTTGTTGGCACCGTCGGATACCAGGTAAATACCAAACTCGCCTTTGGGATGCTCGACCGCCGAATACACCTCCCCTTCTGGAACGTGGATGCCTTCGGTGCACAGTTTGAAGTGATGAATCAACTCTTCCATGTTCGTCTTCATCGCCTCACGACTGGGCGCCGCGACCTTATGGTTGTCGGACATCACCGGCCCCGGATTTTTCCTCAACCAGTCGATGCACTGCCGAAGGATGCGATTTGATTGACGCATCTCTTCCATGCGCACCAGATAACGGTCGTAAGAATCCCCGTTGACGCCTACTGGAATATCAAAATCAAGACGATCATAGACTTCGTAAGGCTGCTTCTTGCGCAAATCCCACGCAATACCCGAGCCGCGCAACATCGGCCCAGTAAACCCGCGCTGCAAGGCACGCTCCGGTGAAACCACACCAACATTGACCAGCCGCTGCTTCCAGATTCGGTTATCGGTCAGCAGGGTCTCGTACTCGTCGAGCAACGCAGGAAAGCGCGCGGCAAAATCATCGAGAAAATCGAGCAGACTGCCGCTACGACGATCATTGAACGGCTTGATCTGTGCGGCGGTTTTCCACTGCGACTCCCGATATTGAGCCATGCGATCGGGCAAATCACGATAGACCCCCCCAGGCCGATAATAAGCGGCGTGCATCCGGGCGCCAGACACCGCCTCATACGCATCGACCAAGTCTTCGCGCTCACGGAAAGCGTACAAGACCATGGTCATTGCGCCGACATCCAGGCCATGACAACCCACCCACAACAAGTGATTGAGGATGCGGGTAATCTCGTCGAACATCACTCGGATGTATTGAGCCCGGATCGGCACATCGATCCCGAGCAGCCTTTCAATAGCCATGCAGTAGGCATGTTCGTTGCACATCATCGACATGTAGTCGAGACGGTCCATGTAAGGAACCGACTGAACCCAGGTCTTGCTTTCCGCGAGCTTTTCGGTCGCCCGATGGAGCAAGCCGATGTGCGGGTCGGCACGAATGACCACCTCACCATCAAGCTCGAGGACCATCCGCAGAACCCCATGCGCCGCCGGGTGTTGCGGACCAAAATTCAACGTGAAATTGCGCAACTCAGGCATTTTCGGCTTTCCCGTAAGTCGCTTCGCGGACGATTCTCGGCGTAGTTTCGCGCGGCTCGATGGTCACCGGTTGATAGACCACGCGCTGCTGCTCAGGGTCGTAACGCATCTCGACGTACCCCGAAAGTGGAAAGTCTTTGCGGAACGGATGCCCGATGAAACCATAGTCGGTCAAGATTCGCCGCAGATCATGATGGCCAGGGAAGACAATGCCGAACAGGTCGAAAGCTTCACGCTCGAACCAGTCTGCCACATTCCAAATCGACGTTACGGATGGCACCGACGGAAAGGCATCATCGTCACAGAAACAGCGGACACGAAGTCGCCAGTTGTTGGCGATCGAAAGGAGATGGCTGACAGCTGCAAATCGCTTGCCTTGGCGTGGAACATTGCCATAGGCAGAGTAATCAACACCACAAAGATCGATCAGTTCTTCAAAACCCAATTCGCGCTCGCGGCGCAGGGTCTGCATTACGGAGAGATAATCGGCGGGATCCACTTCGATCGTTATCTCATCGAGCGCAACATTCAGGGACCGCAATCGATCACCGAGATGCTTGTGCAGATTTTGGCTAAGCGCTTCCAGCGTGGCGGACATGGCTCACTCTCGGTCGGTTTGGAGGTATTTCAGCGGTATTTCAGCGGGCGATGGTATTGGTACGGCGAATCTTGTTTTGCAATTGAATCAGGCCGTAGATCAAAGCTTCGGCAGTCGGCGGACAACCGGGAACGTAAATATCAACAGGAACAATCCGATCGCAACCCCGAACCACTGAATAGGAATAGTGGTAATAACCCCCGCCATTGGCACAGGAGCCCATTGAAACCACCCACCGCGGCTCGGCCATCTGGTCATAAACCTTGCGCATTGCCGGAGCCATTTTATTGGTCAACGTACCGGCAACAACCATGACATCAGACTGGCGAGGACTTGGGCGAAAAACGATGCCGAAACGGTCGAGATCGTAACGCGAACAACCCGCATGAATCATTTCGATGGCACAACAAGCCAAACCGAAACTCATTGGCCACAAGGAGCCCGTCCGAACATAATTGATCAGCTTGTCTGCGGTGGTTGTGATGAAACCTTCCTGGAGAATGCCTTCGATACCCATCGCTCACTCCCAATCAAGGGCGCCCTTGGCCCAGGCATACACGTATCCAACCACCAGAATGGTAATGAACACCAACATCTCGAGAAAACCAAACCAACGCACCGACTCGGTATTGACTATTTCCTTGAAGATCGTTGCCCACGGCAACAGGAAAGCCACTTCGAGATCAAACAGAATGAAGATAATGGCAATCAGGTAATAGCGCACATCGAACTTCATCCGCGCATCTTCGAACGCCTCGAACCCGCACTCGTAGGGAGAAAGCTTTTCGCTATCCGGGCGATGCGGAGCGACGATCATGCCAGTGATCACTGGCGCAAAACCGAACGCCACCCCGACGAGAATGAAGACGAAGACCGGGAAATAAGTTTCCAGCATGACCTGCCCCATTAGCGCTTCATATCAGACCGCACAAAATAGCAACCACCCGCAGCAAACCCGAATTGGATGATTCCACCTGGTGCCGACGATGAGACTCGAACTCATACGACCGAAGTCACTACCCCCTCAAGATAGCGTGTATACCAATTTCACCACGTCGGCAATACTGCACGGCGTCAGGCCACTGAGGGTGCGCTGCTCCCTTCGCCGGTTCACTTCAAAAAATCATTTTGGAATATCTTTGGCCTTGGAGTCGGGATTCGAAGTTGGCGCACCAACACTCTTGTCATCGGCTCCAGTCGGCTGCACTGGCGCAGGAACAGAGTTTACCGCATCCTTCATCACACTGCCAGCCGTTTGTGGCCTGCTGGAAGCCAGATATGCCAAGCTGAGACTGGTGATGAAAAAGACCGTGGCCAGCACCGCCGTGGCGCGACTGAGAAAATTGGCTGAACCCGTCGCACCGAACAGACTGCCCGACGCGCCGCTACCAAACGCCGCCCCCATGTCAGCGCCTTTGCCATGCTGGACCAGCACCAAGCCAATGACGCCAACCGCTGCCAGGATATGCAGGGTCAACACTATGGAAAAAATATAATTCATGAGTCCTCTGTATTGGCAAATGCCGATATATCTGATCGTTAGACACCCCGCCGAACTTGAGAACCATTGGCAAGAGGTATCAAGGACCGGATGGCCGCACGGAACCATGACAAGTCCACTTCCTCTGGCACAAAAAAGAACCGATTTCATCGCAGAAATCGGTCTTGACAAGATCGAAACTCCGGGCACCAAAATCGTGGGAGTATAGTCAGTTTGTTCCTATCTGGTCAATTTGCACCTCGGTATCAAACCACGCTCGCCGAGGCTTGCCAAAGCCTAAATCAATTGAATATCAAAGCGATTAATAACGTCTACAGCATGCCCAGAATCGCGCAATCCCGCCAGAATTTGGCTCACCGTCTTCACTGCCAACAAGCATTTGCAGGTTGACGGTGGAATTGGGTATGATCACTTAATGGCTTAGAGCGCATTTTCCACCAAACACCGTCAGGGAGTTAGATCATGGCAAAAGACAAGAAAGGCAAGAAGTCAAACAAAGCTGAGGCAATGCCGAATGAAGAACAAATTGAAGCGGAAATCGCAGCCCCCCCCGCTGATTTCGTCAAGATCACCAAAGTTGTCGGCCGGCAGATTCTCGATTCCCGCGGCAACCCTACAGTAGAAGTCGACATCACTCTTGATGACGGTTTTCTGGCGCGCGCGGCTGTGCCGTCAGGCGCCTCGACTGGCGAATTTGAAGCCTGCGAATTGCGTGACGGCGACAAGAAAACCTATCTTGGCAAAGGTGTTCTCAAGGCCGTTGACGCAGTTAACACCAAAATCGCCAAACTCCTCAAAGGCAAGAATCCTCTTGATCAACGCGAACTTGACGAGGCGATGATCGCTCTTGACGGCACACCGAACAAATCCAATCTTGGTGCCAACGCCATCCTCGGGGCATCGATGGCCATCACCATGGCAGGCGCCCATGTCAGCAACCAGCCGTTATGGAAATACATCGGCAAGATCCACAAAAACCGTGAATTTTCGTTGCCAACCCCGATGGCCAACATCATCAATGGCGGCAAGCACGCCGACAACCTGATCGACTTCCAGGAATTCATGATCATGCCGGTCGGTGCCGAGTCGTTCTCGGAAGGACTGCGCTGGATCACCGAAGTTTTCCATGCCTTGAAGTCGATCCTGAAGAAAGGCGGACATGTCACTGCCGTGGGTGACGAAGGTGGCTTCGCCCCCAACCTGACCAATGAAGAGTCGCTAGAAGTGGTCATGCAGGCCATTACGGCAGCCGGTTACAAGCCGGGTAAGCAAATTGCCATTGCTCTCGACTGCGCCTCATCCGAACTGTTTGACGAAGGCAACCGCCAAGGCTACAAGTTCTGGAAATCCAATCCCGACAAACTGTTTACTGACGACGAGATGATTGCCATCTACAGCGCGTGGTGCAAGAAGTATCCGATCGTCTCGATCGAGGATGGACTTGATCAGAGTGACTGGGAAGGCTATGTCAAGCTGACCAAGGCACTTGGCGATAAAGTACAAATCGTCGGCGATGACTTCTTCGTCACCAATCCGACTCGGCTGCAGCAGGGTATCGACATGAAGGCAGCCAATGCAATCCTGATCAAAGTCAATCAGATCGGCACAGTCACCGAAACACTTGATGCTATCAAGATGGCGCAGAAGGCCGGCTATGGCGTCATCTCCTCGCACCGTTCCGGGGAAACCGAGGATTCCTTCATCGCCGATCTGGCCGTTGGTACCGGCGCGGGTCAGATCAAGACCGGTTCGCTATCGCGCACCGACCGCGTCTGCAAATACAACCAGTTGTTGCGCATTGAAGAGCAACTCGGCAAGAAAGCCGTATACAAAGGGTTGAACTCCATCAAAGGCGCAGGTTTCTAAGCGTTTCGGCTTTTGGCTCACCGAAAGGCACCGCCAAGGCGGTGCCTTTTTTATTCCGCATGGAACGCTGAAAACCAACTCCAAATCAGGACGAGGCAAGCCGGATACACGCCTGAACGTTTGTTTTCGACGATCAGCCGGCAGCGGCGTAGCAGAAGCGCGATGAATATTTTGCGCGATTGGCGGGACTTCGGTATCGTTGGCGGCATGACTCACCTACAAGCCGTCACCCTCCTCGCGGCCTTGGCCCAGGAAAGCCGTTTGGCCATCTATCGTTTACTGGTGCAAAACGCCCCAGACGGATTGACCGTCGGCGTCATTGCCGAATCTCTCGATTTGCCTGCACCAACCCTATCTTTCCACATCAAGACCCTGGCGCACGCCGGCTTGGTTCAAACCGTGCAGGAAGGACGCTATGTCCGCTGCCGTGCCGAGTTGAGCCAGATCGACGCGATGATCGCTTATCTCACCGAGAATTGCTGCGGCGGCAATCCAGAGGCCTGCCCTCCCCGGGCACAGCGCTGATCACCGCACAAATCCGGCTCGTCACGGCATCGTCAGATCCGTTCATTTGCTGTAAAAACAAACAATATTCGCAACTTCGAAGACGATTTCGCTCGTCTTGCGCATCCTTGAACCGGTTCATGCAATCAAGGTGATCTGAACTTTTTCCAAGCCGGCATCGACCCTTGACGAGCCGACTCCTGACGAAGATACTGCGAGCCATTGAACCCGTTCACCGGTCAATCCTTGCGCAAGTCGCCCGTATTTCGACATTGAATCGTCCATTCCATTGCACGTCCTTCAGGCTTTGTTGGCCTCCTTCCCCTTTCATCAACCGACCTTGGAAAATCCACCATGAGCGCAGCACAAATCAACCCCGGTGTCGCCTCCGGCGACCAGTTGCAAGCCATTTTCGATCTCGCCAAAGCCAAGCAGTTCGCCTTGCCGGCAGTCAATGTGATCAACACCAGCACGGTGAACTCGGTCATCGAAACCGCCAAGGAACTCAACGCACCGGCAATCATCCAGTTCTCGAACGGCGGAGCGCAGTTTTTTGCCGGCAAGGGACTCGACAACGCCAACCAGCGCGCTTGTGTCGCCGGCGCCGTTTCGGGTGCCAAACACATCCATATGCTGGCCGAAATGTATGGTGCCACGGTGGTCACCCACACCGACCACGCGGCCAAGAAACTTCTGCCCTGGATCGACGGGCTGCTGGATGCCGGTGAAGCCTATTACAAGGTGCACGGCAAGCCGCTTTACAGTTCGCACATGCTCGATCTGTCCGAAGAACCGATCAGCGAAAACATCGAAATCTGCAAGCGCTACCTCGAGCGGATGAACAAGATGGGGATGACCCTCGAAATCGAGCTCGGCGTCACCGGCGGTGAGGAAGACGGGGTTGATAACACCGGAGTCGACAGCTCCAAGCTCTACACCCAGCCGGAAGACGTCGCTCTGGCTTACGAGCAACTGTCGCAGGTCAGCAACCGCTTTACCATCGCCGCCTCTTTCGGCAACGTGCATGGCGTCTACAAGCCGGGCAACGTCAAATTGCAGCCGATCATCCTCAAAAACTCGCAGGATTACATTCAGCGCAAATTCGCCACCGGCGAACGTCCGGTCAATTTCGTCTTCCACGGCGGTTCCGGCTCGACGCTCGAAGAAATTCGCGAAGCGATCTCCTACGGGGTGGTGAAGATGAATATCGACACCGACCTGCAATGGGCCTTCTGGGACGGCGTGATGGGTTTCTACAAGAAGAACGAAGGTTATCTGCAAGGTCAGATCGGCAACCCCGAAGGCGACGACAAGCCGAACAAGAAGTATTACGATCCGCGCGCCTGGCTGCGCAAAGGTGAAGACGCATTCCGGGCCCGACTCAAGCAGGCGTTCGCCGACCTCAACAACATCGGGACGCTGGGCTAAAGCAGTCCGACAATCGCCAAAGGGCTGGCCCGTCCGGGCCGGCCTTTTTTGCGTTAACCCGAAAACAAGCGACACCGCCGTTTCCAGACCATATCCAGACCATAGCCATCACATCAATCGCCATTCTCCATTCCGTCTGAAGAGGATCAATTAAATGAGCACCCTGGCCGAACAACTCGTCCAAACAGAAGCGCATCGATCGATTTTCGAAACCGCTGTCCGCCGACTTCCGCTCCCCGTCTGCGCCGCGTTTGGCGCCACGAATCAACCACAGCCAGTCAGTTTCCAAAACTCCGGCCGCGTCTTGAGCACCAAGGACAGCGCCGCCGTGCAACAGCAATTTCCGCAGTCTGTCGCCGCCTCCGGCAATCTGGTACTCAGTTCATCAGGCACCAACAACCGCCCATCCCAAGGCAAGCGGGTCGCCGTCCTGTTCTCCGGTGGTCCGGCTGCGGGCGGTCATAACGTGGTATGCGGATTGAAACGGATTCTCGGTGCCGGCAATACCCTGTTCGGCGTCAAAGCAGGCCCGAAAGGGTTGCTTAAAGGTAGTCTGTTTGAAATCACCGATCAAAACGTCGATTTCATCATCAACACCGGCGGCTTCGATTTTCTTGGCTCGGACCGTACCAAGATCAAATCCGACGAGCAGTTCGCGCAAGTCCGCGAAACCTGTATCAAGCACAATCTCGACGCCATCGTCGTCGTCGGAGGTGACGATTCGAACACCAACGCCGCCGTGCTGGCCGAATCGTTGTTCACCGGCGTCAAAGCCGATGGTTCGGGGGTACAAGTCATCGGTGTTCCGAAAACCATCGACGGCGACCTGCAAATCGGCGATCTGTTGTCGATCTCTTTCGGCTTCGATACCGCCACCCGCATCTATAGCGAAATGGTCGGCAACATTCTGCAGGACACCAGTTCATCGCTGAAGTATTGGCATTTCGTCAAGCTGATGGGCCGTTCGGCGTCGCACGTCGCCCTCGAAGTGGCGCTGCAGACCAAACCGGCGATCGCCTTGATCTCGGAAGAAATCGCCACCAAGAAACAGTCGCTGGCCAGCATCATCGACCACATTGCGCAAGTCGTCGTCAACCGTTCGCATCAAGGAATGAACTACGGCGTGCTGTTAGCACCGGAAGGGCTGATCGAATTCATTCCCGAAATGAACGCGATGATCGCCGAGTTGAACGACGCACTGGCGCATCACGCAGCGGCGTTTGCCGAGCTGACCGACAACGACGCAAAAGCCACCTTCATCGGCAGTAAGCTGAGCGCTGACAACGCCGCCCTGCTCGAGTCGCTGCCGCACTACATCGTCAATATGCTGCTGGCCGACCGTGATTCGCACGGCAATCTGCAGGTTTCGCTGATCCCCACCGAACAATTGCTGATCGATATGACCAAGCAACGGGTCAAGGAGATCGATCCCAAGGTTCCGTTCGCCGCGCACAGTCACTTCCTCGGCTACGAAGGCCGCTGCGGCGCGCCGACGCTGTTCGACGCAGCTTATACCTACAACCTCGGTCTGACCGCCGGTTCGCTGATTCTCGACGGCCGGACAGGCTACATGGCCACGGTCACCGGCCTGACCTCTGGCGGAACGCCGCAAGCGATTCCCCTGGCCGGTTTGCTGAATATCGAACGCCGGCACGGCAAAGACGAATTCGTCATCGAAAAAGCTCTGGTGAAGATGGATTCGCCGGCCATGCAGTACTTCGTTTCGCGCCGTGAAGCGTGGGCCGCCAGCGACCTGTTTGCTTCACCAGGCCCGCGCCAGTTCTGGGGACCGACGACGCATCAATTACCGATCAGCGTGGCGCTCAATTCTGGCGCCACTTCACTGATGTTCACCATCGGTTGATCGGTTTTCAACTCTGCGACACTCTACGACAGGGGCGACGGAACACTCGCCGCCCCTGCCGCAAACTTTCTCTACGCTACTCCCGAAAAAAGACCATTGTTCACTATCGGTCTATTCGGACATCTTTCGGCCAGTTTCAGACGTTGCTCAATCGACAGCTGAGGGCGGATCGCGTCGCGCCGTTCGCGGCCCGCATGACGCTTTCGCGCATTTCGAAGTTGAACTCGCAATGATCCAGCCTCTCTACCCGCTTGTGTCAGAAGAAATTCTGAAGTCAAACTTCATCGGGCCGGATCAATAGTAGAGGGTGGGCAACGAGTAGACTGAAACTTGCTTCGTACGGTTTGGCCAGTCTCATCTCTCCATGGATCGCGAAGACGTTCTTGGCAGGATCGACTGCTGTAGTGATAATGTCGCGGCGTCCGGCTCCTGGGGGTCATCAGCAATTTCATCAACATCAACTCTCGGACACTTCAATGCCGGGTCGATTACTCCCGCCGCATCGGAGCCAACAAGCCTCGTTCATGGGCTTTCATCTCGCTCGTCATGACTTTGGAGAGAATCGTTCGCCAATATGGTCAATTTTCGAGAAACTGTTGAGTATATCGGGCTGGCCATCGACTTGGTGCATAAGCGCTAACATATTAGTGGGTTTTTTGCTATACTGCGCCCCATTGCCGAT
>JAVMKC010000074.1:0-16725 GCA_031732795.1 Accumulibacter sp. | reverse complement strand
GGCAATGGGGCGCAGTATAGCAAAAAACCCACTAATATGTTAGCGCTTATGCCCTAACAAGGCTCGCGATTGCTGTCTCGAGTTTCTCCGCCCCGTCTGCGGCATTCTCCGGATCTTCGCCGGTGGATAGACGAGTACGATCTTCAGATCGTAGGGGCTGCCATCAGAGTGATCGATTTCCTTGCCACCATCGACGTTGAAATAGACTGCGGACAGCAGGTTGCCTGGTTCTCAAGGTCCACCTTGGAAACCCACTGTGGGAAGTTCCAGCTTCCTGTCCCGGCCTGATCTGATGTGCGACGCCACGGTCAAAAAGCTGGAATTTCAAAAAATGGGGCTCCAAAGGTGGACCTTGGGAACCAGAAAAATGGCGGCTTTCATTTGATTGGTGAAAAGCGTGGCAATGGTGATAGCCAGTACGCGATCACTGAACGCTGGCAATCGGCCTGAGAGGGGGTGAAGAAATGGTCACGAGCAGGCCAAGATGCCAGACGTGAACAAGCGACGAAACCTACCAAATGGATAGGCGAGGAGTGAGCGAGTCAGCAACGCCGCAGATGAGCCGCGCAGTAGATTTATTCACCACCGCTGAGTTCAATGCGGTGCCCTCGAGAATATCTGTTCAGGAATAAGAAATATCACTTAACCGCCTGCCCGATTGGGTCGGGCATTTCTCCACTTCGGGACCCCTCGTTCTTTGACCTCGACGCGTTCGTCGGGGTCGACACCGGAAGGGGGAGGGCGCACGCGGATACTCTGTTCGTCGCGGCATTTTCCTTGCGCGAGCGATCGCCGTGCCACATCGCGCCGGCCTGTGGCACGGCGAACGATCACCCGCCCGACAAGCGGCGGATTTCGGCCAGCCCGGCGGAGAGCATCGCCAGATCCTGCGGTTCGCTGTCTTTGAGTTCGGCGAGAATGGTGGCGGCGGTGGTGGCGGCGGCATCGGTGGCCGGCAGGCCGCCGGCGAGCGCCTGTTGCAGCAGATGTCGGCGCAGAGCGGACAGGTCGGCGATCAGTTGCGCGCGGGCGCGGGCCTGCCAACGGTTGCCGGCGGGCAAGCGGCCGATCGCCGTCGCCAGCCAGTCGAGATCCAGACGTTCATCGAGGGTGGCCAATGCCGTTTCGACCGCCGGCAGGGGATGGGCGCACAACCGGGCCAGGCCGACGCGGTCGAAGGTGGCGACTACCGCCGCCCGGTTGTCGATCAGCGCGGTGAGCGCCTCGGTGCCGGCGAGCGAGCCGCGGAGGCGGGCGATGGTCCGGCCGACGGCGGGCCGGTAGTCGGCGACCAGCGTGGCGATCGTCGCCCCTGAACGGTATTCGGCGAGCAGCAGCCGGGTCGCGGCGGCGACCATCGTCCGCAAGCCGTTCATCAGCGCCTGTTGCCGGCTGGCCGGCAGTTGCAGGTCTAGCGCTTCGAGCGACTGCCACAGGGCTTCTGCGTCGAGGGCGGCGCTGGCCGCGTGGCAGGCGGCGGCGATTTCGGTCGGTTCGGCGCCGGTTTCTTCTTCCAGGCGCATCACGAAGGTCGTTCCCAGGCGATTGACCAGGCGATTGACCAGTTGATTGGTGATGATTTCGCGTTTCAGCGGATGTGCGGCCAGCAGTTCGCCGCAGGGTTCGCGCAGCGCGGCGGGGAAGTAGTCGACCAGCAGTTCGTGGAGGTCGGCGGCGTCGGGCAGCGTCGAGGCGAGAATGGTCTGTTTGAGCGAGATTTTGACGTAGGCCAGCAGCACGGCGATTTCCGGCGCGGTCAGGGCGCGCTTTTGCTGGGCGCGTTCGGCCAGCGCCTGGTCGTCGGGCAGCGCTTCGATGTCGCGGTGCAGTCCGGCCCGGGTTTCGAGCTGGCGGAGCAGCCGGCCGTGCGCGTCGAGCAGTTCGCCGCCGGCGGCGACTTCCAGGGAGATGGCCTGCGTTTGCTGATAATTGTCGGCGAGCACCAGACGGCCGACGTCGTCGGTCATCGAGGCCAGCAAGGCGTCGCGTTGTTTGAGGGTCATGTCGCCGCGGCTGAGCAGGCCGCCGAGGAGGATTTTGATATTGACTTCGTGGTCCGAACAATCGACGCCCGCCGAGTTGTCGATGGCGTCGGTGTACAGCCGGCCGCCGCGGCTGGCGAATTCGATGCGCCCTTTTTGCGTCAAACCCAGATTGCCGCCTTCGCCGATCACCCGCGCGCCGATCTGGCTGGCATCGACGCGCAGGATGTCGTTGCCGCGGTCGTTGGCTTCCTGGTGGCTTTGCGTGCTGGCTTTGACGTAAGTGCCGATTCCGCCGTTGTAGAGCAGATCGACCGGTGCACGCAACAGCGCCTGTATCAGTTCCGGCGGCGTCAGTTGCGCGGCATCGACGCCGAGCCAGGCGCGGACCTGCGGCGACAGGGGAATCGTCTTGACGTTGCGCGGCCAGACGCCGCCGCCCGGCGAAATCAGCGTCGGGTCGTAGTCGGCCCACGAGGAGCGCGGCAGCGCGAACAGGCGTTGCCGTTCGGCGAAACTGGGTGCGGCTTGCGGCTCGGGGTCGATGAAAATGTGCCGATGGTCGAAAGCGGCCCGCAGGCGGATGCACGGTGAGAGCAGCAGGCCATTGCCGAAGACGTCGCCGGACATGTCGCCGATGCCGACGACGGTGAATTCCTGCCGTTGAATATCCTGGCCGAGTTCGCGGAAGTGCCGTTTGACCGCTTCCCAGGCGCCGCGGGCGGTGATGCCCATTTTCTTGTGGTCGTAGCCGGCCGAGCCGCCGGAGGCGAAGGCGTCGCCGAGCCAGAAGCCGTAGTCGAGGGCGATGCGGTTGGCGATGTCGGAGAAGGTTGCCGTGCCTTTGTCGGCGGCGACGACCAGATACGGATCGTCGTCGTCGCGACGGCGGACGCCGGCGGGCGGCACCACCCGGCCGTCGACCAGGTTGTCGGTGAGGTCGAGCAGGCCGCGGATGAAGGTCGAATAGCAGGCGATGCCTTCGGCTTGGTACGCCTCACGGTCGCTGGCCGGCGGCAGCCGTTTGCAGACGAAGCCGCCTTTTGAGCCGAGCGGTACGATCACCGCGTTTTTGACCGTCTGCGCCTTGACCAGGCCGAGGACTTCGGTGCGGAAATCCTCCATCCGGTCCGACCAGCGCAAACCGCCGCGCGCGACGCGCGCACCGCGCAGATGCACGCCTTCCATGCGCTCGCTATAGACGAAGATTTCGTACAACTGCGCCGGCGGCGGCAGGAACGGGATGGCGCGCGACGACAGTTTGAACGACAGGTAGCTTTTTGCCGATCCGTCGTTCGCCGGCTGGTAGGCGTTGGTGCGCAGGGTGGCTTCGATGACCGTCTGGAAGCCGGCCAGGATGCGGTCGTCATCGGGGTTGCTGACCTGCAGCAGCGCGGTGCTCAGTTCGCCGGACAATTGACTGGCGCGCCGCTCGTCGGCGTCGGCCGAGAACAGGGCTTCGAACAGTTCGATCAACTGGCGGGCGATGGCGGCATGCGCCGCCAGACAACGCTCGACATATTTCTGGCTGAAGGTCAGCCCGGCTTGTCGCAGGTAGCGGCTGTAAGCGCGCAGGATGGCGATCTGCCGTCCGTCGAGTCGTGCCAGCAGCACCAGACGGTTGAAGCCGTCATTTTCCGCCTCGTCGCGCAGCAATTGTTCGAGCAGTTCGACAAAGGCTTGCCGGGTAGCGTCGTCGTCGAGCGCCTGCGGCTGCGGCAGCAGCACCGCGAACTCGGCGATGTGCAGATCGCTGCCCGGCAGACGGTACGGTTGTTCGGAAAGCACCGTCAAGCCTAGATTTTCGAGCACCGGCAGAATCATCGACAGCGGGCGCGGTTGCCCGCGGCCGAACAGTTTCAGGGCCTGTTGCGCGCCGCCATCGCCATCCCCGTCGCCGGGAACGATGCTCAGCTTCACTTCGGGCCGGCCGCTGCCTTCGGCGGCTTCGAGACGGTCGAGGTCGGAGACCGCCGCCACCGGCGTCACCCGTTCGCGATATGACTGCGGCAATTCGATCGCGTAACGGCGCAGCAGGCGATTGCCGCGCTCCTCGCCATAATGCTCGATGAGTTGCTGTTTCAATTCGTCGTCCCAGCCGCGGACGATGCGCGCCACCTGCTGGTCGATCGTCGCCGCGTCGTAGCGGTAATGCGTGCCGACCGGCGTGCGGACGATGAAGTGCAGCCGCGCCAGCCGCGAATCGCCGAGCATCACGAAATAGTCGACACGATCGGCGGTGAGGCTTTCTCGCAGCAGCCGCGAGATCCGTTCGGGAATCGCGCTGTCGAAGGCGTTGCGCGGCAGGTAAACCAATGCCGAAACGTAGCGTCCCCACGGGTCGTCGCGGAGGAAGACGCGCACTTGTTCACGTTCATGAACCGAAACGATGCCGCGGGCGATGCGGATCAGATCGGGGAGGGCGATTTCGATCAGCTCGTCGCGCGGATACGTTTCGAGCACGTTGAGCAAGGTCTTGTCCCGATGGCTGCCGCCGACAAAGCCCAATGCCTCGCGAACCGCGGCGATCTTGCGCCGGATCAGCGGCAGTTCGTTGGCGGCGACGTGATAGACGTGCGCGGTATACAAACCGACGAAGACCCGCGCGCCGGCAATTTGCCCCGCCGCGTCGTAGGATTGCACGCCGATGAAATCGAGGTACGCCGAGCGGTGCACCGTCGACCGGGCGTCGGCCTTGAACAGCAAGACCGGACGGGCCGGTGCCAGTTTGGCCGGTTCGTCGGGAATTCCCGCCAGACAGCGACCGTAATGCGCGTGGGCCGGGTCGCGCAGCACGCCGCGGCCGCTGTCCTCGACCCGCCGCAGACGCTGCCCGTCGGCATCGACACGATAGTCGGCGTAACCGAGAAAAACGAAGTTGTTGGCGCCGATCCAGCGCAGATAGGCGGCCGCTTCGTCGGCATCGGCGACGGGGGCGGCAGCGGACTGCTCGCAGGCTTCGCGCAAAGCCTGTTGCATCACCGCTCCGTCGGTGACGGCGGCGCGGACGTCGGCGAGGACGATGGCGATCTCCTGCTGCAGGGCGGTCAGCCGCGCCGCCTCGCCGATGCGGTCGATTTCCAGATGAATCCACGATTCGGTACCCATGCCGGCATCTGCGCCGGCACCGCCGCGTGTCTGCGTGTGCCGCAGTACCCGGCCGGCGTCGCGCTCGATGCCAAGCACCGGGTGCAACAGACGGTGGATGGTCAGCCCGTGGCGATAGACGACCAGGGTCAAGGAATCGACCAGAAACGGCATGTCATCGGTGACGATGTCGATCACCGTATGCGGCGAGTGCCAGCCGTGCCGGTCGGAATCCGGAGTGTATAAGGCGATCGACGCCTGGTCGGCCGGCCGGATCTCGCCCAGGCGGAAGTGCTGCACCGCTGCGCCGAGCAACGGCTCGGGGCTGGCATCGTTGGCGGCGTCGCTCAGTTCGGCGTCGCCGAAATACGAGTCGAGGAACTCGTGCAAACGCGCGGAAAGGGCTTGTTGTCCGGCGATTTCCCGCAGGTTGCGGCGCAGGTTGAGGGTCGCTTCAGTCGGCATGCTCATACCATTCTCCCGTGCTGCGCGCCGGCAGCCGCGGGGCATGCCGACGCGATCCTGAACAGAATACCCTGTCGTGCTCTGGCGCCGATTCCCGGTGAGCCGCCGCTGGGCCGGGGAGCGGATCGCGAGACACGGCGGCGGTCAATACCGCGATAAACGCTTCCGGCGCCGCGAGCGTCAGTCAATGATGCAGAATTTTGGCCAGAAACTGCTGCGCGCGCTCCGAACGCGGGTTGGCGAAAAAGGCGTCCTTGCTGTCGTCTTCGACGATCCGTCCCTGGTCCATGAAGATCACCCGGCTGGCGACGCGTTTGGCAAAGCCCATCTCGTGCGTCACGCACATCATCGTCATTCCCTCGCGGGCCAGTTCGGTCATCACGTCGAGGACTTCATTGACCATTTCCGGGTCGAGCGCCGAGGTCGGTTCGTCGAACAGCATGCAGATCGGGTCCATGGCCAGCGCGCGGGCGATCGCCACCCGCTGCTGCTGACCCCCGGAGAGTTGCCCGGGGAATTTCGCGGCGTGCGCCGACATGCCGACGCGATCGAGCAATTTCAGGCCCTTTTCGCGCGCCACGTCCTGCGCCCGGTGCAGCACCTTGATCTGCGCGATGCACAGATTGTCGATGATGCTCATGTGCGGGAAAAGCTCGAAGTTCTGGAACACCATGCCGACCATCGCCCGCAGCTTCGACAGATTGGTTTTCGGATCGCCGACCGACAGGCCGTTGACGATGATTTCGCCGCTCTGGAACGGTTCGAGGCCATTGACCACTTTGATCAGGGTGGATTTGCCGGAACCCGATGGGCCGCAAACGACGATTACTTCGCCCTTTTGCACCTGGGTGCTGCATTCGGTCAACACCTGGAAGGAACCGTAGTGTTTGCTGACCTTGTTCATGGTAATCATCGAAAAATCTCCTCTTTTCGTCTCTTTTCAGCAGCGCGGTTACGCCGTTTTCAGTTTTTGTTGATAGCGGCGGACGATTCGCGACGCGGTGAAGCAGATCACGAAATAAACCGCCCCGGCGAACAGCAGCAACTCGACCAGCCGGCCGTCGCGGTCGCCGACCTTGTACGCGGCGCCGAAGAAGTCGGCCAGCGCCGACACATACACCAGCGAGGTATCCTGAAAAAGAATGATCCCCTGCGTCAGCAGCAAAGGCACCATGTTGCGGAACGCCTGCGGCAGGACGACCAGCCACATTCCCTGGGCGTAGGTCATCCCCAGGGCACTGGCGGCGGCCATCTGGCCCTTAGGCACCGACTGGATGCCGGCACGCATGATTTCCGAATAGTAGGCCGCTTCGAAGAGCGCGAAACCGGCCATCGCCGAACCCAGCCGCATGTCCGACCCGCGCGGGAAACCGAAAATACTTTCGAGCAGATGCGGAACGATCAGAAAGAACCACAGCAGCACCATTACCAGCGGCACCGCCCGGAACAGATTGACGTACCCGGCGGCGAACCACGACAGCGGCTTGATCGGTGACAGACGCATCAGGGCCAGCAGAGTCCCCCAGACGATGCCGATGACCACCGCCGTGGCGGTGATCTGCAGCGAAATCTTCATGCCGTCCCACAGGAACGGCAGGGCATTGGGGATCGACGACCAGTCGAATTCGTACATTTCATTTCCCTCCGAGATAGCCGGGAACGCGCACCCGCGTTTCGAGCCAGCGCATGCCGAACATCACCACCACGTTGATCAGCAGATACGCCAGGGTGACGGCGATGAACGATTCGTACGGTTGGGCCGTGTAATCGACCAGTTGTCGCCCCTGGGCCGCCAGTTCGAGCAGCCCGATCGTCGAACAGACCGCCGAGTTCTTGAAGATGTTCAGGAATTCCGAAGTCAACGGCGGAACGATCAGGCGCACCGCCATCGGCAGCAGAACGTAGCGATACGTCTGCGGCAAGGTGAATCCCATCGCCAAGCCGGCATTTTTCTGGCCCGGCGGCAGCGAGTTGATTCCCGAACGCACCTGCTCGGCGACGCGGGCGCTGGTAAACAACGCCAGACAGACCATCGACGAGAGGAACTGTTGGACGACGGGGTTGCTCTGCTTGAAAGCATTACCCAGCGTTTCGGGCAGCAATTCCGGCATCACGAAATACCACAGGAAGAGCTGGACCAGCAGCGGAATGTTGCGGAAGACCTCGACGTAGGCGGTGGCGAGTCCCGACAACGTCTTGTTCGGAACGGTGCGCAGCACGCCGATCACCGCGCCGAGCGCCAGCGCGATCAACCATGCCGACAGCGACAAGGCGATGGTGGTCTTGAACCCCTGGATCATCCAGCCGAGATAGGTATCACCCCCTGAGGCCGTCGGTTGCAGAAAAACGCCCCAATTCCAGTTGTAACTCATCAGTTGCTCTCCCAAAAACCGGTACCCGTGGGCTCGGGTGCCGCTGAAGTGGCTACGATCGCCACGATCAGGCGCGGCGGGTCATCGCTCGGACCGGGACAATGCTTGCCCGGGCGGCCGACCCTCCGCACGTCGCGCGTGACGCTGGGACATCTTCCCTCGCGCGAGCCTCCCGATCGCTACGCGGGCACGGAGGTTCGGGTGCCCGACCAAACGCACCTTCTCAGTATTCCCAGAAAATGCGCTGCAGTTCCTTGCTGTCCCGTGTCTTGCTCAGGGCCACGGCGGCGAGAATACGCGCTTTCTGCGGGTTGAGGTCGTGGGCGACGATCCAGTCATACTTGTCGTCGGGTTGCTCGGCGTTGCGCAGGACGAAGCCGCCGGCGTTGACGTGCGACGAGCGGATGATGTGCACCCCTTTGCCGCGCAATTCCTGCAACACCGGCACGACGGTATTGCTCACCGAGCCGTTGCCGGTACCGGCGTGGATGATCGCTTGTGCGCCGGCGCTGGCGAACGCCCGGTAGGCCGTCTCCGGAACATTGCCGTAGCCATAGGCGATATCGACCATCGGTAGCCGGTCGATCTTCTCGACGTCGAACTCGGAATCGACGGTATGCCGCTTGGCCGGCAGGCGGAACCAGTAGTTCCGGCCTTCGACGATCATCCCCAGCGCGCCCCACGGGCTGCGGAAGGCGTCGGTCTTGATGTTGACCATCTTGGCAACGTCGCGTCCACTGTTGATTTCGTCGTTCATCGTCACCAACACGCCTTTGCCGCGGGCATCCGGGCTGGCGGCGACGCTGACGGCATTGAACAGATTGAGCATCCCGTCGGCGGACATCGCCGTGCCCGGACGCATCGAGCCGACGACGACGATCGGTTTGGCGGTGCGTACCACCAGATTGAGGAAATACGCCGTCTCCTCAAGCGTGTCGGTGCCATGGGTGACGACCACGCCATCGACGTCTTTCTGCTTGACCAGGGCGGCGATCCGTTTGCCGAGGGTCAGCAAATGATCGTTGGTGAAACTTTCTGAAGCGATCTGGAAAACCTGTTCACCGCGCACCGCGGCGACGTTGGCCAATTGTGGGATGCCGGCGATCAGTTTGTCCACCGGCACTTTCGCGGCCTGATAGGTGGCGCTGTTAGTGGCATCGGCGCCCGCACCGGCGATCGTCCCGCCGGTGGCGAGGATGACCACGTTGGCCTTCTCAGCCGCGGCAGAGATACCGAAAGTCAGCGCGGCGATCATCGCCACCAGCCAATGTTGCATCGTCTGTTTCATCATCCGTCCCTCCATGGTGTCGTTGTCGTTCTTATCGTCCGCCGGGGGTGCGGACACCCCCGGAAAATGCCGATGGCGTCAGTCGAACGCCTTGTCGTTCGGCGATTTGTAAAGCTTCTTCATCGCCTCGGACAGCGGGAAATTGAGATTCAACCCTTTCGGCGGAATCGGCTGCAGGAACCACTTGGCGTAGATTTTTTCGGCTTCGCCGGAGGTCATCGTCTTGGCCAACGCGTTGTCGACCACTTTCTTGAACGCCGGATCATCCTTGCGCAGCATGCAACCATAGGCTTCGAACGACTGCGGCGTGCCGACCACCGCCCAGTCGCTGGCGCGTTTGGCCTTGGCCATCTCGCCGTAGAGCAGCGCGTCATCCATCATGAAAGCCACTGCCCGGCCGGTTTCCAGGGTCAGGAACGATTCGCCGTGATCCTTGGCGCTGATCACGTTCATGCCCATCTTCTTGTCTTCGTTCATTTTGCGCAGCAGCCGTTCGGAGGTGGTGCCGGCGGTGGTGACGACGTTCTTGCCGTTCAGGTCGGCGAAATCCTTGATCCCGGAGTTGGTCTTGGTCATTAGCCGCGTGCCGATGATGAAGATGGTGTTCGAGAAACCGACCTGTTTCTGGCGTTCGAGGTTGTTGGTCGTCGAGCCGCATTCGAGGTCCACCGAACCGTTCTGGACCAGCGTGATCCGGTTGGCCGAGGTCACCGGCATCAGTTTGACGTCGAGCTTGGCCAGCTTCAGTTCGCTTTTGATCGCGTCGACCGCCTTGAGCATCATTTCGTGCGAATAACCGATCACCTGTTGCTTGTCGTCATAGTACGAAAACGGGATCGACGATTCGCGGTGGCCGAGGGTAATCGCCCCGGTGTCCTTGATTTTCTTCAGTGTCGCGCCGGAATCCTGGGCCAGCACCGGCGCTGACAGCAAGGAGGCGGCCAACGTTGCCGCCATCAACACACATTTAGAATCTTTGTTCATCATGTCTCCTACACTCCATTCATACAAACAGTTACCTACGAGAGACTTACGGTTCGACCGGCTTTTGCCGGATGGCCGATTGTGGCATGAGTCGTGACAACTTCCAAGTGTCTGTCAAGCCAAGGCATTTCCGACACCTGCCGCGGAGAGTGAATGCTGCCGGCTTGCGATCGGGTTTAAAATCGGAAAATCTGGGTTTTCGTCTTGCCACGTACCAATGAATGTACCCACCACCATCCGTTACCGTCTGCGGCCGGCCAAACCGGATGCGCACCTGTTCGAAGTGCGTTGCACGCTGAGTCAACTCGACCCGGATGGTCAACGTTTCGCCCTGCCCGCGTGGATTCCGGGCAGCTATCTGATCCGTGATTTCGCCCGGCACGTCGTTTCGATCCGCGCCGAGGCCGACGCTCACCCCGTTCAACTGTTCAAGATCGACAAGCACACTTGGCAGGCGCCAGTCCTCGACCCGGCGGTGACCTTGACCGTGATCTGCGAAATCTACGCCGCCGATCCGTCGGTGCGTGGCGCGTATCTCGACCGGAGGCGCGCTTTTTTCAATGGCAGCAGCGTTTTTCTGCGACCGATCGGTCACGAGCACCGGCCCTGTGTCGTCGATCTCCGGCGGCCGCGTGGCAAAGCGTTTGCCGACTGGCGGGTGGCGACGGCGCTTCTTCCGGCCAAGGGAGAGAAAGACGCGGCGCCGGCCAACGGCTTCGGCTGCTACCGGGCTGCCGATTACGACGAGTTGATCGATCATCCGTTCGAACTGGGCACCTTCACCCTGGCCGGCTTCAGCGCTTGCGGTGTTCCGCATCAGGTGGCGATCAGCGGCCGTCACGATGGTGACCTGAAGCGTTTGACCGCCGACCTGCGACGAATCTGCGAGTGGCAGATCCGCTTTTTCGGCGAACCGGCGCCGATGTCGCACTATCTGTTTCTGATCAACGTCGTCAGCGAAGGCTACGGCGGGCTCGAACACCGCTGTTCGACAGCGCTGATTTGCAGCCGCGACGACCTACCTTACCCCGGGATGAAAAGCGTGTCCGAGCGCTACCGCGGTTTTCTCGGCCTGTGCAGCCACGAGTATTTCCATGCCTGGAACGTCAAGCGCATCAAACCGGCGGCTTTCGCCCGTTACGATCTCGACGTCGAGAATTACACCACGCTGCTGTGGGCCTTCGAAGGCTTCACCTCGTATTACGACGATCTGGCGCTGCTGCGCAGCGGATTGATCAAACCCGGCGAGTGGCTGGCGCTGCTCGGCAAGATGATGGACAAGGTGCGGAATTTGCCGGGTCGTCACCGGCAGTCCTTGGCTGAATCGAGCTTCGACGCCTGGATCAAATTCTATCGTCCCGACGAAAACACGCCGAACGCGGTGGTCAGCTACTACAGCAAAGGCGCCCTGGTCGCCCTGGCGCTCGATCTGACGCTGCGCGCCGGAACCGATGGCAAAGTCAGTCTCGACGATCTGATGCGTCTTCTGTGGCAGCGGCACGGGCTGAGCGGCCATCCGGTTGGTGACGATGACCTCCGTCTGCTCGCCGAGGAGCTTTCTGGAATCGATCTGCGCGAATTTTTCGCCACCGCTATCGACGGCACCGCCGATTTGCCCTGGCGCCGCCTGTTGAAACGATTCGCGCTTCGTCTGCGGCGCATCACCAGCGAATCAGCACCGTCACTGGGCGGGCGACTGGTGGACGACGGCCGGGAGCTCAGAGTGGCGGCGGTGTATGAAAATGGTGCGCTGCAACGCTCGGGAGTGTCGGCTGGTGACGTGTTGCTGGCGATCGACGGATTGCGTGTGACACCGTCGTCGATCAAGCGCCTGCTCGTCCGCCGCCGTGCCGGCGAGCGCGTCGTCATGCACGTTTTTCGCGACGATGAACTGCGACAATTCACTGTCCGCCTGGCGCCGCCGGCGCGCGATACGCATCAATTGCGGTTGAAGAACCGCGCCAATGCCTGGCGTCGCGCTTGGCTCGGCAAGTGAGCGGCGTGCCGGTGCCGCCACGCGCCTGTCCGTCGGCGAATGCCGGATAATCCGGGTCGGACCTTGACGGCGGGATCTGCCGTTCGGCCGTGTCACCTTCTTCCCCCTGCCTACGCCGCCCATGATCGATCTTGCCCAGCTCCGCAAAAATTATGAACGCACCCAACTCAGCGAAGAGTCTTCGGAGGCCGATCCGCTGCGGCAATTCGAGCGCTGGCTTGGGGAGGCGATCGCCGCGCAGCTTCCCGAACCGAACGCGATGACGCTGGCCACCGTCGGCGCCGACCAGCGCCCGTCGACGCGCGTGGTGTTGATCAAAGGCTACAACAGCGACGGCATCACCTGGTTCACCAATTACGACAGCCGCAAAGGCCGCGAATTGGCAATCAATCCCTGGGCGGCGTTGCAGTTTCACTGGGTCGAGCTCGAACGCGTGGTGCGCATCGAAGGGACGGTGAGCAAAGTGAGCGCTGAGGAAAGCGATGCCTATTTCGCCAGCCGGCCGCTCGATTCACGGATCGGCGCCTGGGCCAGCCCGCAAAGTCAGGTCATCGCTCACCGAGGCATACTGATGGCCAATGTCGCCCGCTATGGCGCGCAGTTTCTCCTGCAGCCGCCGCGGCCGCCGCATTGGGGCGGCTATCGCCTGCGTCCGGAGCGCTGGGAATTCTGGCAAGGCCGCAAGAGCCGGCTGCACGACCGCCTGCGCTACCGGTTGGATGACGCGGGAAGCTGGCTGCGCGAGCGTCTGGCCCCCTGATCGTCGACATTTCCACCCGGTCGAGCCGGGAGAAAGTTCAAAAAACAGGGTCAAAGCAGCCCGCGTTCGGCGAACGACAGCGGCGGCGACTGGCCGGCGACGATGAAATGATCGAGCACGCGGACCTCGACCAGCGCCAGCGTCTGTTTCAAGGTTTGCGTCAAGGATTCGTCGGCCGACGATGGTTCGGCGACCCCGGAAGGATGGTTGTGCGCCAGGACCACCGCCGCGGCATTGTGCGCCAGCGCCCGTTTGACGACTTCCCGCGGATAAACGCTGGTCTGCGTCAAGGTGCCGCGGAAGAGTTCCTCGGCCGCCAGCAAGCGGTGCTGCGCGTCCAGCCATAACGCGTAAAAGACTTCGTGCGCCAGCCCGGCCAGATGCAGGCGCAGATAATCACGCACCGTTGCCGGCGATGAAAACGCGCTGCGCTGCCGCATCTCTTCGGCGAGTGAGCGACGCGACATTTCCAGCACCGCCTGCAATTGCGCGTATTTGGCACGCCCCAGGCCAGGAACCGTCGAAAACTCATCCAGGGTCGCGGCGAACAGGCCGTTCAGGCTGCCAAAGCGGACGATCAGTTCGCGGCCGAGATCGACCGCGCTCTTGCCGCGGGTGCCGACGCGCAGAAAAATGGCCAGCAATTCGGCGTCGGACAGCGCCGCGGCGCCCTGGCCGAGCAAGCGTTCACGCGGTCGTTCGTCCTCGGGCCAGTCGCTGATCGCCATCGCGCAATCTCAAGTAGAATGTGCCGCCATCAATTTTAAGCGAGCGGAAGAACCAGCGGATGGAACTACAGGGAAAACGGCTCGTTCTGGGCGTTACCGGCGGCATCGCCGCCTACAAGGCCGCCGAACTGCTGCGCCAGATGACTCGGGAAGGCGCGTCAGTACAAGTGGTGATGAGCGAAGCGGCGACGCGCTTCGTCACCCCGGTTACCTTCCAGGCGCTTTCCGGCCAACCGGTATTCACCGACCAGTGGGATGCACGGATGGCCAACAACATGGCCCACATCGATCTTTCGCGTCATGCCGATGCGATCGTCGTTGCCCCGGCCTCCGCCGATTTCCTGGCCAAGATTGCCCATGGTCTGGCCGACGATCTGTTGAGCACACTGGTGCTGGCGCGCGAGATTCCCTTGCTGGTCGCACCGGCGATGAACCGTCAGATGTGGCAGAACCCGGCGACGCAACGTAACGTCGCCACGCTGATCGGTGACGGCGTCGCCATGGTTGGTCCGGCCAGCGGCGAGCAGGCCTGCGGCGAAACCGGTCCGGGACGGATGCTCGAAGCGGCCGAAATCCTCGACGAAGTGATCGCCCACTTCCAGCCGAAATCGTTGGCCGGGACAAAGGTGCTGCTGACCGCCGGGCCGACTTTCGAAGCCATCGATCCGGTGCGCGGCATCACCAATCTCTCCAGCGGCAAGATGGGTTACGCCATCGCCCGCGCCGCCCGCGAGGCCGGCGCCCAGGTGACGCTGGTTTCCGGTCCGGTCGGTTTGCCGTGTCCGGCGGGTGTCGAGCGCTTGTCGGTGACCAGCGCGCAGCAAATGCACGCCGCCGTCTTCGAGCGGATTGCCGATCAAGCGGTGTTCATCGCCGTCGCCGCTGTCGCCGATTACCGTCCGGCGCAGCCGTTCGAAAGCAAGATCAAGAAAACGGCGCAAACCGCGGCGCCGACCATCGAATTGGTGCTCAACCCGGATATTCTCGGTGAAGTCGCTGCCTTGCCGCAGCCGCCGTTGTGCGTCGGTTTTGCCGCCGAAAGCGAGAATCTGGCGGCGTACGCCGAAGAGAAGCGCCGCCGCAAACGGATTCCGTTGATCGTCGGCAACCTCATCACCGACGGCTTCGGCGGCGACCGCAACACGCTGCGTCTGTTCGACGACGACGGTGAGCACGCGCTGGCACCGGACACGAAGCTCCGGCTGGCTCGGCAAATCGTTGCCCGCATCGCCGCGCTGCTCGAAAAACGCCGATGAGCCGCACGATCGACGTCAAGCTGCTCGACCCGCGCCTGCGTGAGCAGCCGCCGGCCTACGCCACTGCCGGTGCCGCCGGACTCGATCTGCGCGCCTGCGTGGACGAACCGCTGGAGGTTCGGCCGGGAGAAACGGTGCTGGTTCGTACCGGCATCGCCATCCATCTCGCCGACCCCGGCCTGGCGGCGCTGATCCTGCCGCGCTCGGGGCTGGGCCATAAACACGGCATCGTGCTCGGCAATCTGGTCGGCTTGATCGACTCGGATTATCAGGGCGAAATCATGGTCTCGGTATGGAACCGCGGCGGCACTTCGTTCACCCTGCAGCCCATGGACCGGCTGGCGCAACTGATCGTCGTTCCGGTACTCCAGGTGGATTTCCAGGTAGTCGATGAGTTTGTCGCCACCCCGCGCGGTGACGGCGGTTTCGGCAGCACCGGCCATGGCTGAGCGGCACAGCTAATCTGGTGGAGAGTCGGGCGGCACCGAACGGCAATTCAGCAGGCCCACCGCCAGGATCAGAATGCCGAGAAAGCCGAACCCCGACCAGTTGGCCATCGACAGCCCAAGGATTTCCCATTCCTTGCTCGAACAAAATCCCGTGGCCATGAACAGCTTCGGCCACAGCATCCCCAGCCAATTGACCAGTTGTTCGATCAGCGTCGGTTCGCCGAGGCCACACTCACGGCTGGCCTCGGGTGCGTACTGCAGCCAGCTCTGATAAGCGGCCGTGGCCACACCGCTGACGGCCAGCAAACCGATCAGCCCGCTCCACAAGCGCGACCAGACGGGCAGCAACACGCCAGCCAGGGCAAAAAAGGCGATCAGCAGATAAACCAAGCGTTGAAAAATGCACAAGGGGCACGCCTGCAGGCGCAGCCACTCACCGGCAACGACCGCTGCCGCGGTCAGCGCGACGGCGAAGAGCGCCAGACCGCCAAAAATGACTCGCAGGACGGATGGTTTCACGTGGCGTATTCAGCAACGCGACGAATCGGCCGAAAGCGCTTACGCGAAACGGGACACTTGTTGCACCAAGTGAGCGGACGGGTCGATGGCGCACGCCGAGCGTTGCCCAGGGTGTCTGCGCTTCGCGGTGCCCCACGTTCGCCCCATTTGCCAGCCATCGTCTCGTCCCATGAAATTCGGCCGAGATTCTAAGACAATTGCCACATGTCGCCAACGAGCACGGACTGGGCTGTAGAGAACGAGTAATCTGTCCGGTTTGGTAGAAAATGAATTGTCCGATTTTCCCGCCCCGGGCTGCTGCGGCGGACCTACGCAGCCCCCTTCAAATTCCGAGGAATGACCTGGCCGGCTTCGTCATAGTCGGCTAACTTGCGCGGGCCATGCAGGATCGCCAGCGTGTGGTCGGTATGACGCAGCACGGTCACCCTGGCCTTGACGTCGTGGCAGCGATGACGATCGGCGAATCTGCCACTTCATCCTCTCGAAGCTGACGCCGTTGTCATTGCCGACGGTGCGCTCGAACCGCTCGCCCAGGATGTCGTCGAGCGCGCCGCCGATCCGGCCGACGAAGAGGCTGCCTTCTTCCATCGCCGATTGCATGAACTCGGCGTTGAAGGCCGGCCGATAGACGTCGGCCAGATAGCGGTTGGCGCCCGCCATGTCGGTGATCCCGGCCAACGCCAGTTCCCGTGGCAGGCGCTCCTGATGGGCGCGAAACATCCGCTCGGAGCGCCCATGCGCTTCCGGCGAGTAGGCGGCGATCCTCTCGATTCCGAGGCGCTTTATCGCCGGTCCGAATGGCGTCAGGTTTTGCTTGTCCACCTGGCTCCAGCACCCGG
>JAVMKC010000073.1:0-17354 GCA_031732795.1 Accumulibacter sp. | reverse complement strand
TGCAGACGATGGCGTAAGTGCCTTCCTTGGTCGGCGTCATCTTGACGACGTGCTCATAGCCGGGAATGACCTGAATGTTGATGTTCACCGGCTGCAAGGAAAATCCATGGTTGTAGTCCATCGACGACAGGTGAATCTTGTAGGTCTTGCCTTTCTCCAGTTCGAGAATCGGATACCAGGCCCACAAACGGGCGATCAGATACCCTTCCCCGCTGGCCGGCACCTTGACCACCGGAATGTTCTGATCGGTTTCGGTACGAATGGTGTTTTCAGCGATGAATTTTTCGGCCTTGGCGGCAAACATTTCCGGTGTCGTTTTGTAAGTCTCGTTCGACAGGTTCTGTTTGCCGTAGATATGCCAATAAATCATCATCACGAACATCACCATCCCCCAAACAAAAGCGATGGCGATCCACGCCCATTCGACCTTGTCGATGGGCTGCCTCCACCAGAGCCGGTTTGAAGGCGGCAGAATTGCACTCATAACGGATTCTCCCTGTGATGGCTGCGTTGATTATTTGGCAAGCGGTGTATTCATGATGTCGATGATGCCCCACAGGATGTACAGCAATCCGGGCGAGGTAACGCCAAGAAACAGCAGCAGAAAATGGTTGTCCAGCAGCTTCTGCATGAACGGCAGGTCATCGTTGTCGGCCATGGTTTTCTCCATCGATCGGCGGCGCGGCTAACGCCTGGGCTGGCTATGTCGAGTTGATTGGCCGTGAAGGCACAAGCCGGGGAAGGATAGCCGGTAGAGGCCGGACATGAATTTGATGCATGTCAAGAACGAAAAAAACCGCTCAAGCCATTGAAAATCAATGTCCATCGACCTTGAAAGGATTTACGGCCGGCCGGGCATCCGGCCTGTCGGTCAAGAAAGCGTCAGCGAAGTCACCGGACGCTCATCCGCTGCGTCCTGCCCATTTTCAACCATTCCCGGACCCTTGTCCGGCAGGATAATCTGGTGTATATCAACGTCCAAGCCAGGAATCGGCACTTCTTGAACGCCTGTCGACACGCGGAACCAAACCCGCCAGCCAAACTATTGCGAACGCACTACATCAGCCTGTCTGCTTGACGATGATCAGCCAACGGACTCAAAAATATAGTCGGCGCAATGCTTCTGCCAGAGTGGCTTGTTGCGCAGCAGGCCCGTTGGTACTGGGGTGGCGGTTTCAGAGTCGCGCTTCCCGGTCTGATCGCTCCTCTGCCCCATCGACGTTTGCCAAGATCCCGGACCGGAGCAGAAAAATCCGGTCCTATCACAACGCGAATGTCGTTCCATCGCTCGGCTGTCTCCGGCACTCGACTCACCGGCGGCCCCAGAGTGACTTGCTGGTCGATGGCGCCACCCGCCGATGAGCGCCCTGCTGCGTATCATCCGGGAACTGCTGCGCGAAGCCGCGCGTGATCTGGCACCGACGCTGATCGTCGTCGTTTTCTTTCAGGCTTTTTTCATCCAGCGTCTGCCAGACAATCCCGGTGGGCTGATCGGCGGCTTCGCGGTGGTCCTCATCGGGCTGGCACTGTTCGTCAAAGGACTCGATGCGGCCATTTTCCCGGCCGGTGAGACGATGGCCTTCGATTTCGCGCGTCGCGGGTCGTTCATCTGGCTGATGCTGTTCGCGTTCTGCATCAGTTTCGCCTCGGTCGCCGCCGAACCGGCACTGATGGCCGTGGCGTACAAGGCGGAAGCGGTTTCGGGCGGCAGCATGAAAGCGATGACCCTGCGGCTGGTCGCCGCACTGGGCGTCGGTCTGGCGGTGATGCTTGGCGTCTGGCGGATCGTGCTCGGGCATTCGATTGGCAAATATCTGATTCCCGGCTACTTGCTGGTGATCATGCTCACCGTTCTAGCCCCACCGCAACTGGTCGGACTGGCGTTCGACTCGGGCGGTGTCGTCGCCTCCACCGTCACCGCCCCGCTGCTCACCGCACTCGGCGTCGGCCTGGCCAACAGTATCCGCGGCCGCAATCCGCTGCTCGACGGATTCGGTTTGATTGCCTTTGGCGCGTTGGCGCCGATGGTGATCATTCAGATCTACGGGATCCTGTTTTTCGTCCCCGCTGCCGGCACGCCGGTAGTACTGATGCCGACCGACGACCAGCACCGATACGCGGTCATGGCGATGCTGATCGACTTTCTGATCATGGTTCGCAATCTGCTGCCGATCATCGCCGTGGTGCTATTTTCGAGTTTCGTGGTCCTGCGTCGGCCTCTGGCCGATCCGAAAGGACTGGCCGTCGGCATGACGCTGGTCGCCATCGGGCTGTTCCTGTTCGACGAGGGGCTGCAGGTCGGCTTGTTTCCCCTCGGTGACGAAATGACCCGGGGACTGATGCGCGATGGCGTCTCGTTGTGGGCCGTTTATCTGTATGGTTTTCTGATCGGCTTTGCCACCACCATGGCTGAACCGGCCTTGATCGCGTTGTCGATCAAGGCTGACGAGGTCAGCCTCGGCCAACTCAAGCGTTTCTGGCTGCGCTTCCTGGTTTCGGTCGGCGTCGGGATCGGCATCGTGCTCGGCTGCGCCCGGATCATCGACGGCTCGCCAATCGCCTACTGGTTGATTCCCGGTTACTTGCTGGTTCTGGCGATGATCAAACTGGCACCGCGCTTCATCGTGCCGATCGCTTTCGACTGCGGCGGCGTCACCACGTCTACGGTGACCGTGCCGTTGGTCACCGCCCTCGGCGTCGGTCTCGCCGAGCGCACCCCGGGCCGTGACCCGATGATCGATGGCTTCGGTCTGATCGCCTTCGCCTCGCTTCTACCGATGATCATCGTCATGACCTACGGCATTGCCGCCACTTGGCTGTTGCGCAACAGGTCATCCATTCAGGAGGAAAGATCATGAAATTCAGTATGGTGGTGGTGATCGTTCCCGAGGAGGACGAAAATCACGCCGTGGATATCGTCAAGCGTGCCGGCGCCACCGGTATCACCATCCTGAAAGGCAAAGGCTTGCGTCACAACGAGCGCAAGACCTTTCTCGGTCTTGGACTGGAACGCAAGGAATCGCTGCTGCTGTGTGTGGTCGAGAAACAATTGGCGATGCGCATTCTGCGGACGGTGAAAATCGAGATGAAACTCGACCAGTCCGGCGGCGGCATCGCTTTCTCCCTGCCACTGGGCAGTGTCGTCGGCATCGGCCCCGGACAATTGCAGGCCTTCCAGCGCGAAGTGGCCGAAGATCTCTGAGATCGCCCGACGGTTCGCCCGCGCCTCGGCCCACTCGTGTCTGCTCGTGTCTTTTTCCAAACCGTATCAGAGGATTAGCCGCCATGTTGGTTTCCGAAATCATGAAAGCCCAGGTCATTACCGTCAGCCCGCTGGCGACCGTCCGCGATGCCCTGCGGATGATGAACGAACGCGGCGTCAAGTCGCTGGTCGTCGAAAAGCGCCACCCCAGCGATGCCTACGGACTGATCGCCTATCGCGAAGTCGCCCGGGCGGTGATCGCCGAGGATGGCGACATCGATCTGCTCAACGTCTATGACATCGCCCAAAAACCCGCTTTGCAGGTTTCGCAGCATCTGGACGTGCGTTATCTGGCCCGTTTGATGATCCAGTACGCCGTGAAAAATGTGCTGGTGATCGACAACAACGAACTCCAGGGATTCGTTTCCGATACCGATGTCGTACGTCATCTGATCGAAAGAGCAAGCCGCGAACACTGACCATGCGCGGATCAACGGCTGCGCAAACGGATCGTCAGCTTGCGACGCGCGCTTGGCGCGTCATGCCGCTGGCCAACGGGTTCAAGGTTCTCTAGACTTCTATCCACATGAATAAAATCATCCGCCGTTACTCCGCTTTCATTCCCCGCTGGTGTCAGGCCTTCGGTGACCACACGCCCGATCCGCATGGCGAAGCGCACGCCGTCGAATGGCTGATCGGCGAAAACTGCGTCGGCGTCATCCTGTTGCCGGAAATTCGCCACCGGCTGATGCACCAACTGCTCGGCAAATCGGAACCGCGGATCGAGGTCAGCGCTACTGCCGTGACGCTGAACGATCATACCTTCGTCGAGCGGTCGGTGCTCGGCCACCCGGGCTTTGGCGCGTTGCGGCAACTGCTGCGCGAGCGCACCGAGACGCACATGTTTTTGACCTACCACCTGATCTACCCGCCAGGCACGCGGATCATCACCTTGTCGGGCCAAGCGCCGATGCCTTTGTTATACAGGGAAATGGCTCCGTTACCCGTGACGGTTGCCGATTGAGCCGAAAATCTGCTGTCATCCGGCCACCCGCCGAACCGAGGAACGCGCCATCGTGTCTGCACTGACCTCGCCCCGCCACCAGGCGTTGATCGCCTTCATTCTGTGTGCCGTTCTCACTGCCTGTCAGCACCTGCCGTCGCCCGGGACCGGCTTCGAACTGCGCATCGCGCACATCAACGACCATCATGCCCACCTCGACGCGCAGCCGGATTTCGAAATCCGCGTCGCCGGCGAGCCAACGCGAGTCGAGGCTGCCGGTTTCCCGCGGTTGACGGCCTTGTTCAAGGCTCAGGAAGGAGCGCCGAATCTGCTCAAGTTGCACGCCGGCGACGCAATGACCGGCACGCTGTATCACACGCTTTACAACGGTGAGGCCGACGCGGCATTGATGAATACCGTCTGCTTCGATGCGTTCGAACTCGGCAACCACGAATTCGACGAGGGAGACGCCGGTCTGCGGCGTTTTCTCGATCATTTGCGTGGCGGCCGCTGTCGAACGGCGGTGCTCGCCGCCAATGTCCATCCGGCAATCGGCTCACCGCTGGCACCGCACGCGCAAGACGACTATCTGCAGCCGTATCTGATCAAGTCGATCGCTGGCGTGCCGGTCGGCATCATCGGTCTCGAGGTCCGCGACAAGGCGCAGCAATCGTCACGGCCGCTGACAAGCACGCGTTTCGACGACGAAGCCGAAACGGCACAGAAGTACATCGAACGATTGCGGGCGCAAGGCATCCGCCACATCGTCATCCTCAGTCATCTCGGCTATCACGCCGACCTGGCGCTGGCTGGCAGACTGAGTGAGATCGATGCCATCGTCGGTGGCGATTCGCACACGCTGCTCGGCGATTTCAGCACCGCCGGTCTCGGTGAGCGCATCGGACCGTACCCGACAGTGGTCCGCAACCGCGATGGCGACCCGGTTTGTGTCGTTCAGGCCTGGGAATACGGCAAAGCATTCGGCTTGTTGACCATCCGCTTCGACGACGCCGGTCGCGTCACGACCTGCGGCGGCCAGGTGACGTTGCCGATCGGCGATGATTTCCGTCAGCGGAACGCGCGGGGTGATTTCGTCGCCGTCGACGACGCCACCCGTGAGCGGCTCATGCGGACGCTGCATCAGCCCACAGGGGAGGATACCGGCGCGGGCGATGGTCAAATTCGGGTGGTATCTCCCGACCCGCAGGCGCAAGCCGAGGTGGCCCGTTTTGCCCGTCGGTTGGCGGATATGAAAAAGCAGCGCATCGGGCTCGCCAGCGAGGCGCTGTGTCTGGTACGCGTTCCTGGAGAAGCCGACAATCGCAGCGCCGGACTCGCCGATTGTGCGGCGGCAAACACCCGGGCGCGCGGCAGCGACATCGCGCAAGCGGTTGCCGAAGCCTACCGGCAAGCCAGCCGACGGGCGGACATTGCGCTGCAGAACGGCGGCGGTATCCGCACTGCCCTTCCCCCCGGCGAAGTGACCTACGACACCGCTTACAGCATCCTGCCGTTCAGCAACGTATTGTACGAACTGCGGGTCAGCGGTCGGCAACTACTGGCGATTCTCGAAGATGCCGTCGCCAATTACCTCGACCGCGGCGGTTCGGACGGCGCTCATCCCTACGCTGCCGGCCTGCGCTGGCATCTCGATCTGTCAAAACCGCGCGGCCAGCGCTTCTCCCGGCTGACGGTGAAACGCAAAACCGATGGCAAGTGGCAAGCGCTGGATGCCGACGCCGAATATACCTTGGTCACCAGCGACTTTCTGGCCACCGGCGGCGACGGTTACCACACCCTGGCCCGCATCAACGCCGCCGGCGGTTCCGTCAATACTTATCTCCATTACACGCAGACCTTCGTCGACTACCTCCTGGCGAACGGCACCGTTCGCCGTCCGCCGGACAGCGAATACAGCCATCAACAGGTGATCGCCCGCGACGGTCGCAAGCTGCCTTGAGCGTGGCGGCGCGCTTTTTTGATCCACTTATCCTGAATTGGCGCGTCCTGCTGGCGTCACGGTCGAACCGTTTTGCCGGCGAAGTACGGTGGCGACGCATCACACTCTGCAAAACGGCCTGGCTGAACCCTGTTCCAGAGCAGGACGAGTATACTTGCCGCCTTCTTTTGCCTGTCGTCATACGAAAAGCAAGCCTCAGATGACCGTCGCCCCCGCTGCCTTGCCCCACTCCGTTTCGCCGCCCTCGCCTCTGCCCGCCAGTTGGCAACATCGTCTGCAACCGCAACTGGCGGACGATGAAACACTGCTTGCCTGGCTGGAAATCGATCTCGACGCCCGGCTGCATTTCGTCGGCGGACTGGTGGCGCTGACCAGCGAACGCTTGCTGGCCACGGTCGGCGCCGGCGAGGACTGGCAAAGCTGGCCGTTTCGCCCCGGGCTGACATTGTCGCGGCATGATCATTCCGGAGTCGGCACCCTGGAACTGGTCGACGAGCAGCAGCGGCTCGGCACCTGGCGTTATACGCTCGGCGCCGACATCGCCGCCGGCCGGCTGATCGACCGTTTTCAACGGCAACTGACCTGGCGCCTGACCGGCCAGGAGCCGCCGCCATCGGCATTGCCGCTATGCCCGGTTTGCGAATCGCCGCTGATCGCCGGCCAGGAAGAGTGTCCGGTATGCAGCAAGGAAATCAACGAACCTCCGTCAACCTGGACGTTGCTGCGGCTGGCGCGCTTCGCCAAACCGTACCAAGGCCGTCTGCTGGCCGGCTTCATTCTCTCGCTGCTGACCACCGCCGCGACGCTGGTGGCGCCGTACCTGACCATGCCCTTGATGGACAAGGTGCTGATTCCGTACCAGAACGGTCAGCCGATCGACCCGCAACTGGTCGCCTTCTACCTCGCCGGCCTGCTCGGTGCCTCGCTGGTCGCCTGGATCCTGGGTTGGGCGCGTACTTACATTCTGGCGCTGGTTTCCGAGCGCATCGGCGCCGATCTGCGCACGACGACTTACGAACATCTGCTCAAGCTGTCGCAGGAATATTTCGGCGGCAAACGCACCGGCGACCTGATGGCGCGCATCGGTTCCGAAACCGACCGGATCAATCTGTTCATTTCGCTGCATCTGCTCGATTTCGCCACCGACGTGCTGATGATCCTGATGACGACGGTGATTCTGATCTCGATCGATCCCTGGCTGGCGATGGTCACCCTGCTGCCGTTGCCGATCATCGCCTGGCTGATCCACATCGTCCGCGAAAAGCTGCGCACCGGCTTCGAGCGCGTCGACCGGGTGTGGGCGGAAGTGACCAACGTTCTCGCCGACACCATTCCCGGCATCCGGGTGGTCAAGGCGTTTGCCCAGGAAGCCCGCGAAGCAATCCGTTTCCGCGCCACCAACACCCGTAATCTCGAGGTCAACGACCGGGTGAACAAGGTCTGGTCATTGTTTTCACCGACGGTGACCTTACTTACCGAAATCGGCTTGTTGATCGTCTGGGCGTTCGGCATCTGGCAGATCGCGCAGGACCGGATCACCGTCGGCGTATTGACCGCTTTCCTGGCCTACATCAGCCGCTTTTATCTGCGCCTGGATTCGATGAGCCGGATCGTTTCGGTAACGCAGAAAGCCGCCGCCGGCGCCAAACGGATTTTCGACATCCTCGACCATGTGTCCAGCGTTCCCGAACCGGCGACGCCGGTTCACCTGCCGAAAGTCGCTGGCCGGATCGAGTTGCGCGGCGTCGGTTTCCGTTACGGCACGCGCAGCGTCACCCGTGACATCGATCTCGTCATCGAACCGGGCGAAATGGTCGGCCTCGTCGGCCACAGCGGCTCCGGCAAAAGCACACTGGTCAATCTGATCTGCCGTTTTTACGACGTTACCGAAGGCGCGATCCTGATCGACGGCGTCGATATCCGCTCGCTGCCGGTCGCCGAATACCGTAAAAACATCGGGCTGGTCCTGCAGGAGCCGTTCCTGTTCTTCGGCACCATCGCCGAAAACATCGCCTACGGCAAACCGGAGGCGACGCGTGCCGAAATCATCGCCGCCGCGCGCGCCGCGCACGCTCATGAATTCATCCTGCGACTGCCGCACGGCTACGATTCGCTGGTCGGCGAACGCGGCCAGGCGCTGTCCGGCGGCGAACGGCAACGGATTTCGATCGCCCGGGCGCTGTTGATCGATCCGCGGATCCTGATTCTCGACGAGGCAACCTCCTCGGTCGACACCACCACCGAAAAAGAAATCCAGAAAGCGCTCGACAACCTGGTGCGTGGCCGCACGACGATCGCCATCGCCCACCGCTTATCCACCTTGCGCGACGCCAACCGGCTGGTGGTCCTCGATCGGGGCCGGGTGGTCGAAGTCGGGGGACACGAACAATTGATGGCCGAGGAAGGGCATTATTACCGGCTCTATCAGGCACAGGCGCGCAACGTGGACACCGAGGATCAACTACGATTGATATCGTCTGACAACGAAAGCGACGGAGGCAGCCGCCAATGACGACGACTGTGAAGCCGGGCCTCGATTACCACCTGTCGCGCAACGCCTTCGGGCGACTCGAATTCATCGCCGCCGACGGCGAACGCCACGACCCGGTGCTGCCGGTACGGGCCTTCCCGATCACTGCCCCCGACGATGGCATCGCCCTGGTCGATGCCTACGGCCACGAATTGGCTTGGATCGAACGGCTGGACGATCTGCCCGATGAACTTCGCCGCCTGGTCGCCGATGAACTCGCCGGGCGCGAATTCATGCCGGTGATCGAACGCATCGTCAGCGTGTCGAGCTACGCGACACCGAGCACCTGGGAAGTCGACACCGGCCGCGGCCGCACCCGGCTGGTTCTCAAAGGCGAGGAAGACATCCGCCGTCTGGCGCCACCGGCGCTGTTGATCGCCGACAGCCACGGCATCAATTTCCTGATCCGCGACCGGCAGGCGCTCGACCCTCAGAGCCGCCGTTTTCTGGATCGATTTCTGTGACTTCCGGAAAAGCGAGATGAACGAATCGCTGCTGACCCTGCTGCGGGATATCGAACAGTTCGGCGTGAACAACGACCGCTTGATCACCGACCGGCCACGGCGGATGTTGAACATCACCCACGATACCGGCGAATTTCTGGCAGTCCTGGTGCGTTCCACCAACGCCCGGCGGATATTGGAAATCGGCACTTCGAACGGCTATTCGACCCTTTGGTTGGCCTGGGCGGCAACAGCGACCGCCGGCCACGTGACCACCGTCGAATTCTCCGAGGCCAAAATCGCCCTGGCGGCAAAGAATTTTCAACACTCCGGTCTGGCGGCGGCCATCACCCAGCATCACGGCGATGCCGGCGAAGTGCTGCGCAACGCCGCCGACGCCGGCTTCGACTTCATCTTTCTCGATTCGGATCGCGACGAATACCTCAACTGGTGGCCTGACCTGCGACGGGTCATCCGTCCGGACGGGCTGCTGGTCGTCGATAACGCGCTGTCGCATTCGGCTGAAATGGCACCGTTCATCAAGCAGGTCCGCGAAGATGCCGAGTTCACCGTCTGTACCGTCGCGGTCGGTAACGGAGAATTTCTGGCAACACGCGGGTTGGCCAGCCAATGAGACGGTTTTTCGATTTGCCAACCTCTGCTCGCCGGCTGCGTTCATCGTCAATGAACGCTGATAAATCCCGCCGATCCCGGCCGTTCCCGACCGCTGCCGGATCAGCAACGGCGCACCGAAGCACACCGTTCGCCCACCCTTCCATCCCGGAACGGAGGTTCGACCTCTGCCGGACTGTTTCGCCCGATCATGGGCGTGGATTGAGACAGCTATGAAAAACAAAGACCTAAAGTTTCTCGAAATCCGCTACCTGCGTGGGCCGAATATCTGGACGTATCGACCGGTGATCGAAGCACTGGTCGATATCGGCGAACTCGAAGGCTTTCCATCGAACGTCATTCCCGGTTTCTACGAACGCTTGACCGCCTTGCTGCCTACACTGGCCGAACATCGCTGCAGCTACGGCGAACCCGGCGGCTTCCTGCGCCGCGTCCGCGAAGGCACTTGGCCGGCGCACATCCTCGAACACGTGACGCTGGAAATCCAGAATCTGGCCGGTATGCCCGGCGGTTTCGGCAAGGCGCGGGAAACCTCGCAGCGCGGCGTCTATAAAGTCGTCGTTCGGGCGTGGCATGAAGACGTGACCCGCGCCTGCCTCTACGCCGGCCGCTCCCTGCTGCTGGCGGCCATCCGCGACGAAGCATTCGACGTCGACGGCACCGTCAGCCAACTGGCTGAAATGGCCGAACGTAAACTGCTCGGTCCGAGCACCAGTTGCATCGTCGAGGCGGCAACGGCCAAGGATCGGCGGATTCCGGCGATCCGCCTGCTGGCGACCGGCAACCTGGTCCAACTCGGTTACGGCGCACGCAGCCGGCGGATCTGGACCGCCGAATCCGACCGCACCAGCGCCATCGCCGAAGGCATTTCGCGCGACAAGGCCCTGACCAAGTCGCTGCTGTCCTCCTGCGGCGTGCCGGTTCCCGAAGGACGCCCGGTGAGCAGCGCCGCCGACGCCTGGGAGGCAGCCGAGGAAATCGGCCTGCCGGTGGTCGTCAAACCGTCGGACGGCAACCACGCCCGCGGCGTATTCACCAATCTGGTCGTCCGGGAAGAAATCGAATCGGCTTACGCCGCCGCGGTCGAAGAAGGCAGCGGCGTGCTGGTCGAACGCTACATCCGCGGCTCGGAGCATCGTCTGCTGGTAATCGGCGGCAAACTGGTCGCCGCCGCCCGCGGCGAAACGGCGAAAGTGATCGGCGACGGTCACTCGACGATCAATCAACTGATCGACGCACAAATCAACTCCGATCCGCGACGCGGCGCCGCCGAGGAATTCCCGCTCGATGTGATCGACCTCGCCGACAACCCGGTGGCCAACCTCGAGGTTTCCCGGCAAGGCTTCACCGGTGACTCGGTACCGGCAGCCGGCCGCGAAGTCCTGATCGTGCGCAGCGGCAACCATACCGACGACGTCACCGACCTGGTTCATCCCGATACCGCGGCAATCGCCTCGCTGGCGGTGCGCATCGTCGGCCTGGACATCGCGGGTGTGGACCTGGTCTGCGAAGACATTGCACAGCCGCTCGACGGCCAGCGTGGCGCGATCGTCGAAGTCAACGCCGGTCCGGGGCTGCTGATGCACCTCAAACCCGAACAGGGTCAGCCGCGGCCGGTCGGCCGGGCGATCGTCGATCAACTGTTCCCCGACGACGGCGACGGGCGGATTCCGGTGGTCGGCGTCAGCGGCAGCGCTGGCAAAACCACCGTCGCCCGGCTGCTCGCCCATTTGCTGAGGCTCACCGGCAAATGCACCGGGCTGGCCTGCAGCAGCGGTTTGTACGTCGACCGGCGTTGTCTCGAAAACCAGGACAGCGCCCACTGGAAGGCCGCGCATCGTTTATTGATGAACCGCTCCGTCGAAGCGGCCGTCCTGGAAAACGGCACGGACAGCCTGCTCGGCGAAGGTCTGGCGTATGACCGCTGTCAGGTCGGCATCGTCACCAACGTCGATCCCTCACGCCATTTCGGCCGCTTCGACGTGCATACCCCCGAGCAGGTGTTCACCGTCCTGCGCACGCAGGTGGATGTGATTTTGCCGAGCGGAGCGGCGGTGCTCAATGCCAGCCAGCCGATGTTGGTCGAAATGGCTCCGTTGTGCGACGGCGAGGTGATCTACTTTGCCCGTGACGCTCAATTGCCGGTAATCGCCGCTCACTTGGCGGAAAACAAGCGTGCCGTGCTGTTGCGTAACCATCAGGTGGTCATCGCCCGAGGCGATCAGGAAACGGCGATCAGCAAGCAGGAAGCCATTCCGCTGCTCCTGTCGGCCAACGATGGCGGCAACGATGCTAACGACTGGCAGATCGACAACGTGCTCGCTGCCACCGCCGCCGCGCTGGCACTGGAAATCGCACCGGAGATCATCCGTACCGGCCTGGAAACCTTCACTCTCGCCTGATCCGCAAGCCCGCCCGTTATCGCCTTGGTCAGCCCCCCGGCACAGCCGCTCCACCCGCTAGAGGATACTGTTCATGCAAGTCACCCGTCTCCGCGCCTTGCGCGGTCCCAATCTCTGGAGCCGGCATACGGCGATCGAAGCCATCGTCCTGTGCGACGCCCGCGAACGCAACATCGACAACCTACCGGGATTCGAAACCCGTCTCCGCGAGCGCTTTCCGGAACTGGCGATGCTGCGGCCGGCCGGCCACGACGAGGCGGTCTCGATGGCCGAAGTCCTTGAATTCGCTGCGCTCGGACTGCAGGCGCAAGCCGGTTGCCCGGTGACTTTCAGCCGTACCGCGCCCACGATTGACGCCGGCACGTATCAGGTAGTCGTCGAATACAGCGAGGAAGAGGTTGGCCGGATGGCCTTCGCCCTGGCCCAGGAACTGTGTCAGGCGGCGCTCGACGACACTTTGTTCGAACTGACCGAAGCACTCGACCGGTTGCGCGAACTAGACGAGGATGTCCGGCTCGGCCCGAGCACCGGCGCGATCGTTTATGCGGCGATGGCACGCAACATTCCCTACCGGCGGCTGACCGAGGGCAGTCTGGTCCAGTTCGGCTGGGGCAGCCGGCAACGGCGCATCCAGGCCGCCGAGACCGACCGCACCAGCGCCGTCGCCGAATCGATCGCCCAGGACAAGGAACTGAGCAAGACCTTGCTGCACGCCGCCGGCGTACCCGTACCGCTCGGCCGGCCGGTGCTCAGCGCCGAGGACGCCTGGGCAGCGGCTTGCGAGATCGACGGCCCGGTGGTCGTCAAACCGCAGGACGGCAACCAGGGCAAGGGGGTGGCGGTCAATCTGAGCACGCGCGAGCAGATCGAAGCAGCCTACGCCATCGCCTACGAAATCAGCGACGAGGTGCTGGTCGAACGCTATATTCCGGGCCATGACTATCGGCTGCTGGTGGTCGGCGACAAATTGATCGCTGCCGCCCGCCGCGACCCGCCTTTGGTGATCGGCAACGGCAAGGACAGCATCCGGCAACTGGTCGAACGGGTCAACAGCGACCCGCGACGCGGCGAAGGGCACGCCACCTCGCTGACCCGTATCCGCCTCGACGACGTCGCCCTGGCCCGGCTGACCAGCGCCGGACTAACCCCTGACTCGATACCGCCGCGCGGCAAGCGGGTGGTCCTGCGCAACAACGCCAACCTGTCGACCGGCGGCACCGCCACCGACGTCACCGACGACGTGCACCCGGAGTTCGCGGCACAGGCCGTCGCCGCGGCACAGACCATCGGCTTGGACATCGCCGGCGTCGACGTGGTTTGCGACAGCGTTCTGCGGCCGCTCGAAGAACAAGGCGGCGGCATCGTCGAAGTCAACGCCGCCCCCGGCCTGCGCATGCATCTGCAACCGTCGTTCGGCAAAGGCCGGCCGGTCGGTCAGGCGATCATCGACCACATGTTCGCCGCCGGCGAAACCGGCCGCATTCCGGTAGTCGCCGTTGCCGGCACCAACGGCAAGACGACGACCGTCCGGCTGATCGCCAACATCCTGTCCGAAATGGGCCATCGGGTCGGCATGACCAGCACCGACGGCGTGTATATCACCGGTCGGCGGATCGACACCGGCGACTGCAGCGGCCCGAAAAGTGCCCGTAACGTGCTGTTGCACCCCGAGGTCGATGCCGCAGTCCTCGAAACCGCGCGCGGCGGCGTCCTGCGCGAAGGATTGGGCTTCGACCGCTGTGACGTCGCCGTGGTCACCAACATCGGCCTGGGTGATCACCTGGGCTTGTCGTACATCAGCACGGTCGAAGATCTGTCGGTGGTCAAGCGGGTGATCGTCAACAACGTCACCCCGAAAACCGGCGTCGCGGTCCTCAACGCCGCCGACCCGTTGGTCGCGAAAATGGCCGAAACATGTCCGGGACGAGTGATTTTCTTCGCCAGCGACCGAAACCAGCCGATCATGGCCACCCAGCGCGCGCAACGCAGGCCGGTGGTCTACCGGGACGGCGCGACGCTGGTCGCCGCCGGAGACGGCGTCGAGAGACGGGTGCCGGTCGCCGAAATCCCGATCACCCGCCACGGCGCGGTTGGCTTCCAGATCGAAAATGCGATGGCCGCTATCGCCGCCGCCTGGGCCTTGGGCATCGACTGGCCGACTATCTGCCGCGGCTTGGCCAGCTTCGTCAATGATGCACAAAACGCCCCCGGGCGCTTCAACGTCTTCGACTACCGCGGCGCGACGCTGATCGCCGACTACGGCCACAATCCCGATGCCATCCAGGCCCTGGTCGAGGCCATCGACCAATTGCCGCAAGCCGGCGGTCGCCGCTCAGTGGTGATCAGCGGCGCCGGCGACCGCCGCGACGAGGACATCCGTCAGCAAACACGCATTCTCGGTGCCGCCTTCGACCACGTCATCCTCTACCAGGACCAGTGTCAACGAGGGCGCGCCGACGGCGAAGTGTTGGCTCTGTTGCAAGAGGGTCTGCATCAGGCGACGCGCACCCGTCAGGTCCAGGAAATCCACGGTGAATTCCTGGCCATCGACACCGCTCTCGACGAACTGCGCCCCGGTGACCTGTGCCTGATCCTGATCGATCAGATCGAAGACGCGCTGGCGTACATCGCCAAACGTCTGACGGAAAACCCGTGACCCTGACCGAACCGGTCCGGTAATGGCAATTGAAGAAACTCCACGACCTGAACGGAAAACTGGGCCAGACGAATAAAGACCTGTTCCATTCGACTCCTCGAGCCGATCGATACCTTCGATCGGCTCGAGGCAAGGAATCGGCACTATCGGTACTACCGCCCGGAACCAAAAGTCCGAAACTCAAATCACAGAATCGAATACCTGCGGCAATACCTTCGGCGACTCACGTCCTCAGCAATACGCAATACCAGCCCCAATACGTTCAAACAACTCGATTTTCTCTTCAATCTCTCGGCACTGCCCTCCTCTAATTTTTTCGGTCTCTGATGACAGAAAAATTTGACCAGGACAAACTCGTTTTCAGTCACCAATCTCGCCCAGTTGCTGGGCAATTTCCCGTTCGGCACGGTGCCAGTAGTCGACGCTGGAGCCTTGAAATCCATCCCTTTCGGCAATGAAATAAGCAGCGTCCTGTACCAGGCGGTAACGTTCCTCAGGACTTAGCTTTGCTGGAGGGCTCGTCTTTTCCGGTGTGCTTGCCTTGGCAGATGCGGATCTGCGGCGAACGGGGCGGGTTTCTCCGTCAGTTTCCGTCGCCGTCCGTTTGGCAACCGCTTTCACGGCCGGTGCTTTTTTCTCGGCCGTTGATGCACTAGATGTTTTTTTGGCGGTCGTGGTACTCGTTGCCGGAGCTTTCGGTGATCTGGTTTTGGGTGTAGCCTTAGGCTTATCGCTAGGAGTTTCTTCGTTCATGATCGTTCCTTTGGATGGACTTGAATAGGGATTTTGGAGCATTGGGCAGGAAAGGGTCTTTGTACGCCCGACACCGCGTCAGAATAGAAAAACGCCTCTTGTCGGTCAAGATCCATGGTTCTGAACTTTAAAATTCAACACACGGTTTTCATCAACACAAATTTGATCAGCTTTTAACATTCGTCCATAAAAAGCTTTTTCGCAACAAGACCTTGAGTCACCATATCCGTCCCCAAATCCCTTTTTGCTCAATTTGAGGTGAATTTTCATGAAAAATCGGCAAATGAACATTCTGCGTTTGCTGTTGCTAGGGACGTGCTGCTTTTATGCGGCATCTGCCACAGCGAGTTGTTATGTCATTTATGACAGCAAAGGTAAAAGGATCTACCAATCCAGCCAATCACCGATCGACCTTTCGAAATCGGTATCTCGCGAAATGAATTCCCAATTTCAAAATCAACATCTGGTGATTATCACCGATCAAAAGGGCTGCGCCGATTTGCGCGACAGAACGGGACAACAACCGGCTAATGCTTCAAACAATCGCTCTTCCGTCATGGCGGATGTCGACCACGTCCTTGAGCGATCGCCGCTTTTCAGCAAACGAATTTCCTTCCTGGAGGCCGAACAGTAAGAGGGTGTAGACGAAACCAACCACGCGTTACGCTCTGATCAAAGCAGAGGATCGAGAGGCAGCAGATGGACGCCGAAGAACGAATCAAGAGTTCACTCCAGGAGGCCACTTGGCGGCGAGCGCAAGCCCGCGTTGAACGCCGAGCACATCGCGACCCTACGCCTGATCACGCAGGAGCACCCCCACGCGTCGCTGGATACCGTGGCTCGCGAGTTGTTTCGTCGCGCGGGGATGAAGGTCAGCACGGTGACGATTCGCAAGACGCTTCGTCACGCTGGCATTGAGCGGCTCAAACCGATTCGTCGTGCAGACTCACGCGCCGCTGTTCAAGACACGGCGCCCAAGCGCTATAGCTATACCGCGATGCATCGCGGTGTTGATGGTGCCAGTGGCATGAACATCGATCTGACCGATGCCGAGTGGGCGTTGGTCGCCGATTTGTTCGAGCGCGACGGGCAACGTGGCGCGCCGCCGCGGTTTGAACGTCGCCTGATGGTCAACGCTTGCTGCTACGTACTGCGCACTGGCTGTTCCTGGCGCCTTGCTGCCCAAAACCTTCCCGTCTTGGCAAGCCATCTACAAAGCCTTCCGCCGCTGGACAGCGGCCGGTGTGTTCGAGACGATGCACAACCACCTGCACCAACAATAGCAACAATAGCGCGACCGTATCGGCAAAAAAGCGGTTAGTGCAACATCTCTTCTGTAAATTTGTAGCCATCTGGCTTTGCGGTGCATTGCCGGCCGCAGCGATGAGGGCGCGTAGCGCCCGAAGAGCGGAGGACGGCAATGCACCGCGCCGCGAATCCGTTTGGGTCTACCCGCGGGCGGTTTCTTCGAGGCATTCTTACCCACCCCCCTCGAAGGAGTCCAAAACATGGCCATGCGTACCGAATACAATCCCCTGGAGGCCGCTTTTGCGGCCCTGTTGACCAACGGCCTGGACGGTGCCAGCGAAGCGCTGCGCATTCTGGTCAATGAAGCGAGCAAGATCGAACGTGCCCGCTTTCTCCATGCCACGCCGCATGAACGCACGGAGGCGCGCACCGACTATGCCAACGGCTTCAAGCCCAAGACGGTCCATGACGTTAGTGCAACATCTCTTCTGTAAATTTGTATTCTGCTGGTTTTGCGATGCTTT
>JAVMKC010000072.1:0-18286 GCA_031732795.1 Accumulibacter sp. | reverse complement strand
ATCGGCAATGGGGCGCAGTATAGCAAAAAGCCCACTAATATGTTAGCGCTTATGCTGGCCATCCCCACCATCTGGCCAAACGAAAGCGCGTTGAACAGGACTTTCCGCTCTCCTTCGGCGACTCGCAGAGGCACTTCTCATGTGTTGCTTGCCGACCGAAATGGTCGTCTAGCCAGACTGAAAACAGTTGGTCAAGCACAATTTTCGGGTTTCTCGGCGACAAAAATGTCGCTTAACAGGCTGCCTCCAAATAATGCCGCAAGCGTCTGATATTTGCAGTTTCTCCGTTCAAAAATCAGCCGGCATAAAGACAAATTTTGCCCGAAAAATCGCTCATGGTTGACCAATTCGAAATTAATCAATAGACTGCGTTCGCTCCAGTTGCAATCAAACGTATCGCAGATTGTCATTTGCATACTTTCTTCTCTGTTCGTGGGCTGTCATATGCGAACAGAGTTTCGGTCTCGGGGTAGGCATAACCCGCGTAATCGAGACCTTGCATCCGCCTGTTACCGTCCCTCGTCGTTCCGTTTTATCGGCTTGGCGACCAAAGTGAAGGAGAGAGCATGTCAACAGCAGCTTCTATAAAAATGATCAACGGACGTCGTAACGACGCCACATTCAGTTTCGTTCAATATCCCCTCATCATCGTCGGGCTGATGCTCCTGGTGGGGTCAGTCAAACCCTCTTCCCAGATGGGCGCCTTCGCTGAAACTCTGGAGGTCAGTGTGGCGGCCCCGGTGGAGTTGCCTGCACCGACGATAGACGAGTTTTCGACGGGTCCGCTGGTCACTCCGCCGAAACCCGAAACGTTGACCCCGCGCATGGAGCGTGCGTTGGACTTCGTTTCGCGACGCTACAAGGTGGCGCCTGAAGCCCTGGTTCCCGTTTTTCGCGCCGCACAGGCCGTCGCCCGCGAGCACCGGCTCGACCCGCTGCTGATCATCGCCATGATCGGCATCGAGTCGCGCTTCAATCCGTTCGCCGAGAGCGTCAGCGGCGCCAAGGGCTTGATGCAGGTCATCCCCGGCATCCATCTCGATAAAGTGCCGCAAGGCGCGGGCGACCAGCCTTTTCTCGATCCGGTGACCAATATTCAGGTCGGCGTACAGGTGCTCGAAGAGGCAATCCGCTGGCGGGGTAGCCTGACCGCCGGCCTGCAGCACTACGGCGGTGCCTTCGACGATCCGGAGCAGGAGTACGCCAACAGGGTCTACGCCGAGAAGCAGCGTCTCGAACAGGCGGTGCGTCGTGGTTCGGGAAGTCGCGTCTGAGCGCTGCCGTCTGAAGCGCCGTCGGCATCATTCCACAGCGCGTCTGGCGGTTTCGCTGTCGGAGGCTTCGACTGCTTCGACTGCTCTTTGCGTCACTCGGCAGGAAACCGCACTCGGCCGACATCAGTCGGCTGGCGTCGACCGTGTAACCCGGCGAATCGCCTGCCGGGTTTCCGCGGAGAGAACCAGCTCGGCGTGCTGCAACGTAATCGTCAGCCGTTCGTCGAAATGCAGCCGGCTCTGGGTATCCTGCCACAGGATCTCGGCGTCGAGCAGGCTGGCGATGAACGCTGAAAAGGTGGCTTGGTCGGGAAACTCCGGCGAATTGAATTCGTAGAGCAGCGACAGGCGTTGCGCCAGTTGCAGGCAATCGATTTCCAGCGCCTGGCGGGTGATCTGACCGCTGCCGTGTCGGTGCAGCAGCGCCAGCGTCAGGAAGTGGCGTTCGAGCAATGGGCGGACCGTTTCGCCCAGCAGGCGCAGTTCGGCGAATTCGCGGCGGACCGCTTCGGGAGCCATCAAGCGGTCGGAAACTTCCGATCGTCTGAGCAGCCCGCGTGCGAGCAACACGTCGATGACCGCTTCGATCATCGTCGGCAATTGTTCCTCTGACCAGCGCAAAAAGAGCTCGGCGCGCATCAGCAGACAAATGCCGATCACGGCTTGGTTCATCCGTTGCCGGTCCAGGCGGCTGTTATGGCTGAGCAGGCAGGCGATCACCGCCGGGACGGCAAACAGGTGCAGCACATTGTTGCGGAAGTAGGCCAGCAAGGGTGCCTGCTGGTCGGCAATCCGGATCAGATCCCCCAAGGGATCGCGCAAACGCTCGACGACGGCCAGCCGCTCGGCGTAGGCGACGATTTCGTCGGCGCGCAGCGCGCATGAAACGGTCGTTTCGGCATACGGCGCCTCACGGACCAAGACCAGGTAATGCTCGAGCAGCCGATGCAGCGACTGTTCGTCGGCGGTGTGTCTCGGGGTTGCCAGCAGCGTCAGGGCGATCAGGTTGATCGGATTGAGCACGGCGGCTTCGTTGATCCGGGTGGCCAGTTCAACTGCCGCCCGCTGGGTCACGTGGCGGGACCAGTCCGGCGATGCTGGGGTCGGCAGGTCCGCCATGTTGCCATCGCTTGGCCAACCGGTTTGCTGGTGCTCCAGAAAATCGGCCAGCGGCAACGGACGGCCGAAGTTGACGTGCACTTGGCCAAAAACGCGTTTGAGTTCACGGACGGTCTTCAGCAGCGCCCACAGCGACTCGCGCTGTTTGGGCTTGCCGGCCAGTTCACCGAGATAGGTCTTGCCTTCGAGCAGCTTTTCGTAGCCGATATACACCGGTACGAAGACCAGCGGTCGCTGATGCGCACGGATGAAACTGTTGATGGTCATGCCGAGGATGCCGGCTTTCGGCGGCAACGTCCGGCCGCTGCGGCTGCAGCCGCCTTCGATGAAATATTCGATCGGAAAGCCACGGCTCAGCATCAGATGCAGGTATTCGTCGAACACCGCTGCATACAAGGCTGCGCCTTTGAAGCTGCGACGCAGGAAGAAAGCGCCACCATGGCGCAGCAGCGTGCCGATCAATGGCAAATTGAGGTTGCTGCCGGCGGCGATGTGCGGTGGAGTCAAGCCGTGGCGATGAATCAGGTAGGAGAGCAGCAGATAATCGATGTGACTGCGGTGGCAGGGAATGTAGACGATCTCGTTGCCGGGGGCGATACGCGTGACCACGTCGATGTTGTGCATCGCGATACCGTCATACAGCCGCGTCCATAACCAGTTCAACAACAGCTCGAGGGCCCGCAGCACGCCGTAGGAGTAATCGGAAGCGATTTCCAGAGCGTGGCGCCGGGCACGCAAGCGCGCTTCGTCGTTGGTGATGCCGTGGTTTTGCGCTTCGATGGCGATCGCCGCCCGCACGCGTTCGGCGGCCAGCACATCGTCGATCTGCGTATGACGGTGCGACAGATCCGGGCCGATGGCCATTTCGCGCTGTCGACGAAAATGCACCCGCAGCACCCGCGACAATTTGCGAATCGCCTGCTCTTGACCGATGCCTTCTTGAAGGAGGCCGCGCAGCGAAATCGGCGTGTTGTAGCGTACCAGCACGTTACGGCCGTGCAGCAGGATTCTCAGCAGTTGCTGCCAAGCACCTGGAGGCCGCCAGGTTTCCGAGAACAGCGCCTTGATGATCGAGTCCTGTTGGCGAGGCGCGCGGCCCCACAGAATGACCACCGGCACCAATTGCACGTCGAGCGACGGGTCGGCCAGTCCTTGGCGGATCAGGTCGACCAGCAATGGTGAATGGCGACTCGCTTCGGACGGACGATCGAGCAATTCGCGTTGGCGGTGCAGAAAGAAGAATGATCGCGGCAGCAGACGTTGCTGCCGGCCGTCGAGCAGCGGCGCTTCAGCCGGGGGCAGGCCGGCCCGCCGTGTTTCCTCGGCGAGCAACAGCGTGTTCGAAAAGTGCCGATCCTGCAGCACATAGCAGACCGGCTTGGCCGGGTCGACGCCGACTTCGGCGACCTGCGCCGGAAAAACCGTCGTCCGTACCCAGACATGCAGCAGGCGCCGGGCCAGCGGGAAAATCCAACCGGAAGGGTCGAACCAACCCGCCATGCCGTGGCTGCTCGCGTTGGTGGCGCGTTATTCTTCCTCGACGACCTTGTGCTGAGACGCCAGTTGTTGCTGCACTGTCGGCGGCACTTGCGCGTAGTGCGAAAACGCGATGCTGTACGAGCCCTGCCCGCCGGTGATCGACTTCAGCCGCGACTGATATCCGTCGAGTTCGGCCATCGGCACCTCGCCAGTGATCGCCATGACCCCCGGCCCGCGCGGCTGAGTGCCGGTGAGATGGCCGCGCTTGCTCGACAGATCGCCGGTGACATCGCCGGTCATCGTTTCCGGGGCGAGGATTTCGATGTCCACCACCGGCTCGAGAATGATCGGTTTGGCGTTGCGGATCGCTTCGACGGTGGCTTTGCGCGCCGCGGTGAAGAAGGCGATATCCTTGCCATCCACCGGGTGCGATTTGCCATCATGAACGGTGACGCGCAAATCTTCGACCGGGAAACCGGCGACTACGCCGTCGGCCAGGGCTTGGCGGACCCCTTTCTCGACCGCGGCCATGAACACCCCGGGAATCACGCCGCCCTTGACGATATCGACGAATTCGAAACCGGCGCCACGTTCCAGCGGCTCGACCCGCAAAGCCACTTCGCCGAATTGACCCGCGCCACCGCTTTGCTTCTTGTGGCGGCAGTGACCCTCGGCCGAACCGGTAATTGCCTCGCGATAAGCGATCTGCGGCGGTTTGGTATCCAGTTCCAGCTTGTACTGCGAAGCCAGCCGCGAAAGTTTGGCGCGCAGATGCATTTCACCGATACCGCGGATCACCGTTTCGTTGGTCGTCGGGTGGCGTTCGATCTTGAAGCAGGGATCCTCGATTTCCAGTTTGTGCAGGATTTCGAACAAACGCTGCTCGTCGGCCTTGCGTTTGGCGTGCACGGCCAGACCCTGCATCGGCTGCGGAAAATCGAGCGCTTTGAGGTGGATGTGGTCTTCATCGTGGGAATCGTGCAACACGCTGTCGAACTCGATTTCCTCGACTTTGGCGATGGCGCCGATATCGCCCGGCACCAGCGTATCCATTTCGACGTATTCCTTGCCTTGCAAGCGATAGATATGGCCAACCTTGAAGGGGCGCTTGCCGTCGCCGACGAAAAGCTGCGAGTCCTTGCGCACCGTCCCCTGATGAACCCGGAACACGCCGACCTTGCCGATGAAGGGATCGCTGACCACCTTGAAGACATGTGCCAGCACATGTTTCTGCGCGTCGGGCACCGCTTCGAACGCTTCAGAGTCGCCACCCGGTTCACCCCGGTAAAACAACGGCGGATTACCTTCGGTCGGATTCGGTGCCAGACGAGCCAGTACGTCGAGCAACTGCGGAATACCGGCGCCGGTACGCGCCGACACGAACAGGATCGGAATCAGGTGGCCGGCGCGCAGGGCTTTTTCGAAAGGCTGATGTAACTCATCCGGGCTGGGATCGACGCCTTCCTCGAGGTAGCGGGCCAGCAGATCCTCGTCTTCCTCGACGATCTGGTCGATCAGCGCGCGATGGGCGGCGGCAACCGACTCGAAATCACTTTCGCCATCGTCGTGACCGAGGAGTTCGACGACTTCGCTGCCGTGCTTGGCGGGCAAGTCGAGCAACATGCATTCACGACCAAAACGTTCGCGGATTTCGCCGACCAGTGCCGGCAGATTGATATTTTCAGCGTCGATCTTGTTGATCACGATCATCCGGCAGACACCGCGCGCCGCCGCCAGCCGCATCATGCGGTCGGTGGATAATTCAATGCCGTTTTGCGCATTGATCACCACCAGTGCGGTGTCGACGGCGGCCAGCGCGCTGATCGCCTGACCGGCGAAATCGGGAAACCCCGGCGTATCGATCAGATGGACCTGCACACCCTGCCAGGGAAAGCTGACCAGCGCCGAGTTCAATGAATGGCCGAACTCCTTCTCCTGTGGATCGAAATCGCAAACGGTACTACCGCGTTCGACGACCCCGCGGGAAGCGATGGTGCCGGAGGCGGCAAGCAGGCTTTCGGCCAGGGTGGTTTTGCCGGCGGCACCGTGCCCGACGAGTGCGACAGTGCGAAGGTTACAGGTGGCTGTTTGGCCCATTCATCATCTCCCATTCAAGTCGAAGCACGCTGCCGTGCGCAACCAGCCCCATGGCATGGTCCATCGCGCGTGCGCCGATCATTTTACCTCCGCACCAGATCGAACGCTCGGCAAAGCGTCGTTTCAACGTGCCGCCGCCCCTGGCGACACGAATTCTCGGTGGAAGAACCGTCATCCATGTCTCCGAACCGGCTTGGTGAATACCGCAAGGCGATGCGACGGGTAAACGCAAAAAAGCCACCCGAAGGTGGCCGCCAACGCTGCTGGTACGACGAAAAGCCCATGCAAAAAACGCAAAGGCCAATCTATTAGACTGGCCTTTGCGCTTGATTCCACTACTGTTTTGGCACGCCCGGAGCGATTCGAACGCCCGACCCCTTGGTTCGTAGCCAAGTACTCTATCCAGCTGAGCTACGGGCGCCTTGTGTTCCTCGTATTTCGGGACAGGATTATACAGACCGGTTCTGGCAGGCTCAAGTCAAATTTTTAAACGGCAAATTTTTGGATGACCTTTCTCCGGTTCCCATACCTCGGGAACCAGGACGTTGTTCGATGGCGAGGCCACGGTGCCAAACGCCGCGCAAGCTGGTAAAGTCAAACGATGGCTACCTACGCGATCGGTGATATTCAGGGCTGTTTTGATTCGCTGCAGAATCTGCTAGCGAGGATTGCTTTCGACCGTCGGCGCGACCGCTTGTGGCTGGTCGGCGATCTGGTCAATCGCGGGCCGCGCTCGCTGGAGACCTTGCGCTTCGTTCGTGAGCTCGGCGAGGCGGCGATTACCGTTCTCGGCAACCATGATTTGTACCTGCTGATGATCGCCGAAGGTTTCGGGCGCCGGGGCAAAGGCGATACGCTCGAAGAAATCCTGCAGGCGCCTGACGCCGGCGAACTGCTGCACTGGTTGCGGCAGCAGTCGCTTTGTCATCGTGAGGGCGATTTTTGCATGGTCCATGCCGGTTTGCTGCCGCAATGGACCGCCGACCGGGCGCGGGAACTGGCGGCGGAGGTGGAAGCGGTACTGCGCGGCGCCGATTACCGCGAGTTGATCGCCAACATGTGGGGCAGCGAACCGGCGGCCTGGCGGGATGACCTGACCGGCTGGCCACGGCTGCGGGTGATCATCAATTCGCTGACCCGCTTGCGCTTTTGTTCCTTGGGCGGGGTGATGGAGTTTCAGACCAAAGGGGAGGCGCATCAGGCGCCGCCGGGCTGCTTGCCGTGGTTTGACGTCCCCGGCCGGCGCAGCGCCGATGCCGTGCTGGTTACCGGCCACTGGTCGGCCCTGGGGGTGAAGATCACCGACAATCTGTTGGCCCTGGATTCCGGTTGTCTGTGGGGGCGCCAACTCAGCGCCGTGCGTCTCGAAGACCGGCAGCTGTTTCAGGTCCCCTGCGCGCCGGGTGACGCGCGCGGCTGATCGTCGCCTGCCTGACCGGGGCCAGCGATCGACCGGCGTCGGCGCGACGATGGTCGGTTGATTCGCCCGGCCGACGCTTTGCCTGTCCTCGGCTGTTCATTGCCGCAACCCATCCGACGAACAGGCGTCGGCGAACGCTCACACAGATCCGCATGCCACGGAGCGAGCAAATGAATTTGCCAGACGCCCCGGCAGCCGGCTGCTAAAATTCCTCGAGCATTCTTCGAGGAGGTCGTATGCGCGGATCACCGATGGGCCAGCGCGGGCTGGCACCCCTGTGGGCGATACTGGGAACGGTGGCCTTGCTCATCACCGGCGTTCTGGCCATGGGCTATCTCCCCGGCCACCCGCCGGAGACGCTGAGCGCCAGCGGCGTGCGTTTCGAGGTTGTCGATGGCGGGCACCGTGAACTCGATGGCTCGCCGGCGTTGGCGCTGTCGTTCAGCCTGCCGCTCGATTCGCGTGCCGATCACGACAAATTCGTCCAGGTGTTCGAAATGCCAGCGCCGGCGAAAGCCACCGGTTCAGGCGGTGACCGTACCGAAGGTGAGGAAGGTGGAGAGGATAGCGAGGGCGTCGACGCTGGACAGGATGAAGCAGTCAACGCCCGTACCAGCCGTGACGACAAGGATACCGTGGTCGATGGCGGCAAGGCGGTGGCCGGCGCCTGGGTGGTCGGCGAGAATCCACGGCTGCTCTTTTTCCCGCACATCAAGCCGCAGACCCGTTATGTGGTCCGTATCCAGGCCGGGCTGGCGGCGGCCGACGGTCAACGTCTGGAGGGCGAATCGCGCTTTTCGATCACCACCGCGGCGGTGGCGCCGGCGTACTACTTCGCCAGCCGCGGCGTGGTGCTCCAACCGTCGCAGAACGGCGGCCTGCCGGTGACGACGGTCAATGTTCCGGAAGTCGACATCCAGTTCCTGAAGGTCAAGGATGATCAGTTGCCGCGCTTCCTCGAGCGGGTGGTCGCCGCTGCTCCGCCGGCAAAAGCCGCCGCCAGCGCCGATAGCGAGTCCGGGGACGGCAGCGAGAACGACGCTGGCGAAGACGGTCGCCGTCTGCGCCTGAAAGGGGCGACCGATGTTTGGCAGCTCGATCAGCTCAACGCCTTGACGCACAGCGTTTTCGTCGGCCGCTTTCTGACCGAGCAGAAGGCCAACCGGCGCAGCGTCACCTTCATCCCGGTCGAGAGCATTCCGGCCTTGCGCGAGCCGGGGGTCTATGTGGCGGTGATGTCGCAGCCCAACCGCTTCCGCAGCGAATTCCAGACCACCTATTTCTACGTCAGCGACATCGGCCTGCATCTGCGCCAATACGCCAACCGTGGCGCTGACGCTTACCTCAGTTCGCTGGCCGACGGCAAGGCGATTTCCGGCGTCGAGGTCAGTTGGCTGGACGGGAAAGGGAAGATTTTGGCGCGCACCGAGAGCGATCACGACGGTCGGGCGACCTTTGCCGAGCGGCCGAAAGCGGCGCGGGCGCTGGTGGCCCGCAAAGGCGAGCAATTGTCGCTGATCGCGCTCAAGGAGCCGGCGCTGGATCTGGCCGAGTTCGCCGTCTCCGGTCTGCCGTATGTGCCGGTGCGTTTGTTCGCCTGGAGCGGCCGCAACCTCTATCGTCCGGGTGAGCGCTTCGAAGTTTCGGTGCTCGCCCGCGACGCCGACGGACAGCCGGTGCCGCCACAGCCGATCCAGGCGATCCTGCGCCGTCCGGACGGCAAGGCGCAGTGGACCGCCACCTGGCAGGCCGACGAAGCGTTTCCCGGTTACTACCGGCATGCCGTCGAACTGCCGGTCGATGCCGCCACCGGTGCCTGGTCCATCGAACTGCGCGCCGACCCGGCGGCCAAACTGGCCGGCAGCAGCCTGTCGTTCAATGTCGAGGAATTCCTGCCGGAACGGCTGAAACTCGACCTGAGCAGTTCGGCGGAGCGGCTGAGCGGCGGGACGAGCTGGCCGGTGGAGGTCAGCGGCCGTTACCTCTACGGCGCGCCCGCGGCCGGTAACCGTTTGCTCGGCGTGATCAACAGCGAACGCCAGCGCCAGCCGCTGACGCAGAAGCTGCCCGGGTTCGTCTTCGGCGACGACGACGAAGACAACGCCCGCTCGCGCAGCGAGTTGCCCGAGGCGACTCTCGACGAAAGCGGCAAGACGCGGTTGGCCATCGACCTCGACACGGTCGGCAAGCGTCATTCGCCGTACACCGTCCGCGCTACTTTCAGTCTGCTCGAGAGCGGCGGCCGGCCGGTGGTGCGCAGCATCGAGCGCGTCCATTGGCCAGCGCCGGTGCTGGTCGGCGTGCGGCCGCAGTTCGTCGGCACCTACGCCCGCGAAAGCGCCGACGCCGAATTCGAAGTCGTTCGCGCCGACGCCAACGCCACCTTGACCGCGGCCAACGCCCTGTCGGTGCGCTTGTTCCGTGAAGACCGCCGTTATTACTGGCGATTCGACGATCAACGCGGCTGGCATTCCGGGTTTACCGAAAACGAAGAACTGGTGCAGACCACGCAGTTGTCGTGGCCGGCCGGCGGTCGCGGCAAGCTCCGTCTGCCGGTCAAATACGGGCGTTATCGCCTGGAAATCCTCGATCCGGAAAGCCGGCAAACGTTGCGTTACCGCTTCTACGCCGGCTGGTCGGCCAAGGACGACGAATCGCAAGGCATCCGCCCCGACCTGGTGACGCTCAAACTCGACAAACCGGCTTATGCCGACGGCGAAACGGCGCATCTGACGATCACCCCGCCGCACGCCGGCGAAGCGCTGATCACCGTCGAAGGCGACCGGGCATTGTGGGTCAAGCGCCTGCGCATCGGCGCCGGCAGTACGACGGTGGACATCCCGCTCGACAAAAGCTGGAAACGCCACGACTTGTACGTTTCGGCGATGGTCCTGCGTCCCGGCAACAGTGGCGAGCAAGTGACCCCGGCGCGCGCCCTCGGCGTGCTGCATCTGCCGCTCGAACGCACGCCGCGCAAGCTGGCGGTGTCGCTCGAGGCGCCACAGAAAATGGAGCCGGAACGCCCGTTGACGGTGAAGATCAAGGTTCCCGACGCCAAGGGGCAACAAGCGCTGGTCACCTTGTCGGCGGTGGATGCCGGCATTCTCAACATCACCCGTTTCGCCACACCCGACCCGTTCGGCTTCTTCTTTGCCAAACTGCGCTACGGAGCCGACGCCTACGACATTTACGGGCGGCTGATCGAAAAAATGGCCGGCCGGAAAGGCAAGCTCAAATTCGGCGGTGACGCGGCGCCGAAACCGACGCGCAGCCTGCCGAAGAAAGTGCAGTTGGTCGACCTGTTCAGTGGCCCGGTTCATCTCAACGACCAGGGCGAAGCGGAGGTCGCGCTGCCGGTGCCCGATTTCAACGGCAGCCTGCGCCTGATGGCGGTGGTCGCCACCGCCGAGCGCTTCGGCATGCAGGAGGCCGAAGTCACCGTCGCCGCGCCGTTGATCGTCGAACTGGCGACCCCACGCTTTCTGTCGATCGGCGACAGCGCGGTATTGGCGCTCGAAGTGCAAAATCTGGTCGGCAATGCGCAAACGGTGAAAGTGGCGGTCAACAATGCTGACGGTCTGCGGATCAAGGACGGCGAACAGCAATTCTCGCTCGCTCCCCAGCAGAAGCGTCTGTTGCGCATCCCGATCGACGCCGGCAGCGCCTTCGGCCTCACCGAGCTGCGTGTGCAGGTCGACAGCCCGCTGCGCAAATTCGCCCGCCGCTTTCCGCTGCAAGTACAGGCATCGACACCCCGCCAATCGCTGGTCCGCCGGCTGACGGTGGCACCGGGTGAGACGGTGGACCTCCGTCAAGCCGATCTCGGCGGCCTGCTCCGCGACAGCGTCCTGGCGACGCTGACGGTTTCGGACCAGACGCCGATCGACGTGCGCGCGGCGGTGCAAGGACTATTGACCTATCCCTACGGCTGTGCCGAGCAGACCGCCAGCAGCGCCTATCCGCATCTGTTCATCGACGAGGACGAGGCGCGGCGTTTCGGTCTGCGGCCGTTCAACAAAGCGCAGCGCGTCGAGATGATCGACAAGGCGATCGCCAAACTGGCCGGGATGCAGGCGGCCAACGGCGGCTTCAGCCTGTGGGGTCAGACGTCGTCGTACGAATACTGGCTCTCGGCGTACATCACCCATTTCCTGCTCGACGCCCGCGAACAGGGCTTCAACGTGCCGCCGACGGTCGAAAAGCGCGCCGTCGAGTTCCTGTTGAAAGGCTTGCAGGAAGGAGTGGTCGGGTTGCCGAACACGGCGGTCAACTATCAGCCGACGTCGATCTGGAACGACATCCGCTACGCCGGCGCCGGCCGTTACGGCGTGCTGGCCTACGGCGCTTACGTCCTGGCGCGGCACGGCCAGGCGCCGCTGGCAACACTGCGGCAACTGCACGAATCGCAGGCGGCGGCGTACTCCGGGCTGGCATTGATCCAGGTCGGGCTGGCGCTCAAATTGATGGGCGACGAGACGCGCGCCGCCAGCGCCATCGACGCCGGTCTGAAAAAGCCGCGCGGCGGTCCGGAATACGCCTGGTGGGGCGATTACGGCAGCGCCCTGCGCGATTGGGCATTGAGTTACGTCCTGCTCGACAAACACCGGCTCAATCCACCGGGGCGCGACGACCTGATCGCCCGGGTCGCCGGCGAAATGACCGGCAACCGTTATTTCAGCACCCAGGAAAAACTGGCGCTGTTCCTGCTCGGCCGCCAATTCACCATGCCATCCGCCACACGCAAGCCGTGGTCCGGCCAGTTGCAGTTTGCCGGCAAGACGCTGGCGATCGGCGGCAACGGCGCACACTACCAGCCGCTGACCGCCGGCGAAATCGCCGGTGGCGTCAAACTGCGCAACGGCCACACGGAACGGTTATTCGTCGAACTCAACCTGAACGGCCAGCCGAGCAAGACTCCACCCGAGCGCCGCGACGCCTTCGACCTCAAACGCGACTGGTTCACCGCCGACGGCAAGCCGCTCGGCGACCGCGTGCTGCGGGTCGGCGAAACGGCGATCGTCCGCGTCGAAGTAAAAACGGCTGGCCGATACGCCAACGGACTGGTCGTCGATGCCCTGCCGGCCGGCGTCGAAATCGAAAACGCCAATCTGGCACAAGGCGAGCAGGCCGCGCTGACCATCGACGGCACCGATATCCGGCAGGCGATGCAGAACAGCGACATCCGCCACGTCGAATACCGCGACGACCGCTTCGTCGTCGCCGCGCGGCTCAGCAGCAAGATGCAATTCTTCTATCGCGTGCGGGTGGTCACTCCCGGCCGCTTCGTTCTGCCACCGACCTACGCCGAAGACATGTATCAGCCGCAGATCAACGGCTTGGCCGGCGGTGGCGGCACGATCACCATCAGCGACGGCAAGGACGAAGCCACCGCGCCGCGCAAATGACGGCGGCGCGGCGCCGGGTGCGTCGGGATGGAGAGGCCGAGCCTGTCTGGAGTTTTATCTGCCAGGAGTGCAACAGTGAAGATATTTCCTGGCTGGTGCGCTTTATAAGCCAAACGGTCGATCTATTATTTCCGGCATTATGAAATCCCGTATTCCTCATAGTGAACCTGCTGAATTGCCGGATCATGTCCTCTCAGAATTCGCAGCTGTCGAGCCAACCATATGGGACATCAAATTCAATAATCTGACTTTTCGTGAAAAAACAGAACTTTTTATAATAAAGACGTTAGACTTGATCCTCCTGGCAGTGATGTACGTTTTTTCACCACTTCAATTCTTGACGTATTTAATTGTTGCTGGACTGGTCACCATATTTTTTGTCGTTACTCACTCGTGGATATTCAGGATTTTTCGAACAGAAATCCGGCTACAAGAGGGAAAAATTTTTCAATTTCTCGCTGGACGATGTTTCTCGACACCCCGGCAGTTTGATCTCCGAAAGTATGAAATTGTGATTTCAAATGTGCGAATGGGGCGTAATACTGGCATTCAGTGGATTTCCGTTCTCCTGAGTGGTCGAAATGGCTCTGTCGAAATTGCAAGATTTGGTTCCGATGCCATGCTCAAAGAAGGTGGCAAGTTGGATCATCCAGAAGCAAAGTCATTAAGATCTCGATTGGCCAGCCAACTGGGGATTAGAGACCTCGGTGTCTTATGACTGACGGCTGTTTCCGTCGATGTGAATTGGATGCCAAGCCACGCACAGGATCAGGATTTGCAAGATCGCATGGTGCCGTTTGCTGTAAGGCCATCCCTACTCTCAACGCCGGGTGCCGTCGTCCTTCAGGTAACGCGCTGCCACAAACAACCCGTTTGGCGCCTCACGACTCCAGCACGTTAGCCATGACCGGATGAGGAGTCGAGCGGGTTGGCAAAACCAGAAAAAACATCAGCCCACCGGTTCGATCTGAATTTGCCGAAACGCTCCTCGAACAATGCCGAAGGTTCGCCGGTCGAAAGGATAATCCACGGATTCAAGTGCCTGTGCGAGATCGGGCCTGCTCGTCATTGCCCACCAGAAAATGCTGTGTGAATGGGTATTGCCGGCCTTGTCGTCTGTTGCCCTGATCTCGATAAACTTCAGTGCTCTTTGAGCAAAGTCCATCCTTTCGCGCTCATCCCGAACTGAGGTTATCCGATTGATATGGCCTCGCGTCTACGTGCCCTGCGCTTCGCGCTTCATTTCGACCAACTATTTCTTTTGCGTCTTCTCAAGCCGCGCTTGGCGTTGGCCGCCATTCTGGCACTGGCGCTGCTCGCCGATCAGATCTGGCCGCCGCCGCTGCCGGGACGGTCGGCGCCGCTGGCGCAGGTGGTGTTGGCCAGCGACGGTACGCCGTTGCGCGCTTTTCCCGACCGTACGCATGTCTGGCGTCATCCGCTGCCGCTGGAGGATGTATCGCCGCGCTATGTCGACGCGCTGATCGAGTACGAAGACCGGCTGTACTGGTGGCACCCCGGCGTCAACCCCTGGTCGCTGCTGCGCGCCGCCGGCCAGTGGCTGCAACACGGGCGGATCATTTCCGGCGGCTCGACGCTGACCATGCAGGTGGCCCGGCTGCTCGAACCGACGCCGCGCACCGTCGGCGGCAAGCTGCGGCAGATCGTCCGTGCGCTGCAGCTCGAACTGCGCTTTTCGAAACGCGAGATTTTGCAGATGTACGTCAATTTCGCGCCGATGGGCGGCGTTCTCGAAGGCGTCGAAGCCGCCAGCCGTGCCTACCTCGGCAAACCGGCGCGACGGCTCGACGAAGCCGAAGCCGCGCTGCTGACCGTCCTGCCACAGGCCCCGTCACTGTTGCGCCCGGACCGCTACCCGGAGCGCGCGAGACTGGCACGCGACAAGGTGCTGGTCCGGCTGACGCCGCTTTGGGGGGCGGCGACGGTCGCCGAGGCGATGCGCGAGCCGGTGATCGCCCAGCCGGTCCATGAACCGTTGCTGGCACCGCTGTTCGCCGAACGCGTCCGCCGGCTGGCGCCCGGCCGTGCGCGCATCGAAACCACCCTCGACGCCGGCGTGCAGCAGACGGTTGAACAACTGCTGGCGGCGCGGCTGCCGATTCTGCCGCCACGGGTATCTCTGGCGGCGCTGGTGGTCGATAACCAGACATTGGCGGTGCGCGCTTACGCCGGCTCGGCCGATTTCAACGACGACGAACGCTACGCGCACGTAGACATGGTCCAGGCGGCGCGTTCACCCGGCTCGGCGCTGAAACCGTTTCTCTACGGACTGGCGCTCGACGACGGGTTGATTCATTCCGAATCGTTGCTCGCCGACGTGCCGCAATCGTTCGCCGGCTATCAGCCCGGCAATTTCCAGGCCAGCTTCAGCGGCCCGGTCGGGGTTACCGAAGCGCTGCGCCGCTCGCTGAACGTCCCGGCGGTGGAAGTGCTCGACCGGCTCGGCCCAGCGCGTTTCGTCGCCCTGCTGCGTCGTGGCGGGTTGAAGCTCACCCTGCCGCCTGGCGCGACACCCAATCTGAGCGTCATCCTCGGCGGTGCGGCGGTCAACCTCGAAGGACTGGTCGGCGCCTATACCGCGCTCGCCCGCGGCGGGATCAGCGGCCGGCCGCGCTATCTGCCCGAATCGCCTGTGGAAGAAGCGCGGCTGATGAGTGCCGGCGCCGCCTTCATCGTCCGTGACCTGCTCGAGTCCGGCGGCCCCGTCGCCCGGCAGGTCGACGAAGGGCTCGGCACCCGGCGCGGTATCGCCTGGAAAACCGGCACCAGCTTCGGTTTTCGCGACGCCTGGGCCGTCGGCGTCAGCGATCGACATACCGTCGGCGTCTGGGTCGGTCGTCCCGATGGCACGCCCAACCCCGGCTTCTTCGGCGCCAACATCGCCGCGCCGTTGCTGGTGGATCTCTTCTCGGCGCTCGATGAAGGGCCACCGGCACCACGGACGCCGCCCGCCAGCGTCAGCGTGGCGAAAATCTGCTGGCCGCTCGGCAGCCGCCACGACACGACACCGCCGGAACTCTGCCATCAGGAACGCACCGCCTGGCTGTTGAACGACACCGCGCCGCCGACCTTTCCCGACCGCCTGCGCCACGGCCCGGCACACGAAACCGATCACCGCGACCCGGTCAGCGGCCTGCGGGTTCGTGCCGCCTGCGCCGACGGCGAAATGCGCGCCGTAGACCTCGCCCGTTGGCCGACGATCCTCGAACCCTGGCTGGACGCCGCCACCCGCCGACGCGCCCTGCCGCCGCCCTGGAGCGCGGCCTGCGCCACCACCGGCGCGCCGGGCGGCGGCCTGAAAATCGTCGGCCTCAGCGACGGCGATACCCTGCACCGCGCCGGCGACGGCCCACCGCCGGAAGTCCGTCTCGAAGCCCGCGGTGGTCAACACGAATTGATCTGGTTGATCGACGGCCAACAGGTCGCCCGCTTGCCCGCCGGCCGCGCGCTATCGCAACGCTTCCCCGCCGCGGGTCGTTACCAGATCACGGTGCTGGACCTCGGCGGCCATTACGACCGCATCGAAATCAGTGTCCGTTGAGGCTGCAGTATCCAGAACCCCGAGGTGCTGAAGTGAAAGGCCTGACCTTGTTTTCCTTGCCATCAATTGATAGTTGGTGAGACCACAGGGATGAGCAGGCACGCCCGAAGAGACGGCGCTCTTCCAGTGATATGCCACACGCAATCGCGGCCAAACGTCCGGCTTTCTCTTCCACGGCTCTTCTTCGGGCCCGGCAATGCAACACTCTTTCTGTAAATATTCCCAGGCGATCCCATCGGGATGTTGAGCTCAGTCTTTGAAGTTGAGATAGATTTTCCCGGTCATCCACTGCTCGTCGCACTCGGCGAGCAGAGCGGAGACGAGACGCAGACAGGATGCGACATTGGGGAAGATCGAGGCGAGCGGGTGCGGCGCTTGATCTCGCGGAGGTTGTCCTCGGTCCACTGTGGGCGAGCTTGGGGGCCGCGGTGGTTCCCTACACATGAGCTACAGGTAGCATTGACGAGTTGTGCGCCAATGGCTAGAATCCACACATATTCCTCGATAGCTCAGTCGGTAGAGCGTCGGACTGTTAATCCGTAGGTCCCTGGTTCGAGCCCAGGTCGGGGAGCCAAAAATTCTGTTGTAAGTCAACAGGTTACAGAAAGCCCAAGCAAGTTGCTTGGGCTTTTTTGTTTTCCGGGGTTCAGTTGGGGGTAAGTTTTCTGGTTTAGGCTGGGGCAAAGACCGAATACGATATAGCCCACGGAGGAATCATGCTTGCAAACATCAAAGGACTTGTTGATCGCCTAGAACTATCACAGGCTAAGGCCATGATGCCTTTGTTTGAGGCCATATCTAATGCCATAGACGCTATCGAAGAGCATAGAGATGGTTTCGCAAGTCACGCAATTCAAATTCGTCTTGTCGCTGCGCACGACCTCGCCCATCAGGGCGGTGACGAAGTGTTCGTAGTTGATGGCTTTGATATTCGTGATGACGAGTTGGGTTTGGCGATGACAACCTTGCTTCGTTTCAAGAGGCGCATACCCTGTCAAAAGTCAAAGTTGGCGGTAAAGGTGTTGGCCGTTTTACCTTCTTGAAAGTCTTTTCCAACGTCCATATCCGTAGCGTATTTCAGCGGCACGGTGAAACCTTGCTGCGTGAATTTGATTTCTCCATCGCTGACGAGTTAAAGGGCGCTGACATCCTCACATCCACGAGAGAGGCTCGTGGTACGACCCTATCCATGCGGGGAATGGATGAAAAATTCAAAGGTGGTTGGCCGCATGACCCTGCAATCATTGCTGAGCGAATCCTTGCACATTTTTTGATTCGTTTTGCTGCGAGTTCCTGTCCTCCTATGACCTTGGAGTCGCCGGGGCATGCGCCTATTGATTTGCACAAGTTTTTTGAAACAACGGTCTTGACTCACATTGAGGAAAAATTTTTTGACGTGCTTGGGCATACCTTTGCTCTGCAAGCCTATCGACACCGGGATGGCCGTTCACGGCATGACCTTCATTTGTGCGCTAATGGGCGCGAAGTCACCACTAGTAAATTACGTGACTTGTTGCCTGAATTGCCTGAAAAATTACTGGACGCAAACCAAGAGCCATACACGTTGATTGTTTTGGTTACTGGTGAATACCTCGACGACCATGCCAATCAAGAGCGCACCCGAATTTCTTTCCAGTCAGACGATGAACTCGATCTCGATGAGACCCTTGTTTCTCGACAAGCGCTCAATCGAGGGATCACAGACACACTGCGCCCTCTCCTCGCAGATGACCTGCAATCGACAAATGAGGAAAAACGGTCGCAGATCGAAAAATTTGTGGAGCAGGCACCTGAGTATCGTGCCCTTACTCCATATCCTTATACACAACTTAAGGATCTGGCTGTAAGCTGCCGATTTTTTGAGAAGGTGGCAGGCTGGGCTGGGCTGCGGAGGAACTGAAGGAAGTTGATCTGGGGGACCGAAGACTGA
>JAVMKC010000071.1:0-18411 GCA_031732795.1 Accumulibacter sp. | reverse complement strand
CGCTTGCGGGTGAAGGACCTGGACTTCGCTCGTCGGGAGATTACGGTGCGCGAGGAAAGGGCTTCAAGGACCGGATGACGATGCTGCCGGAGAAGCTGCTGACCCCGCTCAGCGATCATCTGACGATGGGGAAGACTTGGCATGTGGCGAACCTCGCAGACGGTTTCGGCAAGGTTTACCCATGCGAATGCGGTCCGGTTTCCAGTATTGTGTCTTGAGGCAGAGAAGAGGGCTTGCGCTAAGCCCCGATTTTGTCGCCGGATGATTCCTTTGATAATAGCGTGGGTTTGAAGCCCGTGACGAACAGCGTGACGCCCTCGCCATTTCAAGTGGTCCCGCCCGTCGCGTCGGGCGGGACCAGCAAAAACCGCTTATTTGCTCAGCGACTCGCCGGGGGTGACGATACCCAGGAAGCTGTCGGCTTTCAGTGCGGCACCGCCGATCAGGCCGCCGTCGATATCTTTTTGCGCCAGCAGGCCGGCGGCGTTTTCCGGTTTCATCGAACCGCCGTACTGGATGCTGATCGATTGCGCGACGCTGTCGCCGTAGCGCGCGGCCAGCAGGCCGCGGACGAAGGCGTGCGCTTCTTGCGCTTCGTCGTCGCTGGCGGTGACGCCGGTGCCGATCGCCCATACCGGCTCGTAGGCGATGACCGTGCGCAGCGCATCGTCGCCGGAGAGCCCTTCATACGCGCCGTTGACCTGCCGGGTGAGCACGCTTTCGAGTTGGCCGCCTTTGCGCTCGTCCAGCGTTTCGCCGATGCAGATGATCGGCGTCATACCCAGTGATTGCACTTTGCGGACCTTTTTGTTGACCGTGGCGTCGGTTTCACCGAAGTAGGTGCGTTGCTCGGAGTGGCCGATGATCACGAAGTCGACGCCGATTTCCTTGAGCATGTCGGCGCTGACTTTGCCGGTGTAGGCGCCTTGGTTTTCCCAGTGCACGTCCTGAGCGGCGAGTTTGACGTTACTGCCGGCGACCACTTCGGCGACTTTGGCCAGCGCCAGGTAGGTCGGGGCGATGGCGACGGTGACCGCTTTGATGTCTTTGGCGGCGGCGACCACTTCGGCGGCAAGTTTGACGGATTCGGCAACGGTCTTGTTCATTTTCCAGTTGCCGGCGATGACGATTTTACGCATGGTTTTCCTCGTGTGGAGTTGCGTGGGACGACGTGTTCGGAGTGTGGCGGCTAGCCCCGGCCGGGCCGGGGCTGCAGAGGTTCCGAGGAAGATTATTTCTCGGAGAGCGCGGCGACACCGGGCAGGACTTTGCCTTCGAGGTATTCGAGCGACGCGCCGCCGCCGGTCGAGGTGTGGGTCACTTTCTTGTCGGCGCCGTACTTCTTGGCGGCGGTGGCGGTGTCGCCGCCTCCGATGACGGTGATCGCGCCGGCGGCGGTTGCCGCGACCACGGCGTCGGCCATCGCTTTGGTGCCGGCTTCGAACTTCGGAAATTCGAAGACGCCGGCCGGGCCGTTCCAGATGATCGTTTTGGCGTTGAGGATCGCTTCGGTGAATAGTTTGTTCGATTCGGGACCGCAATCGAGGCCCATCCAGCCGTCGGGAATGCCGGAGGCGTCGTTGGCCAGGCCGGTATTGGCGTTGGCGTCGAATTTGTCGCCGATGACGAAGTCTACCGGCAGCAGGATCTGTCGGCCGTTTGCCTTGGCTTTGGCCATCAGCCCTTCGACGAGTTTGGCGCCTTCTTCGTCGAACAGCGAGTTGCCGATCGGCATGCCGGAGAGAACTTTTTTGAAGGTGAAGGCCATGCCGCCGCCGATGATGATCTGATCGGCCTTGTCGAGCAGGTTGTTGATCAACTGGATCTTGTCGGCGACTTTGGCGCCGCCGAGGATGGCCAGCAGCGGCCGCTTCGGCGATTCGAGCACCGCCGAGAAAGCGGCCAGTTCCTTGTTCATCAGGTAGCCGGCGGCGCGTTCGGGCAGTTGCACGCCGGTCATCGACGAGTGGTCACGGTGAGCGGTGCCGAAGGCGTCGTTGATGTAGACGTCGGCCAGCCGGGTCAGCGAGGCGCGGAAGGCTTTGACGTCTTCGGGTTTGGCCTTGATCTTGGTTACCGTGCCGTCCGCGGCGGTTTCGGTGCCTTTGCCTTCTTCCTCGAGATGGAAACGCAGGTTTTCCAGCAGGATCACCTCGCCGGGTTTGATCGCCGCGCAGGCGGCTTCGACCGCCGGACCGACGCATTCGTCGAGGAACTTCACCGGCCGGCCAATGAGCCCTTCGAGGGCGGTGGCGACCGGCCGCAGGCTGTACTGCGGGGCCGCTTTGCCGTCGGGACGGCCGAGATGGGACATCAGGATCACCGAGGCGCCCTTGTCGAGGGCGTATTGGATCGTCGGCAGTGCCGCTTCGATGCGTTTGGTATTGGTGATCGCGCCGGTGGCTTTGTCCTGCGGGACGTTGAAATCGACGCGGATCAGGACGCGTTTGCCTTCAAGGGCCAGATCTTCGATAAACAGTTTGGGCATGATTTCCTCAGAAAGAGTAAGGTCAGGGAAAACGAACGATGACGATGAAAGAAAGCCTGAGCGCGCCGTGTCGGCTGTCAAACGAGGCGTTCGCAGAACAACGGCAAGTCATGGCGTGATGAAGACGAGGAGGGGGAATGGCAGTGGACCAGCAAACAGGCGAAGTATCCGTGGCCGCGCTGCAGGAGTCAATTCCCCGTTGATTTGCCGGCTCGATTGGTCCTGCCGATTGCTCGGGAAAAGGGCTTTCTGGGGCGGCGTGGTATTTGCCGGACGTCGGACGAAGGGCTTGCACGCGCGTGTCGTTTCCCTGTGCGGTGCTTGTCGCCGTGCCTGTCCGGTGTCGAATCCAGGTAGCCCCGGCGTTGCGCGCTTCAGTCCGGTTCGTCGATGCGTCCCGGACATCTGGCGGGAAAATTGGCGTGTTCGGACTGAAGAACGGTTACGACACGGGTGAAATCGTCCGCCGCCGGCGGGGTCACCCGGCGGCAGGATGTGTCCTGCCGCTCAGTTCAGGTCGATTGCATGCCGCTTCAGGTCGTCGAGGCTGACGATCAGCAGCGCGGCTTCGTTGGTGGCGTTGAGCACGACACGCGGCGCCTGACCGGCTTGCAGCGCTTCTCGCCAGCGCAGGGCGCACAGACACCAGCGGTCGCCGGGTTTCAGGCCCGGGAACTGGTATTCGGGACGCGGCGTCGACAGGTCGTTGCCGCGAGACTTGGAGAATGCGAGAAATTCGGCGGTGAGCACGACGCAGATGGTGTGACTTCCCAAATCCTCGTCGCTGGTATGGCAACAGCCATCCCGGAAAAAGCCGGTCAACGGCCGTTCGCTGCACGCGCCGAGGATGCCACCGAGCACGTTGCGTTGGCTGCCGCCGCTGTCGTCGGGCCTCATGCGTTTTCGTCGATCCAGGCTTGCTGGATCGCTTCGAGAATTTTTTCGCCGCAACGCTTGGGATCATCGTCGAAGCCGGGCAGGGCGAGCACCCGGTTCATCAGGTCGACGAAATTGATCGTCAGCGGATCGACTTCGGGGTAGGTGTCGGCCAGCGTAATCGCCAGGTCATGGATGTCGGTCCATTTCATCGATGTCCCTCCCGGGCCATGTTGATCGAATAGCGTGGAATTTCGATGGTCAGCGGTGTCGTACCGACCATCGCTTGGCAGGAGAGCCGGGACGTCGCTTCCAGTCCCCAGGCTTTGTCGAGCAGATCGTCCTCGAGTTCGTCCGAGGGCTCGAGGGAGGCGAAACCTTCGCGGATGATGACGTGACAGGTGGTGCAGGCGCAGGACATCTCGCAGGCGTGTTCGATGGCGATACCGTTCTCGAGCAGATTCTGGCAGATCGATTCATCGACGCGGGCGTCGAAGACGGCGCCGTCGGGACAAAGCTCGACGTGCGGCAGGACGATGATCTGGGTCATGCATTTTCTCCAGTGGTCAGGCTGGCGGCGTCCAGGTCGTTGATCCGCCGACCAGTGAACGCGCGGCGGATCGATTTGTTCATCCGCCGGGCGGCGAATTCCTTGGTGTCCGCTTCCAGGTCGTCCATGGCTAGCATGATCTGACGACGATTGTCGCTCTCGACGACCGTCCGCAGGCGGCTGAGATCGTCATCGACGCGTTGCCGTTCGTCGGCATCGAGCAGTTCGCCGTCGGAGGCCAGGGCGATGCTGACCGCCTCGATCAGCCGCTGGGCGTCGACTTGCGTTTCCTTGAGCGCCCGCTGCTGGGCGTCTTCCTTGACGTGCAGCAAGGAGTCCTTGAGCATGCTGGCGATTTCGTCGTCGGAGAGACCGTACGATGGCTTGACGATGATGCTGGCTTCGACGCCCGACGATTGTTCGCGGGCGGAAACGGCCAGCAGGCCGTCGGCGTCGACCTGGAAAGTGACCCGGATGCGCGGCGCGCCAGCGACCATCGGCGGGATGCCGCGCAGCTCGAAACGTGCCAGAGAGCGGCAGTCGCTGACCAACTCGCGTTCGCCCTGGACGACATGAATGGCCAGTGCGGTCTGGCCGTCGCGGTAGGTGGTGAATTCCTGGGCGCGGGCGGTGGGGATCGTCGCGTTGCGCGGAATGATTTTTTCGGTCAGCCCGCCCATCGTTTCGAGACCCAACGACAACGGAATGACGTCGAGCAGCAGCCAGTCGTCGCCGGCGGCGCGATTGCCGGCCAGCAGGTTGGCCTGGGTGGCGGCACCGATGGCGACGACCTTGTCGGGATCGAGATTGTTCAGCGGCGCTTGCTGGAAGAATTCGCCAACGGCGCGCTGCACTTGCGGCATGCGCGTGGCGCCGCCGACCATCACCACGCCTTTGACGTCGTTAATCGACAATCCGGCGTCGCGCAGCGCTTTTTTGACCGGCTGCATCGTCTTGGCGACCAGGGTGCGCGTGATCTCGGTGAAAATCTCGGTGCTCAGCTTGAGGTCGACCCGTTCGCCGCTGTTCAGTTGGGCGTTGATCGGCGCGACGCCGTGCAGCGTGAGGTATTCCTTGGCTTCGCGCGCGTGGGTGAGCAACATCCGCGCGTCTTCGACCGACAAGGGTTGCAGTTCGGCGGTTTCGAGGATCCAGCAAAAAATCCGGTGATCGAAATCGTCGCCGCCCAACGCCGAGTCGCCGCCGGTGGCCAGAACTTCGAAAATGCCGCGCGACAGCCGCAGGATCGAGATGTCGAAGGTGCCGCCGCCGAGGTCGTAGACCGCATAAACGCCTTCAGCGGCATTGTCGAGGCCGTAGGCGATCGCCGCGGCGGTCGGCTCGTTGAGCAAGCGCAGCACCGGCAAGCCGGCGAGGCGGGCGGCATCCTTGGTCGCTTGTCGTTGCGCTTCGTCGAAATACGCCGGAACGGTGATCACTGCGCCGACCAGCGCGCCGCCGAGCGAGGCTTCGGCGCGTTGACGCAAGTGGCGCAGGATGTCGGCGGACACTTCGACCGGGCTTTTCGATCCGGCGGCGGTGATCAGGCGCAGCATGCCGGGCTGATCGTCGAAATGGTAGGGTAGGTCTTCACGGCGGGCGATGTCGGCCAGTCCGCGGCCCATGAAGCGTTTGACCGAGACGATGGTGTTGCGCGGGTCCAGCGTTTGCGCCTCCTGGGCTTCGTAGCCGACCTGATGCGGGCCATCGGGCAGATAGCGGACCACCGAGGGCAGCAGCGGCCGGCCGAATTCGTCACTGAGGACGATTGTCAAGCCGCTGCGCACCGTGGCGACCAATGAATTGGTCGTGCCCAGATCGATGCCGACGGCCAGCCGGTGCTGATGCGGTGCCGCCGATTCGCCGGGTTCGGCAATTTGTAGTAGGGCCATAGGTCAATTCAATCCGTACCCGCGATCGGGTGCAATGGGCGCAACAGGTGTAATAGTTGGCAAGAGATGATGCTGCCGGCCTCTTCGTTCCAAGCCAGATTCATCCTCTCGCAGGAGACGGTTCGGAGTCGGTGGCTGATGAAAAAAGTATCCATGGGCGGCTTGGCGTGATACAGGCGCTCAGATTCAGGAATCGCAGGCGGCCAGGGCGTCGTCGATTTCGTCGAGCAGTTTTTCGATGAACATCAGGCGCTGGATTCGGTCGGCGGCCAGCGGGTAATCCTGACGATCGTCGAGCAGCGTGGCGAGCTCGGCGTACCGCTGGTCGATATCGTGTTGCAGACGATGGTGCAGGTGTTCGAGTTCGTGGTGGTTGCCGGCGGTGCGCGCTTCAGCCACCGCTTCGCGCCATTCCATCTGTTCGATCAGAAAATCGGTCGGCAGGGGACCTTGCCGGCCATTGCCGATTTCGTGCGCCACCAGTCCCAACAGATATTGCGCGCGCGACAACGGCGATTTCAAGGTCTGCGCCGCTTCGTTGACCCGGGTGGCCCATTGCAACGACAAGCGGCGATCGCCGTCGCTGCCGGTCGCGTGGCGGTCCGGATGCACCTGCGCCTGCAAGTCACGGTAGCGCTGATCGAGCAGAGCGCTGTCGAGGCGGAAGAGGCGGGGCAGGTCGAAAAGGGCGAAATGGTCGGCGGTGAAGTCCATGTTTTCGAATCACAAAAACCGCAGTGCCTGATCAATACGCCAGGGCTGCTCCGGGGCACAGCGAAACCATCAAGCAAACCATCGGCAAAGCGAAATGGAGGTTTGGCGAAGGCGAACGAATTGGCGGAATGGCGTATGCGGTTCACCGCACGTGCAAAACGCCGTGCAGCGAGCCGTCAATGCCAAACGCTGGCCGACGATGGGCGAGCTCTGCTGCCCGGGCGGCAGGGCGGAAAGAGGCTAACGCTCTGCCCTCCGGCGCAGAGTATGCATCGACCGGCCGACAGGCTCCTAGACATTGAAACTCTCGCCGCAGCCGCAGGCATCCTTGACGTTGGGGTTGTTGAAACGGAAGCCTTCGTTGAGTCCTTCGCGGGCGTAGTCGAGTTCGGTGCCGTCGAGGTAAGGCAGACTTTTTGGGTCGACCAGGACGCGAACGCCGTGCGATTCGAATTCAACGTCGTCGGGGTTGGCCATGTCGGCGAATTCGAGCTTGTACGCCATTCCGGAACAACCGCTGGTGCGTACGCCCAGACGCAGACCGATGCCCTTACCGCGTTTGGCCATGTATTTGGCGACATGATTCGCTGCCCGCTCCGAAAGCGTTACTGCCATGATGGAAAACCTCCTGATTTCGCTATGGCTGTCAATTCAAAAAGGAAGGACCGTCAGACGGCGCGGATGCCGTTTGGTTCCATTCAGCTTGTGACCGGCTATTCGCCGTGCTTTTTCCGGTAATCGGCGATGGCGGCTTTGATCGCGTCCTCGGCGAGGATCGAGCAATGAATCTTCACCGGTGGCAGTGCCAGTTCTTCGGCGATCTGGGTGTTCTTGATGTCCAGCGCCTGATCGATGGTCTTGCCTTTGACCCACTCGGTGACCAGCGACGAGGAGGCGATCGCCGAACCGCAGCCATACGTCTTGAATTTGGCATCTTCGATGACCCCGTCTTTGCCGACCTTGATTTGCAGCTTCATCACGTCGCCACACGCCGGCGCGCCAACCATCCCGGTGGCCACGCCCGGCTCTTCCTTGCCGAAAGAACCGACGTTACGCGGATTTTCATAATGATCGAGAACCTTGATGCTGTATGCCATGGTTGTTCTCCTTGGTTTTTACCGTATGTTTTAATGAAATTCACAAATGATCAGTGCGCTGCCCATTGCACGGTGTCGAGGTCGATACCTTCCTGGACCATTTCCCAGAGCGGCGACAAATCGCGCAGGCGGCCGATCTTCTCGTGCAACAGCTTGATGGCGTAATCGATTTCCTCTTCGGTGGTGAACCGGCCAAGCGTGAAGCGGATCGAACTGTGCGCCAGTTCATCCTGCCGGCCGAGCGCGCGCAACACGTACGACGGTTCGAGCGACGCCGAGGTGCATGCCGAACCGGACGAGACCGCCAAATCCTTGATCGCCATCAGCAGCGATTCGCCTTCGACGTAGGCAAAGCTGACGTTGAGGTTGTGCGGTACGCGCCGTTCGAGATCGCCGTTCACGAACACTTGCGCAATGTCGCTGATCCCGTTCAGCAGGCGGTCACGCAGACGACGGATGCGTTCGTTTTCGGTGGACATTTCCAGCCGTGCCAGACGGAAAGCTTCGCCCATGCCGACGATCTGATGCGTGGCCAGGGTTCCGGAACGGAAACCGCGCTCGTGGCCGCCGCCGTGCATCTGTGCGTTGAGACGGACCCGCGGCTTGCGTCGGACGTACAGCGCGCCGATTCCTTTCGGACCGTAGGTTTTGTGCGCCGAGAAACTCATCAGATCCACTTTCAGCGACGAGAGATCGATCGCCACCTTGCCAGTCGCCTGCGCGGCGTCGACATGGAAAATGATACCCTTTCCGCGGCAGATCTCGCCAAGCTCGGCGATCGGTTGGATGACGCCGATTTCGTTATTGACCAGCATCACCGATACCAGAATCGTTTCCGGGCGCAGGGTGGCCTGGAAGACTTCGAGGTCGATGAGACCGTTCTCGCCGACATCGAGGTAGCTCACGTCGAAGCCTTGCCGCTCGAGTTCGCGGCAGGTGTCGAGCACCGCTTTGTGCTCGGTCTTGACGGTGACGATGTGCTTGCCTTTGCCGGCGTAGAACTGCGCGGCGCCTTTCAACGCCAGATTGTTTGATTCGGTGGCTCCGGACGTCCAGACGATTTCCTTGGCGTCGGCATTGACCAGTCGGGCGACTTCTTCGCGGGCCTCCTCGACGGCGCTTTCGCTTTCCCAGCCGAAGGCGTGCGAGCGCGATGCCGGATTGCCGTATTTCTCAAACAGGAACGGCATCATCTTCTCGGCGACGCGCGGATCGATGGGGGTCGTTGCCGAATAGTCGAGATAGATGGGCAGCTTGAACATCAAGAAGTACTCCAGATAATGGGTTCAGTGCACTGCGGCAAGAGCGGATGGGCTCATTGCCGGCAAATTTCGCAATTGGTTGATGGTGGCGTGCAAGGTGCTCAGCAAACCGGCAACGTCGGCGGCGGTGTTGTCTGCGCCGAGACTGACGCGGATCGCGCCGCGCGCCAGTTCCGGCTCGACACCGATCGCCTGCAGCACGTGCGAAGGTTCGGGTTGGCTGCTCGAACAGGCGGCACCGCTGGCGACGGCGTAGCCGGCACGGTCGAGATGGCCGACCAGGGTTTCACCGTCGATCTGCGGCAAAGCGAAATAGACGGTGTTCGGCAGACGTTCGGCGGCCCGGCTGAAAAGAACCGCTCCGAGCGAGGATAAACCGTCTTCGAGGGACTGGCGCAGAGCCAGCAGTCGTTGCGCGTAAGCCGCCTGCCGGCTGGCGGCGAGTTCGCAGGCGATGCCGAAACCGACGATCGCCGCGACGTTCTCGGTTCCCGAACGCAGGCCACGCTCGTGACCGCCACCGGCGAGCAGCGGCTGCAGTTCGACACGCTTGTCGAGAATCAGCGCGGCGACGCCTTTCGGACCGCCGATCTTGTGCGCCGAGACGGTCATCGCCCGGACGCCGACAGCGTTCAGACGGCGAAAATCGACTGGCAATTTACCGAAAGCCTGGACCGCGTCGGTATGGAACAGCGCGCCGAGCCGTGACGCCGGTTCTGCCAGCGCGGCGAGATCTTGAATGACGCCGGTTTCGTTGTTGGCCAGCATCACCGAAACGATTTTCGGTTTGAGGGCCAGTACCGTCCGATAGTCGTCGTCGAGCAGTCGTCCGTCGCCATCGACCGGCAGCTTATGCAGGGTCCAGCCTTGACGGGCGAGTTGTTCCGCCGGCTTGAGCACGCACGGGTGTTCGATGGCGCTGACTGCCAGCGCGCCGGGCTTGTACATCGCGGCGGCGCCTTTGAGCAACAGGTTGTTCGCCTCGGTGCCGCCGCCGGTGAAGATCACCTCGCTGGCATGCGCGCCGACCGCCGCGGCGACTTGACTGCGCGCTTCATCGATTGCCCGCCGTGCCGCACGGCCGTATTCGTGCCGGCTCGACGGATTGCCGAACTGCCCGGAAAAATAAGGCAGCATCGCCGCGAGCACTGCCGGATCGACAGGCGTGGTGGCGTTGTGGTCGAAATAGACGGGAGCGAACATGGTCGGACGAAAACACAGCAGGCGAAGTCGGCGAGGGTCAGCTGCTCAGGGCGACCGCTTTATTCCGCGATCGGTTGCTGGTGCGGCGCCGATCCTGGATCACCGCCACTTTGTCGCCCATGCGGTGACGTTGCGCATCGACCAGTTCGGACAGCTTGACCGAGCTCAGATATTCGAACATTTTGTCGTTCAGCGTCGACCACAGGTCATGAGCCATGCAACGCTCGTCATCCTGACAGTTCTCGCGGCCTCCGCACTGGGTGGCGTCGAGGTGCTCATCGACGGCGCGGATGATGTCGGTGATCGTCAGTTCGCTGGTCGGCCGCGCCAGACAGTAGCCGCCACCGGGACCGCGGACACTGTCGACCAGACCGTGCCGGCGGAGCTTGCCGAACAGTTGTTCGAGGTACGACAAGGAAATCTTCTGCCGCTCACTGATCCCGGCCAGAGCAACCGGGCCGTCAGCGCAACGCATGGCCAGGTCGATCATCGCCGTTACCGCAAAACGTCCTTTGGTGGTCAGTCGCATGGTTTGTCTCCAATAGTTGATTAGTTTTGTATACTTTATCCCGTCTGGCGCCTTTAGTCAACTATTTTGCTCAAGTATTGCGGGTCAAAACAGTCGTCCGCTGAGGGGTCGGCGTCGACTTTGATGCCGGCTTCCGCCAGTTGGCAAAGCAGCCGCGTCATGCGACGGTCCACTTCCACCGCGTGGTCGAGCAGGCCGTGCACCGCCTTGGCCAACGGGTCGTCCTGCGCGCCGCTGATGGCGTAGGCGGAAAAGCCGAGTTGGCCGGCCATCTCCTCGCGTTTTTTGGCCTGCTCGTCGTCGATGATCCGTGCCGGGTTGCCGACCGCGGTGGCGCCGGCAGGAATGTTCTTGACCACCACGGCGTTCGAACCGACTTTTGCGCCGGTGCCGATGGTGATCGGTCCAAGGATTTTGGCCCCGGCGCCGACCACCACGCCGTTTTCCAGCGTCGGATGTCGCCGTCCTTTGTTCCACGAGGTGCCACCGAGCGTGACACCGTGGTACAGCGTCACATCGTCGCCGACGATTGCCGTTTCGCCAATGACCACCCCCATGCCGTGATCGATGAACAGCCGATGACCGATGGTGGCGCCGGGGTGAATTTCGATGCCGGTGAAGAAGCGGCCGACATGCGAGACCAAGCGACCCAACCAGTACAAACGGTGTGTCCACAGCCAATGGGCAAGTCGATGAGCGGCCATCGCATGTACCCCGGGGTAACAGGTCAGCACTTCCCAGAAGGTGCGGGCGGCGGGGTCTCGGTCGAATACCGATTGAATGTCTTCGCGCAGGCGGCCAAACATGGCGCTTCTGAATCCTTTGCCGGAGGCGGCCAGAGAAGGAGCCGTCATTTTACAAAATCCGACTATTTCGATCCACTTTTTCGGATGCCGCGGCGGCCTGGGCGACGGTTGTTTGTTCGATGGCCTCGAGCAAAACGCGCAGGATGTCGAGCGCTTCGTTTTCGCATTCAGTGCGGCCGAATGGCTCGCGCTTTATGCCGAGCCGAGTAAGCCCGGGATTCAGGAGAGATGCGGCAAAGCGAGATAATCCCGTGAGCGCATCTCGGTCAGCCGGCTGGCGGTGCGGAAAAATTCGCTGGCTTGCGTTCCCTGGGTATACAAACTGGCCGGTTCGCAATCGGCGGTGGCGATCAATTTGACCTTGTGGTCGTAGAAGATGTCGACCAGCCACGTGAAACGGCGGGCTTCGGAGGACATGCTCGCCGACATCCGTGGAATCGACGACAGCAGCACGGTGTGATAACCGCGCGCCAGTTCCAGGTAGTCGTTCTGGGAACGCGGGCCGCCGCACAAGGCTTTGAAATCGAACCAGATCACGCCGTGTCCACGGCGTCGTGTCGGAATCGCGCGATCGAGAATCTCGATGCTGCCGCCGCTTTCTCCTTCACCGGCGGCGATGGCCACGAAATACTCGGCCATCTTGGCTTCGGCGGCCTCGTCGGCCGGGTAATGAAAAATCTCCACCTGCTCGAGCGTGCGCAAGCGGTAGTCGATGCCGGCATCGATTTCCAGAACGTCCAGCTTCGACTTGAGCAGGGCGATCGTCGGCAGGAAATTTTCGCGCTGCAGACCGTTGGGATAGAGTTTTTCCGGCGGATAGTTCGAAGTCATCACGAAAACCACCCCGCGCTCGAACAGCGCTTCGAGCAGACGGCCGAGAATCATTGCGTCGGCAATGTCGGAGACATGAAATTCGTCGAAGCACAGCAGACGCACTTCGGTGGCGATCCGTTCGGCGACGCGCAGCAGCGGATCGCTTTCTCCTTTCAACTGGTTCAACTGCTGGTGTACGCCGTGCATGAAGGCGTGAAAATGGATCCGTTTTTTCCGCCGGTAAGGCACCGAATCGAAGAAACAGTCCATCAGGAAGCTTTTGCCGCGACCGACCCCACCCCAGAAATAGACGCCGCGTGGCACCGGCGGTGGCGAAAAGAAACGGCGCAAGGTGCTGCGCCGGCCGACTTTGAACGACAGCAATTCATAGTACAGTCGTTGCAGGCGGGTGGCGGCGGCACGCTGTGCGGCATCGGCGGTGAAATGACGCTCGGCAAGCACCCGTTCATACGCATCGAGCATCCCGCGTTCGGGAACTTTGAGGACTCTGTGAGGCATCAGCTTCTTTTCATCAGGCGGAGGAATGGATCGGCCCCAGGTTCAGCGGCCGTCGTGGCCGATCGAAATAGGCGTCCGCAGCGGGTGAGGTCGCAGGCAATGCGGGCTGGTCGGCGTACGGAAGCAGGAGGGGTGAACCGGGTCTTCGAAGACGTTGCACGATGACGCGGACCCGGTTTGCACAGTCCGCTGCGGCAGGTCGTGTCTTGCGACATATGAGGCGGCATGGATGATCCGCGTTCGTCAGCGGCCACCTGTCGTCGTCGACTGTGCAGGCGGTGACGGCTGGCGTTCGACCTGTTCAAGAGCGGGGTCCATGCACGCCCAGGAGGGGGCGCTGCGGGTCCAGATGTTCATGGTCGGCGGCACACGGGAGGGTTCATCCAGGGTGCCGACCCGTACGGCAGTGAACTGGGGTCGGGCGGATGAGTTGGCGAATAATTGAGTTCCGCATCGTGGGCAAAAACGCCGGCGCATCTGGTTGCCGCTCTCGGCCTGATTGGCATATTCCGCGAGTTCGCCGTCGATTTGCAGCGCATCGGTCGGGACAATGGTATTCACCGTTCCGTTGGCCGCCAGGCGCTGACAGTCCTGGCACCAACAGACCCGCGTGGCTACCGGTTCAGCCGAGAAGTGGAATTTGACGGCACCGCAAAGACATTGGCCTTGGTATTTCGGCATTCCGGGAACTCCAGGGATGAATTTTGTTGCTGCCGCATGTGACAGCGGCCAAATTCTAAACCATTGCCCGGCAAACGTCAGGGTCGAGGCGACCCGGCCACGATCCGGTTACGCCGACGATTGCGTAGTGGGCTCTTCAAGCGGAAGAAGTGTCTGGCATAATGACCGTTTACTCAGCTATCAAAGCGGCCCATGGATTTGGAGTCATTCGGCTCCATCGGCTGGCGCGAGGGATTGATCGCCATCATCGCGCTGCTGGTGGGATACATCGTTTTACTGTTCGTGCGTTTGCAGCGTCTGCAACAGGAACGTAACGCCGTTGCTGCGCACGCCGCGCGTTCCGCCGTGGCGAGTTATACCGCTTTGCAGGAGCCGCCGGCAGCATCGTCACCCGCCGATCCGGAAAGTGGTGCGCCTCCTGTTGCCACGACGTTGCCATCTGCCCCGGCACCATTGACCGTCAGCGAAGCTGAGCAAGTGTGGCATGAACCGCCGGCGGTAAACCCGGCCGAGGCGCTCATCGAAGAACTGCGGCAGGAACTGTATCAATTGCGTTGCGAAGTCGACGAATTGCGCGCCGAAGTTTTGGCCGCGCGCGAAGATGTGCGTCACCAGCTTTCTCAATCGATCGACGCGCCTCCGCCGCCATCGCCCCAGTACAACGATGCGATGCAAATGGCCAAACAAGGTTACGATGCCACGGCCATCGCCCATCAGTGCAATATTTCACGTGCCGAAGCGGATCTGGTGGTCGCCTTGGCCCGCAACCGCGGCGAAAGCCTTCCTCAGCGGCGCCGTAGCGAATGAAACGGTTTGCAGCCGCCCATGCCCATCGCTGGACCCGCCGTTCAGTTGTCCGATTCTTGTCCCTCCCAACTGATGCGAGGCATTGAGCGATGGCCATGAAAAAGGACGACACGACCAAAAAGGTTGAATCGGCGGTCCCTCCATCGATCAAGCCTTTTTCGCGCCTCGGCGACGATTGGCATCTCGACTTGCGCAAGCAGTTGCTACGGCGTATCGGTGTCGCCGCCCTGTTGATTTTCACCTTGCTCGGTGGCTTGGCTTTGTACGATTCACTCAATTCGCCGAGCGAATTCGATGATGAAGAGGACGCGCGCGATCCGCGCACCTCACGTGCCATCGAACCTGCCAAGCCGATCAAGCCGGCACCGGCAGACTCGGCGACGAATTCAACTGCCCCGGCGGCCGTGCCTGACAAGACGACACCTGGCGACGCCGTTCCTGCCCCGGCTCCTGCTACTGTCGCTGCTGCGCCCGCTGCGGCCACGGCTACCGCCGCGGCCCATACCCCCGTCGCTCCGGTAACGCCACCGATCCCCACGGTGATGCCCGCTCAGCGGGCGGGCGCCGCCGCCGGAACACCGGCAACGGCCATCACTCCGCCCACTTCACCTGCAGCGCCTCGTCCAACGTCTGGCGGATTGCCGGCAACTGTACCGGCGATGGTCGGCCAGAGCCCGGCAGGCGTGACCGCTCCGCCTCCCCCTGAAATTGCTGCCAAACCCGAGTTGCCGACGGCGCCTGCTGACGACGCTGCGCGAGCGGTCAGTCCGCCGCGCGGTGAACGGCTGCCGCGTTCCGGTTATCTGCTGCAGTCGCCGGTGGTGTCCGATGCGGCGCGCGCCGAGGAACTACAGGCGCAGCTGGCGAAAATGGGCATTCCGTCGGTGATCGAAACGCGCTTGCAAGTTGGACCATTTCCCAGTCGCGCTGCCGCCGAAGCGGCCCGCCGACAGATGAGTGCTTTGGGGATCGAGGGCACGGTGCAGCGAATCAAGCCCGGGCCGCGCTGAATCATCGAATGGAATTACGGCCATGAATCGGACGTTGCCGAGTTTGAAACGGCGGCGCGGCGTTGATTCGGTGGGCGAAATGATGGGCAAACGGCAGCCGAAATGCCAGGACGTGCAAAATGGCAGCCATCGTTTCATTCATCCAGACGACGTTCCAGGCGACGCAGAAAAACGCGCATTTCCTTGACGGCCTGCAGGTCGCCTTTCTTTTCGGCGACGGCGATTCCTCGTTTATAAACAGTCATCGCCTCGTTGATCTGGCCATTTTCGGCTAACGTTTTGCCCAGCAGTTTCCACGCCGCCGAAAATTCCGGATCGCGATCGACGGCTTCGTGCAAGCGCTGTGCCGCCGCCGCCCAGTCGCCCGCTTTGAATAATTCGTTGCCCAGCGAATAGCGCAACAACGCCCCGTCGCGCGGTCCGTCGAGCAATTTTTCCAGATTGGCGATAACCGTCGTGCTCATTTAGACTTTCCCGTTTATCGACGCCCTATTGTAAAGGATGCCGCAATGCACAAAACGATCGTTTCCACCACCAAAGCGCCGGCAGCCATCGGTACGTATTCGCAAGCCGTCCGGGTTGGCGATACGGTATATCTTTCCGGCCAGATCGGCCTCGACCCTGAGAGCATGCAACTGGTCGACGGTATCGATGCACAGATCGTCCGCGTTTTCGACAACTTGCAAGCGGTTGCCGATGCGGCAGGAGGGACGCTGGCCAATGTGGTCAAATTGACGGTCTATCTCACCGATCTGGCCCACTTTGCCAAGGTGAATGAGGTGATGGGCCGCTATTTTTCCCAACCCTTTCCGGCCCGCGCCGCCGTCGGCGCTGCTGCTCTGCCGCGCGGTGCGTTGGTCGAAGCCGAGGCGATCCTGGTCTTCACCGACTGATGTCTGCCGAGGACGAGATCCCGGCGGCGGCACCGCTGCGCGACAAACTGCGCAAGCTGGGCCTCGAACGCCGGCTGGATCTCGTTTTGCATCTGCCGCTGCGCTACGACGACGAAACGAAACTCAGTCCGCTTGTCGGCGCCCCGCTCGGCGAACCGCTGCAAGTCGAGGTGACGATCGTCGACATCTCGCTCAAACCCTCGCCGCGCCGGCAACTGCTGGTTACAGTCGTCGAGATGGGTGAGGGGGGGGGCGTGCCGATCGAGCAGCGCCGCAGTCTGGTGCTGCGGTTTCTCAGTTTTTACGGCAGCCAGTTGCGGGCTTTTGAACTGGCGCGCGATCAAGGGCGGCATTTGCGCGTTTTCGGCGAACTCCGGGAAGGTTTCTTTGGGCTGGAAATGGTTCATCCGCGCTACCGGGTTGTCGAAGAAGCCAACGACGATCTGCCGGTCGCGCTGACGCCGGTCTATCCGACGACCGCCGGTCTGTCGCAGACCGCTTTGCGTCGCTTGATCGGGCGCGCGCGGCGGGAAACCGATTTGAGTGAAATTCTCGACCCGGCCTGGTGCGCCGCCCATGATTTGCCGTTGCTGGCCGAGGCGCTGACCGTGCTGCACGCGCCGCCATCGTCGGTCGATACCGAGGCTTTGAATCTACGCGCGCACCCTGCCTGGCGGCGGGTCAAATTCGACGAATTGCTGGCCCAGCAACTCTCCTTGCGACGCGCCTATCTGGCGCGCCGGTGCCAAACCGCTCCCAGGTTGCGGCGGATCAATGATCTGACCGATCGCCTGCAGGCGATGTTGCCCTTCGTCCTGACCGCCGCGCAACAACGTACCGCCCACGAAATCGCCCGAGATCTGGAGCAACCGTATCCGATGCAGCGGCTGTTGCAAGGCGATGTCGGCAGCGGCAAGACGATCGTCGCCGCATTGGCAGCCTGTCAGGCGATCGCCGCCGGCTATCAGGTGGCTTTCATGGCGCCGACCGAAATTCTTGCCGAACAACACTTTCTCAAATTACGTTCCTGGTTGGCTCCGCTCGACATCGAAGTGATCTGGCTCAGCGGCCGGCAGCGTCAAAGTGCCAAACGGCTCTCCAAACAGCAAGCGGCAAGCAGCGCACAACTGATCGTCGGGACCCATGCGCTGATCCAGGAGGCGCTCGATTTTGCCCGTCTGGGGCTGGCCATCGTCGATGAACAACATCGCTTCGGTGTCTTGCAGCGTCTCGAATTGCGGCGCAAAGGAAGCAACCCGCATCAATTGATGATGTCGGCGACGCCGATTCCACGCACCTTGGCCATGAGTTACTACGCCGACCTTGATGTGTCGACGATCGACGAATTGCCGCCAGGTCGAACACCGGTGCGCACACGACTCTTCGCCGAGCACCGGCGGGCCGAAGTCATTGCCCGGCTGCGGCAAAGCGTTGCTCGTGGACGGCAGGCGTACTGGGTTTGCCCATTGATCGAAGAGTCGCCGAAACTCGAGTTGCAGGCAGCTCTGGACACTCATGCCACCTTGAGTGGTGAACTCCCTGAACTGCGCATCGGTCTGGTGCATGGCCGCCTGAAAAGTGCCGACAAAGCCGCGACCATGGCCGCTTTCGTCGCCGGAGACATCGACCTGCTGGTGGCGACGACGGTGATCGAGGTCGGCGTCGACGTCGCCAACGCCAGCCTGATGGTCATCGAACACGCCGAACGTTTCGGCCTGTCCCAGTTGCACCAATTGCGCGGTCGCGTCGGTCGCGGCACCGACGAGTCGGTCTGCGTGCTGCTGTACCAGTCGCCCTTGTCGGACGCCGCCCGTGCACGCCTGAAGATCATTTTTCAACACCACGACGGTTTCGAGATTTCCCGACAGGATTTGCTGCTCAGAGGTCCTGGCGAATTTGTCGGTAGCCGTCAGTCCGGCGCACCGTTGCTACGTTATGCGGATCTCAATACCGACGGAGAACTCGTCGAACTCGCTCAGCGACTCGCCGAGCGACTGTTGCACGAAGACCCCGACCGGGCGGCGCGGCATCTACAGCGCTGGCTTGGCCGGCGGGAAGAGCTATTGAGGGCGTAACGCTTGAACAGAGCGATAACGAATGGTTTTACGCGGCCTCATGCAAGCGTCGATTTCCCCTGGGCAGATGGCATGTCCGCTACAGGATTGAAAAAAATGTTTGACAGTTCAAATATTGAACGTCAAAATCACGGGTTCTTAGCTGGAGGGATACCCAAGTGGCCAACGGGATCAGACTGTAAATCTGACGGCTCCG
>JAVMKC010000070.1:0-18843 GCA_031732795.1 Accumulibacter sp. | reverse complement strand
TTCGCCTCCAGCCGCGAAAAAATCAGCCCTGCAGGGTGAGTTTTGCAAGAGGCTCTTATGATAAATTTTGATTGAGAATATAAAAAATGTTAGATAAACTAGCCTCGTGCGCTTGACCATCAAGGGAGGATAAGTCGAGATGTGCACTGGCTCATATCGTTTGAGGGTTGTTTCCTTCATATTGATTCTGATGTCGTTTGGCCTGGGAGGGTGTGCAACGACGGACTCAAACCGGACGCGCGCTGAGGGTGCGGCCGCCGGGGCAGCAGTCGGAGCAGCCATTGGCTATAGCGCTGGAAAAAACTCTACTTTGACATTGCTGGGCGCTACTCTCGGCGCAGTGGTGGGATATGTTGTCGGCGATGGCGTGGCTCAGGAAAAGACAACTTACGCACAGCAAGAGCAGCACTTGACGCAGCTTGCAGACAAAGCAAAGAAACGGACTGCGGAAACCGCAGAACTCAATCGAAAGCTGCAGCAGGAAATTGTTTCGCTGCAGAAAATTAACAGGCGTCTGGATTCCCAACTTCTCGCCTTGTCCGAACGCAACCGCTTAGTTACTGCCCGGAGCGTACGTACCAATGAGCTGCTACGCCAAACCAACCAACAAATTGCTGTAGTCAATCAAGATTTAGTATCCCTACGCAAGGAAATTACGCAGGCGCAGTCGGTTGTACAGAAGGAGGGCGCACCGGGGCAACCGGAGCCTTCGGTATCGCTACAACTCGTCGCGAATCAGACGACTGCATTGGAAAATCAGCGCCAAGCGCTGGCCCACGCAGCGGCGCAGCTGCAGTTGATTGATACGCGCCGTGACTAGACGGATGACTGCCCTCTTGAATCGCGGTTCGCGCAAACGTCCTCTTGCGACTACGGCAGCGATATTATCTCTCACTGGCTCGTGCGCTTGTACAACGACTGGCGATCCGACACAAGGTGGCTTGTTTGGGTGGAGCCGTTACAAAGCCGAGGAACGGCAGGCCGAACTTAGACGAACTGTTGAGGGTGCCGTGCAAGACGCCGATCAACAGTCGGCATTGACCAACGACCTGGAGAAAGAACGAAGTACTCTCCAGGCTGAAACGAAGTCACGGCAAGCTGATCTGGACGTGCTTTTAGCCGAAAACTCCCGACTTGAACGCGATCTCGATGAAGCTACGAAACGCGGCAATAGACGTACGTCAGATCTCTTAGAAGCTCGCAAGGCGTTGACAGCCAACCGCGACATGTTGGCATCTTTCAAATCGAACCGACACCCGGTGCAGAACGCGCCAAACTCAGAGTCCATTGCCTCCAAACTTGTGCGACAGAACGAGCGACTTCTCAAGCTGGTTCTACTGTTGAGCAAACGCTGAAAGCTGTCAAAGGCAATGAATAACCGCTATAGGCGCTTCTATTGCACCAATGTTGGCAATTGCTCTTACGCCACGCGTGACCATGTATTCGATCACGCAGCGTTCGAAAAAGGCGGGGGGGTATGCAACGGAGTGAAGCACGACGGTTGCGCTCAACCCTTAAAGGAAGGCGAACCATATGACCCGCGCGCAATGTGGCTCGCGCTGCCAGTCCTTCTATTCCTTCTTTTTATTGTTGGTGGCGCAGTTGTCAAGCACTTCGTGTTCCCTGATCCAATCCGCGATGTTGCTTTCGCCGATGTCGAGACTCGTCTTGATGGCGGCTCGAGCAACACCCTTATCCGCGTGCGCCTGAAGAGGACGACGCCAGCTAACGAACCCATGCATATTCAGTATCGTTCTGAATCCCTGACTGCGGTTGCTGGCCAGGACTATGAAGCATCCGAGGGCACCGTCACGATCGAGCCGGGTAAGCAGGAAACCGAAATCAAGCTTATGGTTCATCTGGACCCCACAAACACGAAAGCGGATCGGAGCTTTGCGGTGTTATTGAGTAATGTGGAGGGCCAACCACGTCATTACGTTACTCTCGCCGAACGCAAAGTGGATACGACGGAAGAACAACGCGTACAAGTCGTCGTTCGCTCGGCAAGTCGACTGGCCAAAGACGTTGCCGATGGAGTTGTAAGACGACAAGTTTTTGCTGATCTTCTTGCCTCGAGCCGCAATGACCCCGAAGCCTTTACAGTTGTACAAACCAAGTTACAGAACGCACAGGACGATCTTTCACGGGCACGAGAATTGTATGTTGAAACTCTCCGATCCTTGCAGATATTCCAGCCACGTCTAGTTGTTGATGTTATGACGGCTGTGTCCAAGGATCAGGAAAAAGCCGGATTCCACCAGCAGGCGCAAGCCACAAGTTTGATGAGGGGGCAGTTCCAGGAGTTAGTCAAGGATGGGCGCTCCTACCTGGACAAGTGGAGTGAAGAGCTATCTCATGTTGTTCCTGCAGCATCAAAAGACCGACCAATCAAGCATATCTGAACGTAATTCCATTTTTGGGAGAATGTGATGGACCCTGTTGTAAGTGCTGTTGTTGCCGCACTCGCTGTGCTCGGCAACACGTCTCTTGATGTAACGCTGAGAAAGGCAACCTCTGATGCCTATGACGGGCTGAAAAATCTTTTGAAGGGAAAATTTGGTGAAAAGCATGCTGCCTCAACCCTAATCGACGAAATTGAAGCACAGAACGGTAGTGAAGCCATCGTCACCGAAAAGGGCCCGATGATCGCCGCTCTTAAGCTTGGAGACGATCCAGAAGTCATTGATGCAGTCCGCAGAGTCGAGTCAGCAACAACGATTCTTCCCAAGTCTGTGCAGTCTCGCGTCGCACACTATCACGGGTCAGTATATGGTCCCACTGGTGATCACAGCAAGGCGATCTACCACTTCGGCGTTGCTCCTGATACGCCAACGAAATGAACGTCGACGCGAACCAGCAAACTCCTGAAGAACCACCGGAAATCCTCAAAGAGGCTGGTGACGCTGCAGTTGCAGGCAACGACACAAAAAAGCGGCCAGAGGCGTCGGATCCTGGCAATGCGAAGCTCGATGCTCGCCAAGCGACAAAAAGAGAGCACTACTACAAAACTGTCTTCGGTGGAACTGGAGACCATTCGACTACCAACATTCACTTTGCCAAGACACAGGAGCGTCTTGAGGAGATCCTACATCACAGTGACATTATCCCGCCACACGTAGCCTATCCGAATAAAGACGATGTCAACCGTTTCGCACAAGCTCTGGTCAAACAGCACTTGCTACGCGTCACCTACACGAGACGCGCTCGCGAAGACATGCAATCAGCTTTGTACTCGCTATTGGAGCATTTGAGAGATACACATTCGCATCTTCGTCGCTTTACGTCCAACAATTTGAAGCCCCCAGAGTTAAAACTCTTTACGAACCATGAGAAGGGTTGGGTGGAAACGCTTGGTGATTCAATTATCTACTTGGACCTGCTGGATTATCCCGACAACCTGACTTTTGAGTTTTCTGAAAATTTGTGTCGTGAGTTACAAGACGCCCGTTGTCATCTAGTGCTCGTTTCAATGAGTGGACCGAACAACCGGCTGGATGCTGCCAAAACCATGCACATGCGCGCACAAATTCCAGAGTGGAATATTCAAGCTAGCCAGGCGCGGGCCATAACGATCGAAGAAATCAAGCTCGACTCGATGGACCTCGTTACCCAGACACTGGTATTCGCCGCTTCAATAGCCCCAGGCCTGCCAGCTGACTCCTTCGTCCGGCTTTGCAACCAACTGCTGCCACCACCAGAATCTATCCGGGCACGACCATCCGCCTCCATCTCTTCTGGTATTGGCTCACAGACGACACGAACTCGTGCTACACCGCTGCAACGCTGGTACGCCGGAGAGCGCGACGCTTTATTGCGCAATGCAGGCGTGAAACTCACAGCAGCAGCCAACACCGCTGCGGGACAAGCCGGTAGTGCCCCGAATGGTTTTTATGTTGAAGATCTCGACACCTCGATTCAGGCCAAAGCGCAACTCTTTGCGGATGCCCCGCTCTTCCTTGTTGACAAGTTCGCTCCAATGACCAACCTGTATTTCGAGGAGCAATGGCCAAGCGCCTTTTGCGACGGTTATATTGACTTTGCTTATCGCTTGCATGCGTCAGGACTCCATGTGCTAACCGGCGAGTGGCTTGTCGAAAAAATCGCGAGGATTGAGACTGGCCGGGACACCGATTATGGTCTACAACAATTCGTGCGTCTTGCCTACCGGATTGCCGACCTGCCTCAACGCCCAAATTTGATAGCAGATTTCTACCGTCAAATTGCAAAGCAAATACGGGATGAGGAGGAACGTTGGCACCAGAAACTTCTTACAACGCCGCTGGGCGACCTTGCTACCACAGTCGCATCGTGCACGCTCAGTGCCGACGAAAACCATGAAAACGATGGAATCTCTGAAGCTGCAGCATGCGTAATCCGTTATCGACACGAACACAAGCTTGACGATGATTTCTTGACCTTGCTACGTCGGGCTTGGTTTCGCTTCATCGCTGTCCTGCACGTTGCAGAGACACTCCACGACAGCGGAACCGCGATCGAGTGCCTCCGGCAAGCCATCATTGGCCCTGAGTCGCGGGAGCGACTGTGCGGCGAGGTCGGCGACCTGCCGGATGTACACGCATTGATTTCTCCTGTGCACGGCGCCTTCTTACAAGCGGCGGAGACTCTTGTTCGCGAATTGCCCGAACGTTTTCTGGCTTTGACGGAAGGGATTCTTGAACAGCTTCCATCTTGGAACGAGAGTTCTAAATCTCGTCCTGGCGCATCTGCGTCGAACGGCGACGACGAGAACGGCAAAAAAACACGTCCGAATAGTTTCGCTGCCGCTGAAATCGCCTCGAATGCATTTCTGGAAGCCTTCGAACGGTTTCTTGCAGCCCATTTGCAGACGGGTCTTTCCCGTAAATTTGTGGATAGTGTGCTTGCACCAGACCAAGGGCGGCGTTGTGGACAGATCGTTTTTGCAATGTTGAATCGATGCCAGCCGCGCGCGTTGAATGAAAAACTACGGCCGAGTCCGCGGATTTATCGGTTGGACTCCTGGCGAGTCATACGCATTATCGAATGGTTGTGTCGCGGCTTGCTTCGGCGTAAGGGGAAGGCGGAGTCAAGCGTGATCCCATACGCGATTGGTTTTGGTTCTCAGGTTCGCCAGCAACTCGAGCCGGATCATATGGCCGAGTTGATTGAAGAGGCATACGAATATGAATTGGATTTCGTTTCACGGGCAGACGTCTATCGGATGCTTGACATGCATGAGAAGGAAATTCTCGAACTGCAGCGAGCGCGGCTGCTAGGCATGGTGATTAGAGGTTTGACGACACGCGCCGCTGCGCTTACCTGGAAAAAATAGCATGAGCGAACAAAAACTGGCCGAGTTGATTCGCGAGATTCAGCCTGGAACTTTTTCGAAACAGGCACACGGCGATGGCTACCGCGTGGTGCTCGACAAGAACGGCAATACGTCGCCATATGAGCGCGGGGCATTCGACTTCCTGCGGGGCTGGCGCCGAGATGAGCGGCAGTACTATGTTCGAAAGCTCGCGACACCGCTCGAAATCACCGGCTGGCGCTTCCGATGGTCGGAAGGCACCAGCGCAATCGCACTGGATTTCGAGTCAAGCTTCCAGCTTCAAGCCAACGGGCTGGAGGAAGCTATGGATCTCGTTTCTAAACTTGCCAAAGCCGACAGTCCGACCGAGACGTTGAGAGCTCTGATTAGCAGGCATCTGTACGCTGAACTGAACCGGATGTTGCAGTTGTGCCAGTCTGCAGCCGATGACAATCCCAGTCGGAACCTGTTAGCAGCCTTCCGTACGTCGAGTCTTGGCTCCGGTAAGTCCGAGTCGTTGAACAAGGCAGTGAGTGAGGCCGTGCATCACGCGCTTGGAGGCGCGATGTTCAGAATCGGATTCCGGGTACTCAACCTTCCACCCATGCAAGTCTCCATCCGCCAGGAAGACATGTTTACGCTTGGTGACAGCGATAGGGAACGAAAGGTCACGACGACGGCGCTGCTCATACTAGACAATTACCAGAATTTTCGAGAATCTGGACTGGACGACGAGAACGCAGTCCGGAGTGCGATCAGCGTGTCAATCCGCCAAGCGGTTAAGCGGCACCTGTTCGCGCAACGATACTACGAAGTCGTTAGGTCCTTCGCAACCCACCAAGACTCCATCAAGATCCAGATGGAAAAACAGATTGCCAAGGACGCCGCAAAAATTGGTTATCGCCTGAATATGTTTCAAGCCTTTCCAGACATTGCGGCACTGGCTCTCATCACCGGACGGCGACTTGATCTGCGTCCAGAGGAACACAAATACAAACCGAAAAATTCTGAAGGCTATGTGCAGATGAATATCGCAATCAATGTGACCGCACAAGCTTTCGAACGACTGGATCGCTTGATTCATCCCGACACAAAGGATGTTGATGACCCGATCCGCCGACATGTTGAGCAGATTTGCAGAGATCAGATTCAGCGGATCGACAGCACGCAGTTCAATTTGCAGTTTGACAAGATCGTTAAACCGCAGATCACGGAATCGATCATTCAAGGGTTGAAGTTGTACGACATCGACGCTGAGGTGATCTATGTGCTGCAGCATCCGACAGAGGAGGCGGCCCGGTATGCGGCAATCTGCGGGCAGCCACGCAATTTCGAAGTTGTCATTCCTTCCCAAGCCGATGCCGGTGATGCCGATGAGGTCCAGATTACCGGCCGCGTTGAGGTGACCGGCATGACTGAAAACGGTTGGGAGCAGTTCGTTCGGAAGAACTACGGCTACCGCTCAGACACGCACATATCCTGGCAACAAATGCGTCAGCTTGCCGCAGAGGTGGGCATCGATGCCTCTGGAGAACCCGTGTCCAATGAACAACGCCAGTCGCTGGCCATCGAAATTGAACTGGCCGCGATCCGGCGCGAGGTGACGTCCGCAATTCGCGGTGCTCTCGTAACTGAGAGCGGCCTTGCAGCTCTGACGAGAACAGAGTCTGGCCTTGAGAAAATTCACGCCAAGATTCGTAATGCTGCACAAACGGCCATCAAGGATGCCTTTGGACTGGCTATTGCGCTGTACGGACTCGACCGCGGCAACACACTTACAGAGATTGCATTTCAGACGCGACGTAAGGAAACACTTGGCCTCGTACAGGATCGGGCAGCTCTTCAGCGTGAGGCCGAGATTAATCGCTTCAAGCGTCTCGAGGAAGGACGACTTGAAGGAATCAGCCAGGATTTCAGAACACGTCGTCTGCTTCAGCAGGAGACGACTGAAGATGTCGATGCCGATATGCGGCGTATCGATGAACGTTTGCAGGCAGCGCAACTGCCCTCCGACGGAAAGCCTGACGTCAGCTACGATGCAGGGATGGAGATTCTTGCAGCAGCAAAAAAACCGCTTCAGGATAAACGCGTCGAACGGCTTCTTACTGATGAAAGTGCAGAAGAGGAGAAGCGGCTACCCCGGTAATCCACCCGGCCAGGGCAATTGCGTGAATTCTAGACAAGACAAAGGAGTTGGATGCAAAAAGTATCGGGGATTGCGCGCCGGCTTCAAATATGAAGTGCAACATATATCAGGAGCAAGGTGTTGCGATGGAAGCGACTTGCAAATACTTGAACAGTGAAAAGCTCACGAGGATCCAGTTGAGTCTTGAGCAGGGTTGGACGAAGAGTCGCGAATTTAAGCGCAATGGCTGGAGTGATCCTGCGACGACCCCGAAGATGCGTGGGCAGCCCCTGCGGCCGGTAGCTGTCGCGCGCCGCTCGCACGGCAACGTGCGGACCGTCAGACGAGAAGGGCTCGGCGCTCTTCGAGTCTGACACAGGATGCCCCCTTGTGGCCGCCGGTCGAGAGCTTGCTGCGAGCACACCCTGCGGGTTCAGATCGGAGTATTTTTTGGCACCTGATCGGGGTAGAATCGTCGCCTTCCTTGGCGCTCCAGACTCCCGTTGGCCATGCAATTCCTTGGGTTCCCGCTCCGTAATAACCTCTTTGTCGCGCCGATGGCTGGGGTGACCGACCGGCCGTTCCGCCAGTTGTGCAAGAAAATGGGGGCCGGTTTGGCGGTATCGGAAATGGTTACCTCCAATTCGTTGCTCTACGGCAGCGAAAAAACCCGCCGCCGTGCCAATCATCAGGGGGAAGTAGCTCCGGTGTCGGTGCAGATTGCCGGTGCCGACCCGGTGATGATGGCCGAGGCGGCGCGGCACAATGTCGATCACGGCGCGCAGATCATCGACATCAATATGGGCTGCCCGGCCAAGAAGATTTGCAACGTAATGGCCGGATCGGCTTTGCTCAAGGATGAGTCACTGGTCGGACGGATTCTCGATGCGGTCGTGCAAGCGGTACCGGCGACACCGGTAACCCTGAAAATCCGTACCGGCTGGGATACCGCGAACCGCAATGCGCTGAACATCTTGCACATCGCCGAACAGGCCGGCATTCAGGCGCTGGCTTTGCACGGTCGGACGCGCGCCTGCGGTTATACCGGTCGCGCCGAATACGACACCATTTGCGCCGTCAAAGCGGTGGCACGGATCCCGGTCATCGCCAATGGTGACATCGACACGCCCGAGAAAGCGCGCCTGGTACTCGAAACGACGGGTGCGGATGCGTTGATGATCGGTCGAGCGGCACAGGGACGGCCGTGGCTTTTTCGCGAAATCGAACATTTTCTAGCCACCGGCCGCCATTTGCCGCCACCGCCAGTTGCCGAGATTCATGCGGTTCTGCTCGAGCATTTGGAGGATCTGTACCATTTTTATGGCTCGGAAACAGGTCTGCGCGTAGCCCGCAAACACATTTCCTGGTACACGCGGGGCTTGGCCGGATCGGCCGCTTTTCGCCACGCCATGAACCAGTTGCTGACCGTCGTCCAACAAAGGCAGGCGGTCAATGACTATTTTTTCACCCTTGCCGCACAGAATGACCGGCTGCCCTATCTTGTCGGCAATGAACAGGAACTCGCCGCATGACGGCCATCAGAGAAAGCGATATCGCGAGTTGCGTTCGCATGGCCTTGGAAATCTATTTCCAGACGCTCGATGGCGAAAAGCCGGCGGCGATTTACGAAATGGTCGTACGCAGCGTCGAGAAACCGATGTTCGAAGTCGTTCTCAAACAAGCCAGAGGCAACCAGACGCTGGCGGCCGAAATGCTGGGAATCAATCGCAATACCTTGCGTAAAAAACTGGTTGATCACAAGATCTCGCCCTGATAACACTTTTGTTTAATTGTTACCGAATCCGCCACCATGAAAATCCGTCAAGCCTTGATCAGTCTGTCCAACAAAAATGGCGCCCTCGAATTCGCGCAGGGTCTGGTTGCGCAAGGGGTGGCGTTGCTGTCTACCGGCGGCACTGCCAAACTGCTGCGCGATGCGGGACTGCCCGTGACCGAAGTGGGCGATTACACCGGTTTCCCGGAAATGCTCGACGGCCGGGTCAAGACTTTGCACCCCAAAATTCATGGCGGCATCCTGGCGCGGCGTGACCTTCCCGAGCACTTGTCGACGCTGGATCAGCACGGCATTCCAACGATCGATCTGGTGTGCGTCAACCTCTACCCGTTCCGCGAAACAGTCGCCAAACCCGAAGTGACCCTGGAAGAGGCGATCGAAAACATCGACATCGGTGGACCAGCGATGCTGCGGTCGTCGGCCAAGAATTATCACGGCGTCGCCGTGGTCACCGACCCGGAGGATTATCCGGCGCTGTTGACCGAAATGCGGGCCAATGAGGGGGCGCTGAGTCTGGCCACCCGTTTCAGGCTGGCCAAGAAAGCCTTCGTTCATACGGCGCGTTACGACGGCGCCATCGCCAACTGGCTGACTTCGCTGGACGAGAACGATCGGCCGCAGCTTTTTGCCGAGCAATTTCAACTGGCGTTCGATCGCGTCGAAACCTTGCGCTATGGCGAGAATCCTCATCAACACGCAGCTTTCTATCGCGATCCGCAGCCTTTGGCCGGTTCGATTGCCAATTACCGGCAGTTGCAAGGCAAGGAATTGTCGTACAACAACATCGCCGACGCCGATGCCGCCTGGGAATGCGTCAAAACCTTCGACACGCCGGCCTGTGTGATCATCAAACATGCCAATCCTTGTGGTGTGGCGGTCGACGCCAGTCTGGTCGCTGCGTATGAGAAAGCGTTCCAGACCGATTCGACCTCGGCCTTTGGTGGAATCATCGCCTTCAACCGGCAAGTCGATGCCGCAATCGTCGAAGCGATGAACACCCGCAAGCATTTCGTCGAGGTGTTGCTGGCCCCGTCATTCACCGACGACGCACGGCGGATGCTGGCCAGCAAACAGAATTTGCGCGTCCTGGAACTGCCTTTGGCCCGGGAATACCATTCCTTCGAGATGAAACGGGTGGGCGGGGGTCTGCTGGTGCAAACGCCAGATCGCTTCAATGTCCAGGCTAGCGATTTACGCGTCGTGACCCAACGTTCGCCCAGCCCGGAACAAATCGATGATTTGCTGTTTGCCTACCGGGTGGCCAAATTCGTCAAGTCGAACGCGATCGTCTTTTGCGGAAACGGAATGACCTTGGGCGTCGGCGCCGGGCAGATGAGCCGGGTCGATTCGACCCGTATCGCGGTCAGCAAGGCGCAGAACGCTGGTCTCGATCTGGCGGGATCGGTGGTTGCCTCCGACGCTTTTTTCCCGTTCCGTGACGGGGTCGATGTGTTGGCGGCAGCAGGCGCCAAGGCGGTGATCCAGCCCGGCGGCTCGTTGCGCGACGAGGAAGTGATCGCTGCCGCCAACGAACACCAGTTGGCGATGGTCTTCACCGGCGCACGGCATTTCCGGCATTGAGCCACCGCACGATCAGATGAACCGCGTGATGTTTCCCCGCACCACTTCATGACCCTCATTCGCCTCAGCCATCAAGAACGTTCACCATGAAAGCAGCTAAAACCAGCCCCCATGCCATGAAATTACTGGTCGTCGGTTCCGGAGGCCGGGAGCACGCGCTGGCCTGGTGTCTGGCGAAAGCGCAGGGCTTGCAGAAAGTATTCGTCGCGCCCGGAAACGCCGGCACGGCCAGCGAGCACGAACTCGAGAACGTACCTCTGACCGATATCGAGGCGCTGGCCGATTTTGCCCAGCAGCAGAACGTTCAATTGACAGTCGTCGGACCGGAAGCGCCCCTGGCCGCCGGGATCGTCAACGTTTTTCGTGCGCGTGGATTGAGGGTTTTTGGTCCGACCAAGGAAGCGGCACAACTCGAAAGTTCAAAGGATTTCGCCAAACGCTTCATGGCCCGGCATCAAATTCCGACGGCGCGCTTCCAGACTTATTCCGATGCCGCCGCCGCCCACGCCCACGTCGAACAGCACGGCGCGCCGATCGTCATCAAAGCGGACGGTCTGGCTGCCGGCAAAGGCGTGGTCGTCGCCCAGAACCTGACGGAGGCCCATGCGGCAATCGATCTGATGCTCGGCAACGCGTCGAGTGGCAGCCGGGTGGTCATCGAGGAATTTCTCGAGGGCGAAGAAGCCAGCTTCATCGTCATGGTCGATGGCAAGAATGTCCTGCCGTTGGCATCGAGCCAGGATCACAAACGGATTGGTGACGGTGACCGCGGTCCCAACACTGGCGGAATGGGCGCCTACTCGCCGGCACCGGTGGTCACGCCCGAAGTTCACGCCCGCGTAATGCGTGAAATCATTTTGCCGACGGTGCGCGGCATGGCCGCCGACGGCATCCCCTATACCGGCTTTCTCTACGCCGGATTGATGATCGGCAAGGATGGATCGGTGAAAACCGTCGAGTTCAACTGTCGTCTCGGCGATCCAGAAACGCAACCGATCCTGATGCGGTTGAAGTCCGATCTCTATACTCTGCTCGATCATGCCGTTGCCGGCCGGCTCGACGAGATCGAAGCGACCTGGGATCGCCGCGTCGCCCTCGGCGTGGTGTTGGCGGCTGCCAACTACCCGGGAACGCCGCGTCTGGGTGATGTGATCACCGGGCTGCCCAAAGATCAGGATGACTGCCACATTTTTCATGCAGGCACCCGCGAATGCGATGGTCGGGTCGTCAGCAGTGGCGGTCGCGTACTCTGCGTCACCACGCTCTCCGATAACCTCAAGCAAGCGCAAAAACGTGCGTACGACGTGATCACCGGCATCCATTTCGACGGCATGCACTATCGTCGTGACATCGGCCATCGGGCGCTGACGCGTTGACCTGCCAGCGGCTGATGCGCTCCGCTGTCGGACACGTCAAGAGCGTTTTCCCTGTCGATCGAGTGCGGCACGGAGTCGGACGATGAACGCCGCTTCTGCGCTCCGCGATTATTTTCTCGGTTTGCAACAGTCGCTGATCGCTGCCTTCGAGGCGCTCGAAGGGCCAGAGGGTAGCCGGTTTCGCATCGACGACTGGGAAAAGCCAGCGGGCAGTGCCCTGACCGGCCACGGCCGCACCGCGATCATCGAAAGCGGCCAGGTTTTCGAACGCGGCGGGGTGGCTTTTTCGAGCGTGGCCGGCAACGCCTTGCCACCGGCCGCCACCGCCAAGCGTCCGGAACTGATCGGCTGTTCGTTCGAAGCGATGGGCGTATCGGTGGTCGTTCATCCCGAAAACCCGTACTGCCCGACGGCACACCTCAACGTGCGCGCACTGGTGGCCAACAAAGCGACTCAGCCGCCGGTGTGGTGGTTCGGCGGCGGCATGGATCTGACGCCGTATTATCCTTTCATTGAAGACATCCGTCATTTTCACAGTATCTGTCGCACGGCATTGCATCCTTTTGGTGATGACGTTTACCCGCGGTACAAAAAATGGTGTGACGACTATTTCTTTCTGAAGCATCGTAATGAACCGCGCGGCGTCGGTGGCATTTTTTTCGATGACCTCAGCGACAACGGCGACGGCGGCTTCGAACGTTGTTTCGCCTTGACACGTGCGGTCGGCAATGCCTTCGCCAAGGCCTATCTGCCGCTGATCGAGCGTCGACACGCCCTGCCGTTCGGAGAACGCGAACGAGATTTCCAAGCCTATCGTCGTGGCCGATATGTCGAATTCAATCTGGTCTGGGATCGCGGTACGCTGTTTGGGCTGCAATCCGCGGGTCGCAGCGAATCCATCCTGATGTCGTTGCCACCGCTGGTCAAATGGCGTTATGACTGGCACCCAGAACCCGGCAGTGCCGAAGCCGAGCTGTATGAACTATTGACGCCGCGCGATTGGCTGGAGTGAACCCGGTGCGGATTGACCACCGTTTGACAGATCACGGTGCGCAACGGATCGACGGCGTCGCCAAACGCCAAGAGCATGAAGGACATTATCACTCGGCAAGCAAAACCACGAGGGAAGCTCATGCTGCCAATCATCGTCGCTCCGGATTCGTACAAAGGTAGTCTTTCGGCGGTAGAGGTGGCTCAGGCGATGTCGCGTGGCATCCAGCGAGTCTTTCCCGACGTCGAGGTGCGCCAGATTCCGATCGCCGATGGCGGTGAAGGAACGGTGGACGCCCTGTTGGCCGCCACCGGTGGGCAACGGCGTCGCAGCTTGGTGCGCGGGCCGCTCGGTCAGCCGGTCGAAGCCGAATGGGGGATTCTCGGCGATGGTCGAACGGCGGTGATCGAAATGGCCGCCGCGTCGGGCTTGCCGCTGATCGACCCAGAGCATCGGGATCCACGCCTGACCAGCACCTTCGGCACCGGTCAACTACTCTCTACCGCTCTCGACGCCGGCTTGCGAAAAATCATTCTCGGTATCGGCGGTAGCGCCACCAATGACGGTGGCACCGGCATGGCGCGTGCCTTGGGGATTCGCTTCACTGACGGCGACGGCAATGACCTCCCGGAAGGCGGTGCAGCGCTGGCAGGGCTGCAGCGAATCGATATGAGTCGCGCTGACCGGCGTTTGTCGAGCAGCGAAATCATCGTTGCTTGCGACGTTGATAACCCATTGTGCGGTCCGCGCGGCGCCAGTGCGGTATTCGGCCCGCAAAAGGGAGCCACTCCAGAGATGGTTGTCGAACTGGACGCCGCGCTGGCACACTATGCCGAAATCAGCCGCCTCGTCACGGGGCGCGATGTCGTCGATCTGGCGGGGAGCGGCGCCGCCGGCGGCCTCGGCGCCGGCTTGTTGCTGTTCACCCCGGCGCAACTTCGACCGGGGGTGGACATCGTTCTCGAAGCGGTGAATTTTACCGAGCGGGTCAAAAACGCTGCGTTCGTGATCACCGGCGAAGGGCATACCGATTTTCAGACCGTTTTCGGCAAGGCTCCAGTCGGTGTGGCCAAAGCGGCCAAACGTCACGGGGTGGCGGTATTCTGTCTTTCCGGCGGTATCGGTCGTGGCGCCGACGAGGTGCTCGCGAACGGTATCGATGCCATGCTGAGCATCTGTGATCGACCGATGACGCTCGAAGAGTCCATGCGCTCCGCTCCTATGCTGATCGAAAATGCAGCCGAGCGTCTGTGTCGCGTCATTCGCACCGTTCAGCTTTGGAATTGACATTGCAGCAGACGTTTCGTGCCGCAAACAGCGTTTTTGTCCGCCACATCTCCATCTCGAGGATTCAAACGTCTTGCACGCCGTTTTTGTGTTCCTGGCCCGACTCGATAGCCAACACTTCACCATCGCCCAGCCCGCATGACATAATGCCTGCCACGTCTGTCGGCGCATGCCGCCGTCGGTCATTCGTCCCAAGGCTCTCTTCATGCTGATCTGGTTCGTCGTCATTTACCTGTTCGCATCGATCGCCGTCGGTCTATTCGTCGCCACCCGGGTACATAACAGCAAGGACTTCGCCGTCGCGGGCCGTTCGTTGCCGCTGCCGGTGGTGGCGGCCACCGTTTTCGCCACCTGGTTCGGCGCCGAAGCGGTTTTCGGCGTCTCTGCCACTTTCGTCAAGGAAGGTCTGCGCGGAGTGGTCGCCGATCCCTTCGGCGCCAGTTTGTGCCTAGTGATCGCCGGACTGTTCTATGGCGGCATGCTCTACAAACTGAATATCCTGACGCTCGGCGACTATTTCCGCCTGCGTTTCAACCGCACGGTCGAAGTCCTGACCACCTTGTGCATCGTCACCTCATACCTCGGCTGGGTCTCGGCACAGATCAAAGCGCTCGGACTGGTCTTCAACGTCGTCACCCAGGGGAACGTATCGCCCCATATCGGAATGGTCGTCGGTGCCCTGATCGTGCTCACCTACACCACCTTCGGCGGCATGCTGTCGGTGGCGATTCTCGATTTCGTACAACTCGGCGTGATCATGGGGGGAATGCTTTATATCGGCCATGTCGTCGCCGGCCTGACCGGCGGGGTCGATACGGTCGTCAATCAGGCCGCTGCCGCCGGAAAACTCGATTTTTTTCCGCAAGGCGGAGTGAGCGAGTGGTTGCCGTTCGTGGCCGCCTGGCTGACGATGATGCTCGGTTCGGTGCCGCAACAGGATGTCTTCCAACGAGTGACCTCAGCAAAAAGTGCCCGCACTGCCATCTATGCTTCACTGATCGGCGCAGGGCTGTATTTCTGCTTCACCTTCATTCCGATGTTCATCGCCTACGCGGCGACCTTGATCGATCCGCCACGGTTCAATGCGCTGATCGCCAGCGATTCGCAACGGGTCTTGCCGATGCTGGTTCTTGAGCACACACCGGTGCCGGCACAGGCGATCTTTTTCGGAGCCGTGCTGTCAGCGATCATGAGCTGCTCGTCGGCAACCTTGCTCGCGCCGTCGGTCGCCTTCTCGGAAAACATTGTCCGCAATCTGCTGCCACAAATCGGCGATCATGCTTTTCTGCGCGTGATGCGTTTGACGCTGATCGGCTTCACCCTGGTCGTGCTGCTTTTCGCGCTCAATTCGGACGCTTCAATTTTCAAGATGGTCGAAAACTCCTACAAGATCACCCTGGCTGGTGCTTTCATTCCCTTGTTCTTCGGTGCCTTCTGGAAACGGGCAACGACGCAGGGCGCGCTGGCGGCGATCCTCGGCGGCGTCGGTAGCTGGTTATTGATTGAAGGATTGGTAGCCGAACCGTTGATCCCACCGCAATTGATCGGTCTCGGTATCAGTCTGGGAGCGATGATCATTGGTTCGCTGCTGCCGCAACGGATCGGCTTGACGGCACCAACCACCGATCCTCACGCGCGAATTCACCACCACGCCGCCGCTCAAACGCACCACGCAGAACCACTGCATCGCCATCCGCCCCGATGAACAGCAGAGCCACTTTCTTCCAGCGTCTTCGTCAGGCAGGAATCTCACCGGGTGATTCCGAGGAGTTGCGACTGCAAAAATCGCTGCTGATTTTTGCCACCGGCCTGATTTGCCTGGCATCGGTACTGTGGTTATCGATCTACTGGCTGCTTGGTTTGCCCTTCTCCTCAAACCTGCCGTTCGTTCTGCAGCTGTTGCTGGTCGGTAACATGTTGGTTTATTTCAGGACGTTGAATTTCCATGTCTTTCGCGTTTTTCAGTTGGCTCTGTTTTTATTCACGCCTTTTATCGCTCAATGGAGCATCGGCAGTTTCATCACTGCCAGTGGCATTAGCTTGTGGGCGTTGCTCGCGCCGATCGGTGCAGTGTTGTTCATCGGACCCCGGGCGTCTACACCCTGGTTTTTTGCCTATGTCTCCTTGACCGTTCTCTCCGGGTTCTTCGATTATTACCTTGCAGACGCCTTATTGATTCAAAATCAAAAAGTTTCACCGCAGACCGCTGCGCTGTTTTTTGCGCTGAATTTCGTTTCGGTATCGACCATCGTTTACCTGCTGCTGCGCTATTCCGACAACGAAAAGCACAAAGCGCAAGCACATTTGCAGGAGGCACACCGTCTGTTGCAGGACGAGCAGGACCGGTCGGAAAAATTGTTGCTCAACATTTTGCCGGCACCGATCGCCGAGCGTCTTAAAAACAGCAGGCAACCGATCGCCGACGGTTTTGCGGAGGTATCGGTGATGTTCGCCGATATCGTCAATTTCACCAAACTGGCTGAAGGACTGCCTCCAAAACAGGTCTTCGCGATGCTCAACAAGATTTTTTCCTGTTTTGACGAACTGGCAGAAAAATACGGACTGGAAAAAATCAAGACCATCGGCGACGCGTACATGGTCGCCGGCGGCTTGAACGACAGCCGCAACGATTACTCCGAGCGCCTCGCCGAAATGGCCTTGGAGATCGTCGAATTGTTGCAGCACGATTTTCAGGTCAATGAACGACATGTCGATGTGCGTATCGGCATCGGCACGGGACCGGTGGTGGCCGGTGTCGTCGGCAAGAAAAAATTCATTTACGACTTGTGGGGCGATACGGTCAACATCGCCAGCCGGATTTCCAGCGAAGGAAATCCCGGCAGAATTCTGGTCGACAGCCAGACCTATGAACGCTTGCAAGATCGGTTCATTTTCGCTGACCCAAGAGCAGTGCCTTTGAAAGGCAAAGGGAATGTGCTGGTTTACCGCTTGTTGACCAAGGCAAGAAGAGGGTAAAACGTTTGGTCAACACGCTGACAGAACAGTTGGGCATGCCCGTGATTCTTTCCCGACTCTTGCCGAACAATGAGCGCCAGCAAATCGAACCGGCCAGCGCTGGTGTTGACCGCAGGACAGATAATCAATGAGGCTCGAACCGATCATCGATCATGCTGCTCACAGCCGGCTGATAATTTCTTCGTCATACGCCAGTTCGTCCTGAAACTCGCCCGCCTTCCCCGTTCGAATGCAAACTCGCCTCAAGGTTTGGCATCGCCATCTCTGCCGATATCTTCCGCGCGGAACATCCTGGTCTTGTATAAGATTCATACGGATGTCCTGACCGTCAAACGACAATGGCCAGTAAAGCTACGGAAGGCTGTAGAATACCGTCCCGGGCCTGTAGCTCAGTTGGTCAGAGCAGAGGACTTAGCGAGACCCATCCGGCAATCACGCCGAGAAAGGTCTCTATGGGTTGCCCGCCGCTGGTACCAGCCGCGGCAGGTAGAACTGGTCAAATTCGGTGGACGCTACCTCCGTCAGGATACGCCAATACCGAGCCAAGCCCCGCATAACAGGGAAGGTGTAGAGACTAGACGGCCAGCCCGTCACGGGAAGGTATAGTCCAGACCACAAACTCGCCAGAGGCGGCGAAAGCCGTAGTGGTACGCATAATCCTTTGGTCCAGGGTTCAAGTCCCTGCGGGCCCACCAATTCTAAAACCCAACCCTTGGTTGGGTTTTTTCTTGTCCGCCGCGCCAGGCACTGACGGGGCTTTCGGCGGACTCTGGTGTTTCGCCATCACCTTGGCAGTACGTTATTCGGCTCACCAGACCTCAGACGCCTCTCTTTTCTCCATTTGACGAGTGGCTGGACGAGGCTCGCCCTGTCGACTTCATGTTAGTGAAACATCTCAACTAATTGATTTATATATTGATAAATTTTTACCATGACGCGAAATATGCATGAGGAAGAACTGTTTCTTCGGGACAATTTGCGGCCCCGGCCCGATTACTTCGCTAACCACTAGAATCTATCTGAACAGTATTGGCGCTAGATGGGGAACCGCTCTTTTCCACCCGTTTCAGCACATCCTTGACGTGGGCCGGGGTTATATCGCGGATTGGTAATGCCCCTATGTGCGGATAAGTGTCTGCCTCAAAGCGTTGTCGGATTTGACACAGGTAGTTTGCCGACCAGCGGCTTTCGTTTTCCTGGATCCACGTTTTTCAGCCACTGCCTGAAAGGTGTTCCCGCCCTGAATGGATTTCCTGAGTTTTTCAGTCCGTTGACTTTGGGATGGGTGAATTCCTTGTTTGACCAAAGCCCGGCATCGTTGCCGTTCATACGGGCTTCGCTCAGAGTGAATTGCCTCTCCCCTCACGCCATAAGCGCTAACTTTACATTGATGACATCATCGTCTCACGTTGATAACGCCGT
>JAVMKC010000069.1:0-3517 GCA_031732795.1 Accumulibacter sp. | reverse complement strand
GGTTGGCGGCGATCTGCGTCGGCGAGCCGATGGTCAGCATCTCCTCGAAGATGCGGCGCACTACTGCCGCCTCGGCCTCGTTGATAACCAGCTGCCGGTTCACGACGTCGTAGCCGATGGACGGCACCCCGCCCATCCACATTCCCTTGCGCTTGGCGGCCGCGATCTTGTCGCGGATGCGCTCGCCGGTGACCTCCCGCTCAAACTGGGCGAAGGACAGCAGGACGTTGAGCATCAATCTGCCCATTGAGGTGGCCGAGTTGATCTGCTGCGTGACGGCGCTGAAACTTACATCGCGCTGGTCGAACAACTCTACCATCTTGGCGAAGTCGGCGAGGCTGCGTGTCAGGCGGTCGATCTTGTAGACAACGACGATGTCGATCAGTCCGCGCTCGATGTCCGCCAGCAGTCGTTTCAATGCGGGCCGATCCGTGTTGCCGCCGGAGAAGCCGGGGTCGTCGTAGTCGTCGGTGACCGGAATCCAGCCTTCGGCGCGCTGGCTGGCGATGTACGCGTGGCCAGCCTCCTTCTGGGCGTCGATGGAATTGAATTCCTGGTCGAGACGTTCGTCCGAGGACACCCGGCAGTAGACGGCGCAGCGCTTGCGGGCGCGGGTGGCGGCGATTTCGTTCATCGCGCACCTCCCTTGCCGAATCCGAAGAACAGCGGCCCGCTCCAGTGCTGGCCGGTGATGTGCCGGGCCACCGCCGTCAAGCTCTTGAAGGTGTGGCCCTCATACTCGAAACGGCCCTCGGCGTTGACTGTCACCCGGTGATCACGGTCGCCCCATTCGCGCAGAATCACTGTGCCCGGCGCGAAATTGAATTCACGCTTGCTGGCGCGCAGCTTGATCTTCGAGTGCTTTGCGCCGATGGCTTCCAGCCGCTGCTTCGTCTCGGGGGCGAGACCGCCGAAAGCTTCTTCCTGCAGCTTGTAGGCAATGCGCGACTCGACGTGCGTGCGGTTCGGGTAGTCGGGGCGGCGGGGAAAGTACCGATCCCACAGCGGCCAAAGTTCGGCCATGGACATTTGGCTCAGGTCGGCAATTTGCCGAGCCACCGTTTGTTGCTTCGTCAGCGTTTCGTTCATCACAACTTCTCCTTTTGATAGGGGGTTGTATGAACGCGCTGGTCGGGCAGGAAGCCAAGTCCAACTTCTCTCTGTTTTTGATCGTCGCCGACGAGCGTGCGGACGATGGCGGCTGCAAGGATGGAGGCGATTTCGCCAGCACGGGCGCTGGCGGACATCTCCGAGGGTGATGCGAGTTCGAGGTTCTTCATGACGGCTCCGGGGAATAGCAACCGTCACGGATAGTGAGCCTGATCCTCCGAAGAGGATGGCAACGCAGGGCAATGGACGTTTGGTCGTCAGCTGATCAGCGCGGCTTCTTCTGTCTCGATCTTGTCGTCATCATCATCGACAGTGGCGTCGAGGATCGGCAGGTTCAACTGCCATCCGTGTGTTCCTTTGACCTTGGCCAGGTAGTTTTTCCAGGGCGACGACTTGGAGAACAGGTTGGCAGGCGACAGACATCCTGTGTCGTCCATCAGTATTTTGGTGTTCACATGCGTGCCTGCCGCGTAGGCATCGACCAAGCGCTGCAGCACGATGATCTTGCCCTTGCCGGTGACACGCCAGGGCGCTTTGCTGGGGAGGTAAAGCACGGCGGCATACCCGTCGGCGGATACCTTCAGGCTCACCGAGGTGCCACCCATGGCAGCCAACTGTCCGTGCCGATACGCGACCTTGAGACGAGTCGTGTCGATGGCCGTTTTCGAGCCAGCGGACGACACCACGTCCTCGATGGGGATCACTAGATTCGTCCCGGCGAACGGGAACGGGACGGATGCCGTTGTCAGCACGATGCCGGGAACGGGGCGAGGATGCAGCCGCAAGGCGGTATCGACGCGGGTGTATTGGCGCTCGCTGGACATCTTTGCAGCGAAGTAGAGCGCGGCGGCATGCCCGTCGATGTCGATCTCACCCAGGAACACTGGCTCTTCATCAACGTACTTGCCACGTACCCCCTGCAGCGCGGTACCCAAGGCCGTGATGATCTCCTCGCGCAGCCAGTTCAGATGCACTTTCCAGCGCCGCGCATGTTTGGCGGGCAGGATTACATCCATACCGGTGAACGGATCACGGTAGCGCACCTGATTTGCGTCGGCGCAACGTTCCAGCTTGACCGTGAACCGCTCGCCGTCGGCCAGATCGACCACCTTTTCGGTGATCCGGTCGCCCTCGGTGATGATGCCTTCATCCTCGAATCGGTCGATGTCGATCCCCAGTTGCGCCAGCGCGAAGCCGTCCATCGGGCTGGTCGCGGATTCGAGCAGCCGAGCCACCTGAACGACAAGGTTCGGGTCGTCGACACCCGAGCCCGGATGCAATGGCTTCAGAACGCCCAACGTTTCGAGCAATTGCGTCCCGGCCTGCCGCAGCCGGAGGTCTTTCTCGCCTTGCAGGCTGCAACGGCCGGGTTCCGCCAGCACAATGGACAGCGGCGTTTCGCCGGTTTCGCCATCGAACACCAGATCGGCCACCAGCGTCACACCGAGGATGGCTCCGGGTTGCGAGAACGGATGGTTGCTCCAACGTTCATTGATGACCTCGTGCAGTTCCGCGCCGCTATCGATGTGCAGCGACACGGCGTCCGTCGAATGTCCGAGCAATGCCTTGGCCTCCGTCAGATATAGACGCTCGACCTTCACGCCATCCAATTGCGGTTTCTCGTCCCGCAGGGATAACGCGAACCGGGACAGGTCGTAACGCGACCGGTTCAGGGGACGGTTCGATAGTGGAGCCTTGAAGCCGTGCTTGGACAGCACATTCGCCAGAGGAGCGCGCGTCGACAGGGTGTGTGCATAGACCTCCACCACCTTGCGATCCGGCGCGTAGACCAGTGTCGCGTCGCGTGCCGGGAAGTAGCAGAAACTCTTCCGGTTGCGGTTGACCACCTGCACCGCCGTCACCTGATCTCCGGCAAACCGGACAACGAGGTAATGAATGGTCTTCGTGTCGCCGTTCTTCTTCTCGTCGGCCAGCGGAACGTAAACCACTTCGCAGGGTTCGCCGAGGCGCATCGCGCTGGTGAACTGTGCCTCGAGATCCTTCTTGACGGAATCGTTCCAGATGAAGGGCGGTGCATCGTCGCACGGCACGTCGAAAGCGTCGTAGAGACGCTTATTGCCCCGGATGTCGCCGGTGTTCAGGATCGACTCGGCGACGTCAAACAGCCGTGCCGCCTCGTCGGAATGGGTGCGCATCCAGACCGCGCGACCGATCTCGCCGCCGTCCTGGGCCATGAAAACGGTGATCAGGTCGTTGTCGTTGAGCTGATCGGCGACGGTCGTGAGGATTTGCGCGCCACGCGGTGATGTCAGACGAAGTACGCGCAGTGCCTCGCGCTCGGCAGGGTCACGCTGATCTTTACGCAGATGTCTGACATGTTCGATCAGGGCAGAGGGGCATAAGCGCTAACATATTAGTGGGTTTTTTGCTATACTGCGCCCCATTG
>JAVMKC010000068.1:0-3590 GCA_031732795.1 Accumulibacter sp. | reverse complement strand
GAATGATCACTGCCAGCCACAACAGGTTCTGGCCGATGACATCGGAACCGGCAGCGAACACCGGCCAGGCGGCGGCCAGCAGGGCGAGCGTAAAAAGGCGGCGGAGTGCGGGCATGCTGTTCTTTTCGGTGGCGTAAATGTCGGGTGATTTTAGCACCCGGCCCGCTACCGGGCAGCTTGAGGAAAGCCCTTGGTCCGGGGGGGCGGTAATCGATTTGAAGGGGGCACAGAGCGCCGTAGGGTCATTCTATTGGCCGGACTCGACCCACTGTGGCCAGTGATGAAGGAGGCGACCTTACGGCTGCAATCCAATCCACACCAGACTTTCAGTTACTATGCCCACATCGGATTCAAAGAAAGGTGCAGGGCACGACGTGTCCTCAATATGGGTAGTAGCTTTTTGTTGGTCGTGGTCGCTGTTGTCCTCGTCCTCTTGAACGGTTTTTTTGTTGCAGCAGAGTTCGGTCTTGTAAAACTCCGGCAAAGTCGGGTCAAGGCGATTGCAAAAATCCACGGCTGGCGTGGCCGTATTTTGGCCAAGGTCCATCAAGACCTCGACGCCTACCTGTCTGCCTGCCAACTCGGGATTACGCTCGCCTCACTCGGTCTAGGCTGGGTCGGCGAGCCGGCCTTTGCAGACTTGCTACGCCCGCTCCTGACTTCGGTCGGCGTCATCAGGGAGGAGCTGATTCACGGTTTAGCCTTCGCCGTCGCTTTTTTCATTATTTCTTATCTGCACATCGTCGTTGGTGAGCTTGCTCCCAAATCGATGGCCATCCGCATTACCGAGAAGGTTGGCCTTTGGACCGCACCCGGACTCTATGCATTTTACTGGGCAATGTATCCGGCCATCTGGGTTCTCAACCACAGCTCCAATTGGTTGTTGCGCAAGGTGAATCTGGATATTCACACCGGCCACGACAGCCACTACTCGGCCGAGGAGCTCAAGGTCATCCTTCGCTCCTCACGCGCAGATGCCGACTTCACCGGGGATGAGTGGCGCGTGTTGGCTCAGGCACTCGATTTCCGTGATTTGGAAGTTGCTGACTTGATGCTGCCATTCAATGAAGCCGTTCCCTTGTCGGAAACGGATGACATCGAGACGAATCTGGAGCGAATCGTTCAGCACCGCTACAGCCGCTATCCGTACTTGGCGGAAGATGGACATGCCAAGGGTGTCATCCATCTAAAGGACATATTCATCGCACTACGAAAAAATCCGGCACTTGATACGCTAGAAAAACTGGTTCGACCAGTTGTGGTGGTCTCTCCAAGTCTTTCTGCTACTGAACTGTTCCGCCGCTTTCGTCAAGGTGCCCCCCATTTTGCGGTGGTTGCCTACGCCGATGGTCACCCGATTGGCTTCATCACGCTGGATAACTTACTCGGTGCTTTGGTTGGCGAGATTCGTGACGAGTTCCGCCAGACTTACAACGAGTGGTCAAAGCTTGATGATGGATCGCTGATTGGCAAGGGTAGTCTGCCAATCTTTACCTTGGAACGTTCGTTGGGAATCGACATTGACGAATCCGGGGTTGATTCGGTTGGCGGCCTTATTTTTCAGCAACTGGGCGACCTGCCCGAAGAGGGGCAGCGCATATCCTTCCCGCTGTTCGATGCCGTGGTAAAGAAGATGAATGGTCCGCGGATTGTGCTGGTACGGATTATTCCGAAGGCCGAGGCGCCCTTGTAGTTTTGAGTAATCAACCGAATGACTGCAAATCAAAATTTTTGGGCCGTTTTGATATAGAAAAACCCGCAGTTCAATCTCACATGGGTGGACCAGTTCAGTAGGGCAGGTCAGTCAAGCACGGCTTGGCAGTTAGTTACATCACCGTTACGGGGCATGCCGTTGCACACCAAAGGCAGGACTACTTCACGTTCCGCGATGGAACGGATGAGATTCGCATCGAGATCGATAGCGCCGAGGGCAGAAACGGCAGATTGGGCCAAAGACGAAAGTCCGGTTGCTGGCCGAAGTGGATCGAGGGACGGCGGGCCGATATTTCTGGGTCAAGTCGCTTGAAATCGTCAGTGATACCGACCGCGCGGTCGGGTTCCGTTCCAACAGGTTACTGGGCGAACCGGATCTTCGGATGGCTGCTCTGCAGAATTTCTGAGCGACTCATCCTGGCCGACCACCGATACCTGGCCCAACCGTCACCATTTGCTCCAACCCTGATTTCGAAGGGTCCCCTCACCCCAGCATTTCGATCAGTAGCGCCTCGATTTCCTGTCGTCCCAGCGCGCTGGCCATGGCGATCAGCGTGAAGCCGGGTTTGAGCAGGAAATCCTTGTCCGGGTTGAACTGCCAGTTGCCGTTGCGCTCGCGGGCGGCGAGCAGTACGTAGTTGGCGCTGCGCAGCTTGAGCGAGCCGATCGGCTTGGGAATGAAGGCGGCGGGAATCGGGATTTCCTCAATGCGCAGGTTCTTTTCCGATTTCAGCATTTCGTCGAGGAAGGAGACGACGTGCGGGCGGATCATGGCCGAGGCGATGCGCATGCCGCCGGTGAAGTCGGGCGAGACGATGGCGTCGGCGCCGGCCTTGCGCATTTTTTCCGTGTTGCGCGTTTCCTGGCAGCGGGCGACGACGCGGATGGTCGGCTTCAACTGCTTGGCGGTGATGACGATCATCAGGTTGCGCGAGTCGTCTTCGGTGATCGCGAAGATGCCCCTGGCTTCTTCGATGCCGGCGGCGAGCAGCATGTCGTCGTCGCTGGCGTCGCCATGCAGGTAGAGCATGCCGGGGTTCTTTTCGCGGAAGTCCTGAAGCCTGTCGTGTTCTTCGTCGATGGCGACGAAGTGGCGGTTGGTGGCTTCGAGCTCGTGCGCGATGTTGCGCCCGACGCGCCCGAAGCCGCACAGGATGTAATGGCCCTTGAGTTTGGTGATTGCTTTTTCCATGCGTCGTCTCCGCAGGCTGCCGTTGAGGTCGGTTTCGAGAAGGGCGACGGTCACGATCGAGAACAGCATCGACAGGTTGCCGGCGCCGAGGATGCCGATGATGACCGTCAGGATGCGCGCCGGCTGGTTGCTCGACATGTCGATGATCTCGCCGAAGCCGATGGTGGCGACGGTGATGAAGGTCATGTAGAAGCAGTCGAACCACGAATACTTGCCGTCGGTCAGCCACATGTAGCCGATGGTGCCGAAAATATGGACGGCCGCCAGCATGCCGAGGGCCAGCCACAGCAGGCGGACGATGTAGCCGATCTGCGAGGTGTTGATCACTTGGCGGGCGGGGCGGCCTGGTCGTTGATCGGCACCGACTGGGTCATGAAGATGACCGCCTTGCCGCCGTCCATGTTGGCGTGCAGCGCTTCGACCAGCGGCGGATTGATCGGCGCCTCGGCATCCCACTTGATGACGAAATTGGCGCCGGAGCCGCCCGAGGCGTCGTTGAGTTCGACGAACAGTTCGTGCGTGCCGTAGGGCGGGATGACGACCGGCGCCGGCACGCGCTCGCTGAGCAACTTGCCGTGGGTGTCGTAGTAGCGGGCGGAGAGGATGCGCAGCGGCCGCCGTCCGTCGGTGTTGCGGATGCTGACCAGCGCCGAGAGCAGGACTTGCGAGACCTTGCCGCTCTTGC
>JAVMKC010000067.1:0-20310 GCA_031732795.1 Accumulibacter sp. | reverse complement strand
CATCTACTTGGCTTCTGCCGTGATCAACTCCCGGTGATTCTCAACACACCCTAGTCATGCGTTTCAGGACAAGTTCAAGGAATACGGCATGACCTGCTCAATGAGCCGAAAAGGAAACTGCTGGGATAACGCGCCGACGGAGAGTTGGTTCAATAGCTTCAAAAACGAGCGGGTTCATGGCGTTCGCTACGCCACACACGCCGGCATCAAAGCGGCGGCCTTTGAATACATCGAGGTCTTTTACAACAGAAAACGCCAGCATTCGACCCTCGGCTACCAGTCGTCAACGCAGTTCCTGGCCGCTTGGCTCGCGCAACATGAAGGAAAACTGGTAGCATGAAACCCACCCCCTTTGGCAGACGAAAAACCGAGGGAACCTCAGTAGCTCTGTGGGTGAAAGTGCGGTTCCCATCGCGCCGAGATGACCTGCGCGATGGCTTGCTGTAGGAAACGGTCCAACACCGTCGGAATGCCCAGCGGGCGTTTCTTCCCGTCCGCCTTGTCGATGTCCACGCGCTTGACTGGTTGCGGACGGTAGCTGCCCGTTTCCAGTTGCTCGCGGATTTCCGGCCAGTGGTGTCGGAGGTAATCCGGAAGTGCCTCAACGGTCATGCCGTCGAGACCCGGCGCGCCCTTGTTCTGGCGCACGTGTTTCAGGGCGCGTCGCAAATTGGCCCGATCCAGCACTTGGGCCAGCAACGCTGGGGAAGGAATCGACTCGGGGTTCCTTGACAATCCAGCGACGAGTTCATCCTGCAGGGTAGCCGCAGCCTGCAATGGCAGGTGGTCAGATGCGATCCCGTCTCTCTTCGTCAGGGTCCTTCGTCTTTCATCGTTCGGGCCTTCGGTGGGAAGCGCCACCTACTTTGCCCTCGGCTGACTTCTCCACGGTATTCAACGCCAGTCACCCAACGTCCAGCCTCGCTACTCCGAGGCACCGGGGAGACCTCCCGGGGTAAGACGCGTTATCTTCGCTGCATAGGCGCCGGATTTACAAAATGCACCCCAGCCGCAGATGGAGGGCTTCGCGGTCACGTGCCCGCTCGCCCTGGATGCATCACGCCTCATAGCCGGTTTTTGTTCATCGCCCCGCAGCTTTGGATTGGGCTTCCTCCGTACCCCGCCTCGCGGCGACGCACTTGCCCTTCTCCTTGCCTTCGGCTCTGCGTAGTGGGGTTCGACGCACCGCAGGCGCGGCAAAACCTGGCCATAGGACTTGCACCTATGAAGTAACGCGCCATGCCCGGCGCACACGTAAAGCTCACCTACCGTTGCGGGTCAGGTGCAGCGACATGTTAGGCAGCGCTCGGCCACTTAATTTGTATGCGACGGTTCTGCGCCAAGCAGTCGCGCAAGTACAGATTAATGAGGCTCTGATAGGGAACACCAGCCTCTTCGGCCATCCCCTTGAAGTACGCCAAAACGTCTTCTGATAACCGCATCGTAACAGGCTTCTTGAGCTTCGCCGCGTAGGGATTCTTGCGGGCCTTCATCTTCGAAAAGTCGTACTCTGCTCTCATCTCGACCCACCAGGATAAAAGGAAGCTTCGATGCGCGTTGCCTTGCGCGCGGAAATAATGCGGATGACTTCGCCGTGCTGCCTCTCGCAGTGACAAACGATCAGTAATCTCGCGCTGGAGCTGAGGCCGAGCATGATGAGTCTGCCTTCCTTCACGGAGTGCTCGTCATCGAAAAATTGAACAGCAAAGTCATCAAAGAAAACAGTTTTAGCTTCCTCGAAAGAAACCTGATGCTTCTTCAGGTTCGACGAGGCCTTTTCGGGATCCCACTCGAAGTGCATCCGCACATTGTATTGAGGAGGCGTCAAAGATCAAGGTGCGCGGGTGCGCTGCCTAACGTAAAGCTCAGGCGCAGTCAACGGCAGGGCGGCCCGCAGCGTTGGGTTAGGCCGCACCGCGCTGCGCTTGATGCTGGAAGAACAGTACGAGGTCGCGAACTGTTTGCACCTTGCCGAAGTACGGGTTCTCACCTGCATTCTTGAGGCTTCGCCCGGTACGTTGCTCCACTTCCGTGGCGACATCCATGTCCAGATCGTCGTCATCGAGGTGGAGAACCTCTTTGAGTCGGTCATCTGAGAAGCTCGGTGTCAGGTCTTGCAATTACGCATCCACACGCAAGCTCGGAAGAGAAAGATGCCAGGCTCATTTATCGAAGGAGTTCCTTTGCCGCCTGTCGGCGGCTCATTCCACAGCCGGACGGACACCATAGGTTTGCATTGCGGACTGGATTTGTGACTGCTCGGTCGTTTGATCCGGATAAAACCGGTAGCTCGGGGCAACGATGGCTTCAGCGGATAATGCTTTGATCAGAATGACGCTGCGGATCGGGAAGCGGTCGCCTGCTTTCTGCTGCAGCGGCGCTGCCCATTGCTCATAGTCGGCATCCGCCCGCGTGATGACCGAAGCGGTGCCCAGCACTTTGACCCCTTTCTGAACGAAGACATCGACGAAGCTGACGCAGACCTTGGCGGATTGCCCGATGTTGCGAATACTGCCCGGCGAGGCGATATTGGCAATGGCAATGAAGTCGTCCTCGAGCAACGCGAATATTTCTTTCGGGGAAACATTGGGTTGGCCGGCGGCATCCACGGTGGCCAGCCAGCACAACACGCTCTGGCTTGCCGATGCGTGCATTTCCGCAGTCAGGATGGGATTCATGAGGGAAATCGCTGATCTGAAAAGGATAAGACTACCAAAAGGACGACCGGTCGCCGCAACCTTTCTTATTCCAGCTCACCCCCTATCATGATTTTTTCTGGTTTTTTTCTGGTTCCCAAGGTCCACCTTGGGAACCCCATTTTTTGAAATTCCCGCTTGCGGACCGCGGCTGCGCACATCAGCTCAGGCCGGGAAAGGAAGCTGGAGCTTCCTAGAGTGGGTTCCCAAGGTGGACCTTGAGAACCAGACAAGAGCGCCAGAATCCGGTCGGAAACCGGCGACAAGACGGAAAAACCTGCCAGCGCGCGGCTTCCGGGCCTCCCTCGAAAACCAGAAAGCCAGAACCACCCGATGATCCAAAGCAGACTCGGTGAATCCGGCCCGCGACTGCCGTGTCACGGACCGGGTTCTGCTTCAGATCACTTCTTCTTCGCCGCCGGCAGGTCAGTGCATACGCCTTCGTACACTTCGGCGGCCATGCCGATCGATTCGCCGAGCGTCGGGTGCGGGTGGATGGTGTGGCCGATGTCGGCGGCGTCGCAGCCCATTTCGATGGCCAGGCAGACTTCGCCGATCAGGTCGCCGGCATGCGTGCCGACGATGCCGCCGCCGATGACGCGATGCGTCTCCTCGTCGAAGAGCAGTTTGGTGAAGCCTTCGGAGCGGGCATTGGCCAGTGCGCGGCCGGAGGCGGCCCAGGGGAACAGTCCTTTGCCGTACTTGAGTCCTTCGGCGCGGCATTGTTCCTCGGTCTTGCCGGCCCAGGCGATTTCCGGATCGGTGTAGGCCACCGAGGGAATCTGCAGCGCGTCGAAGCAGCGTTTGCCGCCGTTGGCGGCTTCGGCGGCGACGTGTCCCTCATGGACGCCCTTGTGCGCCAGCATCGGCTGACCGACGATGTCGCCGATGGCGAAAATGTGCGGCACGTTGGTGCGCATCTGCGCGTCGACCGGAATGAAGCCCCGTTCGTTGACCTGGACGCCGGCGTTTTCCGCCGCCAGCTTCTTGCCGTTCGGCGAACGGCCGACGGCGACCAACACCAAGTCAAAGATTTCACGTTCGCCGGTGCTGTAGGTCACTTCGACACCATCATCGCGCGAGGCGGCGGCAACGACGCCGGTATTGAGCAGGATGCGGTCGAAACGCGCGGCGTTATGTTTTTCCCAGACCTTGACCAGGTCGCGGTCGGCACCGGGCATCAGCACGCCGCCGAGTTCGACGACGGTGATCCGCGAACCGAGCGAGGAATAGACCACCGCCATTTCCAGGCCGATGATGCCGCCGCCGATGACCAGCATCCGCTTCGGCAGTTGCCGCAGTTGCAGCGCGCCGGTCGAATCGACGACACGCGGGTCGTCGTAGGGCATGAACGGCAGAGCGATGGCTTGCGAACCGGCGGCGATGATCGCCTTGGCGAATTTGACGATTTTCTGTCCGCCGTCGCTCAAGGTCACGCGCAGGTGATTGGCGTCGAGAAACTGGCCGACGCCCTGCACTACTTCGACCTTGCGGCCTTTGGCCATTCCGGCCAGACCGGTGGTCAGCTTGCCGACCACGCCGTCCTTGTGCGCGCGCAAGCGGTCGAGGTCGATGGTCGGCGGCGCGAAGCTGACGCCGCAGTGGCTCATGTGCTGCGCTTCCTCCATCACCCCGGCGACGTGCAGCAACGCTTTCGAGGGGATGCAGCCGACGTTGAGGCAAACGCCGCCCAGCGTCGGATAGCGTTCGACGAGCACCGTGCGCATGCCGAGGTCGGCGCTGCGGAAGGCGGCCGAATAGCCACCGGGACCAGCGCCGAGAACCAGCATTTCGCAGTCGATGTCGGCGGCGCCGGTCATCGGTGCCGCCGGGGTGGGCGCGGGTGTTTGAACCGCTGGGGCGGCAGACACGGCGGCGGGTGCGGCCGCTTGCCCGGCGTCGGCGGTATCGATCAGCACGACGATCGTGCCGGCTGAAACCTTGTCGCCGAGCTGAACGCGGATTTCCTTGACCACGCCGGCGACGGTGCTCGGCACATCCATCGTCGCCTTGTCGGATTCCAGCGTCACCAGCGGGTCGTCGACCTGGATGCGGTCGCCGGGCTGGACGCAGATGTCGATCACCGGCACATCGTGGTAGTCGCCGATATCGGGCACTTTGGCTTCTATGAGCTGACTCATTGGCGTCTCCCGATCAAAGCAGAATGCGCCGCATGTCGGCGAGCAACTGGGCGAGGTAAACATTGACCCGGGTGGCCAGCGCGCCGTCGATCACCCGGTGGTCGGCGGTGAGCGACAGTGGCAGGATCAGCCGCGGCTGGAATTCGCGGCCGTTCCACACCGGTTTCATCACCGATTTGTTGACCCCGAGGATCGCCACTTCCGGCGCGTTGATGATCGGCGAGAAATAAGTGCCGCCGATTCCGCCGAGGCTGGAGATGGTGAAGCAGGCGCCGGACATCTCGCCGGGAGTCAGCTTGCCGTCGCGGGCCTTGCGTGCCAGTTCGCCGCTTTCGACGGCCAGTTCGCTGACCGATTTCTGGTCGGCGTTCTTGATCACCGGCACCACCAGGCCGTTCGGCGTATCGGCGGCGAAGGCGATATGGAAATACTGCTTGAGCACCAGATTGTCGCCGTCGAGCGAGGCGTTGATTTCGGGGAATTTTTTCAGCGCCGCGACGCAGGCTTTGATCAGGAAGGCGAGCATGGTGATCTTCAGCCCCGACTTCTCGTTTTCCTTGTTCGTCGCCACCCGGAAGGCTTCCAGGTCGGTAATGTCGGCGTCTTCGTGATAGGTCACCGACGGAATCATCACCCAGTTGCGCGACAGGTTCTGCGCCGAGATTTTCTTGATCCGCGACAAGGGCTTGACGTCGACCGGGCCGAATTTGGCGAAATCGACCTTCGGCCACGGCAGGAGATCCAGCCCGCCGCCGAGCGAGGCGCTGGCCGCGGCACCGGTCGCCGGCGCGGCGGTGAGCACGCTCTTGACGAAGGCCGTGACGTCTTCCTTGAGAATGCGGCCTTTCGGGCCGCTGGCTTTGACCCGTGTCAGGTCCACGCCCAACTCGCGGGCGAACAGGCGGACCGACGGACTGGCGTGCGTTTTGGCGCCCAGCGTCAGCCCGGGTGCCGGGGCGGCGGCCGGTGAGGAAGCGACTGCCGCAGCGGGGGCTGGCGGCGGCGCGGAGGGAGCTGGTGCGGATGGCGTGGCTTGGGTAACCTGGGTGGTTTGGGTGGATTGGGCGGCCGCCGACGCTCCGGCAGCGGCGCCATCGACGATCACCACCACCGTTCCGGCGGAAACTTTGTCGCCGAGAGCGACCTTGATTTCACGGATCGTTCCGGCGGCGGTCGACGGCACGTCCATCGTCGCCTTGTCCGACTCCAGCGTCACCAGGGGGTCGTCGATGTTCACGGTGTCGCCGACCTGCACGCAGATGTCGATCACCGGCACATCGTGATAATCACCGATGTCCGGGACCACCACCGCCACCGGAGCGGCAACCCCGCCAGCCGGCGCGGCGGCGGCCGGAGCAGCCGTCGCAGCGCTAGCGACGGCCGGGGCGGCGGCAGCGGCGCCAGCAGCGGCGGTTTCGACAACGACGACGACGCTGCCGGCCGAAACCTTGTCGCCGAGTTGCACGCGGATTTCCTTGATCACTCCGGCTGCCGACGACGGCACGTCCATCGTCGCCTTGTCGGATTCCAGCGTCACCAGCGCATCGTCGACCTTGACGCTGTCGCCGAGCTGGACGCAGATATCGATCACCGGCACGTCATGATAGTCGCCGATATCCGGGACGGTTACTTCGATCACTTGGCTCATCTCCTGGCTCCCTTAAACCGTCGTCGGGTTGGGTTTATTCACGTCGATACCGTAACGGTCGATCGCCTCGGCGACCTTGCTGCGGTCGATCGTGCCGTCGTCGGCCAGCGCTTTCAGCGCGGCGAGGGTCACCCAGCGGCGGTCGACTTCGAAGAAGTGGCGCAATTGCTCGCGGGTGTCGGAACGGCCGAAACCGTCGGTCCCCAGAGTCACGTAACGGCGGTGGATGAACGGCCGAATCTGTTCGGCGTACAGCCGGACGTAATCGGTGGCGGCGATCACCGGTCCGCGGGTGTCGTCGAGGCACGTTTCGACGTGCGAGACTCTCGGCTTGGCCAACGGATTGAGCATGTTCCAGCGCTGGACGTCGTTACCGTCGCGCGCCAGTTCGGTGAAACTCGGGCAGCCCCAGAGGTCGGCATCCACGCCCCAGTCGTTTTTCAGCAACTCGGCGGCGGCGATCACTTCGCGGAAGATCGTTCCCGAGCCGAGCAGTTGCACGCGCGGCACCGGCGGGTTGCTGTCCGACGACTGGCCACGACGCAGCAGATACATGCCCTTGATGATGTCGGCCTCGGCGCCGGCCGGCATTTCCGGGTGCTCGTAATTCTCGTTCATCACCGTCAGGTAATAGAAGACATCCTCCTGCTGCTGGTACATCCGGCGCATGCCTTCGTGCATCAGCACGGCGACTTCGAAGGCGAAAGTCGGGTCGTAGCTCAGGCAGTTGGGGATGACGCTGGACAGCACCAGCGAATGACCGTCCTCGTGCTGCAGCCCTTCGCCGTTCAAGGTCGTCCGCCCGGCGGTGCCGCCGATCAGGAAGCCGCGCGCGCGCTGGTCGGCGGCGGCCCAGCAGAGGTCCATCGTCCGCTGCAGACCGAACATCGAGTAGAAGATGTAGAAGGGGATCATCTGTACCCCGTGCACCGAGTACGCGGTGGCGGCGGCGATCCAGTCGGCCATTGCGCCGGCCTCGTTGATCCCTTCCTGCAGGACCTGTCCGTCGATCGACTCCTTGTAGAACATCAACTGGTCATGGTCTTCGGGAACGTATTTCTGCCCTTGCTGGTTCCAGATGCCGATCTGCCGGAACAGTCCTTCCATGCCGAAGGTCCGCGATTCGTCGGGGACGATCGGGACCACGTGCCGACCGACCCGCTTGTCCTTGAGCAGAATGTTCAGGAGCCGGACGATGGCCATCGTCGTCGACACCTCGCGACCTTCGCCCGAGGCTTTGAGCAGCGGTTCGAACGCCGACAGCGGCGGAATTTCGAGCGGCTCGGCGCTACGCCGACGCTTGGGCAGATAACCGCCGAGATCCATCCGCCGCTGGCGCATGTAAGTGAGTTCCGGCGAACCTTCCTCGAACTTCAGATACGGCAGTTCCTTGAGCTGGTCGTCGCTGACCGGCAGGTTGAAGCGGTCGCGGAAACGGCGGATCGACTCGTAATCGAGCTTCTTCTGCTGGTGCGAGATGTTCATCGCCTCGCCCGCCTGACCCATGCCGAAACCCTTGATGGTCTTGGCCAGGATCAGCGTCGGCTGCCCCTGGTGTTCGACGGCCTGCTTGTAGGCGCTGAAAATCTTGAAGATGTCGTGACCGCCACGGTTCAGGGACCACACCTGATCGTCGGTCCAGTCGGCGACCAGCTCCCGCAATTCCGGCGTGTTGAAGAAGTGTTCGCGGACGTAGGCGCCATCCTTGGCCTTGAAGGTCTGATACTCGCCATCCACCGCTTCCATCATCCGCTTCTTGAGGATGCCCTTCTTGTCGCGCAGGAACAGCGCGTCCCACTGCGTTCCCCAGACCAGCTTGATCACATGCCAGCCGGCGCCGCGGAACGTGCCTTCCAGTTCCTGGATGATCTTGCCGTTGCCGCGCACCGGCCCGTCGAGCCGCTGCAGATTGCAGTTGATGACGAAGATCAGGTTGTCCAGCGACTCGCGGGCGGCCATGCCGATGGCGCCCAGCGACTCGACCTCGTCGGTTTCACCGTCACCGAGGAAAGCCCATACTTTGCGGTCGCCGGCCTGGATGAAACCGCGGCTGTCGAGATACTTCATGAACCGCGCCTGATAGATCGCCTGGATCGGTCCCAATCCCATCGACACCGTCGGGAACTGCCAGAAGTCGGGCATCAGCCACGGATGCGGATACGACGAAATGCCGTGACCATCGACCTCCCGGCGGAAATTGTTCATCTGCTCGTCGGAAAGCCGGCCGAGCAGGTGCGCGCGCGCATAGACGCCGGGAACCGAATGCCCCTGGAAAAAGATCAGGTCGCCGCCGTGACTTTCCGACGGCGCGTGCCAGAACCACGAAAAACCGACGTCGTACAGCGCCGCCGCCGAGGCGAACGAGGCGATATGCCCGCCGACGTTGCTGTCGCGGTTGGCGCGGACGACCATCGCCATGGCGTTCCAGCGAATGTAATTGTGAATGCGGATTTCCAGATCGGCGTTGCCCGGATACTTCGGCTGTTGATCGACCGGAATGGTATTGATGTATTCGGTGGTGGCGCTGTACGGGATGTTGATCCCTTCGTGGCGAGCCTGGCCGATCAGTTGTTGAATCAGGAAATGCGCCCGGTTGGCGCCCTCCTGCTCGATGACGCCGCTCAGCGCGTCTTGCCATTCCTGGGTCTCTTGCGGGTCGATATCGCCGCTAGGGGTAGACAGCGCGTTTTCGGGCAGATCTGCCATGACTTGCCTCCTGGTCTGCAGAATTGATCAATGAACGACGGTCCTCGCTCGCCGGGAGCAAGACCGGTCACGCAGGGTAATACGGTGTTTTGCCGCGCAGTACCGCAGCGCAGCAGAGAATTTCGGATAATAAGATATCTTTTTGCATTCCGCAATAAGAAGGACTCCACGACTTCACCATCCATCATGATTTTTTCTGGTTCCCGAGGTCCACCTTGGGAACCCCATTTTTTGCAATTCCAGCTTGCGGACCGCGGCTTCGCGCATCAGCTCAGGCCGGGAAAGGACGCTGGAGCTTCCCAGAGTGGGTTCCCAAGGTGGACCTCGAGAACCAGACACCAGACAGACGGCAAACCCTGGGACTCAGAAAGTTGATCGGTGATCAGGCTCCACGACTGCCCTCGATCAGATTCACCGCCGCGGACGTCGTGGACGTCGCCGATCTCAATTGGTGTCGTTACTGAGGAACAAGTTCCACACCAACCGGGATATTTGCCGGAAAAACGTGCATGGCGTTGACCACCAGGCGTTTTTCATGCTCCGATGGCCGCTGGTCGGCCGGGGTCGGTCCAATGGTCGTACCCATGCGGGGCCCGATGTGGACCTTCACGCGCGGCCGGTTTTGTCAGCACTCCGCCGGCCCCGGGACCAGCCGTCATTTTCCGCGCCGCCACAGGCCGGATCGACGGCTGATTTCCGCCGATTTTCACCCATTCCCGTCAATTTCTGTCTGGAATCAATGGCAAAATCGGTAACGGCGCCGAGCGGCGGCGATAGCCCCGCACAATGAACAGCACCCTGGCCAAGTGCGCTGAAGGAGAAAGAAATGAGCGCTGAAATGAACGCGACCCCACCTTTGGCCGCTTCCACCGGCCGCCTGCTCAGCGGCGACGAATACCGGGAATCGCTACGTCGATACCGCCCGACGGTGTATGTCGACGGCCGGCGCATCGAATCGGTCGTCGACGCGCCGGAACTGCAACCCGGAATCAACGCCTTGGCGGTAACCTACGATTTCGCGCTCGACCCGGCCAAGGCACGATTGATGACCGCGCAGCAAAGCCGGCGCGGTGTCACCGTCAACCGCATGCTGCACCTCGACGAATCGGCCGGCGATCTGCTCAACAAACTCGAAGCCGTGCGCCTGCTGTGCCAGGAAACCGGTTGCGCGCAGCGCTATCTGGCACACGACGCGCTCAACGCCATCCACCAGATCGCCGCCCGGCTCGACGACGCCGGCGGCAGCCACGACTACCGGGCGCGCTTCGCCGAATATCTTGCCGCAGTGCAGGATGACGATCTGGCGCTGGGAATCGCCATGACCGACGGCAAAGGCGACCGCTCGCTGCACCCGCATCAGCAGCCCGAACCGGCAACCTACCTGCACATCGCCGAGCGCCGGGCGGACGGCATCGTCATCACCGGCGTCAAGGCCATCGTCACCGGCGCGCCGTACATGCACCAGCTGCTGGTCATGCCCAGCCGGCAGATGGGTCCGGACGACGCCGATTTCGCCGTCTGCTGCGCGGTGCCGGTGGACGCCCCCGGCGTGACCCTGATCGCCCGGCCCGCCGGACGGCCGGGCGAAAAGCCCGAACACGGCGCGCCGCTTTTTTCACGGCGCTATGGCCAATCGACGGCGGTGGTCGTCTTCGATCGCGTCTTCGTTCCCTGGGAACGCGTCTTTCTCGCCGGCGAATGGCAACACTCGGCCGGGCTGACCTACGACTACGCCACCCACCACCGCCACAGTTGCATCGCCGCCCGCGCCGGTTTCGGCGATCTGCTGATCGGCGCCGGCGCGCTGATCTGCGAGGCCAACGGCTTCGACCCCGGCAAGAAAGCCAGCCTGCGCGAACCGATGGTCGAACTGATCAAGATCACCGAAGGCTTCTACGCCTGCGGCGTCGCCGCCAGCGTCTACGGCAGCGCCGACCCGGCCAGCGGCAGCTTCATGCCCGAACCGGTGTTCGCCAACATCGGCAAACTGCTGCTCGCCACGCAAATCTACGACATGCACCGGCTGGCGCACGAAGTCTCCGGCGGACTGATCGTCGCCCTGCCCGGCCCGGACGAAGACCACAACCCGGCGACGGCGGCCAGCCTCGCCCAGTTGCTGCGCGCCAATCCGGCCGTGCCCTACGCCCAGCGCATCGAAGTCGCCCGCTTCCTCGAAGACCTCACCGCCTCGTACCAGGGCGGCTGGTATTCGGTGATCAGCCTGCACGGCGGCGGCTCGCCGGCGGCGATGAAACAGGAAATCTGGCGCCACTACCCGCTCGGCGACAAAGTCGACCTCGTCGAACGCCTGCTCGACCGCGGCGTGCTGCACGACGAACAACGGGCGATCACCCGCAACCGCCAGCCCGGCCGCTGCTGCGACGCCGGCTGCAGCGCTCCCGGACAAGCGATCATGGTCGACCGGCCGATCCAGCGGCGCGACGATCCCTCGCACGACGAAGCATGAGCCGCTTGCCGAGCGCGTCATAGGGCCTCGAAGCAATCACCCAAGCCGGTCAAAACTTCGCTGCCCGCCGCGCGTCTCGGAGAGCATCAGGCCCGGCGGCCGAGCGCCGCCCGCCACGCGCTGCCCACCGCCACGCCAAGCGTCTGCCCAGCCCTTCACCGATCAAACGCCCCGGCCCCATGCCCCCTCTTCCCCGTCACCGAAAGAGAGCCCGCCCATGTCCGCCCGATTGAGCACCCTGCACGCCGACATCACCACGCTTGCCGTAGACGCCATCGTCAACGCCGCCAATTCCAGCCTGCTCGGCGGTGGCGGCGTCGACGGCGCCATCCACCGCACCGCCGGCCCGGCGCTGCTCGAAGAATGCCGCCGGCTCGGCGGCTGCCGCACCGGCGAAGCCAAGCTCACCGCCGGCCACCGCCTGCCGGCCCGTCACGTCATCCACACCGTCGGCCCGGTCTGGCACGGCGGCGGCAGCGGCGAAGCCGACGCCCTGGCCACCTGCTACCGCAACGCCCTGCGCCTCGCCGCCGAACACCGCCTCGTCACCCTCGCTTTCCCGAGCATCAGCACCGGCGTCTACGGCTACCCCTTCACCGACGCCGCGCAGATCGCCGTGCACACCGTCCGCGCCACGCTGGCCACCCTGCCAACCTTCGAAGCGGTGATTTTCTGCTGCTTCGCCGACCGCGACCGGCAGGTTTACCAGCGGCTGCTCGACGAAACCGGCGACTGAGGCAGGCGCCGCAGAGCGCGGCCGGTGATACGGCACATCCGCTGCGCTGTCCTGGCCCGGTCGGCGCGGCGCCGCGAATCGACCACCCGACGCGACCAAGACCTTGATACAGGACGAAAGTCCTGCCGCATTCGCGGGTATCATTGCGGGTCGCGGCCGGTGCCGCATTTTGCGGTTTCGTCGTCGGCGCCATCGTTGACCCCGGCGTGACGTCGGGAAAGCGGACGACGCCTGGGGAACGTCGCCAGACGAAACGGCGGAACCCCGAAACACCGGCCGGGAGAAACGGCAACGATCCACCACGACACCACCAAGCCGCCACGAAACGGAGAGGGAAATGGCAACGGCCACGCAGGAAGAGACGGCGGACAACGGCATCTTCATCAGCTATTCGCATGCCCAGGGCGACTGGGTGCTCGACCGGCTGTTGCCGGTGCTGCGCGCCGGCGGCGCCGGAGCGATCGTCGACCGCGACCGCTTCGTCGCCGGCAAGGCGGTCGTCGGCCAGATGGACGCGGCGCAGGATCAGGCGGCGAAAACGCTGCTCGTGCTCTCGCCCGAGTATCTGGCCAGCGACTACTGCCAGCACGAAATGCGCGGGCGATCGCCCGCGACCCGGCCTTCCGCGACGGCCGGGTCATCCCGCTGTTACGCCATCCCTGCCCGCCGCCCGCCGAATTCGCCGCCGACGAACCGCTGTACATCGACCTCCGCGACGCGCAACAGGACCAGGCGCTACCCTGGCGCACCCTGCTGCAAGCGGCCGGCGCCGATCTCGGCTGCGACGCGCCGGACTGGCTGCGCGCGCGCGACGCCCTGCGACGCTACCTGTCGCGCGGACGATCGGTCAACCTCGTCGCCGGCAACGGCGTGTGCTGGCGGCCGCTGCTCGCGCAACTGCAGGCCGACCTCGCCGTCGACCAACGCCGGCTGGCGCTGGTCGACCTCCAACGCGGCGCCACCGCTTCGCGCCGCGGCCTGATCGGCGAACTGCTCGGCGCGCTGAACGGCGTGCCGCTGCCGATCCCCGCCGAACCCGACGACCTCGCCGAATTCGACCGGCAGATCGGCCAGCGCGACCGGGCCTGGCTGGCGATCGGGCATTTCGACCTCGTCGCCCACCGGCCGCAGTACGACGTCGATTTCTTCGCCGCCTTGCGCTACCACCTGATGGAAAGCCGCCGCCTGGTGCTGCTCGTCCATTCGCGGGCGCCTTTCGCCACCCTGCTGCCGCGCGAGCACCCGCTGTCGGCGATCGACATGCACACCGTCGCGCTCGCCGGCCGATGAGCACGGCGGCCGAGCAAACGCGTTCGCTGGCCGCCCTGCGCGGCCTCGACCACGCCGCCGCGCTGTGGTGGCTGGCGCTGCTTTACCGAAAACCGCGGCGCTTCAAGGACGCGTTGGCAGGTTTGACCAGCAATTCCCGGCGTCTGCAAGTCGGCATGATCCTGGGACTGCACGCGCTGCCGTACATGTTCGTGCTGGTTGTCGGTGTAAGACTGCTGCTGCACGCCATGGGGGTCATCGATCTCGCGTCCGGCGGCAGCGGCGCAGGAACGACGACGATCGTGTTGGCCGCTGCGTGGGGTGCGGCGAAAGGGATCGCCGTAGGGATCACCTTAGGGATCGCCGGAGGGATCGTCGTAGGACTCACTGCCAGCGCGACGTTTTCGATAACTGCTCCCCGCGCTTATTACCTCCTCTACGCCTGGGCTTTCGTCTGGCCGCGCCTGCGCGGCGCGGCTTATCCCTGGCATCCGGTGGCCTGGGACGATCTGTGCGGCACGCCGTTTCCCGGGCTCGACCGGCTGCTCGTCGCTTACGCCGGGCACGACCGGCCGGCGGCGCTGGCCGAGATCGAACGGCTGATCGCCGACTACCCCAGTCAGCGGCCGGCGGCCTTGCGCGCGCGCAGCCGGCTGCTGATCCGCCAGGCCGCCGCCGCGTCTTCGCTCGCCGAACTGGCGGCGCTGCTCGCCGCGCTGCCCGAAGGCGAGCGCGGCTTTCTCGCCGAAACCGGCCGCGTCAAGCAGTGGATCGGCGAAATCTCGGCCGTTCAGCGTCAGATCGACACCACCGACCGGCCGCTGTTTCGCGCGCCGCTCGCCGAGTTGCTCGTCGAACGCGTCGAGCATTTCGGCCAACGCATCGCCGGGTTGCACGAGCCTTTGGTCAGCGAGTTGCGCCTGGCCGCCGCCAACTGGCTCTCGATCGCCTGGCGCCAGCGCGACGAGTCGCAGCGCTGGCAATCGCGCGCCCCGGCGCCGCAGGTCTTCCGCGCCGGCGACCCGGTGGATCGCGAGCAGGAAGCCTTCGTCAACCGCCTGTCGGTGATCGGCGAACTCGAACGGCAAGTAATGCTCGGCACCGGCTGCCCGGGCATCGTTCTTTACGGCCGCCGGCGGACCGGCAAATCGACGGTGCTGGTCAATCTGCCCGGTTTTCTGCCGGCGACGGTCAGCCGGGTGCGCATTTCGCTGCAGCAACCGCAGGCGTTCACCTCGCTCGCTTCGCTGCTCGAACTGCTGGTCGGCCGCTGCCGCGAAGCGCTGGCCGGCACGGGACGGGCCGCGGAGGGACGATCTGGCCAGGGCGCGGCCAACGCCGGACGGTCCGACGACGTGCCGGCGGCGCCGGCGGATTTCGATCTATCGACGGCCTTCGCTTTTCTCAGCGAGGTCGATTCCCGGCTGGCGGCCGACCGGCGACGGCTGTTGATCGCTCTCGACGAGTACGAAATGCTCGACGAGAAGATCGGCGCCGGCGTCCTGCCGCTGGCGCTGCTCGATACCCTGCGCGAATCGATCCAGTCGCACCGGCAGATCACCTGGCTGTTCGCCGGCAGCCACGCGCTCACCGAACTGCCGAACGCGCCCTGGTCCTCGTACCTGGTCAGCGCGCGAACGATCGAAGTGCCGCTGTTCTCCAGCGAGGAAACGTCGCTGCTGCTCACCGACCCGCTGTGCCACGCCTCGTTTTACCAGCAGCCGGGTCGCCAGCGGCCACGTTTCGCCGCCGATTTCTGGGGCGTCGACGGCATCGCCGCTCTTCATCGCCAGGCCGGCGGCTGGCCGCATCTGGTGCAACTGCTCGCCGAAACAGCCATCGACCTGGCCAACGACCGCGGCCGCTCGGCGGTCGACGCGGCCTTGCTCGACGAGGCTTTCGAACAGGCGGTGGTCCGCGGCGACGCGGTGCTCTATGAACTGCTGTACCGCGAGTGCCGGCTGCCCGGCGAATGGGCTTATCTCCAGGGCTTCGCCACGCACGAACGACAGCCGCCGCCCGGCGATCCGCACGTCCTGGCCGCGCTACGCCGCCGCCTGCTGCTGATCGACGATGATGGCGCCGCCTGCCGGCTGTTGATCGACGATGGCGCCGCCTGCCGGCTGCGCGTGCCCTTGATGCGCCGCTGGCTGCTGCGCCGCGGCGCATCGATCGTCGATTGAACGACTACCGCGAAGGAAACCAGGCGTCACGGCTCGGGCATCGGCGTGCGGCAAGACCAGTCGCCGCGTCACGCGCAGCGGCGAACTGGCTCATTGTCTGGTTCCCGAGGTCCACCTTGGGAACCCACTCTGGGAAGCTCCAGTTTCCTTTCCCGGCCTGATCTGATGTGCGAAGCTGCAGTCCGAAAGCGGGAATTTCACAAAATGGGGTTCCCAAGGTGGACCTTGGGAACCAGAAAAAATCTTGATAGATGGTGAGCCGGCTTCAGGCCGGCAGTTGACAAGCTTTGCGCGGGTCGTCACCGGACCGATGATCGCCGGTCGCCGCCAGGGATGCGCGCAGCCACGCATCGAGACTCAATTTTCCCGGGCCGAGCAGCATCAGCGGCGCCAGCATGCCGAGGAAGATCACCGGCAGTTTGAAATTGCCATGCCCCCGGTCGGTCAGCGCGTAGCCTTGCGCGAGTTCGCTCAAGGTCGACCACGACTCGGGCCAATGGACGCTGGCAATGGCGACGAGGGTCAGGATGAACAGAGAGGCCGCGAAGAAGCGCGTCCCCAGGCCGATCACCAGCGCAACGGCGCCGAGCAGTTCGAACCAGGTCGCGATCTGCCAACTGACTTCGACAGGCACGGCGTTGAACGGAAAGGGAAAGCGCTCGGCAACCTCGGCGAACCAGTTCTCGCCGCGGAATTTTTCCAGCCCGGACTCGAAGAAGTCCCAGCCGAGCAGGAAGCGCAGGCTCATGAGACCCAGCCAAAGACCGGCGGCATCGAGCCAATCGAGTCCGTTGTCGATGATTTTCATATGTGTACTCCCAGGAGAGCGCCTTGTCGGCACAAGTTGGCAAGGATGGCATCGCCATGGTGGCGCACCGCCGCGGCGGACTCTGGCGGTAATTCGTCCAACTCACCGGCCAGCCGTTCGATCGCCGCAGCGCCACTGCACGCCTGGGTGGTCAGCAGTTCGACCAGCCGCGCCGTCAGGGCATTGGTTTCGACGAAGCACACGCGGTCGGTGATGTCGCGGAAGACCAGTAACCAGGTCGGTTTCGGCCGGCGCGGCCGATAATCCAGGCCAATGCGATGCACCGGCCAGTTGTAGGCGAGATTCATCAGCGTCGGATTGACCAGTAGCCGACCGCGCATCAAGTCAGCGTCCGGGTCGTGCGGCGGGAAAATCCGGTCGCTCGTGTCGACCGCCAGTTCGACCCACTCATAATGGGCCAGATCCCGGAACCACGCCGGCAGTGGCCGCGTGCATCCGCCAAGGTAAGTCAGGAATTCCTGAGGAATCTCGCGGAAGATCGGCGTCGCACTGCGCCAGTCACGGAAAAAACCGCGGTTGAGCCGCCGCCAAGTCACTTCACCGACCAGTTGGCGGCAGACCGGAAAGCAGGCATCGAGAAAACCGGTGATGTTGTTGAACAATAATTCTTCGTACACCGCCATGCGCCGAGCGGGCACGCCGGCCGGGCGCGCGGCGCGCGGGTCACGGCAACGGCGGGCAAAATCCCGTTGAAACTGCTGGAAGGCGGGCGTGTTCATGCGACCCTCCGCTGTTTGCGAAACGGCGCCTGGATCCGCTGGATGACCTCGATTTCCCTGGTCAGCACCGCAAGATCGGGAATGTTGAAGTCGCGCTCCAGACAGGTCGGCACCGGGCCGCAACGCTCGTAAGCCGCGCCGAGCAGCGTCCAGACCGGATCGATCACTTCGGCGCCATGCGTGTCGATCAACAGACCGTCAGGCTCGGTGTAATGGCCGGCGACATGGATGTAACAGGTGCGCTCCAGCGGCAAGGCGTTCATGAAGGCCAAGGCATCGAAGCCGAAATTGCGGCTGTTGACGTAGATGTTGTTCACGTCCAGGTGCAGCAGGCAATCGGCCTCGGTGATCACCGCGGTGATGAACTCGGCCTCGCTCAGATCGGCGCCGGGCGGTGCGACATAGTAGGAGGCGTTCTCCAGACCGATGCGCATGCCGAGAATGTCCTGCGCGCAACGTATGCGTGCGGCGGTCCAGCGTACGGCGTCCTCGGTGCAGGGAATCGGCAGCAGGTCGTAGAGGTGGCCGCCATCAGAGCACCACGAGAGATGCTCGGTGTACAGCGTCATGCCGTGACTCTTCATGAAGCTTTTGATGTTCCGCAGCAGATTTTCGTCGAGCGGCGATGGCCCGCCCAGCGATAGCGACAGGCCGTGGCAGACGAATGGATGACGCTCGGTATGGCTCCGTAACTGCTTGGCCAAGCGGCCGCCGAGGCCAGCCCAGTTTTCCGGCGCCAGTTCGAAGAAATCGATGGCCTCGGGCACGCCCGCATCGAGAGCGGAAATCAGTTCGCGTCGAAAGCCGAGACCGGCGCCTTGGAGATGTCCTGGGATCATTCGTTCACTCCGGAAGAACCGGGGCGCGCCAATCGCGCCCCGGATGGGTGATGATTATTTTTTGTTGGCGCCGCAACTGCCGTCGCCCATTTTCTTGTTGGCACCGCAGCTGCCGTCTTTCGCCTTTTTGTCAGCGCCGCAACTGCCGTCCTTGGCCTTCTTGCTGGCGCCGCAGCTACCGTCTCTCGCCTTCTTGTCGGCACCGCAACTGCCATCCTTGGCCTTTTTGTTGGCGCCACAGCTGCCGTCCTTCATCTTCTTTTCAGCACCGCACTTGGCTTCGCCGCACTTGCCTTCCTTCTGTTTGGTATCCGCCTGCGCCAGTTGATATCCGGAATCGAGAGCGGCAAGCGAAAAAGGGTTGTTGACGGCCAAGGCGGCGTTGGCGGCAAGGGTAGAGCCGATGGCGAGAGCAACACGGGTTTTACGGTTCATGTTCATATTCTCCTGTAGGGGTTGAGCATCGATCACACGACCGATGTACCGGTTAATTCGCGGGAAACTGGCACTTGGTTACAAGCCGGTGCAAACTACATAAAATTTTTTGGGCGGTGTAACCGAATGTCACGAAGGAACGAATACAGGTGATGCCTCAGCACAGCGCTACCGAAAGGCATATGCGGGATCTGCTACTGTCGGGCATGGCGGGTGATGGAGTGGCATATCACGCCTTTCTCAAGGAACTGAGCGCTTACTTTCGGGCTTTTTTCCGGCGGCGACTGATCCGGCTGCCGGACGAAGTGGAGGATCTCGTGCAGGAAACCCTGTTGGCCGTGCATAACCAACGTCACACCTTCGAGCCTGACCAGCCGCTGACGCCCTGGGTGCATGCCATTGCCCGTTACAAGCTGGTCGACCTCTGGCGGCGGCGCGCCGACCGAGAGGCGCTGCACGAACCGCTGGATGAAGAATTGGCGGTGTTCGCCGCCTCCGACACCGAGGCATCCGAAGCTCGCCGCGACGTGCTGAATCTGCTCGAACGTCTTCCCGAGCGGCAGCGACTGCCGATCCGGCACATGAAGCTGGAAGGACTATCGGTGGTCGAGACGGCGCGCGCGACGGGTATGAGTGAATCGGCCGTCAAGGTCGGCGTGCACCGCGGCCTGAAATCGCTGGCGGCCATGATTCGAGGAGAAGCATGAAGACCAATGATTTCGTCCACCTGTTGGCAAACGGTGTGGAACCCGTACCGTCAGGCATGACGGCTCACCGCCATGCACTGGCGCTCGGTTGGGGCGGCCTGGGAGCGATACTGCTGATGGCGACCTTGCTCGGCATACGCGCCGACCTCGCCGAAGCCGTGCGGCTGCCAATGTTCTGGGTGAAGCTGGCCTTGCCGATCTGCATCGCCCTGGCGGCATTTTTTGCGGCAACGCGCTTGGCACGACCGGGCGCGGCCCTCGGTCGCGCGCCGGTGACACTGCTGGTCGTGCCGGTCATCGGAATATGGGCCATGGCCGCGTATGCCTTGGCCGGCGCCGCACCCGAACAGCGCTTGGCGCTGCTCCTCGGCCGCACCTGGGCCGTATGTCCGTTGATCATCGCCATGCTGTCGCTGCCGACACTCGTCGGCACACTCTGGGCAATGAAGGGACTGGCACCGACCCAGCCGGCGCTGGCCGGCGCCGCCGCCGGTCTGCTCGCCGCTGCCGTGGCGACGGCGGTATACGCACTGCACTGCCCCGAAATGGCGTCACCTTTCCTGGCGACCTGGTACCTGTTGGGCATGGCTATCCCGACCGCCGCCGGAGCGCTGCTCGGCGCCCGCCTGCTGCGCTGGTAACGCCAGATCCGGTTTCCACGAGCACTCCAGAACGGGCGTTCGAAAAGGATCGGAGGCAGGTTTCGATTAATGGCCTCAGAGGTGGTGAATAAATCTCCCGCGCGGCCAATCTCCGTCGTTGCTCACTCGCTCACTCCTCGCCTATCCACTGGATAGATCTCGTCGCCCGCTCGCGCCTGGGAGCCTGTCGGACTTGAGCGATCGTTGCGAGCCGATTGGAAAAGCGAGGCTTCAAATCCCGTAATCATTCACTCCCCTACACGGTTGCCGGGATGGCGGGGATCGTGGGGAGCT
>JAVMKC010000066.1:0-20614 GCA_031732795.1 Accumulibacter sp. | reverse complement strand
CCATTTTCTCAAGTCGCCGCTCAGTTTGCTTCGGAATTATTCAGCGTTTCCCTAAAACGTTTTGATTGGTGTCGCTTGGTGGAGGGACATTTGTCTGAAGCATTCATTCCGGTTGCCGGTTAGGCCGCGTGGAGCAACGACCAATTTTGCCAGTCAGCATGCAACGATCTTCAACGGGCTACAATCGGCATTGACGACACCCGTCGTCTTTTACGCCATGGGGCTGTCTGTCGAAGTCGCCATCGCACTTCAAAATCGTCAATGGAGAAATGCTATGCCTATCAATCCCGTGGTCTGGTTTGAAATTTATGTGCAAGACATGTTACGCGCCAGGCAGTTCTACGAGGCCGTACTCGACGTCAAACTGGAGCCGATGCCGGCGCCGACCGAAGAAATGAACATGGAAATGTGGGCGTTCCCTTCTGACAAAGCGACTGCGCAGACCTCGTATGGCGCTTGTGGCATGCTGGTCAAAATGGACGGTTTTCCTTCGGCCGGCGGTGGAACGCTGGTTTACTTCGGCTGTCAGGATTGCGCGGTCGAAATCGGCCGTGTCGCCGCTCATGGTGGTACGGTGATCAAAGACAAGATGTCCATCGGCGAACATGGCTTCATCGCGCTGGCTCGTGATCCCGAGGGAAATATGATCGGCTTCCACTCGATGTGAGAAAGCGTTCCGTCTGCCACCGGCTCGAGCCGCCGATGGCAGACGGAAATTGTTTCGCCAGAAGATGTAGCAGATTTCAGAACCTGAAATTCAGTCCCGCATACACGCTACGTCCCATGCCGGGCACCGGTACACCATAAGGCGCGCCGGAGCCATTCAGCGACATGGTGGCGCCCTGACCGATGTACGCTCCGCCCAAAGGCAGGGCATAGCGCTTGTTGGTGACGTTTTCGACGCCGAGATCAAAACGATAATGCCGGCTGTCGTAGCCGGTCCGCAGATTCAACAGTCCGTAACCGCCGGTTGTCATTTCGTTGCGCACTTGGGAAACCCGGTGCTTGGCATCGACCAGAACCCATTCCAGAGTGCTGGTCCAGTTCGCCAGCCGATTCTCGACCGCCAGCCGGGCGTTGAGCGGCATGATGTTGTACAGGGAATCGCCGGTCTGTTCGTTCTTGCCCCGGACATAAGCGATCGTCCCTTTGCCCATGAAGCTGCCAAAGCCATCGATCTGACCCAGGGCCATGAAGCCGGACAAATCGATACCGTACAATCGCGCGTCGGTGTTGACCAGCTTGAGGTAATTGAATTTGCCCGCTGTACAGGTGGTCAGGCAGCGGGCGTCGATATAGTGGTCGACCTTGCTGTAGTAAGGACTCAGTTTCACTCCCCAGCGCTTGGACTGACCGTCGTGCAGATCGGCGGTGAAACTCAAGGTGTGGGCCACTTCCGGCTGGAGATTCACGTCTCCGACATAACCATTCCCATCGTTCACCCAGTTGTTCATGGTCATGGCCATGCCGTTGGTGGACCAGGTGTAACGTTCATAAAGACTCGGCGAACGGGTCTTGCGCGCATAGCCCGCTTCGTATGTTTGCCCGGCATGCGGGGTATAACGGGCGAGAGCCGTCAGGTCGAGGTTATGGTCGGTTTTCGAACGGTTGCTAGCGTTGAATCGGGCCGCGTCGTCGCCGTACATCATCGGCATGCTGTTATAGCCTTGAACGTTGCCAGCCGTCATCTTGACGGTGCCGATACGGATTCCCAACAAACTCGACCAACGCAACGAGTGCGCTCTCTCCCATTCACCGAAGACCTCGAAGCGGTCACGTTGTCCGTTATTGATATTCTGGAAAGTGTCCGGCGACATCATCATCGAGTTGGCGACCGGTGACCACCAGTCGTCAAGACGGTAGCGCTGATAATCGCCGCCGATTCTGAACAGGTCCCGCTCGCTGACGCCAAACTCTGCCCGAACCCCGACGCCGGTGTTGCGCGCCTGGGTGGACATGGGCATGCCAGCGACGTTGTGCGCGGCACCGTACCAGTACAGCTTGTCTTGGCCAAAGTCCATCTGATGTTCTGTTTTTTCGTCATGGATTCGGGCTTGCATTTTTCCCCAATCGAACGCGCCCTCATAAGCCAGATTCACCTGCGTATTGCGATTGCCGGTCATGTCCATGTGTTGATTGGGAAATCCCTGATAGGGAATCCGCTGAACCGCCAGCTTCAAATCCAGCAACTGCCCACCGTTGCGCAGGGCCAGGTCCAGGGCGTGATTTTCTGTCTTATACGCGGATGAGCCGACTTCATTTCCGGCGATCCAATGGCTGCCGGCCGTGGTCCAGGTGGCGTTGTAACCGGGCTTGAAGTCGCCGGCGGCGTGATAGTTGCCGGCTTCGGCGGTCGAACCATGGTAACTGATGCTCAGGTTTTCGTTGGCCAGGGTGGCGGCGGCGTTGACGCCGTGCGCGTGACCGTTCGAGCGATAAAAGGTGCCGAACTCGCCGCTGGTCAGAACGCCGTCGCCGGCTGCGGCGAAACGGGGCCGGCGTGAATTGACGATGATCGCTCCGCCGATGCTGTCGCCACCGACGCTGACCGGCGCGATCCCGGAATAGACTCGAACGGCCTCAACCCGACTCGGATCGATCGACGACAAGGGCGGGTTCATGTGGTTGCCGCAGGCCGAAATCAGATCCATGCCGTCCACCTTGATGCGCAGACGGTCGTCGGCCAAGCCGCGGATCACCGGCAGGCTGGCGACCCCGCCGGCACTTGACGAGGCGACGCCAGGAAAGTCTCTGAGCAACTGGGCGGTATCGCTGACCGAGGCGCGCCTTGCCGCCAACTCACGGTCGTTCAATTCGTCGTTCATCGCCGATGTGGCTGGCATTTTGCGCCCCGAAACGACGATTTCGGGCAATTCGCTCTCATTTTCAGCGGCGAACGTTGGTGGGAAATCAACGCATTGAAAAACGGTCGCCAAAGCGATGATCAACGCTTTGGGTCGCAGGTGTGGCGCGTCCATGCAAGGCTCCTGATAACTCAAGAGCGCGCATTTTCTGCCGCTGACGACGGTTTGAGAATGCGGCATATTGTCGCATTCCATAGTGCGGTCGGCGATAAGATGTTGATCCAGCGGTTAAGGAAGCGCTGAATTATTCGGTTTTCCCATGTTTTAAATGTCGCAACTAACTGATTAAAAATGATTCATAAGTCGACGAGAGGAATTATTCAGCGTTTCCTTAAGCGATCAACCTGTTTGACTTTCCGGTTGCCTTGCGCCGGCGAGTCGCGTTTGTTGCCGTGCAGTTCGAAAACGGCGTGAGAACGGCTCGAATCGGGCATCGGACGCAAAGCGCACGGTCAAGGGATTCTGGTCGGACGTCTTTTCCGCCAGATTCCGCGCAACGGTGACAGTTTTTCAGCCGTCGACAGTTGATCGTCGGACAAAGCTTCGAGAAAGTCCGCCAGGGGCTTTGACTTGGCGACGGCAAAGCCGGTCGCCAACAGCGAAGGGATGAGCACGGCGGCGAACAGCGTCCATTTTTCGATCCAGGGGCTCTGTCCGGCATCGATCACATTCATTCCCAAAAAACCGGTGGTCAACGTCATCACCAGCCCGGCGGTGGTGACCACTGTTAGCCGGACCACGGTGTTGCTTTGTCGGCGCAAGCTGTCGCTGTCGAGGTACTGGCTCATGTCCTGGATTTCCTCGCGCAGTTCGGCGTAAAGTTTTTCGGTGCCCAGATGCTCGCGGGTCAACATGAACAGCGCACGGGCCTGCGCCTGATCGGAAACTTCATAAAACCAGTAGCGGTGGCTGAAGCGCAGAAAGATCTCCAGGATTTCCCGGATGCCGCGTTTGAAACGCTTTACGGATTCCGCTTTGCCGACCTCGAGACCGTTGAGAGTGGTGATCAGGCGGTCGGAAAGCATCAGCAAAGCGGCTTTGTGGAAATGCGGGATCAGGAAGAGCAGGAAGAACTGGTGACGGAATTGCCCGAGCAAACCGTTCTCGAGACCCCGGTAATAGTCGTCATCGGCGTTGCCGACCATTACGAAAGCGTGTCCGCAGGTCAGCAGACGGGTGCCCGGCTGCTTGGCCTGCGGATGCCAGAAACGGTCCAGACAATAACGGTTTTCGAAGTTGTCCAGATGCTGGGCGGAGTAGGGTGCCGAACCGCGTTTGCCGGGACCGGTGACCAGAACCAGCCGGGCAAAATCGTTGCGGTTCATCGCTCCGGCATCCTCCATTGCCAGATAGGCCAGCACTGGCATGCGGTGGTACTCGACCTGACGATAGCGGACCACGCCGCTCTCGTCTGAATGGTGCAATACCATGGGGCGCAGCAGAAATTCCCAGTGTGAGGCGATACACGGCGCGCGGGAGCGGGAAACGAAAGATAGATATTTGCTGCGGTTTTCGTAATCGGAAACCGCCAGTACCTGCCCGTTCTTGCCGAGCCATTCGGTCTTCTTGAGGCAGTGCCCTCCGGTGCCGTCTTCATCCCAATAAGGCGGGTAGGCGCGGCCGAAACGGTACAGCGTGTCCTGCACTTGCCGCAAATTCAGGTTGTCGGCGGCAATCTCGAAGACCAGAATCACCACGTCGATGTCGTAGAAAAAATAGAGATCGATGTGAATGATTTCGAAGATGAAGGGGTGCGGGTCTTCCTTGAAGGTCATGCGCACCTGCGCCAGATCATGCCGGCGGAAGACACGAATCGGTGATTCGTTGCTGCCATTCGACGAATTCTGACCGCCGCCTTCTCCGTACAAAAAGCGTTGCACGTAGGGCAGAAAAGTGACGAATTCGCTGTAATGCCGTTCTTGGAATTGTTCCGGATCACCGCAGAACTCATCGACGAGTTCCTGCCACGGGTTGTCCGGAGCAGACTGCTCGAGCAGTCGATAGTGACTGTCGAAAGAACTGTCGGCTGGCAGCGGCATCAGTTGCAGCGGCCACAGCAGGATTTGCCGAAAGTGGTTGACCCGCAGGTCGGACGCGTCGTGTTCCGTTTCCATGGACACCTCCAGAAGAGATTGTCGGACGGCCGAGTGTCAGGTACCGATGTCGGCCAGCAGTTCGTCGATCATTCTTTCCGCCTGGTCCTGGTAGCCGCCGCCGAAAAGATTGAAATGGTTGAGTACATGGTAAAGGTTATACAAGGTCCGGCGGCGGACGTGACCTTCGGGCAAGGGCCACGCTTGACCGTAGGCGGCAAAAAAAGCATCGGGAAAGCCGCCGAACAGTCGGCACATCGCCAAGTCCGCTTCTCGATCGCCAAAATAGACAGCCGGATCGAACAGCGCCAGCCGCCCGGACACGTCGATTGCGGCGTTACCGTACCATAGATCACCGTGCACCAGGCTGGGTGCCGGCTGATGATCGTCGAACAGGACGCTCATCCGTTCGACGAGTCGTTGGCCTCGGTCGATCAGTTTTGCCGACGCCCGGTGATTTTTCGCCCATTCGATCTGCGGTAGCAAACGTTGGCTGGCAAAGAAGTCTGGCCAGCAGGAGGCAAACGCATTGTGCTGTGGTGTCGAGCCGATGAAATTGTCCCGATGCCAGCCGAAATGCTCACCGATAACGCCGTGCAGTCGGGCCAGGGCATGTCCGGCGATGACGCCGTCGCCGGTCTCACGCCACGGACGCAAGCCGAGATGTTCGAGAACCAGAAAGGCGTATCCGTCGTGGCAACCCTGGCCAAACACCTGTGGCACACGGATCTGCGAACAGGCGGCGAGTGCTTGCAAGCCGTCGGTTTCAGCAGCGAATAGTCCTGCGCGCGTTGCCGTGTTGATTTTGACGAACCATTGACCATGCTGGTGGCCGAAGAGAAAGCTCCGCGAGATCGAACCGCCACCGATTTCGCGGATGGACGTGATTTCGGCTGTACGCTCTTGGGCATCGCCGACGGACCGCCGGATCGCTTCAACGAGCGTCGATGGCAAATGGAAGTCGTTTCGAGGCACGGCAATCAGACGAAAAGCGGTCAGTGTAGTCCGCTTTCCAGGCTGGGCGACAGCGCCCGCGATCATTTTCGGTCATCTTTTCGCGGGCTACTCGCGTTTCAGGATATTTACTCGTTCGTTTGAATGTGATTTGATAACAGATATTCGTGGGGGACGGGAGATGGTTCCAATCACTCTTGATATCCGGAAAACCCTTTGCCCTCTTCGAGAAGTTGTTGATTTTTATTTTAAGAGCACCTTTGATACTGGAGCCATAGCCATGAAGACTCGTTTACTCGTCGTGTCCACTTTTCTTGCTTTGACGATGGCCGCTTGCGGTCAGAAGGAAGACGCAGCGGCCAAAGCCAAGGAATCTGTTCAAAAACCCGGCGCGGCGGCAGAAGCCAGCAAAGAAGCGGCCAAGGATTCGGCCGCGGCCGCTAAAGATGCGGCCAAGGATGCAGCGGTCGCCACCAAGGACGCAGCGAAAGATGCGGCCGTTGCCGCCAAGGACGCTACCAAAGATGCGGTGGCAGCCACCAAGGATGCCGCGGTCAATGCCGCTGCCGCAACCAAGGAAGTCGCCAAGGACGCTGCTGCTGCGACCAAGGACGCCGCCGTGGCTACCAAGGACGCTGCCGTCAATGCCGCTGCTGCGGCCAAGGAAGCGGGCAAGGATGCCGTCGCCAAAGCAGCCGATGCGACCAAGGCGGCTGCCGATAAAGCCAAGGACGCCGTTGGCAAGTAATCGCCCGGTTTCTCTCCCGGTTTGGCCGCTCGACCGGGATCAAAAAACCCGCCGTCCAATGAACAGCGGGTTTTTTATTATCCTTTATCCTCTTTCATGATCCAGTCGGTGGTCGGCGCCTTCGTTCCGGCTATTTGCTTTTGCCGCTCGCCGCGCTTGGCTGTGCCATCGCCACACGGTTGCGGCCCTGAACTTTGGCGGTGTATAATGCTCGATCGGCGCGTTCGACGAAATCGTGGACTGTTTCTCCGGCATTGTAATCGGCGACGCCAATCGATACGGTAATGCCGGGCAGTCCTTCGTAGTCCTCGGCGCGTTTGTTCCAATTGGTGGCAATGATCGCCCGCAACGCTTCAGCCAGACCGAGCGCGCCGCCACGAGGCGTTTCCGGCAGAATGACGGCAAACTCTTCACCACCGTAACGGGCCGCGATGTCCTTGCCCTTGACATTGGCCCGCAGGATGTGACCGATGCTGGCGAGCACCTTGTCGCCGAACAGATGTCCACGAGCGTCGTTGAGCTTCTTGAAATTGTCGATGTCGATCATCAACAAGCACGGACCGGGCGAGCGTGTCTGGGCATTCTCCAGGCAAATTTTCAACGCGATGTCGAATCCCTTGCGGTTGACCAGTCCGGTCAGGGAATCGATCAAGGCTTCCTCGCGGGCACGGGCTACTTCGTCACGCAAACGCTGTGCTTCGCGGGTGCTGGCTTCGAGACGTTCCTGTAGCGTGAGGATGCTTTCCTGCATTTCCCGCGTACCGCGCAGGATGTCCGTGACGCCGGCAGCCAACTGGCCGCTGCCAGCGGCGTCTGGTTGCAACAAGGTGTCGGACCAGCGTTCCAGCGAGTGGCCGTAACGTGAGGCGTGATTACCCGCTGTCGTAGCCGATTCCGACACTTGATCGACCAGTTGTGTGACGCTGTCGCCGATGCGCAACGCCGACTTTTCTCCGAGGGTGGCGACAAACTGCGCATAAAGGTTGTAAGTCGTGTCATCGTCGAGCGGACCCTGGTTTTCCAGGTGGCCATCGATGGCGGTTTGTAAGGGAAGATTGACTCCCGAAACATATTGGTACCAGATCGCATAACTGGCAGGGTGCAAGCCGGCTTGTTGCTGCATCATCCGTTTCAAGGCCAGCCGCAGAAACTCGGCGCTCTGCGCGATGCTGTGTTCGTACCTCATGTTGACGGCTCCAAGGGCTTGTTTAGTGTGGCGAGACTGTCGATTGCCAGACTAGTCTATTTTTCTGGTGTTGCGGGTCTATTTTTGCGAAGGTGGCGAGCGTCTGGTTGTGGTACGGCCGGATCGTCCACGGCGACCGGATCAATTGAAATACGGGCTGGCCAGACCACCGGCGCGGAAAAAGAGTATCAAATCCTGCAGATCCGTCTGGTGATAGGCTGGCATGCTTTGTCGCAGCCCTCGTAGTGCCACGCTCAACTGTTGATCACTAGGGCGGCGGTTTGCCGTCTTGACGACCATCATGTAGGGCACCAGAAAGGTGCTCAATACTTTGACCCGCTGCCCGAAGACTTGCGCAGCCTGCTTGAAATCCGACATCGAGAACGCCGCGCGTAGCGAGTTGAGATAATCCTCGGTGAAAATTTCCGGTTGTCGATCGGCGTATTGATGGCCGAAATAGTCGATGGACGATTCGGCATGCAGATGGCCGAGATCGGCGAAATACACCCCGCCACCCGGTTTGAGAATTCGCGCCGCTTCCTTGAAAGATGCCTGCAGTAATTTCGCGTCGGGGAGATGGTGGAAAGCCAGCGTCGATGTGACAGCGTCCGCATGGCTATCGGCCAGGAAGCTGAGATCAGTAATATCAGCGAGTTTGAATTCGCAGTTGCGCAGTCCTTGTTCCTTGACCAGGGCCCGCGCCCGGTCGAGCATTCGCGGCGAGAGATCGACCCCCAAAAAGTGGCAGTCCGGATTGAGCCGGGCAACCTGCGCCAATTGGTTGGCAGAGCCGCAAGCCAGATCGACCACCTGATCGCCCGGCCGGATGACATGCGAAATCTGGGCGGTATGGAACAAGTAGACCGGCGCCATTGTTCCTCCTTCGGCGCCTGCTTTGGAGTATGCCTCGACCTGCTCCGGGCGATCCATCACCAGATCTGGTTCGGGTACGCGTGGACTGCGCTCGAAGGTCAATAATTCGTGAATGAAAACCTTGAAAACCTTCAGACTTGCCAACGTCGTCTGCCTCGATTCAAGCGCCACAATGCCGCCTGTTCTACAATGAAATTGGCCGTGCCGACCTGACCTGCTGTGTCGGCGACGCCCGCCAAGTGTGGCGGACCTTCCATTCCGCCTGATCTAAAGCTTCAGTCCACCTATTTAAACTGATTATAGTTCGAGATCAATGCAGTGGATGAGTGCTTCGAGTACCCGTATGAGGGGCTCGGCGAATGTGGGCGTACGGTGTGCCTTCATTCATCTTCTTGCCTGTCTGTCATGGAGGCTGGCACTGGTTTCGGCAGGCCGCCTGCCCGACCAGCAAGCGGGCTGATTTTACCGATTGTGTCGTTTCCTGGAAGGAAGGTCGATGGAAAATCGTTTCGCGCCCTCAGGACTCACTACGCAAGTGACCGAGGAACTGCGCGCCGTCGTTGGTCCGGATCATTTATGTATCACGGCTGACGATCTCGATCGCTACTCGCGGTGTACGATCCCCTGGCAACGCCGGTGCTCGGCGGTCGTTTTCCCGGCGTCCAGCGAGGAAGTCGCCGAGGTGGTACGGGTCGCCGCTCGTCATCGAGTGCCGTTATGGCCATCCAGCACCGGGCGCAACTGGGGCTACGGAACCACCCTGGCGGTCGAGGACGGTGCCATCGTCATGATCCTGACCCGGATGAACCGCATCATCGAAGTCAATGAAGAACTGGCATATGCGGTAATCGAACCCGGAGTTACCTACGAACAATTCAATCACCATTTACGTAGCAAGGGCTACAAGCTCTGGATCGATTGCACCGATGGTTCCGGCCAAGGCAGCGTGATCGGCAACGCGCTCGAACGCGGGGTCGGCGAAACGCCCTACGGCGACCATTTCGGCGCCTTGTGCGGCCTGGAAGTGGTTCTGCCGGATGGCCAGACGATTCGTACGGGAGGCGCCATTCGCGGACTTCAGACTTGGCATACGCACAAGTGGGGAGTCGGCCCGTATCTGGAAGGAATCTTTACCCAATCCAATTACGGAATCGTCACCCGCGCCGGCGTCTGGCTGATGCCGACTCCCGAGTCGTACAACTCTTACGTTTTCGAAATCCGTGATCAGCGCCACTTGCCGGCAGTGGTCGATGCCTTCCGACGACTGGCGTTGAGCGGAATCGTCAACACCAAGCTGCACATGATCAACGACTTCGTTTCGATGACCATCCTGACCCAGCGTATCGGCGAACAGGTGACGCAGAATGGTCCGTTGAACGACGATGAGTTAGCGGCGTTGCGCAAGAAATACGGTATCTCGCCTTGGAATTGCGCCGGTGGCATCTACGGCACGCGTAGCCAGGTGCGTCTGCAGCGCTCCTTGCTGCGTGAGGCCTTGTCACCGTATGGACGGTTGATTTTCGTTTCCGATCGACTGTTGCCGTTCCTGGAAGGGGTGATTTCCTGGTCGTGGAAGAAACCGTTCTTCCGCCGTCTGACCGAACTCGCGGCACGCACGTCGTTGCCGGTTCTGGAGTCGGCGCCCTACGTGCACAAGATTCTGCAGGGCATTCCGACGGAATTTTTCGTCAAGCACGCGTATTACCGTTACCGCCGGCCGCGTCCGCCGGGCGAAGTACACCCGGCGCGGGACGGTTGCGGTCTGATCTGGTTCGCGCCGATTCTGCCGTTCACCAATGCGCACATCTGGCCGTTCCTCGAGACGTGCAAGGCACGGTTTGCGGCGCACGGTTTCGATTTTTATGTGGCCATGCTGTTGATGAATCCGCGGTCGGTGATCTGCCTGATGGCGGTGATCTACGACCGGGAGGACGCCGACGAAACGCGTCACAGCCGGGAACTCTACGACGAGCTCCTGGCAATCATGCACGAGAAGCATTACCAACAATACCGGGCAGGTTTGCAAAGTTGGCGTGATCTGTTTGCTAACGCGCCTGAACTGCAGCGTTTGCATGATTCGATCAAAGCGGCGATCGATCCGGCGAACATTCTCTCGCCGGGTCATTACGGGATTGCTTATCCGCGGCTGACCAACGATGGGAAGGCTTCGCCGGCGCCGGTTACGAAATGAACTCGAAGTGCCCGGAAGCGGGCCGGGTGGGAAAACCTCAGAGGTGGTGAATAAATCTACTGCGCGGCCTCACTCCAGCCTATCCGATAGATCTCGTCGCTCGCTCGCGCCTGGCATCCTGGCCTGCCCGTGACCATTTCTTCACAACCTTTCAGATGGATTGCCGAAGCGCATCGACCACCGGCGTGCGGACGACTTTTTTCGCTGGCAGCAGCGAGGCGCCGACGGTGGCCAGAAAACCAACGGCAAACGCACTGATCAATTCGCCCGGCACGATGCGGATCGTCGCCAGATAGCCGAGATTGGCGTTCGGCGGCGGCGGCATGGGAATGCCGATCGCTGAAATGATCAACGCCAGGGCGATGCCGAGCAGCACGCCGAGTGCACCGCCGACGATGCCGATCAACGTATTTTCGACGATGATCAGATACGACACATGGCTGGCCCGGGCGCCGACAGCCATCATCGTGCCGAATTCACCCAGCCGTTCGAAAGTGCTCATATTCACGCCATTGGCGACGCTGAGCAGCACCATCAGCAGAACGATGAACTGCAAGACACCGAACTGGCGCTGGTACAAGGTGACGGTCTTTTCATAAAAATCGTTCAACTGCTGCCAGGTCAGGACGTCGAACAGCTTCGCTGGCAGTCGCTCGACGAGCCGTTGCTTGACGGTGGCGGTATCGTTGGTGTTCTTGAGCGAAACGACGATGGCATTGACCCCCCAGCTGTTGAGCAGATCCTGCGCCGAGGCCAGCGGGATGCGCACGGCCCGGGCATCGAATTCTTTCGAATAGGTCTGGAATGTGCCGATGATCACGAAGTCGGCGGTGTTCAAGGCGCCTTCAGCGGTGTTGAGCAGCAGCGTCACCCGGTCGCCCGGTTTGAGGCGGGCGGCGCGGGCGATTCCTTCGCCGACCATGATTCCATCGCCATCCTGGTCGGACAACTGTTTTCCGGCGGTGATCACCATGTGCGTGCCAAGCCGGCTTTCCCTGTCCGGCTCGACGCCTTCGCCGATGATCGCCAGATCGGTCTTGCCATTGTTCAGAATACCTGAAAAGTAGATCCTGCCCATCGTGTCAGCCACTTGCGGCAAGGAGGCGATGGTTTTCTTGGTCTCGTCGGGGTCGCTGATCAGATAATCCTGCGGGGAACGGGAACCGCGTTCGAAATATCCCTGACGGGTGACCTGCAAGTGGCCGGATTGCGAGTGGATCACCGCTTCACCCAACTGAACGAAGATGTCCTGGATGAATCCGCCGCTCAATACCAGACCGACGACACCGAATGTGATCGCAGCCAAGGTCATGGCGGTGCGGATTCGTTGCCGGAGCACATTGCGCAGCGCCAATTTGAGCACCGCCGTTTGCGAGTGAATGAACGCTTCCGCTTGTTCCTCGTCCAGTGTCCGGTCGACGAGCTGAACGTCGTCCCCGCGACGGAAGCCGCGAAGTCTGGAGACGACCTGGACCAGCAAGGCCAGAGCGCGTTGCGTTTTTTGTCGCCAGAGGTTGAGCAGGGCAGGGGGGCTCATGGTGTCGTGGCGATCAACGGTTGAAACGCAAGGCGTCGACAATGACCATTCGCGAGGCTTTCCAGGCAGGGTACAAGCTGGCCAGCAGGGTCGTTCCGGCGGCGAGCATGAACGCGTCGAACAGCAAGCGGGCATTGACCAGAATTTCTGCGGTGTATCCGCGAGCCATGCCGGGTGGCGGCGGCATCGGAATGCCGATCAATGAAATGATATGTGCCGCGACGGCGCCGATGAGCATGCCGATCAGACCGCCGCCGACACCGAGCAGCACGCCTTCGAGAACGAATGAGCGCATGATTTTTGACCGGGTGATCCCTACTGCCAGAGCCGTGCCGATTTCGCCGGTACGCTCGACAACATTCATCATCAGGGTATTCGAGATTGACAGGACGATGATGATGGCGATGATCACCTTGATCACTCCGACCTGTTTTCGGAACAAGGTGACTGTTTTATTGTAAAAATCCGCCAGATCGTTCCACGGTACGAATTCCAGCGAGCGGCCGGCAAAGCTGTCGCGCAATTTGGCCAGCACTGCCGATGTATCTTCGGTCTTGTCGAGCAGCATCACCCACAGATGCGAACCACCGACTTTCAGCAAGGATTGCGCGGTGCTGATCGGCAAACGTACCGCGGCGTCGTCGTAGGCTTTCGAAACGGTCGAAAACAATCCCAGCACGTGACATTCCGCCGCGCTGACGCCACCGGCTGGCGTATTGGCCATCAGCACCACCTGATCGCCGACGTCTACCCCGAGGTTGGCGGCCAGACCCGCGCCGATGATGATTCCTTTCGCATCGCTGGTCGACAAGCCCTGACCCTTGGTGATGAACAGGGTGCTCGACAGCAAAACTTCCTTGTCCGGCTCGACGCCCTCGCCGAGAAAGGAAATCGTCGCTTCGCCGTGGCTGATCAGGCCGCCAAAAGCCAACCGCGCCCCGACGATCTTGACCCCGTCGATTTTTTCGAGTCCCGCCCGGTCAGCGGAATCCTGTGCCAGAAGGTAGGCGAACGGGTCAGACTGGCCGAGCTGGAAATAACCGGGTCGGGCGACCTGGATGTGTCCCAGACGTGAACCGATCGTCCACTCGCGCATGCCCATCAAGGTCCACTCGATGAATCCACCGGCGAGCAGCAGGGTGATGATCCCGAAAGCAACGGCGAGGATTGCCATCCCGCTCCGACGACGCTGACGGACGACATTGCGGAAAGCCAGCAGGAAGTCCTGCAACAGGGAATTCATTTCGACGATATGACGTGAGGGAATGAGTCGAAGAGCAGGATCGCTGTTCTGCACTGTAGTGGAAGCAGTCGCCAAAGGTCAAGGCGAGGACGGGTTTAAGGGAGATTTCGATTCACTGACCGTCGATTCGGGGAAAAATAATCGTTAAGGCTGGGCGTCCCTGAGGGCGCCTGCAGCATTGCGATTATCCCGGTATCAAAAGAGATGCTGACCGATCAAAAGGGCGACCAGCAAAACGGCGATCATCGCCAGCCAGACCATTTGCCGTCGTTGTTGGCGGAGCAATTCGAGCAGCAGCGGTGAAATGTCGGCCGGTTTAGCCTGCTGCGCCAATGCTTGATGCAGCAAGCGTGGCAGTTGCGGCAACGAACGTGCCCAATACGGTGATTCCTGTCGTACGGCCAGTTGCAGCGCCCGTTTGCCGACTTGTTCGCTCATCCAACGTTCGAGAAAGGGTTTGGCGGTTTTCCACAAGTCGAGGTTGGGGTCGAGTTGTCGTCCGAGTCCTTCGATGTTCAATAACGTTTTCTGCAGCATCACCAGTTGTGGCTGGATTTCGACGTTGAAGCGCCGCGAGGTCTGGAACAACCGTAACAGTACGCGGCCAAAGGAAATTTCGTGCAGTGGCCGGTCGAAGATCGGTTCGCAGACCGCGCGGATCGCCGCTTCGAACTCGTCGGCGCGGGTGTCGCTCGGCGCCCAGCCGGCTTCGATGTGTGCAGTGGCTACACGCTTGTAATCGCGTTGAAAAAAAGCCAGGAAGTTCTGCGCCAGATAATTCTTGTCACTGTCGGTCAGGGTGCCGACGATCCCGAAGTCAAGGGCGATGTATTGGCCATGATGCGCCGGGTCCACGGCGACGAAAATATTGCCCGGATGCATGTCGGCATGAAAAAAACCGTCACGAAAAACCTGAGTGAAGAAAATTTCGACCCCGGCGCGGGACAAGGCCGCCAGATCGACGCCGGCGGCGGCCAGGGCTTCGGTCTGGCTGATCGGCAGGCCGCGCATCCGCTCCATGACCATTACTGTCGTAGTGCATTGATCCCAATACACTTCGGGGACCAGTAGCAAGCGTGAGCCGCTGAAATTGCGTCGCAGTTGCGAACAATTGGCGGCTTCGCGCATCAGGTCCAGTTCGTCGTAGAGATACTTGGCGAACTCGGCGACCACTTCGCGCGGTTTGAGCCGTTTGCCATCCGACCAGACCTTTTCCAGCAGACCGGCGAAGGTTTCGAGCAGCGCCAGATCGTTGGCGATCACCTGATGCATATCCGGGCGCAGTACCTTCACCGCCACCTCGTGGCCGCCGTCTTCGGGCAGCAGGCGGGCGAAGTGCACTTGTGCGATCGACGCGCTGGCGACCGGCACGGGATCGAATTCAGCGAAAACCTGATTGGCCGGCCGGCCGTAAGCCCGGGCGATTTGCGCCAGGGCCAGTTCTGAGGAGAACGGCGGCACGCGATCCTGCAGCTTGGCCAGTTCGTCGGCCAGTTCCGGGGGCAGCAGGTCGCGCCGTGTCGATAACACCTGGCCGAATTTGACGAAAATCGGCCCCAAGGACTCGAGCGCCAGACGTAGCCGTACGGCTGGAGAGGTGTCGAAACGCCGCCAGAAGTGAAAGGTGCGCGACAAGGCCGCCAGGCGGCCGCTCGGTTCGTGTTCGAGAATCATCTCGTCGAGCCCGTAGCGGTTCGCGATGCTCAAGATTTTGGCGAGGCGGAAAATGCGCACGGTGGAGCGGCGGATGATCGTTAAAGCGGCCAGTTTACACACTTTCCCGGGCCAGCGAGCCTGTCCGGTTTGCGGAACATTGCTTCGACCCGTCATTCGGCATCGTATAATCAGCCGCTTGACTCAACTTTTCAGCACCGTTTTTGATGAATTCCTCAATAAAGACTCACCTCGCAGAGTTGATGCGAGCCGCTCTGCACAGTGTCGCGCCGGGCGAGACGACGCCGGTCGTCATCGAACGCCCAAAACTGGCCGCTCACGGCGATTTTTCGTGCAACTTGGCGATGCAACTGGCGCGGACCTTGAAACGCAATCCACGCGAACTGGCGAATTTGCTGATTTCAGAGGTGCCTTATTCCCCACGGGTCAGCAAGGTTGACGTCGCCGGCGCCGGGTTCATCAACTTTCATCTGCATCCCGGTGCCAAGCTCGATGTGGTGCGCGAGATCCTCGACAGCGGTGAGGATTTTGGTCGTGCCGATCTCGGCGGCCAACGCAAGGTGCTGGTCGAATTCGTCTCCGCCAATCCGACCGGGCCCTTGCACGTCGGTCACGGTCGCGGTGCGGCGTATGGCGACAGCCTGTGCAGATTGCTGTCCCGCGCCGGCTGGGCGGTGACCAGCGAGTATTACGTCAATGATGCGGGTCGGCAAATGGACATTCTGGCCTTGTCCACCTGGCTGCGTTATTTGGCATCGGTGCCTGCCGTTGACGGAGAACGGTCGCTTTTTCCATCGAACGCCTATCAGGGAGACTATGTCCGTGAGATGGCGCAGCGTTTGGTGCTGGCCAATGGTCTGCGCTTTCAACGACCGCTGGTCGAAGCGTTTGCCGGAACGCCGGGGATGCCTGATCCGGTGCGCAGCGATCCTGACGCCGCCCGGCAACGCGAGGCCCATCTCGACGCGCTGATCAACAACGCCAAAACGCTGCTCGGCGAAGATTGGCATTATCTGCATGATTTCGTGTTGACCGAGCAATTGGCCGACTGCCGTAATGATCTCGAAGAATCCGGTGTCCATTACGATGTCTGGTTTTCGGAACAATCGCTTTTTGCCACCGGGCTGGTCGAACGCTGCGTCGAGCGGCTGCAAACGGCCGGCCACCTTTACCGGCAGGATGGGGCGACTTGGTTCCGGTCTACGGTTTTCGGTGACGAAAAGGATCGCGTCGTCCAACGCGAGAATGGCGCATACACGTATTTCGCCTCGGATATCGCTTATCACCTCAACAAGTTCGAACGCGGTTTCGACCGCTTGATCAACGTCTGGGGTGCCGATCACCACGGCTACATCCCCCGGGTGAAAGGGGCGTTGCAAGCCTTGGCCATCGATCCGCAAAAGCTCGATGTGGCTCTGGTGCAATTCGCCGTCCTGTACCGTTCCGGTGTCAAAGCGCAGATGTCGACCCGGTCGGGGGAATACGTCACCCTGCGCGATTTACGCGCCGAAGTCGGCAACGATGCCTGCCGCTTCTTCTACGTCTGGCGCAAATCCGATCAACATCTGGATTTCGATCTTGATCTGGCGAAGAGCCAATCCAACGACAACCCGGTTTACTACATTCAGTATGCCCATGCCCGGGTATGCTCGGTTCTTGCCTCGTGGGACGGCGAACCGGCGTCTTTGGTCAGCACGGATCTGACTCCGTTGCAAGGAAACCATGAACTCGCGCTGGCGTCACGCCTCGGTGAGTTTCCGGAAATCGTCGAACAGGCGGCGAGCGAATTGGCGCCACATTTGATCGCCTTTTATCTCAAGGATCTGGCTGCCGATTTCCACAGTTATTACAATGCCGAACGGATCCTGGTCGACGACCCGGCGCTCAAGGAGGCGCGTGTCGCCTTGGCAGCGGCCGTCCGGCAGGTGATCCGTAACGGGATGGCGATTCTGGGCGTTGGCTGCCCGGATTCGATGTGATCAGCAAGCAGAGGATTTCGATGAGTCGTGATATGAAACCGCGTAAAACTCCTCCAGCCGGCAAATCCGGCGGTGGGACACTGATTGGCTTGTTCATCGGGTTGGTGATCGGCATGGTGGCTGTTGCTGGCGTCGTCTGGTATGTCAATAAGGCGCCCTTGCCCTTTACCTCCAACGGCCAACAACCGAAATCCGCCGCGCCGACGGCTGCGGCCAAGCCATCGCAAGCGGCAACGCCGGACAATCCGCAGATGGCGGCGGCGCCGTTGTCCTTGCCGGGCAAACCCGGCGAGACGGGGGGCGATAAACAGCGCTTCGATTTTTACAAGATCCTGCCGGGCAAGGCAGAAGCGATTCCCGATCCCAAACCTGAGGAGACGAAACCGGAAACCGCCAAGCCTGCAGAAGTCAAGCCACCGGTCAGCAAACCCATCGAAAGCAAACCGGAAAGCAAGCCCTCCGAAAGCAAAGCGGCTGAAAACAAGCCGGCCGAGAGCAAGCCGGCGAAATCGGCCGACAGCAAACCGTCAGAAAGCAAATCGGCGGAAAACAAGCCAGCCAAAACAACCGAAAACAAATCCGCAGAAAGCAAACCTGCCGAATCCCGCAGCAAGGCTGAAAAAGACAGTACCTTGAAAGAACCCATCTACCTGCAGGCCGGATCGTTCCAGAATGCCGGCGAAGCGGACAACCAAAAAGCGCGCTTGGCGTTACTCGGCGCTGAAGCACGCATCCAGCAAGTGATGCTGCAGGACAAGGTCTGGTACCGGGTCCGCATCGGGCCGTACCACAAAATGGATGAAGTGACGCATATGCGTTCGGATTTGGCCAAACAGGGCATCGACGCCAACGTCGTCAGAAAAGATTGAATCTGGAGAAGTGATGAAAAGTCTTTTTCGTGGCGGGCTGCTTAGCCTGATGCTGACTGTGATGGCCATCAATGTTCCCGTTATGGCGGCCGAACTGGCCATCGGCCGCGATTACGTGCCGATCGTTCCCGTCCAGCAGACGGATAACCCGAGCAAAGTCGAAGTACTCGAATTTTTCTCTTACGGTTGCCCGCATTGCAACGATTTTCACCCGATCGTCGGTAAATGGAGCGGTGCTTTGCCGAGCGATGTCGTTTTCAAGCGTGTTCCCGTGTCTTTTGGCCGTCCGCAATGGGCCAACCTGGCCAAACTGTATTACGCGCTGGAAGCCACTGGTGACTTGGCCAGACTCGACGGCGCGGTTTTCAATGCCTTGCATAAAGGTGGCGGTCGATTGTACGACGATCAAAGCATCATCGACTGGGTCGCCGCGCAAGGCGTTGATAAAAAGAAATTTACCGACGCCTATACGTCTTTCGGCGTGACCAGTAAAGCCAAGCGCGCCGATCAAATGGCGCAGACGCACAAGATCACCGGCGTTCCGGCGATGACCGTCGATGGCAAATATCTGGTCACCGGTAAGGAACTGGCCGGCTTGCAGGAACTGCCGGGGTTGACCGACCGGGTGATCGACAAGGTTCGTGGCGAACGGAAGAAGAAATAAGCACAGCAGGCGAATGCTTCATTGGCACATACTGGCCGTCGGCCGGACGACCAGTCACGAAATGACTCGCCGTCCAAGTTGAAAGTTTTCCTTACCGGTGCGTCATCGGGCATCGGTCGAGCCTTGGCCGAGTATTACGCCAGCCAGGGAGCTTTCCTGGGATTGTGTGCCCGACGCGGTGAATTGCTGGAGGAATTGTCCGCCCGCTGGCCCGGACAGATCAACGTCTATCCACTCGATGTCACCGACGCCGACGCATTGCTCACAGCGGCTGACGACTATCTTGGTCGGCTTGGTGTTCCCGATGTGGTGATTGCCAATGCCGGAATCTCTGTCGGCACTTTGAGCGAGCACACCGAAGACCTCGAGGTGATTCGCCGAGTGATGGACACCAATTTTTTCGGCATGGCAGCGACTTTCTCACCGTTCATCGCTGCCATGCGCCAAGCCGGCCACGGCCGTCTGGTCGGTATCGCCTCCGTGGCCGGCGTGCGAGGCATCCCAGGAGCAGAAGCGTATTGCGCATCGAAGGCGGCGGCGATCTCCTACCTGGAAAGTCTGCGCGTCGAGTTATATGGCAGCGGGGTGAAAGTGGTGACCATTAACCCGGGCTATGTCGACACCCCGATGACTCGAGACAACCCGTACCCGATGCCTTTTTTGATGTCTCCCGAAGCAGCTGCACGTGCCTTCGTCCGGGCGATCGAACGCGGTTCAAGTCAAACGACCATACCCTGGCCTATGGCGATCGTGGCCTGGGTACTGCGGCGACTTCCCAATCTCATTTACGACCGGCTGTTGGCCAACGCGCCGCGCAAGCGGCGCTGAGTTGCAGCGGACGGTAATCAGAAAGGAATATCGTCGTCCATGTCGTCGAAGTCCGGCTTTTTCTTGGCAGGTGCCGAACGGTTGCCGGCCGACGCTCCGGTAGAGTTTCCTGCCGACGAGGGCATGCTGCCGCCATAATCGCCTTGATTTTCCGCAGGACCTCCCATCCCTTCGCGGCTACCCAACATCTTCATCTCAGAAGCGACGATTTCAGTGGTATAGCGCTCGTTACCCTCCTTGTCCTGCCATTTATTGGTTCGGATCCGTCCTTCGACATAGACTTGGCGACCTTTTTTCAAATATTGACCAGCGGTTTCCGCCAACTTGCCAAAAAAGACCACGCGGTGCCATTCGGTATTTTCCTTGAAATCCCCCGATGCTTTGTCGCGGAAACGCTCGGTGGTAGCCATACGAATATTGCATACTGCATCGCCGCTGGGCAGGTAGCGCGTTTCCGGGTCTGCCCCCAGATTACCAACCAGAATTACTTTATTGACCGAAGCCATTAACAGCTCCTTTCCAGTTGTGCGTAGACAATATTTTTACTAGTTGACATTAAATCATGTCGGTAGACAAAATGCTGTCTGCGTTAGATAAATCAAATCAGATAGTAAATAATTCATCCCATAGATAACACCATCAGGTGACAACATGGGCTCTCAATCTTGCTGCAACGTATTGAGGCGAAACCGCCTTTATGAATTGTTCGCAAGTATACATGTGGGGAACCATCAAGGGAGCCCTGAGTCGCAGAATCGACTTACTACGCAACAGAAAACCTCCCAAGTGGGACGGGAATTCGGTAGGTAGAGCGGGCGCCGGAAATTCGGACAGGAGGATAGGTGGTAGCCTTGCCCTAGGGTGTGTTGAGAATCACCGGGAGTTGATCACGGCAGAAGCCAAGTAGATGG
>JAVMKC010000065.1:0-21051 GCA_031732795.1 Accumulibacter sp. | reverse complement strand
GAGCATGCGGGCATAAACCTGCATCAAGGGTTCGAATCCCTTCGTCTCCGCCAGACGTGGTGATCGCCATATGGGGCGGCCCTATCGGCCGCACCCTTGCTACACCCGCCTGCATGCAGATCTGCACCCAGCGTTGGAGAAATTGAAGTCGCCAGCGTTGCTTGTCGACGCGCTGGCTCTGTGCGCACGGTGCGCACCGTGCGCACGGGGCTCATTCGTGGGTCGGCCGTTTCGTCGCTGGTCAGTCTACATCCGGCTCCATCGACATCACATCACGCCCATCCGCCCGCTATTGCAGGCATCTGACACGCCAAGTTCACACATTGACACGGTCTCGAGCACTTCTCCTCTTTTGGCCCTTTGCCCCTGACCATCAGTCCTACGGCTTCGACAAACTTCTCTTTCCTTGTCGGTCTTTCCGCCATCGGGCGAGATCTTCCCGGGTGAGAATTTGCACTTTTGTATGACAATCGCATTTACGTTGCTTCGTCTTGATCGCGAGAGCTTGGTTGAATGGTCCATGCTCATCCCCACCACGCAGCACCTGTTATCCGGTTCTCATCCATCGGCTCGCCATTTCAAAAAACCGGGGTTATCGCGACTGCTACCTTATTGGCCGACAAGGCACGCGGTGCTCACTGATTGATACAAAAATGACGAGGAAGTGGCGATCTCACAGACGTCAAACTGATGCGAGCTCATCAAGATGGGTGAGCAAATGTATAAATGTATATCTGACGCCTGATCGAGAATTTTCCGGAAAAACAGATCAATCCAAGCGCCTGTTCATGTGCGGCGACAAAGCGGACTTTCGCTGACAACGACCATCCACTCAGCTGTTGTTGTCACCAATTGGCGGTGATTCTCAACACACCCTAATGCAGGTGATCGATATGTTGTTTGTCGCGCAGCTTGGTTTGCAGCCAACGAAAAGCGAAAATGCTCACCGCGCCGCCAGCGGCAATCAACGCCGCTTTGATCAGCGCCATCTCTCCAGCGCTCAGCACGTCCCAGGCGGCGACACCAAAAAAAATACCGATCCCTTCAGCAATCGGAAAGAACGACTTGTCCACGGACACGGGGTTTATCTGAAAGTTGGCGGATGCTGCGGACAAACTGGACAGTGGCCGATTTCCCGTTGGTCATGAGCGGCCAACGCCTCTCCATCCACCAGGGTGGCGACCAGCAAATGGTGACGGGACGCGACAAGAAAACGTTCGAGAGCATGATGGTCATCGTGTTGCAGGTCGAGTTCGCTCATTGGCTTTACCTTACATCGTCGTAGTCGAGACAATGGTTAATGGTAAGACCTGAGTCGACCAACCGTCTGCAGGGTTTGCGTCAGCGTTAGGTGACGTTTTGTGACAACGGCCACTGCAAGGTGAACCGGGCACCGCCCAGTGGCGATTCGGAGGCACTGGCGCGACCCTGATGTTGTTCCAGAACCAGTCTGGCAATCGCCAGGCCGAGTCCGTAACCGCCGGTGGAACGGTCGCGTGAGCGGTCGAGCCGGGTGAAGGCCGAGAATACCCGCTCGCGTTCCTCGGGCGGAATACCAATGCCGTCGTCGTCGACGTGCACACACAACTCGCCGCTGACGACAACTGCGCTGACCTCGATCCTCGAGCGGGCATATTTGATGGCGTTGCGCAGCAGGTTGTTGATGGCGTAGGGCATGCTGCGGCGGTCCATTTCGACTTTCAAGCCACAGGGCAGCGCGCTGGTGTTGAGGTGCAGCGTCAATCTTCGTGCCAGCAGACGCGAGTCTTCGACCTGCTCTTCGAGCCAGGGAGCAATGTCGACTTGGGAAAGTCGTGGCTCGGGTTGCTCGCGTTCGAAGCGGGCATAGGTCAGGCTGGAATCGATCAGACCATCGAGTTCGTCGAGATCGTCCTCCATCATCCGCCACAAACGAATCCGTTCGTCGGGGTCGTCGGTTTCGGCGAGCATTTCCAGGGCGAAGCGCGTTCGGGCGATCGGCGTGCGCAATTCATGGGAAATGGCGCTCGACAATTCCTTCTGCGTCGCGATCAGCCGCTGAATGCGTTCGGCCATCCCGTTGAGGGTTTCGGCCAACGGACCGAAAGCGCTGCTGCGCATCGTCGGTGCTCGGGCGCCGAAATCGCCTTCGCCGAGAGAACGGGCCGTCTGGCGCATTGCTTCGAGATCGCGCCAGACGGGTTGAACCCACAACCAGACAGCAACCGCCAAGCAGACACCGATCAGACTCCAGGTCAGCAGGCTGATGCGCAGATCGATCGGAATTCCCGGCCGGTATTCGGGATTGCGCTCCGGCGAGAACGGTCCGACGACCAGGACCTGTGAGGTTTGTTTGAGTCGATGGTAGAGGATGTCCCCCTGACTATCGATCGCCAACTCACCGTTGTCGAGCTTTTCCGCCTGTGGTTTCGGCAAGTGCAATTTCCAGCGATCGACGATGTCGAGCTTGTAAGAAAACTTCTTGTCGAGTGCGGCGATGGCTTTCGGCCATTCGGCGTGGGGCTTGCGGAACAGCTCGTCTTCGATCAGGACGATGGTCCCGCGCATGAAGCGGCTGGTGTAGTCATCGGTAATGCCCTTGACCGCCGTCGAAATGACGAAATCGGCAAAAATGGCGATGACCACGAAGGAACCCATCACCAGCAGATAGAAATTGAAAAACAGCCGTGACAGGCTGTAACGCCCCCGCCAGGGAGCCGGTTTGTAATTGTCGAGCAGGGCCAGCAGCTTGTTGCTATTGCCAGTCATGCTTGCTGAACAGATAACCCTTGCCGCGAACCGTCTTGATGCGCAGGGGATTTTCCGGATCGTCGCCGAGTTTTCGGCGCAAGCGGGAGATCCGCGCGTCGATCGAGCGATCGAGTCCGTCGAAACCGATGCCGCGTAGTTCCTGCAACAGATCGTCGCGCGACAGGATGGTGCCGGCATGTTTGGCCAGCAGCCACAGCAGGTCGAATTCGGCGGTGGTCAGGTCGATACTGTCGTCACCCAACGAAGTGCTGCGTGTCGCTTGACTGATCCGGAAGCGACCGAAAGTCAGCTCGGCGGATTGCTCGGGATCGCCGGCCTCGCCGACCATGCCGCCGGCGACATTTGGCGAACGACGAAGCAGGGCCTTGATTCGTGCCAGCAACAGCCGCGGTTGCACCGGTTTGGCGATGTAATCGTCGGCCCCAAGCTCCAGACCGAGAATCTGGTCGAGATCTTCATCGCGGGCGGTCAACATCAGGATCACCCCGTGATACACGGAGCGTACGGCACGGCAAATCTCGAAGCCATCCTTGCCGGGCAGCATGATGTCAAGAACCACCAGGTCGGGCCGTTCATTGATGATTCGTGCCTCGGCCGCGTCGCCGCGCCCTTCGACATTGACCTGGAAATCGTTTTTTCGCAGGTATTCCGCGGTCAGCGCCGCGAGCTTGGCGTCGTCTTCAACCAATAAAATTCGTGTCTTCATCGCGCAATCATAGCGGTTTGTCGCACACCGGGAAACGCCCACCGCCCATCACGTACCGGACGGAGTCCGCGACCCGTTTCGGCAATTGGCTGAATCCGTTGCCCAGTCCGCGCTCGTGCTTGGCATCAGCCTTGCCAGCAGCGGCGCTTTGTTGTGCAATGCGCGTCACGATGACTGGCGCTAGCGCCCTGGGAGATGACCATGACCGAAGACAAGCGATATCAGATTGCCGTCAGCGCGGCGCCGCAGTATATCGCTGAACAGTCGGACCCCGCTAACGACAGTTATGTCTTCGCCTATACCATCACCATCCAGAATGTCGGGACGGTCCCCGCGCAACTGATTTCACGGCATTGGATCATCACCGATGCCAGTGGTGAAGTGCAGGAGGTCCGCGGCCTGGGCGTCGTCGGACACCAGCCCTTGTTGCAACCGGGCGAGAAATTCGTCTACACCAGCGGTTGCCAACTGGAAACACCAGTGGGAACCATGCGCGGCAGCTATCAACTGACCAGTGTCGACGGTGTGCAATTCGACGCCGAGATCCCGGAGTTTGCGCTCGCCGTTCCACACGTCTTGCATTGAACGGGTAAGCGCTTGGATCTGCGGCACAGCTACACGCTGATCGCGCCGATATACGACGCTTTCCTGTCTTCGGCGACACGGGCTGCCCGTCAGCGCAGCCTGGCCCGGTTGCCCGTCGAGCCGGCGAGGGTACTGCTGGCTGGGGTCGGTACTGGACTGGATCTGCCGTTATTGCCGGCCCAACATGCGTACACCGGTCTGGATCTGACGGCGGCGATGCTGCGGCGTACCGCCACCCAGTCGGCACCTCCCGATTTCCGCCGTGTGCGGGGAGACGCGCAGCGGCTACCGTTTGCCGATCGTTGCTTCGATCAGGTGATTTTGCATCTGATTCTGGCCGTCGTTCCCGATCCGCTCGCTTGTCTGCAGGAAACGGCGCGCGTCCTGGATGTCGGCGGTCAGGTGCTGATTTTCGACAAGTTTCTTGCTCCCGGCCAACGCGCGCCTGTGCGTCGCCTGCTCAATCCGCTGGTCCGTCGCATCGCCACGCGTTTCGACGTCGTTTTCGAGGATCTGTTGCGGCAGACTCCGTCACTGAGTCTGGAGAGCGACCAGCCCGCGCTGGCTGGTGGCTGGTTTCGCTTGATCCGTCTGCGAGGAAAATAGATTCGGAACGCTACGGATCAGGGTTTGATCAGCAGATCCACCCGCTGCGGCGTAAAAAACGTCGCGCCCTGCTCGGTCATGAAGGATTCGAATTTGTCGCGCACTGCGGCGTAGGTTGCCGGTGACAGCCGATGATCCGAATGCGTGACGTCGATCATCCGCGCGGCGAAGTCGTCGAAGTCGCGGAAGTAGCTGCGGGTATTGAAAAACAATTGCTTGCCCAATACGAAGCGTCCTTGTTCGACCGTTTGCCGGACGGCGGCAAACGCGGCTTCCCGCACCGCTCGTTCATCGTGGAAGAGGCGCATGATGTCGTTGAGATCGCCGGCGAAGACGGGTTCGGAAATCCACGCCGAGCCGCCAGGACGCAACAGACGATGGATTTCATTCAGAGCGGCGCTCATCTGTGGCGGTGGTACATGGTGCAGGGACTTGAACATCAGCGCCAGATCGAAGCTTTGGTCGTCAAAGGGAACGGCTTGCGCTCCCCCAAAAACGAATTCGACTCCGGGGAGCGGGTCGAGGAGGAGATTTTTCTGGTGTTGCCGCTCATCGACTTCGAGGGCCGCGATTCGCGCAGGCAAGCCGGTGGCGGCGATCGCCCGCGTTTTTTCAGCGCGGCCGCAACCGAGTTCGACGATGTGCAGGCCGCTCAGCGGTATCTCGCTGAGCAACAACTGGATTTCGTTGACCTGGACGGATGGCCCGGGATCCTGGATTTTCATGGGTCAGCCCTTTCTCGAGGTTGGAGCTTGCCGTTGCGCCTGCTGGCGAGACCGGGCCATGCCGCCGCGCCGCTGCCTTTCCGTCTTCAACCCACCAGCGAAGCCGCGCCGCGCCGTGATTGCCCGTCACCCCTGGATTGCGGTTGGAGGTCAGCGAACGCGCGAACGATACTCGTTGCTGCGGGTGTCGATTTCGATCTTGTCGCCGATTTCGATGAACGCCGGGACCAGCAGTTCGAAACCGGTGGCCAGTCGAGCCGGTTTCAATACCTTGCCCGAGGTGTCGCCCTTGACCGCCGGTTCGGTGTAGATCACTTCGCGCACCAGGCTGGTCGGCAATTCGACCGAAAGCGCCTTGCCGTTATAGAACACGGCTTCACAGGCCATGCCGTCTTCCAGATAGTTCAACGCGTCCCCCATGCATTCCCGTTCGATTTCATAGGGGTTGTATTCGGCGTCCATGAACACGTAGAGCGGGTCGGCGAAATAGGAATAGGCCACTTCCTTGCGCTCGAGCTGAATCACGTCGAACTTGTCGTCGGCTCGATAAACCGTTTCGCTCGGCGAGTCGGTGAGCAGATTCTTCATTTTCATCTTGACCACCGAGGCATTGCGGCCTGATTTGACGTACTCGGTTTTCAGGACCACCATCGGATTGCCGCCGACCATAAAGACGTTGCCTGCACGAAGTTCTTGAGCGGTTTTCATAAGCCAGATTCCACACCGTGGGTAAATGTAAACCCATGATTATACCTTGGAACGGGCGAATCTCAGCAAGGTAGACGCGAGGTCGTCCTGCTGGAGCAGGCGTTGCTGCCAGCGTTCGGCGTGCTGTCGCCAGCCGGCCAGGTGATCGAGCGCTGCGTTCCATGCGCCGTCTTCGGAACGTCCGCTGTTCCACCCCTGCCAAAACGTGTGGATGGCGTTCCGCGTACCCTCTGGAACGGCGGCCCAATAAAGATTCATGAACGCCGCGAGCTTGACGAGATGCGCCTCAGCCGTCTGCGGATAAATCTGCCAGATCAGCGGCTGCGCCGCCCATTGCGCGCGAACGAAGGAATCCTCGCCGCGGACGAAGTTGATGTCGCACAGCCACAGCAGGCGGTCATAACGCTCCTGGTCGAGAAAGGGCAGCACGCGGATTTCAAGCGCACCGCATTGCACCACTTCGCCAAGACGCAATGGCCGGCCGACGCAGGCGGCGATCGTTTCCAGATCGCGGGGGGCCGGCGCCAGACAGCAGACGGCTTGCCGGGAATGTTGCCAATCGCGCAGCAGCGCCGGCAACGCCGGGTTGTGGTAGGCGAACAGCGACACGCGCAAGACCTCCGGCACCGGTGCCGGTTGGCCGAGCTCCCGCCAGAACGCCGTCTGCAGGGCGTCGTCGGCGAGGAATGTCGTGCGCCGGTGCTCCAGATCGCTTTCACGCAGCAGGCCACCGGTGCCGGCGGTGAACCCAGGAAAGAAAAAATGTTTGACCAGCGGCAGCCGGGGATGCGGTGACGGCAACGCATGGTACGTTGCAACCCAGTCTTCGGCGCTCAGGTGATCGAGATTGAGCCACACCGGTGGCGGCACGGTCCGGGCCATCGCGTCGAGATACGCCTCCGGCAAACGGCAGGCGAAAGTTTCGAGGACCAGGTGACCGGGCGCGACGGCGGGCCAGGGCTCGTCCCAGCGGCGGACGTCGACGCCTGCCAGTTGCTGACGCGCTTTATCGGTCGCCACCGCCGGCCACAAGGCTTTGAAGGTCGCCAGATCATCGACCCACAAACGGACGCGCAAATGATGTTCGGCGGCCAGTTGCCGCGCCAGACGCCAGCAAACACCGATATCGCCAAAGTTGTCGATTACCTGACAGAAGAGGTCACAATCGGGTCGGGGATCGGATGATGGCACGGATGGCGGGACGGTGAAGGAGTCGAACGGGTAGAATCGGCGAAACCGCCATCCTACGGCAGCTTCGCGCCGTCCTGTTCGCCATCCTGCTTGCTATCCTGCCCGCTGTGCCACCGTTTCCGTGCCGATGACCGAACCGTTCGACGCCAAAGCCCTGCTCGCCAGCCTTCCCGACTTGCCAGGTGTCTACCGCATGTTCGGTGACAACGAGCAGTTGCTGTACGTCGGCAAGGCGAAAAATCTTCGCAAGCGGGTCGCTTCGTACTTCCGTGATCATTCGTCCAGCCCGCGAATCGGGCTGATGGTGGCCCAGATCACCCGTGTCGAAACGACGGTCACCCGTTCCGAGGCCGAAGCGCTGCTGCTCGAGAACAATCTGATCAAACGCTTTTCGCCACGTTACAACATCCTGTTCCGCGACGATAAATCGTATCCGTACATCGTGCTGACGCACGATTCGCAGCCCCGTCTCGGCTTTTTCCGCGGCGCTACCGATCGCCGCGCCGATTATTTCGGGCCTTTTCCCTCGTCGTCGGCGGTTCGTGAAAGCATTCACCTGCTGCAAAAAATGTTTCGCTTGCGCACCTGCGAGAACAGCGTCTTCAACAATCGCGCGCGCCCTTGCCTGCTGTACCAGATCAAGCGCTGCTCGGCGCCCTGTGTGGGCCTGATCGACGATCAACGCTATGCCCAGGACGTGCAACTGGCGGCAATGTTTCTGCAGGGACGCCAGCAGGATTTGCTCGACCGTCTTTCGACGGCGATGGACGAAGCCGCCGCCAAGCTGGCCTTCGAGCAGGCGGCGGTGTACCGGGACCAGATTCAATCATTGCGCCAAGTGCAGGAAAAGCAGTACGTCGAAAGCGGCAAAGGCGATGACGTGGACATCGTCGTCGCGGTCGAGGACGCCGGCACGCTCTGCGTCAATCTGGCGATGGTCCGCGGCGGCCGCCATCTCGGCGATCGTCCGCAGTTTCCGGCCCATACCGATACCACGAGCGCTCCCGTCGATGCGCTCACCGCCTTTCTCTATCACCACTATCTGCGGCAGCCGATCCCGTCGCGGATCATCGTCAATCAACCGCTCGTCGACGGCGAAGTGGCTGAATGGCTGGGCACTACAGCCAACCGCCCGCTGAAGATCGGTGAAGCGCGTTTCACCGTGCACCGGATGTGGGTGGAAATGGCCGAACAGAATGCCCGGCTGGCGATTGTCGCCCGCCGCCAATCGCAGTCGCGCCAGGCGGCCCGGCTCGACGCCCTATGTCAGGCGCTCGACCTCGATCTCGAAGAAGGCCAGGAGGCGCGAATCGAATGTTTCGATATCAGCCATACCCAGGGTGAGAACACGGTCGCGGCCTGCGTCGTCTATCAAGGCGATGGCATGCGCAAATCGGCGTACCGGCGTTTCAACATTGACGGGGTCCAGGCCGGCGACGACTACGCCGCGATCCGTCAGGCCGTGTCGCGTCGATATGACGATCTGCTGGTCGGCGAAGGCGTGACGCCGACGCTGATCCTGATCGACGGCGGCGCGGGGCAAGTGGCGGCGGCCGCGGCGGCGCTCGCCGAACTCGGTCTGTCGCATCTGCCCCTGCTCGGAGTAGCCAAAGGCGAATCCCGCAAACCCGGACTGGAAACACTGGTTTTCGCGGATGGCCGCCAGCCGGTACAATGGTCGCCTGAGAACCCGGCGTTGCATTTGATCCAGGAAATCCGCGATGAGGCGCATCGTTTCGCCGTTTCAGGACATCGCGCCAAACGCGGCAAGACCGGACGAAGTTCGCGGCTCGAAGACATTGCAGGGATCGGCCCCAAGCGACGTAAAGCGCTGATCGCCCGTTTTGGCGGCCTGCAGGGCATCGTCGACGCCGGAATCGATCAACTGAACGCCGTTCCGGGAATCAGCCGGGAACTGGCCGAGAAAATCTACGCGGCGCTGCACTGATGCCATTGAACGTACCCATCCTGCTGACTTGGCTGCGGATCGTGCTGATTCCCCTGCTGGTCAGTGTTTTCTATCTGCCGGAAGGCTGGCTGACGCCGGAAGGACGCAATGTCGCGGCGACGCTAATCTTCATCATCGCCGCGGTGACCGACTGGCTCGACGGCTATCTGGCACGACGCTGGCAGCAAACGTCCGCCTTCGGCGCCTTTCTCGATCCGGTCGCCGACAAACTGATGGTCGCCGTGGCATTGATCGTTCTGGTGCAACTGAGCCGCCTGGATGCCATTCTGGCGGCGATCATCATCGGTCGGGAGATCACCATTTCGGCGCTGCGCGAATGGATGGCGCAAATCGGCGCCCATCGCAGCGTGGCGGTATCGATGATCGGCAAGATCAAAACTACCGCCCAGATGCTGGCCATTCCGCTATTGCTTTATCACACCGCCTGGAGTGGGCTGAATGTCGCGGAAATCGGCACTTGGCTGATTTATATTGCCGCCGTGCTGACGCTGTGGTCGATGGGCTATTACATGCGCATGGCCTGGCCACACCTGATCGAAGAGGACCGCCGGCACTGACCGATACCGGGACCACTGCTCAACAGGAGGCAATTCGTGCGGACCGTTTAATCGGCGGACGGAATCTTGGCAACTCGGCGTCGGCCAGATTTTGGCCCTGGCGATCTTTGGCTGAAAGGATCAACCCCTCGCGCTGCGGCCAGTCGATCGCCAGCCGTGGATCGTCCCAGCACAGACAGCGTTCGTGTTCCGGCGCCCAATAGGCGGTGCTCAGATAAACCAGTTCGGTCCTGTCGCTGAGCGCCAGAAAGCCATGCGCGAAACCGGGCGGAATCCACAGTTGCCGACGCTCGGTGGCTGTCAGCCGCTCGGCGGTCCAGCAACCGAAGGTCGGCGATCCCCGACGGATGTCGACCGCGACATCGAACACCGCGCCAGCGACTACCCGTATCAGTTTGCCCTGCGCCTGGCGGATCTGGTAATGCAGGCCGCGCAAAACATTTTTTCCCGAAACGGAATGATTTTCCTGGACAAAACGCGGCGCCAGCCCGGTGGCGCGCTGAAAATCCCGGCGGTTGAAGCTTTCGAAGAACTCGCCGCGCGAATCGCTGAACACTCGCGGCTCGATCCGCAGCACCTCGGGAATCGATAAGGGGACGACGTTCATCGCCGGTGCGGCGGGTCGAGCAATTGCTGCAGATAGCGGCCGTAACCGCTGTTCTGCCAGGGCTGGGCCAGCACGGCCAGCGCCTCATCGTCGATCCATCCCTGACGCCAGGCGAGTTCTTCCGGACAGGCGATTTTCAAGCCTTGCCGGTGCTCGATGGTGGCGACGAACTGTGACGCTTCGAGCATCGATTCGTGTGTGCCGGTATCGAGCCAGGCGTAACCGCGGCCGAGGACTTCCACTTCCAGCGAGTGCCGTTGCAGGTAACAGCGGTTCAAGTCGGTAATTTCCAGTTCCCCTCGCGGTGAAGGCCGCAGTTCGCGGGCCAGCGTCGGCGCTTGCGCATCGTAGAAATACAAGCCGGTGATCGCATGACTCGATTTGGGTATCTGTGGCTTTTCTTCGATGCTGATCACCCGTCCGTCGGCGTCGAATTCAGCGACGCCGTAACGTTGAGGGTCGGTGACATGGTAGACAAAAATCGTCGCCCCCTGCTGGCGGGCGGTGGCCCGTTGGAGCAGGCGGTGCAGGTCGTGTCCGTAGAAGAGGTTGTCCCCGAGCACCAGCACGCTCGACTGGCCGGCGAGAAACGATTCGCCAATCAACAGCGCCTGCGCCAGACCGTCCGGACTGGGCTGCTCGGCGTAAGCCAGTTCGATTCCCCATTGCCGGCCGTCGCCGAGCAAATGCCTGAAACGTGGCAGATCCTGCGGTGTGGCGATGACCAGGATTTCCCGGATGCCGGCAAGCATCAGCGTCGACAACGGGTAATAGATCATCGGTTTGTCGAAGATGGGCAACATCTGTTTGGAAATGGCCCGTGTCGCCGGGTAGAGACGGCTGCCGGAGCCGCCGGCGAGCAGCAAGCCCTTGCGGCAAGTCATCCTGCTTTCTCCTGTGCCCCAGACGGTGAGAGGTCCAGGCTTTCCCGGTCGATGGATGAGGATTGAGACGACGCTTTACATCGGGGCCGGAGGTGCTTCGAGGGGAAAGGAATGGCCATCGTCATCGGTGCCAAGGTCTTCAATAAAATTTGCTTTCGCCCGGCGGCCGGGTCTTGAAACGGCGATGCACCCAGTAGTATTGCGCCGGCATCGTCCGGATCGCCGATTCGATCCAGGCGTTCATGCGAGCGGTATCGGCGACCAGATCATCGGTCGGATAGTCTGCCCACGGTTCGCCAATGATGACGCGATAGCCCGCGCCGCCCGGCAGAATCCGGGTCGAGCAGGGCAGGACGGTGGCGCCGGCCAGACGTGCCAGCCGCGACAGGCCGGTGATCGTCGCCGTCGAGACGCCGAAAAAGGGCACGAAAATCGAATCGCGCGAATGAAAATCCATGTCCGGCAGATAATAGAGCGGTCGACCGGCTTTCATCGCCCTGACGCTGACCCGGATACTGTCTTTGTGCGACAACAACAACTGGTCGCCGAAACGCTGCCGACCGCGCAACAACAAGCGATCGAAAACGGGGTTGGGCTGGGCGATGTAGATGCTCGCGCAATTGAAGCGCATGGCGATGGCGGCGCCACCGGCATCCAGGCCGACGAAATGCGGTGTCAGCAACAACACTGGTCGTCCCGCAGCGACCAGCGCCCGCAAGTGCTCTTCGCCCTCCACGGTGAACAAAGCGCGCAAACGTTCGGGACGGCTCCACCAGAGCAGCGAACGTTCCAGCAGACTGCGCGCCAACACCTTGAAGTGCTCAATCGCCAGTTGTCGGCGCGATTGTTCATCGAGATCGGGAAAACACAAGCGCAAATTCACTTCGACGACCCGCCGGCGACGACGGGCGATGACAAACAGCAGGCATCCCAACTCGTTGCCCAACCGCGCCAGAATCGGCAGGGGAAGAAAATGCAGGAGCCAGAGCAGGAAAACGGGCAGGCGGCTGAGGATGGCTTTCACGGTGTCCATGGGCGTGGGTCATGCGCGAACAACGACATGAGATGACGGATCGTCTCCGGTTTTTCGCCACGACCGCCCCCCGTGACCCAGCAGATGACGTCTTGCCGCAGGTCTCTCAGGCGTCGCATCGACATCGAACCAAAGCGGCCGTCGGGTCGATCAAGCCCAGGAGGCTGTCGAACTGGAGACTCATCTACCGCGCCGGTGGAAAAGCGGTCCACTTTTTCCACCCGGCTCGCGACGAGCGCTCAAGTTCGACAGGCCCCTAGCATAATGCCGTCATTGTACGTCTTGCCCGCAGCGAAGAGTTGATGAAAGTCAGGTCAAGAACGCCTCTGTCGACAAGGCAAGGGAATCGCGGTGAACAAAAGAGGAAAAACTGGACCTTTGATGAATCGGTGCGCAGGATTTCCGGGGTCAAACAGCGCCGTCCCGCAGATCCATTCGGCCTGTCGATCAGTCGCCGCCAAGGCCGTACCGAACCGTTTGGCAGTCTGACACCTGATGTCGGATGACATGTAAATGCATTGCCGACCTGCCAATGCCTGCTTCGGCACGCGAGTCATCAATTTTGTTCGGGATTTTTGTTACACTCAGCTGTTGGCAAAGCGCTGTGGGAAAAGCTTTTGATGACCTTCAGCGCCGGATCGGGTCGGTATAGAGCAGGTGGGCAGGTGTGGGGTCCGGCGGCGCCAAGCGGCGAAAAAATGGCGGGGAGCGCCGGTGCAGTTTTCGGACGCCCCCCGAGTTCGGGCCGAAGCCGGAACTCCCAGGACCATGAAAAGGAGAACAGCGTGCGGAGCTTAACCGGCCGGGCTTACAGAGAGCTTACGTAAACCATTTTCAACGGGATTTCGCAGCCGATTCGATGCGTATTCTTCTCGCCGAAGACGACAAGATCATCGCCGATGGCCTGAGCCGATCGTTGCGGCAGGCCGGCTATGCCATCGACTGCGCCGATAACGGGGTGGACGCCGATACGGCGTTGATGACCAATGTTTACGACATCGTCATTCTCGACCTGGGCCTGCCGCGCTTGCCCGGGCTCGATGTACTGCGTCGTCTGCGAGCGCGCAAGGCGACGACGCCGGTGCTGATTCTCACCGCGCTCGACGGAATCGACGACCGGGTGAAAGGGCTCGACCTCGGCGCTGATGATTACATGGCCAAGCCGTTCGAGCTGGTGGAGCTGGCAGCGCGCGTACGGGCGTTGAGCCGCCGCTCGTCGGGCACCTCGCGAACGATCCAATGCGGTTCGTTGACCTTCGACCAGACCGACCGTTGTGCGTTGGTCAATGGCGAAATGCTCGACTTGTCGGCACGCGAACTGGGACTGCTCGAAATTCTTCTGTCGCGCGCCAAGCGGCTGGTCAGCAAGGATCAATTGGTCGACCACCTGTGCGGTTGGGGCGAGGAAGTAAGTCATAACGCCATCGAAGTCTATATTCACCGGCTGCGCAAGAAACTCGAATCGACCGGCGTCAATATCATTACCGTGCGCGGACTCGGTTATTACCTTGAAAAACCTGCGGAAGAAAACAAGTCCTGACATTCAGCGCTCGCTGTTCGGCGAGATTCTCGACTGGATGTTGGCCCCGCTGCTCTTCGTCTGGCCGATCAGCATCGCCTTCACCCATTATTTCGCCAATAACGTCGCCGGTTTTCCGTACGATCAGGCGCTGCGGGAAAAGGTCAGAACCCTGGCACGGCAGATCGAGGTGACCGATGGCGTGGCGCATCTGCTTGCTCCGGCGGTGGCGCAGTCGTTCCTGCGTTCCGACGAGACCGACAGCGTCTACTTCCACCTGCTCGATGAGCAGGGCAAGCGACTGGCCGGCGATCCCGAACTGCCACTGCCGAAAGATTTCCGGAAAACGATCACCGCCTCGTCCGAGCAGGTGACTTTCCGCGAAGACGAATTCCGCGGTCAGACCCTGCGCATCGCCTCGCTGCCCGTTCCGCTGCCTACACTCCAGCCAACCGGCTGGCTGCTGGTCGAAGTCGGCGAAACGACCGAAAAACGCTCGCAACTGGCCAACAAGATCATCGCCAGCGTGATTCTGCCGCAGTTCGTGATCATTCCACTGGCGGTGGTATTGGTCTGGTTCGGGCTGTCGCAAGGGCTGCGGCCGTTGACGCGCTTGCGTGACCGGATCGTCGCCCGTCGCGAAGCCGATTTATCGCCGATCGCGTTGCGTCGCGTTCCCGAAGAACTCCGTCCGCTGACCGAAGCCTTCAACGCCATGCTCGGCCGGTTGCAGCACAACGTTGCCGCGCAGCAACGCTTCATTGCCGACGCCGCGCACCAGTTGCGCACCCCATTGACCGGTCTGAAAACGCAGGCGCAATTGGCGATGCGAGATAGCGATCCCGCGGAGTTACGGCACGCCTTGAGACAGATTCTGCACGGCGTCAATCGAGCTTCGCATCTGGTCGATCAATTGCTGACGCTGGCGCGTACCGAAGCCAGTGGACATGCGGAACAGTTGCTGCTTCCGCTCGACCTGCAGACCGTGCTGCGTGAGGTCGTCGAAAACTGGGTCCCGCAAGCCTTGGGGAAAGGCATCGACCTCGGCTACGAACCCGCTGGAACGGTACTGATCAACGGCAACCGTTTCCTCCTGCAGGAGTTGATCAACAACCTCCTCGATAACGCCCTGCGCTATACGCCACGCGGCGGCCAAGTGACCGCGCGCATCGTCGAGCAAGGCGATTTCGCTTTGCTCGAGGTCGAAGACAACGGCAGTGGCATCGCCGACGACGAGGCATTGAAGGTTTTCGAGCGTTTCTATCGGGTCGAAGGGAACGACAGTGAAGGGAGTGGCCTGGGACTGGCAATCGTTCGTGAAATCGCTGAAGTCCACCAGGCGGCGGCCAGTCTGCGACCAAACACTCACCGATCGACAAATGACGCCTCGCCGGGGTGCACCGCGCGGATCGTCTTTCCGATCCATCAGCAGAAAGCGCTACGACCAGTAATCCCCGAACCCGTGCAGACCGGCTTTGCCTGAGCATTCTCAGAACTCGTGTTCAACCTGAAGTTCCGAGCCGTTTCCTGAGTTCGGCGGAGCGTTGTCAGTCGAGGGTTTTGTGTGGTCGGGTGGTGAAAGGTTGTGAAGAAATTGTCACGAGCAGACAAAGATGCCAGGCGGAAACGAGCGAACGATGAGACATATCAGGTAGATAGGCAAGGATTGAGCGAGTGAGCAACGTCGCAGATTGGCCGCGCAATAGATAGATTTACTCACCACCTCTGACTCCTTTTCTCTGGTGCAACGACATGCGAAACGAAACCTTTACTCTCGAAAATCTCGACGCGCTGATGTCATTCGACGAAATCATCGATGTCCGTTCGCCGTCGGAATTCGCCGAAGATCATCTGCCAGGCTCGTCCAACCATCCGGTGCTCGATGACCGGCAACGCGTGGAAGTGGGAACGCTTTATAAACAGGTCTCTCCATTCGAAGCCCGCAAGATCGGCGCGGCCTACGTTGCGGCAAACATCGCCGCTCACCTGCAGCGGTACTTTCTCGACCGTCCGAAAAACTGGCATCCATTGATCGTCTGCTGGCGCGGCGGCCAACGCAGCGGTGCGATGACGCTCATTTTTCGGCGTATCGGCTGGGAGGCCCAGCAACTCGACGGCGGCTACAAGACCTACCGCCGTCTGGTGATCGAGCAACTGGCCGAACTACCCGGCAAATTGACCTTCACGGTACTCTGCGGCGCCACTGGCAGCGGCAAAAGCCGGGTACTGCAGGCGATTGCCAGCCTGGGCGAACAGGTGCTGGACCTGGAAGGTCTGGCCTGTCATAAAGGTTCGGTGCTCGGCGCGCTGCCTGGCCGTCCGCAACCGTCGCAAAAGCAGTTCGAATCGCAGTTGCTCAGCACTTTGCGCGGCTTCGACCGGCAACGGACGGTATATGTCGAGGCCGAAAGCCGCAAAATCGGCTCGCTCCATTTGCCGGCGGCGATGATCGAAGCGATGCGCGCGGCCCGCTGTCTCGAAATACGCGTGGATTTCGACTCCCGCGTCGATTTCCTGCTTGCCGACTACCCGTATTTCATCACCGCGCCGGACTGGCTGACGTCGCGCCTGTCTTCTTTGCAACCGTTGCACAGCGCGGAGACTTTTCACCGCTGGCGCGATTACGTGGCGCAGAATCGGTGGCGGGAACTGGTCGGTGAATTGTTGGCACAGCATTACGACCCGCTTTATCGTCGCTCGCAAACGCAAAATTACGTCGGTTACGCCGCGCCGCTGACGCTGACCACCGACGATCTGCGCCCAGCCGGTATCGAAAATCTGGCGCGACGGATCGTTACAAGCGCGCACTGAGTTCGCCGCGAGCGGCGCACAGCCGCTGCACCACCGCCGGCTTTGGCTGATCGACATGGCCCTCTTCGAAAGCGATCAGTCGCCAACCGCGTTGCCGTACCCAGCTAATCGTTTCCTGCGGCTGTAGCAGAAACTCCGGATTGCGCGGTCGCCCATAGCGTTCATTGCCCTGTGCAAAAGTTTCGTAGATCAGCAGCCCGGGGTCGGCCAAGGCGTTGAGCAATTGCGCGAGTCGCGGCCGGAAAAGGTAGTTGGTGACGACGATGCCCGTGAAAATAGCATCGCCATACGGCCAATCGCCGTCTTCCAGATCGATCAATCGCGTATCGATCCCGGCGTGGCCACGCAGAGCATTCAGCGCTTGCAGGTCACGATCGACGGCTTCGACACGATGACCCAATCCAGCCAATAGACGACTGTGCCGTCCATGGCCGCAAGCCAGATCCAGCACCAGGCCGGCCGGCGGGATCAGTGGCGCAAAACGGCAGACCCACGGCGATGGCGACGACGGGGCCAGCGTTGATAAAGATTCATTCACCGGCGTTTGTTCCCGCCAAACCATGCCCTAGAATGCGCGACCATGCTTCCATTTTTCGGAGAACTGTCATGCCGTCGAATCCCGTCACAGCGGATGCCGCACCCGTGATCGTCAGTGGCAACGGTCAAGGACGTTATCAGCAGGCAGTGCATATCGGCAAGCACCACTTGCTGGTCGACGAACCGGTATCGCTCGGTGGTGACGATGCCGCGCCGGCACCGACCGATTTCCTGCTCGCTGCGCTCGGTGCCTGTACCTCGATCACTCTGCAAATGTACGCGGAGCGCAAACAGATGCCGTTGACCGGTGTACAGGTGGCGTTGACTCTTGACAAAATCGAAAAAGCCGATGGCGGTAAAATGGATCGCATCAGCCGGAAAATTACTCTCGACGGTGAACTGACCGACGCACAGCGTGCCGCACTGCTGGCCATCGCCAACAAATGTCCGGTGCATCGTCTGTTGCAGTCCGACATTCGGATCGACAGCGAACTGGTCGACGCTGGTGGTTTATCATCGGCTGTCTGAACGGCGTGGAGCCGCGCGGAAACCGAGATGGAAAGACAACGCGGCCACAGTCGGTAATAGTTTGTTCTAATGTGAAGATGGTCGCCGGTCGGTGATTTCATCTCCGCCGGTCTAGAGACTTGCCGGGCGGTCTGTGGTAGATTGTGCGGTGCAACATCAACCTCGTGCGTTTGTTTGCGCACTAAAAAACGAAGTCAACATGTTAGAAAATCATTACCTTACGACTCTTTTTGAACCCAAATCAGTCGCGGTCATCGGCGCTTCCGAACGGGATGGCTCCGTCGGCAACGTTCTGTTCAAAAACATCCTCGACTCGGGCTATAAAGGGCGGCTTTACCCGATCAATCCGGCACACGACACCGTTCAAGGCGTACAGGCGTATAAATCGATCGAAGAAATCAGTGCTCGTGTCGAGCTGGCGATCGTCGTTACCCGTCCGCAGACGGTACCGAAAATCATTGAACAATGCGGTCGCAGCGGCGTCAAGAACGCAATCGTCATTACTTCCGGTTTTGCCGAAGCCGGCCATTCTGGAGCGGCGCTCGAACGGAAGATGATGGAACTCGCCCGCAGCTACGGCGTCCGCGTTCTGGGCCCGAACTGCCTGGGGATCATCCGTCCGAGTCTGGGCCTCAATGCCACCTTTGCCCGGGTCAATGCCAACAACGGCCATTTGGCGCTGGTTTCCCAATCCGGCGCCATCTGCTCGGCGGTTCTCGATTGGGCGACCAGCGACCGGATCGGTTTTTCCAGCGTCATATCCCTGGGCAGCACCGCCGACGTCGATTTTGGCGAAATTCTCGATTACCTGATTTACGACAATACCACCCACTACATCCTGCTCTATGTCGAAGGAATCCGGGATGCGCGGCGCTTCATGAGCGCCTTGCGTTCAGCGGCGCGGATCAAACCGATCGTGCTGCTCAAAGCGGGTCGGCATGCCGGCGGTCTGGCGGCGGTGGAAACGCACTCCGGTGTCGCCAGCGGTTCGGATGCCGTTTTTGACGCCGCCGTTCGTCGCGCCGGTGTCGTCCGGGTCAAGAACATCGGGCAACTGTTCTATGCGGCCAAAGCCCTGGCTTCGAAATTCCGTCCGCAAGGCAAACGTCTGGCGATCATCACCAACGGCGGTGGGCCGGGAGCAATGGCGGCCGACCGTGCCGGCGACCTCGAAATCCCCTTGGCCGAACTGTCGCCGAGCACCATGCAAGCGCTCAACGCAGCGATGCCGGCGACCTGGTCACAACGAAATCCGGTCGACATCGAGGGCGACGCCACCCCGAAACGCTACCACGACGCGATTCTGGCCGTCGCCGAGGACGACGCGGTCGACGGCGTCCTGGTCATGCTCTCGCCGCAGGCAATGACCAGTCCCCTGGAAGTCGCCAAAGCGGTGATCGATGTCGATCTGCTGACTGCCAAGCCGATCCTCACCTGTTGGATGGGCGAGCAGCAGGTCGCCGAGGCCCGCGCGCTGCTCGAGGATGCCGGGATTCCATCGTTCCGGATGCCGGAAACGGCTGTCGAACTGTACTACCACGTCTCGACCTACTACTGGAACCAGAAGCTCCTGCTGCAGACACCGGCACCCTCGTCGAAGCATTCGCGCCCGGAAACCGAGGGCGCCAAGATGCTGATCGAAGCGGTGTTGCACGAGCGGCGCAAACTGCTTTCGGAAATGGAATCGAAAGCCGTGCTGCGCGCTTTCCGCATTCCTGTCGCGCAGACGATGGTCGCCCATACACCGACCGAATCGCTGCTGCTGGCCGAACAGATCGGTTTTCCGATCGCGATGAAGATCGATTCGCCGGATATCGTGCACAAGAGCGAAGTCGGCGGCGTCCGTCTGAACATCACCAATGCGCCGGCAGCACGCAACGCCTATCACGACATCATCGAGACGGTCAAAAAGCGTCATCCGACGGCCCGGATCACCGGTTTGTCGATCGAGCCGTATCTGGCTCGTCCGAATGGCCGCGAACTGATGATCGGCATCAGCCGCGACCGGATTTTCGGGCCGATCATCACTTTCGGCGCCGGTGGCACCGAAGTCGAAGTCTTCAGCGATCGTACCGTCGCCCTGCCGCCGCTCAACCGCTTTCTGGCGCGCGACTTGATCCGCTCGACACGAGCCTCCAAATTGCTCGGCGAATTCCGCAACATGCCGCCGGTAAATCTCGAGGCGCTCGAAGATGTTCTGCTGCACGTCTCGCAAATGATTTGCGAACTGCCCTGGTTGCAGGAGCTCGATCTCAACCCGCTGATCGTCGATGAGAACGGCGCCATCGCCGCCGACTCGCGGATCGTCATCGACTACGCGGCGCCGTCTGGTGACCGCTACTCGCACATGGCCATCCATCCCTATCCGGTGCATCTGATCCAGGAGTGGGAACTGCCCGATGGCCGCGTGGTGACCATTCGTCCGATCCGCCCGGAAGACGCCGAACGCGAACAGCAATTCGTCATCGGTCTGTCCGAAGAGAGCAAATACTATCGCTTCATGGACACCATCCGCGAACTGACCCAGACGATGCTCGTCCGCTTCACCCAGATCGACTACGACCGTGAAATGGCGCTGGTGGCAACGATCTTCGACAGCGACGGCAAGGAAGTGCAGATCGGTGTCTCGCGCTATGTCACCAATCCAGATGGCGAATCAGTCGAATTCGCCCTGGCGGTTGCCGACGACTGGCAAAAACATGGCGTCGGCCGCAAACTGATGAGCGCCTTGATCGACTGCGCCCGGGCCAAAGGCTATCGGACAATCGTCGGCGACGTGCTGTCGATGAATACCAAGATGTTCAATCTGATGACCAAACTCGGCTTCATGATTCATCCGCACCCAGAAGACCCGGCAGTCAAGCGAGTCATCAAACCGCTGAACAATTGATGCCGGTTCAGGGGTAGGAAAAATGCGGTCAGGCAACCGGCAAAAAACCAAGTCGTGATTCTCCAGCCCCGTTTTTGGCCGACAGACAAAAACGGGGCCAGCCAACGGTTGGGTATCGTTTGACGGCTGAGGACGACCGAGTCATCGCTGAAATCGCCACCAGCCATCAAGAGGTCACAGATGTCAGCTATGACGAGATGCACACCCGATCGCCGATTGATGTTTCGCGATCGGATGCAGGCAAAGTGATCACGGTTTTTCTCCTGCAACCATTCTGCTTACCTCATCCCCCGTGGAGCAACATAAGCCGGACAGATTACGTGCTCTCTACAAAATTCCAAACGGCGCTTTACAAGCAGGAAACGGTTCCATATAATTCGAGGTTCATTGCGCGGGGGTATAGCTCAGCTGGGAGAGCGCTTGCATGGCATGCAAGAGGTCCGC
>JAVMKC010000064.1:0-21846 GCA_031732795.1 Accumulibacter sp. | reverse complement strand
TCGTCGGCGTACTGTCGTTGGTGTTGTCCGGCGCGCTGACGCTGATCGTCGGCGCGCTGGTGTCGCCGACGGTGGCGCTGTCGCTACCCGGGGCCGAGACGTTGCCGGCGGCGTCGGTGAGCGTGGCGGTGATCGAGAGCGTCGCGCCGTCGGCGGGACGCGGGTACTCGAAAGTCAGCGTCCCGGCGGCGATCTGCGCCGCGGTCAAGGTGATCGGCGGCTGGCCGGAGACGGTCAGCACGTCGCCGGCGACGGCGCCGGCGGGCAAGGCGACGCTGACGCCGACGGTGCCGCTGAGTTCGCCGCTGGTCAGCGTGCCGTCGTTGTTGGCGTCTTCAGTGATCGTGACCACCGGCGCGTCCGGGGCGCTGGTGTCGATCGACCCGCTGTCGTTGTTGGTGCCGGTATTGCCGGCGGCGTCGGTGACGTTGGCGCTGACAGTGTAGCTGCCCTCAGCGAGCGCGACCGGTACGGTGGCGCTGTACGTTCCATCGGTTTGCACGGTGGCGGTGATCGTCTGGCTGGTCGCGCCCTGGCTGACGACCAGGGTGACGGTGCTGCCGACCGGCGCGTCGGTCGTGCCGGTGATCGTCGGCGTACTGTCGTTGGTGTTGTCCGGCGCGCTGACCGTGAGGCTCGGCGGCGTCGTAGCGGCCGCGGTGGCCGTGGCAGGGCCTGCGAGGCCGAGCGTTCCTTCGTCGGTGGTCGTGGTGCGGGTAGTGCCAAATTCGAAGGCCAACGGGTCGACACTTTCCGCGACCCGCATCAAGCGTACGAATGATGGGCCGCCATCGGCACCGCTGCCGCCGGCGGTGTTGCCGGCGCCGGCCGCCGTTTCCTCGAGTAATTCATCGAGGTTGCCGCCTTGATTGATGGTCTGGATCACCCGGTTGATGTCGGCGGTGCCACCGGTCAAGGCGGCGTCGGTGGCGTCGGCTTTGATGGCGGCGACCGATTCGGCGTCGGCGGTCAGTGTTTCGTTGCCGCGCAGGACATGCGTCACGCCGTCAGGAGTGGCCAGATCGACGTGGCTGCGGGGGCCGACGGTGACGACCACTTCTCCTTCGTAGATGGTGTCGCCGACACGCAGGGGGCGCAGGGAACCGTCGGGTTCTTTGACAAATGCCCGGCCTTGGATAGCGGAAACGCGTGCGATGGGAGTGTTGTCAGCCATGGTGATGCCTCGAAACGAAGTGGGGAACGTTTTTACGATAGGTGATGGATCAGGGCCTCGCTACTGTACTGAAGTACGGTAATTCGATTTTTTTGATCGTGTGCGCGTGGCGGCTTTGTCTTCGCCGCATTACGTGCATTGCCGGCCGTTTATTTCTTTTTATTACTGATTTAAAGAGAATATTTTTTGGTGCGGCAGGCGGCGCGGCGGCGGTCAGGCGTTGCGGGGGACGCCGTTGATGATCAGTGAGAGCTGCAGACGGTCGCGGGCGCCGAGTTTGTCGAGGAGGGCGCTGACGTGGAATTTGACCGTCCGTTCAGAGATTTCGAGCTGACGGGCGATTTCTTTGTTGCTGGCGCCGGCGGCGACAGCCCGGGCGACGTCCTGTTCGCGAGCGGTTAGCGTGTCGCGCCAGGCGCTGTGGTTTGCCTGGCGGCCGCCAAGTAAACCGTGAGTGGTGCTCAGAAAGCGCGTCATCAGTTTTTGGCCGATCCATAGACCGCCGTTTTCGACGACGGTCGCTACTTGCTGCAGTACCTCTGGTGCGGCCTGACCGTTGCAATAACCAACGGCACCGGCCGCCAGTGCGGCCAACGCGGTTTCTTCGTCGGGCTCGTCGGCAAGCACTACCCAGCGGGAATCGGGTGAGGTGCGTGGACGCAGGCGATCGAGAATCGTCGCCGGGTTTGCTTCAGCCGGCAGCAGCAGCCAGATTACCGCCGCGTCGACCGGTGCTTCGTCGAGGCGACCCGCTCTCGCCGCAGGAAAGGCGCTTCGCCAGGCGTCCCGTTGCCGCGCATCGATCGAGAGGAAAACCTGGCGCATCGTTCAGCGTTCCGAGAAAGCGCGCGCCTTGGCTCGCAAGACCGGTTTGAGCAGATACGACAGCACGCTTTTTTCGCCGGTGACGATATCGACTTCGGCGATCATGCCGGGAATCACCGGCAGGTTGTTGCCGACTGACGACTCATGGGTGCGCACGCGAACGATATAGAACGCGTTGCCTTTTTCGTCGACCACCGTATCGGCGCCGATGTGTTCGAGTTGACCTTCGAGACCGCCGTAGATCGCGAAGTCGTAGGCGGTGAATTTGACCACTGCTTTTTGTCCCGGATGGAGGAAAGCGATGTCGCGCGGTTGGACGCGCGCTTCGAGCAACAGGTTGTCTTCGAGCGGGACGATTTCGACCACATCCTTGCCGGGCTGAACGACGCCGCCGACGGTGTTGATCAGCAGGCGTTTGACCGTTCCTTTGACCGGCGAGCGCAATACCGAGCGGCTGACTTTGTCCGACAGGCCGACGCCGCTTTCCGCCAGGCTTTTCAACTTGGCCATCGTTTCGGCGAGTTCCTTGCCGGACTCGTTGCGGAAGGCCAGCCCGACTTCCTCGACCTTGCGCGTCGCCTCGCCGATTGCTGCCTGCAGCCGCGAAATCTGCGCGGCCGCCATTTCGCGCTCGCCGTGAAAGCGGGCGACGTCGCGTTCGAGACGCAGCAATTCGACTTCCGAGACGGCGCCGGAATTGATCAATGGTTTGGTGACCTTGAGTTCCTGGGCGGCGAGTTGGTGCGCTTTGCTGGCCTGTTCGAATTTGGCTCGCATTTCAACCAGTTCCTGCTGACGCTGTGACAGTTGCTGGCGCGCGATCGACGTGGTTGTTTCCAGCTCGGAACGTCGCGATTCGTAGAGCCGACGTTCCTCCTCGGCGGTTTTCGGGTCTTCCTTGAGCACGTCGTCGGGCAAGGTGAATGGCGTGCCTTCGGTGAGGGCGCGCAGGCGCGCCGCCTTGGCGGCCAGTGCGGTGTACTGGACCCGGCTTTCGCGGACCGACGAGACGAAGCGCGTCTGATCGATGCGCAACAGAATCTGTTCAGGTTCGACGACGTCACCCTCATGGACGAGAATTTCATCGACCACACCGCCATCCAGGCTTTGCAGCACCTGCAGTTGCCGCGACGGGATGACCTTGCCTTCGCCGCGAGTGACTTCGTCTACGCGGCTGACCGCCGCCCACATCAGGAACAAGGCGGTGGCGATGCCGATCGATTTGAGCAGAACCTGGGCACGCAGCGGTTCCTGCTGCAGGATGGCGTAATCGCTGTCGGCGACGAAGCCTTGTCGGTCGCCATCCTCGTCCAGCTTGGTGGTTCGGTTCAGCCAACGGTCGAAACCGGGTTGCAGCCCGCCTCGGACACGTTCCAATCCGGCAAAAAGGCGTTTGAGGCCGCCGATGAAGTATGCGGTCAGGGCGTTCATGTCGCTGCGCGCCCGACGCGACCCGCTTGCAGCGCGGCGATGACTTGCTCGCGGGGGCCGTCGGCGACGATCTTGCCTTCGTCGACGACGATGATCCGCGTCGCCACATCGATCAGGCTGCTGCGATGGGTGACGATGATCACCGTCTTGTTGCCGGCAAACGTTTTCAGACGCTCCTTGAACGCGTGTTCGGTGGAAAAATCCATGGCACTGGTTGGTTCATCGAACAGCAGGATCGGTGGTTCGAGCAGGGCGGCGCGGGCAATGGCCACCTGTTGCCGCTGGCCGCCGGACAGCGATTCGCCGCGTTCTCCGATCACCATGTCGAATCCCTGCGGATGCCGATTGACGAATTCGGTCAAGCCGGCGATCTCCGCCGCGGCGACGATCGCCGAGTCGTCGGCGTAAGGTGCGCCGATGACGATGTTCTCGCGCAGCGTGCCGTAAAACAGAGTCGGGTCCTGGCCGACGCAACCGATGTTGCGTCGCAGGTCGGCCGGGTCGAGTTGTCGCAGGTCGATGCCGTCGATCCGCACCACGCCGTCGCTGGGTTGGTAAAGGCCGAGCATCAATTTTTGCAGCGTGCTTTTGCCCGAACCGGTGCGACCGAGAACGATCACCCGTTCGCCGGACGAGACGGTGAAAGATACGTCGCGCAAGGCGGTTTCGCCTTGTCCCGGATAGCTGAACGAAACGTGACGGAATTCGATTTCGCCGCGCAGGTTGGGACGATGGATGAACGCGGTGGTGTCGGGACGTTCGACGGGCTGCGCCATGATCTTGTCGAGTGTCTGCAAGGCCATTTTGGCGTTCTGGAATTGCATCAGCAAGGCGACGACCTGGGCCAACGGCGCGATCGCCCGGCTGCCGAGCATGGTCACCGCGATCAGGCCACCCATGGTCAATTGCCGTTCCTGGATCAGATAGACGCCGGCAATGATCAACAGCACATTGGCCACCTGGATGATCGCCGCCGCGCCATTGCTGGCCGACGACGACAGCAGCCGCAGTTGCACGCCGGCGCGCGAGAGGAAGGCGGTGGTCTGTTCCCATTTGTTCTGAACGACACCTTCGGCGCTTTGCGTCTTGATGGTATCGAGAGCGGTCAGGCTTTCGATCAGCGTCGCGTTGCGCAACGCCGTTGCCCGATACGTGGTCTCGGCCAGTTCGTGCATCCGGTACTGAATCAAATAGGCGTAAATCACCCCGACGACCAGACTGAACAGCGGGATCAGCACCAACGGCCAGGAGATCCAGGCGATCACCAGCAGGAAGATCAAGGCGAACGGGCAGTCGATCACCGCCGAGACCGTCGCCGAGGCAATGAAGTCGCGTACCGATTCGAACGAACGCAAACTGGATGAGAACGAGCCAACCGAGGCCGGCCGCGCTTCCAGGCGCATGCCGAGCACGCGCTCCATGATCAGCGCGGAAAGTTTGACGTCGATGCGCGCGCTGGCCAGATCGATGAACCGGCCGCGCAACAGTCGAAGCACAAGGTCCATCGCTACCACCAACAGCACGCCCAGAGCCAGTACCCATAATGTCTCAGTGGCATTGTTCGGCACCACCCGGTCATAGACGTTCATGGTGAACAGTGGCATCACCAGCGCAAAGATGTTGACCAGCAGGGCCGCGGCGAGGACGTCGCTGTACAGCCTTGCCTGCTCGATCAGCGCTCCCCAGAACCAGTGGCGATCGACAACCTTGCCGATTTCTGGAGTGCGGGCGTCGAAATTGAATCGCGGCCGGGCAAACAAGGCGATCCCCAGATAACGTTCTGCCAGTTCCGCCTGCGTCAAGCGCACTTCGCCCTGACCGGTATCGGGAAACAGCAACCTTGCCGTCTGGCGGTCGTCATCCCAGCCGAGCAGCAGACAGGCTTCATCGTCTTTGAGCAGCAGGATCACCGGCAGCAGCGCCAGATCGATCTCGGTCAGTGTCCGTCGAACGATCCGGCTGGACAGGCCGGCACGAGCGGCCGCCCGTCTGAACAGCGAAGGCGTGAGCACGCCGCTGCCCAATGGCAAGCCGGCCGACAGCGCCGCGCGGGTGCTCGGTCGCCCGTGCAGACGAGTCAGTTGCACCAGGCAGTCGAGCAGCGGATCGTGATGCAGCAAGTCTTCGCGCAGACCGGCGGTGAGCGCGTTGTCTCCAGCCGGTGCCGGTGCCGGTGCCGGTGCCGGTGATGGCGGGGGATTGGCGAAATCGTTCATCGCCCCCCCGCGCCAACCGAAAGGATATGTCGTGCTTTTGGCGAGTGGTCAATGCAAATGGATGGCAAGCGTCGTTCTCCTCGTTCGCGGACGGAATGATGAGCAGGCGATGGACAGAGTGCTGAACAATATATCAAGGGTATTCCAATACTAGCCAACGGCAGGGACATTGCAATGTTTAGCCATTCCCGAGTTTGGTCGGGTTCGGTCCAGGGGCTGGGCTAAAATGGATGTTTTGCCGCCAGGGGCGCCGATGGACGCACGTTTGCGCGAAATCCCCTATAACTACACCTCTTTTTCCGACCGCGAGATCGTCATTCGCCTGCTCGGCAGCGACGCCTGGGCCATTCTCGACCAACTGCGCGCCGAACGTGTCACCGGCCGGTCGGCGCGGATGCTCTATGAGGTGCTCGGCGACATCTGGGTAGTGCAGCGCAACCCCTATCTCGAGGACGACCTGCTGGCCAATCGGCAGCGGCGCGCGGCCTTGGTCGAAGCCCTGCGTCACCGTTTGCGTGAAGTCGAAAAACGTCGCCAGGGAAACCAGAAAGTTCGCCAATTGATTGCCGCCGCCGAGGTGGCGGTGGAGCGCTTCGAACGTCATTTCGACGACACCGCCCGGTTGCGGGCCCGCGTTCGGCGGGTGCTGCTGCGTCATACCCGACACGACAATATCGCTTTCGATGGCCTGGCGCGCGTCTCGCATGTCACCGACGCCACCGACTGGCGGGTCGACTATCCGTTCGTCGTCCTCTATCCGGACGATGAGGACGAAATCGCGCCCCTGGTGCGCGGCTGCATCGAACTCGGCTTGACGATCATTCCGCGCGGTGGCGGCACCGGCTATACCGGCGGCGCGATTCCGCTGACGCCGCTCTCAGCGGTGATCAACACCGAGAAATTGATCGATCTCGGTCCGGTCGAAGACCAGCGGCTCCCGGGGTGTGATCGCGCTTACGCGACCATCCGTACCGGCGCGGGGGTGGTCACGGCGCGTGTCTCGGAAGCAGCGGCGGCGGCGGGGCGCGTTTTCGCGGTGGACCCGACGTCGGCCGAAGCCTCGTGCATCGGCGGCAACGTGGCCATGAACGCCGGCGGCAAAAAAGCCGTGCTCTGGGGAACGGCGCTCGACAATCTGGCGTGGTGGCGAATGGTCGATCCCAGCGGTCATCTGCTCGAAGTGACCCGGCTCGAACACAATTTCGGCAAAATTCATGAACAGGCCGTGGCCCGCTTCGAAATCAAGCGTTTTCGTGGCGATGGCCGGACGTTGTACGGTACGCCGGAAATCCTCGAAATTCCCGGCGAGCGCTTCCGTAAACCCGGTCTGGGCAAGGACGTCACCGACAAATTCCTCGCCGGATTACCCGGGGTGCAGAAAGAGGGCACCGATGGCCTGATCATCGCCGCGCGCTGGGTGCTGCATCAGATGCCCCCCCATGTGCGCACCGTGTGCCTGGAATTCTTCGGGCAGGTGCGTGAAGCCGTGCCGGCGATCGTCGAGATCACCGATTATTTCAAACCCGAGGGCGCCGGTCGTCAGTCCGGCGTGCAGTTGGCCGGGCTCGAGCATCTCGACGAACGCTATCTGCGCGCGGTCGGTTATGCGACCAAGGCCAAACGCAAGGCGGAAGCGGCGGGGCGACCGAAAATGGTGCTGATCGGCGATCTGGTCGGCGACGATCCCGCGGCGGTGATGAACGCCGCCGCGGAAGTGGTACGGCAATGCAATCTGCGTGGCGCCGAAGGCTTTGTCGCCGTCGATCCAGAAACGCGCAAGACCTTCTGGCTCGACCGCTCGCGGACCGCCGCCATCTCGCGGCACACCAACGCTTTCAAGCTCAACGAAGACGTGGTGATTCCTCTGCCGCGGATGGGTGAATACTGCGACGGCATCGAGCGGCTGAACATCGAATTGTCGATACAGAACAAACTCGATTTGTGCGTCGCCCTGGCCGACTACCTGAACGGCGACCTGCCGATCGATTCCGGCGACAGCGAAGTCGACAAAGCGGTGTTGATCGGTGACCGGCGGGCATCGGCTCTGGAGGCGATCGGCACGGTACGCCGGCGCTGGCAATGGCTGCTCGACCATCTCGACCTGCCGCTGCCGGAGGCCGAGAGCCAGTTCGCCGCTTTCGGCGTCGTCGCCGGCCCATTGAAAAACCGCGCCGTTCAGCCGACGCTGTTTCACCGCTTGCAGGATCATTCGTTGCGCGTGTCGTGGAAACGCGAGCTGCGCCCGCAACTCACCGCAATTTTCGATGGCGTCCTGTTCCGGCCGGTGGTGGAGGGGATCGCCGAGGTGCAGCGGAACGTGTTACGCAGCCGCCTGTTCGTCGCGCTGCACATGCACGCCGGCGACGGAAACGTCCATACCAACATCCCGGTCAATTCAGATAATTACCGGATGCTGCAGACGGCCTACGCCACCGTCGAACGGATCATGGCCCTGGCGCGCCGCCTCGACGGCGTCGTTTCCGGTGAGCACGGCATCGGCATCACCAAGCTGGCATTTCTCAGTGAGGACGAAATCGCGCCTTTCCGTGCCTACAAGGCGCAAGTCGACCCGCAGGGACGCTTCAACCGCGGCAAACTGTTGCCGGGAGCCGATCTGAGCAACGCCTATACGCCGTCGTTCTCCTTGCTCGGCACCGAATCGCTGATCATGGAACAGTCGGAAATCGGCAACATCTCGACGATGGTCAAGGATTGTCTGCGTTGCGGCAAATGCAAACCGGTCTGTTCGACGCACGTGCCGCGTGCCAATCTGCTGTATTCCCCACGCAACAAGATTCTGGCCACCTCGTTGCTGATCGAGGCCTTTCTGTACGAGGAGCAGACCCGGCGCGGCGTCTCGCTACGGCACTTCGACGAATTCAACGATGTCGCCGATCACTGCACGATTTGCCACAAATGCGTCAAGCCGTGCCCGGTCGATATCGATTTCGGCAATGTTTCGATCCGCATGCGCAATCTGCTGCGCGAACAGGGGAAGAAGAAATTCGTTCCGGCCAAAGCGGCGGCGATGGCTTTCCTGACCGTCAAGGACCCGGCGACGATCAAGCTCGTCCGCCAATTGATGATCGGCTGGGGCTACCGCCTGCAACGCCTTGGTCACCGCCTGAGCAAATCCTTGCACCTCGTGCAACGGCAGACCCGGCAACCGCCGGCCACTCTCGGCAGGCCGCCGTTGGCGGCGCAGGTCATCCATTTTTTCAACAAACCGCTGCCTGCCGGCATTCCCCGGCGCACCGCGCGCGCGTTGCTCGACGTCGAGGACGACAAAGTCGTGGCGATCATCCGCGACCCGCGCAAAGTGGGCGGCGCGCAGCCCGAGAGCGAAGCCGTTTTCTACTTTCCGGGTTGCGGCTCCGAGCGCCTGTTCTCACAAGTGGCCTTGGCCACGCAGGCGATGCTTTTCGAGATCGGTGTGCAGACGGTGCTGCCGCCCGGCTATCTCTGCTGCGGCTATCCGCAGACCGCTGCCGGCGAAGCCGACCAGGGTCTGGCGATCACCACCGACAACCGCGTACTGTTTCACCGGGTGGCCAACACGCTGAATTACCTGGACATCAAGACGGTGATCGTTTCTTGCGGCACCTGTCTGGATCAACTCGAAAAGTATCATTTCGAACAGATTTTCCCCGGCTGCCGGCTGCTCGACATCCACGAATATCTGCTCGAAAAAGGCGTCAAACTCGACGGCGTCGGCGGAGCCCGTTATCTGTACCACGATCCGTGTCACGCCCCGATGCGTACCCGCCAAGCGATCAAGGTGGTCAATGGCCTGATCGGACAGCCGGTCGAACTGTCCGAACGCTGTTGCGGCGAATCGGGTACGCTGGCGGTCACCCGTCCCGATGTGTCGACGCAAGTGCGTTTCCGCAAACAGCAGGAACTGATGGCCGGCACCGGAAAGTTGCGCGCCGACGGTTTCAATGGGCCGGTCAAGGTACTGACCTCGTGCCCGTCGTGCCTGCAGGGCTTGTCACGCTACAACGACGACGTCGGAACCGAAGCGGACTACATCGTCGTCGAAATGGCTCGCCACTTGTTGGGCGAAGAGTGGCTGGCGCGCTACGTCCGGCAGGCCAACGACGGTGGTATCGAACGGGTACTGCTGTAGAGAAAACGGCGTTGGCAATCCATTGATCCGAAAAACGCCGACATCGGATCGAGGCGGCCTGCCGGACGGCCTGTCGTCATGTCGGGAATGCGTCGGAGATGATTGATCAAAGACGCCAAACGTTCAAACGTTGAAGCGGCTCCGCCCGACGAAGCGGAGCGGAGCCGTTGTCATCCCTTCAGGTCCTCACGGCGACCTGACGCGCGGCGGTCGAGCCGCGCCGATGATCACTGCACTTGCTGGATCCCGGCGACCACCCAGCCGCCTTCGCCGGTACGTGGCTTGACCATGTGCCAGATTTCGTCGATCGGTTCGGCCGGAGCATTTTTATCCTCGCGGATCAAACCGTTGAAATGAACACTGACGATGTACCGATTGCTTTCTTCGGTGACGTCGAGCACGTTGGCCTCGACGCTGACGACATCGGTTTCCTGCGCCGCACCCGCGCGATCGGTAAAGTTCATCTTGATTTCGGCGAACATTTCCGGGGTCGTGAATTGCCGGATATCGTCCAGATTGCCGGCGTCGTTGGCCGCTTGCAGGCGAATGAAATTCACCTTGGCGTTACGTTCGAACGCGGCCCGGTCGAAATCCGCCGGAATATGTCCCACGCCGGTCGTTCCGGTCGTACCCGCCACTGGCGCCAGCGCAGCACTGCCGCTGCCCGGCAAGGCGAGATCGGCGCCACCGCGTTGCAGAGGCGCGCTATCGGAAGAGGACGTTGCTGTGGCGTAGCGCAAATTGTTGCCGGCGGCCATCGGATTGCTTGCCGTACGCCGACGCAGGACGAAGCCGATCACCGCCACAACCACCATCGCCAGCAGCGCGAACATCATGATCGACGCCAGTTCTTCGCCGAAGCCGAAGTGAGACGCCAACGCCGCCAAACCGATACCCGCCGCCAAGCCGGCCAGCGGCCCCATCCACGAACGTTTGGGCGCGGCGGCAGCCGGCGCCGCCGCTGCTCCGGCGGTCGGTGCGGCGTGTGGAGCCGCTGCGGGTGATTTCTGCGGAGCGACCGATTGACGCTGCATCCCCATCGATTGCCCGCCACCAAAGCGTTTGGCCGCTTCGGCATCGCTCATGCCTAAAGAAAGCCCGAAAACCAGCAGGGCAGCCAAGATTGAAGAAAGTAATCGCATGCGAGTCTCCTCTGATCCGAAAGTGAAATGTACGACAAAGCGAAGGATAAGATTTGCTGTCGATCTAAAAAAGAAGAATTATTACTGTAAATACATCGAAAAAACCGATGCACTTCGATCAATCAACGATTCCTTGAGGGCAACCATTGGTCGATCATGATGCCGGTTGCACCTCCGCCGGTATGGTTTATGGGCCGCCGACAGCGGAACTGCCGTCGATGCCGGGCCCGGCGACGGTCGTCCGAGTGCGCCTGCCGAGCGTTCAGTGGACGAGATTTACATCGTCAAAGTTCGCGTCTAGGATATCGACATGCATGTGTCGACGTACCTTTTTTGGCCAGCGACCGTTGGGAAGGATTTGCGGTGTTGAAGCTTCTCGAAAATGTTTTTTTGCTTTTTCCAAGGCGAAACGCGAGGAAAACCTTTGTTCTGGTGACCTTGTTGATGGTCCAGGTATTCGGCACCTCGGCTTTCGCCGGTAAACCCGACAATGTCACCAAAGAGGAAATGGCGACCATTCCGCCCTATTGTCCCTACGCGCAAAGCTGGGACCAGTATATGGTCAGTCCAGAGAGCAAGCGGTGGGCGTCGATCATGGGAAAACCATTTCATGCAATACATCACTATTGCTGGGCCCAGATCAATCTGCAGAGAGCCTTGCGAAGCGGCACCCCCGAAGCAACGCGGATGAATTTGTTCAGGGTGGTCAGAGATGACTATCTTTATGTCGCCCAACGTTCGACGCCGGAGTTCGTGTTGTTGCCGGAAATCATGAGCCGTCTGGGCGAGGTTGAAGTCAGGCTGTCGCTGATCAACGATGCCAATCGCTCTTTTGCCACGGCCCGTCAATTGAAACCGGATTACTGGCCCGCCTATTCCCATTGGGCGGAATACCTGATGAGAGCCGGCAAGAAAGCCGAAGCCAAAGCCCTGGTCAAAACAGGGCTTGAATACAGTCCCGCGTCCCGTGTCCTGAGAGAGCAATATCGTTTGCTGGGCGGAGATCCATCGACGATCAAACCGGTGAGCAAACCGGAAATCAAAGAGGAAATCCCGGAAAAACCAGTCAGCCCGGAAACCACGCAAAGTCCCTCGTCAGCGTCCACCAAAGATGAAAATCCGGTCGCCGCACCTTCATCCGAGCCCAAGTCTGACAGTGGCGCGCCGAGTCAGGACCCCTGATGAATTTCTCTTGCCATGTCATTTGGCGCGTCGTTTTTGCAACGGGTTTGACGAAACCGTGGCTGATGCGAACAGATGATCCCACAGCAGCGGGTAGGGCATTCTGAATTTGTCGTGGATCATTCCCTGCGGGAAGCAATGGCCCGGTCTTTACAAGCCGACGGAGAGTGATAGAGCGGGACGCATCGCTCCCGCCACTGCCAGGCCGGCCTGTCAGAGCCGGATGTTTCCCCGAAGCCTGCTGATCGTTCCTCGATTTGACCTGCCGGACGATGCCATCGATACTGGCGGGTGGTCGGCGAGTGTGCCTGTCGCACGCGATCGGCCGGTTTTCGATGCGGAGGCGATAGATGGATATCCATGCAAAGCCCATTCAGGAGCGTATCGACTGGCTGTTCGGTCTGGCCGACCGTCACAGCGCGATTTTTCGCAGTCCGGAAGCCTGGTTGGCGCGCGAACACTATCTTGCGCAACACCCGACGGCGATCGCGGTGCTCAAGTGCATGGACGGGCGAATCAATATTCCGATTGCCACCAACACTCCGGTTGGCATTCTGGTGCCTTTTCGCAACCTCGGTGGCATTTTCGATCTCGGTTGGCCGCATCTCGGCGAGGTGCTGGCGCATCATGTGCAACGGGTGGTCAGCGCCGGCCGTCATGTGGTTTTTCTGGTCACGTATCATTATTCGCAAGGCGATCCACGACGCGGCTGCGCCGGATTTCAATACGATACCGGCGCGGCGATTGCTCACACTTATCAAATCCGTCGCCAGGTCGAACACATTTTCGGCGCCAGTCACGGAACGGTCTATCCGTTGGTCTGCGGTTTCGAAACCGATGAAGAGGCGTTGGTCATCCACGGCACTGCCGGCGATAAACTCGATCTGTCGACGCTGACCTCCGCCGACCGGGCGACCCTGGAACTGCGTCTGGCCGCGCTGTTGCCGGACATGCCGGCACGGATGCGCGCCGATTTGTTGCCCTTGCTGTACGGCAACCTCGAACACATCGAAACGGTGCGCGGGCAAATCCGCCGTAACGAGCGGCTGCTCGACATCGAGCATCGTGAATGGATGATCTGCCTCGGACGAGGCTTCGATTTTCTGCACACCCCGAACATCGCCCTGATCATCGGCCCCTACAGCCCGAATCTCGACGTGCCGATCCGCAAAGCCGCCGGGATCATCGAAGCCAATATGCACGCCGGGCGAATCCCCGACGACGGTTTTCTGTTGCTGGCTTCGGTGCCCTATGACGAAATCGGCGTCGACCGTTCACGCGCTGAACTCAAATCACGTTTCCTCTCGACTTTCGCCGCCGAAGTGATCCGTAGCGAATTCCCACGGCTTTCAGAGCAGATGACCATCCGTACCGCCGTCCTCGACTGGCGCTCGCGGACGCTGGAGTCGATCGACGAAGGACATTGATCGTTGCAGCCGCTGACGGCGGGAAGCGGGCAAGCTGTTAGAATCGCCCCCTTCTTCTGTTCAGCCTGGGTTGCGCGATGTCCGGATCCACCCGCCTCATTTTCGGCTTTCACGCGGTGCTCGCCAAGTTGCGGCACGATCCCGAGGCGATTCGTGAAATCTACGTCGATGCCGAGCGCCACGACGGACGACTGCGCGATCTGGTGGCCAGCGCCGAATTCGCCAAGGTCCGTCTGCTGCCGGTCGAAGCGCCACGCCTGGCCGCGATGGCTCCTGGCGCGCGTCATCAAGGCGTACTGGCACGCGTCAGCGCCGAACAACGGCACGTCACACTCGACGACGTGCTCGATACCTTGGTCGAACCAGCATTACTGCTGATCCTCGATGGCATCCAGGATCCGCACAACCTCGGTGCCTGTTTGCGGGTCGCCGATGCCGTCGGCGCGCACGCCGTCGTCGCTCCCAAAGACCGCGCCGTCGGCTTGACCCAAAGCGTCGTCAAGGTTGCCAGCGGTGCTGCCGAAACGGTGCCGTACATCACCGTCACCAATCTTGCCCGCACCTTGCGACAACTCAAAGAACGCCAGATCTGGCTGATCGGTACCGATGACCAGGCGCCGGCCGACCTGTACCACTCGACGTGGCCGACTGCCTGCGCCTGGATTTTTGGTGCCGAAGGCGACGGCATGCGCCGCTTGACCCGGGAAATCTGCGACCAACGGGTCGCCATTCCGATGCTCGGCTCGGTGAGCAGTCTCAACGTGTCGGTGGCCAGCGGCGTCTGCCTCTACGAAGCGCGCCGACGGCGGCTGTAAAGCTGCGGGCGTACGTACGTCGGAGCCAACCGAGGATTTTGACGACACCGTCGTAGCAGACCCAGGCAAGACGTCGCCTCCGGTCTGATGTCATCGGGACAGCGCACGGATTGTTTGACCCCTCGACGGCCTGCATCTCCTGATTCTGGACCGGAGCGTCTTCGGCTGTACGCATCCGCAAGTGGGCAGCGGACGATCGAGGTCGAGGTTGCCATGTAACGTTGTTTCCTCATTCGCTTTCTCGCTTCGGATGCGCAGCCAATCAATGGAGCCGTCCGTATGCGCTGGTTTATCGGAAAGCGTCCGCATCGAGGATTATGACGCCGACACCAACGCCGATGCGGCGTCAAGACGCAAAGCCTGATCACGGCAATCTCGGACACCTGTGTGCCGATCGCGCAAGACCATGCGATCGCCATGGCAATTCCCCGACCGGTTCGGCAACGTTGACTTTAAAACGAACGTTTGAAATAATTTTTACCGTAACACCGCCGTTTGTGGGCCAAGCCAGCCAAACGGTATCAGGCGGATCGGCACAACCGGCCCGTAACGCTAACTTCAAGTCCATCCCGGCGATGACCGATCAAAAAAACAATCTGGCGACCCGCGAACGGATCCTCGATGCCGCTGAATGGCTGTTCATGGAAAACGGCTATGAAGCGACGTCGATGCGGCTGATCACCCGCGCCGCGGCGGTCAATCTGGCGGCGGTCAACTACCATTTCGGTTCCAAGGAAGCCTTGCTTTGCGAGGTCTTCCGCCGTCGTCTGGCGTGGATCAATCACGAGCGCCTGCAATTGCTCGACCGGCTCGAACGGGAGGCCGATGGCGCGCCGCTCAAGCCTTCGCAAATTCTCGAGGCCTTTTTCGGCACGCTGCTGCGCGTCGGCGAAGATTCGGCACTTGGCGGCCTGACCTTTCTCCGTTTGCTTGGCCGGACGTTGACCGAGCCGGCTGAATTCGTCCGTTCCTTTTTCGCCACCGAATACGCGCCGGTGATCGATCGTTACAAGCAGGCGCTGTTCCGTGCCCTGCCCGACGTGCCACACGCCGAAATCGTCTGGCGGATGCATTTCATGCTCGGCGCGATGTCCTACGCCATCGCCGGCACCGATGTCATCCGGGTGGTCACCGGTCACGACGTCAGCGACATGGCCGGCGAAGGCGGACCGGGAGAGGACGACGGCCCGATGTTTGCCAGGCGTTTGGCGCAGCGGCTGATGCCTTTCCTGCTCGGCGGACTGCGGGCGCCGTTGCCGTCGTTCGCGGCTCCGCCGGCGCTTCACTCCCAATCCTCGTCATCGCCCGGCGGGCCGGGCAGCGGCGATTCGATCGCTCCATCCATCCAGGAGATACCGCAATGATCACCACCATCGTCACGGGGTTGGTCGGCACGCTGGTGCTGGTCATGCTCGTTCTGTTCGGCGTCCGGCCGCTGCGACGGCGGCTGGTCAGCGCGCCGGTCTTCAAAACCTATAAACGCATCCTGCCGCAGATGTCGGATACCGAACGCGAAGCGCTGGAAGCCGGCACGGTGTGGTGGGAAGGCGAACTGTTCCGCGGCGACCCCGACTGGCGCCAGTTGCTGGCCTACCCGGTTCCCAAGCTGACGCCCGTGGAACAGTCGTTCATGGATCACGAGACTGCGCAAGCCTGCGCGCTGGTTGACGACTGGCAGGTCACTCACGAAAGTGGCGATCTGTCGCCGGAAACCTGGCAGTTCATCAAGGACAAGGGTTTTCTCGGGATGATCATTCCGCGCCGATATGGCGGTCTGGAGTTTTCGGCTTACGCGCATTCGCAGATCGTCACCAAACTATCGACCCGCTCGTCGGCGCTGGCGGTATCGGTGATGGTGCCCAACTCGCTCGGTCCGGCGGAACTGTTGTTGCACTACGGGACCGACGCGCAAAAGGATCATTACCTGCCGCGTCTTGCCAAAGGGTTGGAAATCCCCGCTTTTGCGCTGACCAGCCCGTGGGCCGGTTCGGACGCGGCGTCGATTCCCGATGCCGGTATCGTCTGCCGCGGGCAGTGGCAAGGCCGCGAAGTGCTCGGCATGCGGGTGAGCTGGGATAAGCGCTACATCACGCTCGGCCCGGTGTGTACGCTGCTCGGGCTGGCGTTCCATCTCTACGATCCGGACGGTCTGCTCGGCGACAAGAAATATCTCGGCATCACCTGCGCGCTGGTGCCGCGCGATACGCCGGGCGCTGAAATCGGCCGTCGCCATCTGCCGTTGAACGCGATGTTCATGAACGGCCCGACGCGCGGCCGTGAGGTGTTCATGCCGCTCGATTTCGTCATCGGCGGTCCGGCGATGGTCGGCCAGGGCTGGCGGATGCTGATGGAGTGCCTGGCCGCCGGGCGATCGATCTCGCTGCCGTCCTCGAATACCGGCATGGCGCAGTTGACGGCGCGGGCGGTGGGCGCGTATGCGCGGGTGCGCAGCCAGTTCAAGACTCCGATCGGCCGTTTCGAAGGCGTCGAGGAGCCGTTGACGCGTATCGGCGCCTACACCTACATGATGGACGCGGTGCGCAAGATGACCGCCGGCGCGATCGATCTCGGCGAAAAGCCGTCGGTGGTCTCGGCGATCGCCAAATATCACGTCACCGAACGCGCCCGGCAGGTGGTCAACGACGGCATGGATATTCTCGGCGGCAAGGGCATCTGTCTCGGACCATCGAATTTCCTTGGCCGCGCGTACCAGCAGTTGCCGATCGGCATCACCGTCGAAGGCGCCAACATTCTGACGCGCAGCATGATTCTCTTTGGCCAGGGCGCCATTCGCTGCCACCCGTACGTGCTCAGGGAAATGAAAGCGGCGTTCAACGACGATGGCGAACAAGGGCTGAGGGATTTCGATGACGCTCTGTTCGGGCACCTGTGGTTCACCATCAGCCACGGCTTCCGCGCGTTCTGGAAAGGCTTGACCGGTTCGCACTTCGTCGCCGTGCCGGAGAACGTGGCTCCGGAAACGCGGCGCTACTACCAGCAATTGACCCGGTTTTCGGCGGCGTTCGCTTTTCTGGCCGATATTTCGATGCTCGTTCTCGGCGGCGAACTCAAGCGCCGCGAAAAATTGTCGGCCCGGTTGGGCGACATTCTGTCGATGCTCTATCTGTGCTCGGCGACGCTCAAGCGTTACGAAGCGGAAGGCCGGCAGGCCGAGGACGCGCCGTTGATGCATTGGGCGATCTGGGACACGATGTACAAGGCGCAAATGGCTTTCGACGGGGTGATCGCCAATTTCCCGATCGGCTGGATCGGTCGTTCGCTGTACCGCATCGTCTTCCCGCTCGGCCACCCGTACGACGTGCCGTCGGACCGCATCGGCCATCAGATCGCCAAACGGCTGATCGAACCTTCGCCGACGCGCGATCGGTTGACTGCCGAAACCTATGTTCCGCCGCACACTGGCGAACCGGTCGGCGTCCTGGAACAGGCGCTCGCCGCCACCATCGCCGCCGAACCGATCGAAGCCCGTCTGCGCAAGCTGGAGAAGCAGGGCCGGCTCAAGGACAATCCGGAAGCCAACGTCCGCGATCTGGCGCAGGCGGCCTTCAACGCCGGCCTGCTGACCGCCGAAGACTACGGGGTGCTCAAGCGGCGCAATGAACTGCGCGACATCGTCATTCGCGTTGACGATTTCCCGTTCGATCAGCAGCGTGGCGCGCAGCAGACCCCGCTGCGCAAAGCCGCCGCCTGAAACCGTCCACCGTGCGAAGGACCCGGCGTCGACACGCTTGGTCCTTCGCGCGGCGCGCAATCCGACCGTAGAGGAAAACGATGGCCTTTGAACCGGTCTATATCGTCGATGGCGCCCGGTCGCCATTTTTGAAAAGCCGTCATTCGCCCGGACCATTCACCGCCGGCGATCTGGCGACGCAGGTTGGCCGTTCGTTGCTCATCCGGCAGCCGTTCGCGCCGACCGAGCTCGACGAGGTGATCCTCGGTTGCGCCTCGCCGTCGCCGGAGGAGATCAATATCGGCCGGGTGGTCGCCTTGCGCATCGGTTGCGGTCGGCGCGTTCCTGGCTGGACGGTGATGCGCAATTGCGCCAGCGGCATGCAGGCGATCGATTCGGCGATCGTCAACATCCAGAACGGACGCTCGCAACTGGTTCTGGCGGGCGGTGTCGACGCCTTGTCGCACGCCCCGCTGCTCTATTCGCCGACGATGGTCCGCTGGTTCGCCCGGATGATGCAGGCCCGCACGCCGCTGGCCAAGGCAGCGCTGTTCGCCCGGCTGTCACCGGTGCAGTTGCTGTCACCGGTGATCGGTCTGTTGAAAGGATTGACCGACCCGGTCGTCGGTCTGCTGATGGGACAGACCGCCGAAAATCTCGCCTGGCGATTCGGAATTTCGCGGCAGCAGATGGACGAATTCAGCGTGCGCAGCCACCAGCGCGCCGTCGCGGCGCGCGAGCAGGGGCTGTTTGGCGACCTGGTGCCGCTGATCGACGATCAGGGCCGGATTTACGACCGCGACGACGGGGTGCGCGACGACGCCAGCGTCAGCGGTCTGGCCCGGCTGAAGCCATTTTTCGATCGCAAATACGGCCGGGTCACGCCGGGAAACAGTTCCCAGGTCTCCGATGGCGCCGCCTGGCTGATCCTCGCTTCGGCGGCGGCCGTCGAACGCTGGCGGCTGCAGCCGTTGGGCCGGATCAGCGACGGCCAATGGGCGGCGCTCGATCCGGCCGAAATGGGGCTGGGGCCGGTGCATGCGGCCACGCCGATCCTCAATCGGCACCGTCTGACGCTCGCCGACATCGATGGCTGGGAAATCAACGAAGCCTTCGCCGCGCAGGTTCTGGCGTGTCAGGCGGCTTGGCAATCCGACGACTACTGCCGGGAGGAACTGGGGCTGCTGGGCCCGCTAGGCGCCATCGATGAAGAGCGGCTCAACCCTTGTGGTGGCGCGGTTGCCCTCGGTCATCCGGTCGGTGCCTCCGGCGCGCGGATCGTCCTGCAGCTTCTGCACACCTTGCGCGCCAACGGCGGCCGGCGCGGAATCGCCGCCATCTGCATCGGCGGCGGCCAGGGCGGCGCGATGCTGATCGAGACGGTGACCTGAAATGGTCGAGGAACAGAAAATGAGCGCACAGACGATGACTTACCAGCATTGGCGGGTCGAGCGGGATACGGACGGCGTGGCCTGGGCGACCATCGACTGCGACGGCCAGCCGAGCCGCCCTTCGACCAACACCCTGTCGCAGCCAGTGATGGAAGAACTGGTGCAAATTCTCGACGACTGCGACCGTTCGCCACCGAAAGGACTGATTTTCCGCTCGGGCAAGCCGGCCGGTTTCATCGCCGGCGCCGACATCAACGAGTTTTCTCGGCTCGACACCCCGCAAAAAGGCGTCGACCTGGTGGCCCGCGGCTGGCGACTGTTCGACCGCCTGGCGCAGACGGCTTATCCGACGCTGGCGCTGGTCCGCGGACACTGTCTGGGCGGCGGTCTGGAACTGGCGCTGGCCTGCCGATACCTGCTGGTCGTCGATGAACCGGCGACCCGGTTGGCCCTGCCGGAAGTGCTGCTCGGCATCCTGCCCGGTTGGGGAGGAATTTTGCGGCTGCCCGAACGCGTCGGTCCGCAAACGGCGCTGGAAATGATGCTGACCGGCAAGAGCCTGAACGCCGACCAAGCACAGCGGCACGGCTTGGCCGACGAGCGCGTTCCCCCGCGGGTGATGGACGAAGCGGCCGCGCAATGGGTTCTGTCCGGGCAGTCACCGCGACGTCCAGCGATCGGACAGCGTCTGCTCGGCGGCCCGTTCAAAAGCCTGCTGGCGGCCCTCGTCCGCCGCAAGCTCGCCGAACGCGCTCGTCCAGCGCATTACCCGGCGCCTTACGCGATCATCGAACTCTGGCAACGGCACCGCGGCAATCCGCTCGACGCACCGGAACTCATCGAATCCCTCGTCGGTTCGCCGACCACCCGCAATCTGCTGCGGGTCTATGCCCTCCAGGAACGGCTGAAAAGTTCCGCCAGGGACAGCGATTTTCAGGCCCGGCATGTGCATGTCATCGGTGCTGGAGTAATGGGGGGTGACATCGCCGCCTGGTGCGCCCAGCGTGGCCTGACGGTGACGTTGCAGGACCGTTCGCTGGCCGCCATCGCCCCGGCGCTGCAACGGGCTTACGCTGACTGGCGGCGGCGGATCAAGGACGAACGCACGCGGCGTCAGACGATGGACCGACTGATTCCCGATCCCGACGGCTGGGGAGTCGCCCGGGCCGAGGTGATCATCGAAGCGATATTCGAAGACCTGCCGGCCAAGCGCGCCTTGCTGCAGAATCTGGAAAAACGTTCCTCTCCCAACGCGATACTGGCGACCAACACCTCCAGCCTGCGACTCGAAGACCTGCAGACGGCGCTCGCCCATCCCGAACGGCTGATCGGCATCCATTTTTTCAACCCAGTGGCCAGAATGCCGCTGGTCGAAGTGGTGTCAACCGCAACCAGTGACCCGAAAGCCCTGCGCTGCGGCATGGCTTTCGTCCGCCAGATCGACAAACTGCCGCTGCCGGTACGCAGTGCGCCGGGCTTCCTGGTCAATGCCGTCCTTGGTCCATACCTGCTGGCGGCGATGCAAGCGGTTGACCAGGGTGTGTCGCCGGAAACCGTAGACGAAGCAATGCGGGCTTTCGGCATGCCGATGGGGCCGATCGAACTCATCGATATGGTCGGCCTGGACGTGGCGCTGGCGGCCGGAGCAGGCTTGACCGGAGCGCCAGGCGAACAAACGCCCACCTGCCTACGCGAGAAAATCGCCGCCGGTCAACTGGGCAAGAAAACCGGCCGCGGCTTCTACATGTACCGTGAAGGCCGGGCCGTCAAGAACAAACCGGCGCCGGCCCCGGCAGGTTTGGCCGAACGACTGGTGCGACCCCTGCTCGAACGCAGCCGGCAACTCGTCGCCGCCGGCATCGTCGCCGACGACGATCTGGCCGACGCCGGCGTCATTTTTGGTACCGGCTTCGCGCCGTTTACCGGTGGCCCCTTGCATTACCAGCGCGGACGAGACGCCTCCCCGACCTGAAACGCGTAGGAGCGGGATCAGAGGCAGAGACGCCATCCGCTCGAGTTGGTTCGAAACCCTCGAGCTGTCCTCGTGCGGAAAGAAAAATGCTGAATGCGACCGGATCAGAGCATGCCGGAATTTCGATGGGAAGTTATCCGCCGTACGGTTTGGACCCGAGTCCTGTGGATTTTCATTCGACAGCATGGCGTTACCAGACAAGGGGCAAGCGTCAGGTCCATAGGCGTCAATGTATTCGATGTCCGCTGTGGGTAGAGGTTCAAACTCAAGGCCTCGACGGGACCCGGACGGCTTGTATGATCTCGACGGTTTGTGACCCATAGTTGAGAAATGATTAAATGCAAGACCTGACCCTCATGGTGCGTGTGACCCTCATGGTGCGTGACCCTCATGGTGCGATCTGCAGAGAGCGAGGCGGCCAGAAGCTGACGCTTCGCAGAGTGGGCTGGGG
>JAVMKC010000063.1:0-3997 GCA_031732795.1 Accumulibacter sp. | reverse complement strand
AAAAGTGAACCCATTTAGGTCACCCTTGGCAGACGAAATTTCGAGGGAAGCTCAGAAGAGATGTTGCACTAACACGTGGCTGTTCGAAAGCTGGAATTTCAGAGAATGGGGTTTCCAAGGTGGACCTTTGGAACCAGAAGAAAACGACAAACGATTTGCACGTTTCGTGCGCAGACAGGTTCATTTTTCCGAAAAAATGCACCATAATTGATGGTCCGAATGAATTTGACGCACACTACGGTTGAAGAATGCCAATCATTCCGATAGCTTGCAGGCGTTGTTTAGAGACTTCCGCGCTGTTGTCAGAGGTTTGTCCACATTTGTTTCCAGCACCTCGGCTTCACGGCTCACCGGCATTCTGTCAACTAATTCGGTAGATTAATTGATCTATTTTTATTGGTATGTCCAATGGTTTTTCAAGAATACGGTCCGTTTTGTGTGCGTCCTGCGCTTACTGAACCCGCATTCGTTCCTGACTTTGCCATCGGTTGTGTCGGCGTCCGATGCGGGCCAGAGCAGCTCCGGCAGTGATCGAACCGCCGACGAGCGAAGCGTGTTGATCGATGACATGGCGCGCTGTGTATTACCCGATTAATCATCTGATTGTTTTTGCCAGTCTGTTTTCCGGTAGCCTCGCTGCACTGTTTTAGTCACGCACCGGAAAACAATTCTTTTTCCCCGTTTTTTGTCCAACCCCAAGGAGGCATCCATGAGCGAAGTCAAGGCCACGTCAGAAGAGGTCAAGGATCAAGCCAACCCCGAAACCCCTGCTCCGTCAGCGACGGCTAAACCCGTCACGAAGCCCGTTGCCGAGACCAAGGCGCCGGAGAAGCCGGCCGCCAAGCCCGCAGCTGCAGCCAAGCCGGCAGCCAAGCCCGCTCCGGCGCGTACGCCTGCACCAGCAGCGGTCAAAAAGGAAACTGCCGCAAAAGGCAAGGATGCTAAAAATGGCAAAGGCAAAAACGCCGCCGGTAAAGACAAAGATCAGGATTCTTCGGCCACTCAACGCTCGCAGCGCAAACCGCCCTTGAAGACCAAGTTTTACGAAGAGCGCCTGGCCAAGTTGCAAATCGAGCTGGTCAAGCTTCAGGAATGGATCAAATTCAAGAAGTTGAAAGTGGTGGTGTTGTTCGAAGGACGGGATGCGGCCGGCAAGGGTGGGACGATCAAGCGGATCACCGAGAGCCTCAGCCCGCGGGTTACCCGTGTTGCCGCGCTGCCTGCGCCGACCGACCGCGAGCAGACGCAATGGTATTTCCAGCGTTACGTGCAACATCTGCCGGCCGGCGGGGAAATGGTGCTGTTCGACCGCAGTTGGTACAACCGCGCCGGTGTCGAACGGGTGATGGGCTTTTGCACCGATGAGGAATACAGCGAATTTCTGCGTACCTGTCCGGAATTCGAACGGATGCTGGTTCGCAGTGGCATCATCCTGATCAAATACTGGTTCTCGGTCAGTAACGAAGAACAGGAGCGTCGCTTCCAGAAACGGATTTTCCATCCTGAAAAGCACTGGAAGCTCAGCCCGATGGATCTCGAGTCGCGGGCCCGCTGGGTTGATTACTCTCGCGCCAAGGATGCGATGTTCGCGCACACCGACATCAAACAGGCGCCCTGGTACGTGGTCGACGGTGATGACAAGAAACGCGCCCGTCTGAATGTGATCAGCCATCTTCTGGGCATGATCGATTACGAAGACCTGACGCCCGAGCCGATCGTCCTGCCGCCGCGCCAGGATGAGCATGGCTATGTTCGTCCGCCGCTCTCCGATCAGACCTTCATCCCGGAAATTTATTGATCGACGCCCGTCCGGGCCAAGCGTGCAATTTTCCGAAAAAACCCCGCGATCGCGGGGTTTTTTGTTGGTCCGCCGAAATCCGGCAGCTCGGGAGAGAGGTGCCGCCTTCCAGAGTGGCGTCTGGGAACGAATGCCGGGTTGCGCTGCTCCGCTGATCAGCCGCTGTTGGTTGAAAAGAGGGAACGGTTGTAGTTCAACGACAGCGTGCTGACCAGAGGAGTTTTCAACAGCCGCTGGCGCACTTCTTCCTCGCGTTGCGCGATGGCGTCGATCTGGTCAGCCGTTGGTAAAGGCAGGAAAACCTCCGCTTCGACACGTCCATTGAGGTAATGGAGTATCAACCGTTCAGGGGTGGGCAAACCTGTCAGTAAAGGCATGAGTTGCCGGGTCAATTCATTACGTCCCGGCGTCTTTTCCATTTTGCTGTCGTGTTCCAGGTCGTCCTCCACATCCACATGGACCAGAACGTCGGCCACCGCGGGATGACTGTCGAGCACCCGTTTGCGTGTCGTCTCGGCAATGCGATGGCCTTCAGAGACACTGATCCGCGGATCGACGCAAATGTGCGCGTCGACCAGCGAACGATGCGCCATTTTGCGGGTACGCAACTCGTGGAGGCTGCTCACGCCGTCGGTATCGATGATCGACTGGCGGATACTCGCCACTTCTTCCGCGGACAAACCGGTATCGATCAATTCCTGCACCGCTTCCCAGGAAAAGACCACGCCCATGCGCACGATCATGAAGCCGACGATTACCGCCGCGATCGAGTCGGCAAAGGTGTAGCCCAGCAGATTGCCGATGATGCCCACCGCCACCACCAGCGATGAAGCGGCGTCGGAACGGGCGTGCCAGGCGTTGGCGATCAGCATGGGCGACCGCAGACGTTCGCCGACATGCAGCATGTAGCGGAACAAGCCTTCTTTGCAGACCAGCGCCAAGCCCGCCGTCCACAAAGCCAACGGTTGAACCGGCGGCAGGTTGCCCAGATCCTGGAGCTTCATCGCCGCCCCCCAGATGATGCCGCCACCGGTCGCTGCCAGAATCACCCCGAGAGCGAAGGAGGCCGCGGTCTCGATGCGGGCGTGGCCGTAGGGATGGCTCTGATCAGCGGGATCCTTGCTATGGTGCGCAGCGAACAGCACCAGGAAGTCGCAGACCAGATCGGAAAGCGAATGCATGGCGTCGGCGATCAAACCTTGCGAATGAGCGATGATGCCGACCATCGTCTGCGCGGCGACCAAGAAGATATTGACCAGGACACTGATCCAGGTGCTGCGCTGGGTCAGGGCATGTCGTTCAGGGTCGTCGAAGGAAATTTCATGGGGAGATTCAGGGTGAGCAGCCATTTGTCATGGACCTTTCAAGTAGACCATCCGGCATTCTAAATCAGGTTCAAAACCAGTAGTGAGATCATCCGGCTTCAAATAGTCACGGTTCATGCCGTGATGATTTTCAATCGCATTGTGAATGCTAATGATTCGTCAGGCCGTCAAACAAAGCCTGCGGATTCAAAGCCTGCGGGTTCAGGATGCGTGGCGAGTTTCTCTCTGGTCTTCTCCGCTTTGTTCAAAACGTCAATGGAGGGTTCATCCGTGCTCGGTTCTCCGGGCGACTGACCAAGTTTTCACAGAGGAATTGGGCGACAGTCCGCTTGAGGAGATATCGACTTGACCGTCGAAACTATTTTGCCAGGATGGAAATTTTTGATCGAAATCAGATAATAAATGTCTCGCTGATCGCTGGCGGCGGAATGGTTGAAATGTCGGTGGCTGAACGCTTAACCTCTCGTTTCATCTCCCGTGGAAAGCAAGCACATGTCTGCAGCCTCTTTGGCAAACGCCAGCGGGGCCGCTTATATCGTCGGCAACGCCGCCGATCGAGATCGATAAGGCTCGAATTTGTCGGCCGGCCGGGTTGAAATTTTCGGTTGTAGCCAGCGCAAACGCTGCGTCGAGAACGGGCCAGTCGTGGTCGATGACCGCGTCCAAGTGGGCTATCGGGGTCACCCACCATCCAGAAGTCATAGCTTGGAAATGATTAAATGCAAGACCTGACCCCGATGAAAATGCACGATGAATGAATGCAAGACCTGACCCCGATGAATGTGACCCCGATGAATGACGATCTGCAGAGAGCGAGGTGGCCAGAAGCTGACGCTTCGCAGAGTGGGCTGGGGTTCCCAAGGCGGACCTTGGG
>JAVMKC010000062.1:0-4133 GCA_031732795.1 Accumulibacter sp. | reverse complement strand
CGCGTTCGCAATGCGGAGGTCGAGGGTTCGATCCCCTTCTGCTCCACCACCATTCCAAGGCCAGACAATGCTCTGGCCTTTTTCACACCTGCGAAGAGCTAGCAGTGGTGGGGCTTTGCGGACGGTGCGAATTTCGATGATCGCCTGCAGACCCTGATTTCGCCCTGCTGACTGCCCGAACTCCTCTCTTTATCCCTGTTTTTGTCTTGCCCGGTCAAGGCGCGACACCCGGTAACCATGCGAATTTCCGGGCGGCGGTTTGCACCACACAACATCAAAACTGCGTCGACCGATACTTCAATGCACACGAAACTAGCCATAGAGGTCAACCTCTGACTAACCATTGCGCAAATTGGTCAGCAATAACACCAACTCGGCGATATTAGTAAATGGCTCTGGATCGTCATAGGCGGTGGCCCTGGTTGCCAGCCGCTCCGCGCGCAGCGTAGCAACGTCCAGGTGTTGCCGCGTTGTGGCGAACGTGCCTGCCGCGCCCTTTTCATAACCTGGGAAATGCTGCTTCAGTCGTTGTATCACTTCGTCTCGATGCCGTGGCGCCTGAATATCCTCGTAGTGCAGCAGCAGCCACAACTCGAAGCTCGGCACCGAAGCGATGGCCTTAAAGATGACGGGCTGCTTGTTGTCGTTCCTGAGCTTGCCATCGAGCGATGCAACGAGATTCAACGCATCGAAGTAACTGGCATGATCATCGCGGTCGAACACGGCAAAGACCTGTTCGAAGGCTCGAGGCTGGATGTGCTTGTGCCGGTCGCCCCTCTCGAACAGTTCCCTGGCATATCTGACCACCTGGATCGATGACGTCCCCAGCTCGCTGGGCTGGACCTCGACGTTGGCAGTGTGCAGACGATGGGCAGCGCGGATTTCCCTGAAGTAGTTCGGCTCCGTCTTGCTGCCTTCGGAAACGATCAGGATGCGATCATAACTGGCGCGCCGATTCAGCTTGCGTTCGAGCTGCTTGCGCTGACGCTCCTTGGGAGAGGCTGTGGCGCGCCATCAGTGTCTCACCCCCAGGTCGGGGTGAAGGAAGGGCACCCCTCCGTAGCGGCCGATCAGGTAACCACGCTCCAGCGCTTCGTTCTTGCGCGGGCTGAATTCAGACAGAGCCACCAACGTGGACGCCTGATCCTGATCTTTCTCGACGAACCAGACCTGGTCGCGGCGAAACAGGTCCGGGGCATCGAGTAGCGAGGTGTCATGCGTGGTGAAGAGCAGCTGCGCGCCACCGGTGTTAACCTCGGGTCGGTGGAATAATCGCACCAGTTCGCGTACCAGCAGGGTGTGCAGACTAGTGTCGAGTTCATCGATAACCAGTGTCAGCCCCTTCTTCAGGATGTCCAGCACCGGCCCGGTGAGAAACAGCAGGTTGCGTGTGCCGTTGGATTCGTCCATCAGGTCGAATACCGCCCGACCTTGTTCAGTAATGTGGGAAAAGCGCAACTGGTGCTCTTCCATCTCTTCGGCACGCACCTCTGTCTTGCCGGCCACCAGATCGAAATGGACGGCCTGCCCCGGCACCTTGCGCGTGACGACCTCGATGTCGGCAATACTGATGTCGGCAGCAGTGAGGAAGTCGCAAATCTGCTTGCGACCTTCCGCTTGCTTGAGCATCTGGATCGACATCTGTGGGCTGAGCTGGGCCTGCTCGTTGAAGATCACCAGGCCATTGGCAAACCAGTCGAACACGGGCCGCAGCGCTTCGCTGTTGAGTTGCACTGCCATCGACAGGAACAGGGCATTCGGCCGGGTGGCACTTTCCCACAGATTCTTGGGGCCCTTGAGACCGGGGCCGAAGTCGTACTCGTCCTTGCCGGTCTTGGCATCAAAAATACGTTCGAACCAGCGCTGTGGTTTGAAGGCTTTGTAGACCAGCAAGTGTTCACGCACGATGCGCTGCGGCGCCATGGCAAAGCCATATTGATATCGCACCCCGTCCAGGATGAAGGTGACTTCGAACTCGGTCGGCTGGCTGGCAGACTCGGCATCGAGCCGAAAAGGCTGCACAGCATAGGTCTGACCGGGCTGGATGACGGTGGCTGACTCCATCACCACCCCGCGCATGTACTGAAGCCCTTTAATGAGATTGGACTTGCCGCTAGCGTTGGCACCGTAGAGGACGGCACTTCTCAGCAGGTTGGGCGCAGCCTTGAGGCTGGTGGCGAGCGTGTGAGTGTCCTGCAGGGTCTTGTCCTTGGATGCAACAAGGCTAAGCACCTGCTCATCGCGCAAGCTGCGGAAGTTCTTGATGCGGAACTCGACCAACATTGTATTAACCTTGATGATCTAATATATTTTCAAATTATGCATTAAAAATTCAATAAAGCAATTTATTTTTTATTGCAGCCTCTATTCTGATAAGATTGCCATCTGCCTATGGGCAATGGTCAACCATGTGGAGCATCGTCGGAGAATTGGATCCGTGCAGGATGATCAACTTGCCGCATTGCAGTTGGAGAACATTCGCCTGATTTCGCTGCTGGAATCTCACGGCATCGAATGGCGTTTGCAACCCCCGCCGGCAAGGCCAGTTCCAGAACCTTAGCCATCGCGGCTCGCGACCGGCGAGAAGATTGCACTGTTCCGTCGTCTGTTTCGGGGTCGAACCGATGTGTATTCCATCCTCTGGGAAAGCAAGACCATCGGCAAGACCGTCTGGTCAAGTGCGTACGACGGCCGAGATTTTCCCGTCTCGCTCTTCACCGACGGTTTGGACTTTCACCCAGTCCCACCCCCATCCCCATATTGGAACATCCGGAGAATTCCAATAGTCCAATAAACTGTTGAGGGGAAGAACCATGTTCGAGCATGTCCGGGCTGCATCCATACTGGCTGTGCTGGTGGGATATTCCACCGCGGTTGAGTCGCGGCTGGTCGTGGAAAAGCGATGGGTACCCGCGAACGTTACCGACAGCTCTGGAAACAATGTCTCGCAGGACATCATGGTGACGATTTTCCATGACGACGACGCGCCAATGCCGTACCCGGCCCTCGTGCTCAACCACGGACGATCACCACACGCCAACGACCGGGCTGCGTTGGGCCGGGCGCAGTACTCCGCTGCGTCGCGATGGTTGACGCAACTTGGTTTCATGGTAGCGGTACCGACTCGAATTGGCTATGGCGTCACCGGGGGAAAAGACGTGGAATTCACTGGCGATTGCGGGAACAAGGATTACGCACCCGGCTACGCCGCAAGTGCCGCTCAAACTCTCGCGGTGCTCGAATACCTGCGCGGCAGGAAGGAGGTCGCAAAAGACCGTGCCGTCATCATGGGGCAATCCTTCGGCGGTACGACCGCAATCGCCATCGCGGCGATGAACCCACCAGGGGTGCAGGCTGTCGTCAACTTCGCCGGCGGGGGTGGAGGAAATTCCAAGACCCGTCCGCAAAATCCCTGCGGACAATCGAAGCTGAAAAAGCTGTTCGCCGACTATGGCAAGACCGCGCATATCCCGACTTTGTGGATCTACACCGAGAACGACCTGTACATGGGTCCCAAATTGCCCAAGGTATGGTTCGACGCATTTCGGACCGCGGGCGGTACCGGCGAGTTTGTGCTTTATCCACCCAACGGTGAAGACGGCCATGGTCTTTTCACCCACGCTCCCGAGGTATGGCAGCCCAAGATGCTCGAATTCCTGCGCACCAACGGTTACCCCGATATCCAAGCGCCTACGCGGATCAAATAAGCGGGAGGCAAACGCGAAGCCTCGCAACGCGATCATGCGGCCACCCTTCGACCGGGTCGCTTGGAGGCAGGAATGCAATTGATGGCGTTGGCCGTCGCGGTTTTCGCCTTCAGCGTCGGAGTCCGCGTGTGGGCGGCGCCCGATGAAGAGAAGCTGGGGAAAAGCCTGGGCTATCCGATCGCGCAAATCGGAAACAACAAAAACTGGTATTACGACGAATCGGTGCGGGTCGGTTCGTTCACCCATCAAGCCGACATTCCCGGCCTCTTCCAAGGCAAGGCAAACGTTCTCCAGCGCTCGAGCAAGCCCATGCAGCTTACCAAGGCGGCGCGCGAACCCGACTATCGGTGGAGCATCGACAAGGAGCATGACTTGAGCGTGGACGACTTTCTCGCCCGCCAGCGCATCATGGGTTTGATCGTGGTC
>JAVMKC010000061.1:0-4297 GCA_031732795.1 Accumulibacter sp. | reverse complement strand
CCGGCTCGCCGGCCGAGATCAACCTGCGCGACCGCGACATCGCCAACATGGGCTTTGCCGAGGCCGTCGACTGCCCGGTCACCCTGATCGCCGACATCGACCGCGGCGGCGTCTTCGCCCATCTGGTCGGCACGCTCGACCTGCTGTCGCCCTCCGAGCAGAAGCGCGTCATCGGCTTCGTCATCAACCGCTTTCGCGGCGACATCAGCCTGCTCCAGCCCGGCCTCGACTGGTTGGAACAACGCACCGGCAAGCCGGTGCTCGGCGTCCTGCCCTACCTGCACGGCCTGATGCTCGACGCCGAGGACGCCATTGCGCCGGTTGCGGTCGACCCCGAAAAACAGGCAAAAATCAAAATTGTCGCGCCGGTGGTGCCGCGCATCTCCAACCACAACGACCTCGACCCCCTGCGCCTGCACCCCGACGTCGACTTCCGCTGGGTCGGGCCGGGCGAAGCCATGCCGGCGGCCGATCTGATCGTCCTGCCCGGCTCCAAGGCCGTGCGCGCCGACCTCGACTGGCTGCGCGCGCAAGGCTGGGAAGCGGCGATCAAAAAGCACCTGCGCTACGGCGGCAAGCTCATCGGCCTGTGCGGCGGCTACCAGATGCTCGGCCGCCACATCCACGACCCGCTCGGCCTCGAAGGCGCCCCCGGCAGCACGCCGGGCCTCGGTCTGCTGGACGCCGAAACCACGCTCGCCGCCGAAAAACAACTGCGCAATGTGAGCGGTCACTTGGCGCTGCCGGGCCGGCCGGCCATGACCGGCTACGAAATTCACCTCGGCATCACCCAAGGCCTCGCACTGGCCCAACCCGCCGTCCACCTCGCCGACGGCCGCTCCGAAGGCGCCCTCTCGCCCGACGGGCAGATTTTCGCCACCTACTGCCACGGCCTCTTCGACCACCCCGCCGCCCTCAGCGCCCTGCTGGCCTGGGCCGGGCTCGAAGCCAGCACCCCGGTCGACTTTCCCGCCCGCCGCGAAGCCGATCTTGATCGCTTGGCCGATGCGGTGGAGGCGGCGATTGATTGGAGGAGGTTGGCGGGGGTGTTGCCGGGGAGGTGAGGGGGTTGTGGGGTGAGGAAATGGTGCAACCGGCCACTAATAGCCAGTCTGTGGCTATCTCCGAAAGCGGGCGGAGAAACTTGCTAGTGCTCGTGAGTGGGGCTGCTGTGATTGTCCTGCAAATGCTATTCGGGTACTGTTTGGTCTGTCCGGTTTCACGGATTATTAGGAAGGTTTTTAACGAAGAGAACCTCTCGATGCCTTGCTGAAAGAGCATTCCAGACTGTCCTGTATTCCAGCATATTGAACAGTTGCCAGAATATTGGACGTTTTTGACATCTACTTAAAGTTAGCCATGCAAACCATTCTCGCGCGCTATAGGATTGATGCCGTTTGGCACTTCACGGATCGATCTAATCTCACCCTGATTCAAGAGCATCAAGGTCTGCTTTCGCTCGCCGAGTCAAGGCGGCGCGGAATCAAAGTGCCTGTACCGGGCGGCAACGACTGGAGTCACGACGCCGACGAAATGAAGGGAGTTCACGAATACGTGCACCTTGCGTTCCTAGACGACCACCCAATGCTCTTTGTTGCAAAGAAAGAATCTCGGATTACCGATCCCATATGGCTCAAGATTGACGCCTCTATCCTCTTGGAAGAAGGAACCCGATTTACAAACGACGTATCGAACAAGTCTGGCGTGGAAATTCTTACCCCTGACGGTGCCCGCGATATGATTGACTTTGAGGTTCTGTTTACCCATACGGATTGGAGGGATCCAGTGGTCAAAGCAAGACGTATGGCTGCAATCAAATCCGAGATACTTATTCCAACCATTGTCCCCATCAACCGGATTCTGGGGGTTAAGAATGGCTAGTCGTCCTGTTTTTACTGCACTCGGAGACCCTTCCCATCTCGTTAAGGAGGTTTTAGTTCAGTTCGCTTGGAATCCGGGCTTTGCCCCAGTCCAAAAGAAGAAGAACATTGTCGCGATGCATGAGGCAGCGACGGCCCAAGGTTTATCTCCTTTATTGGAAGTATCCACGAAGTCCGAAGAAAAATTAGGCCAACGACTTAGCGCATTCAACCTTCAGATTCAAACTGAGGTCGGCAAAATTAGTATCGAGTCGGCATACCAAGGAAGTAAGGTATTCAAGTCCGGGGGGCCTTACACAGATATCTACGGCAAGGATAGCCGATCAGCCAAAAAAGATGAGCGCCTACAAATATCCGGACATCTTGTCGGCTTCAACTTCTTCGGTCAAAAGTGGCCGCTTGTCCCAAAGACTGCCTTCTACGACTGGCTCTACCTCTCGGCGTTAGCGCCACATCAAGAGTTTCTTAAGCGGCTATTCGAGTACAAGGGTTTTACGGACATTGAGTTCAACCCAGAAAAGTCGATCAATTGTCAGGCCCGTACCTGTGCGCTCCTTGTTTCGTTGCTCAAGCTGAATGCACTGGACGATGCACTTAGATCGCAAGGTGATTTCATAGCAATGGTCGCCTCGGATTCATTCAACCAAAGGCACTCGAACGATCTACGGCAGCGGGTACTGCTTTGAGCATGGCTAACCGATCATTCCAAGGGACACGCCGTGATGAAGCAGCATCGCGCCCCTGAATTCAGATGTTGAGCGTCCACTTTTCCAGAGTGTGACTGACCGCAGAGGGTCGATATCTACCGCCAACCCCAGTTACGGCCCCAACCCAGGCCAAACCCCGGTTAGTCGCGGTCGACCCCCAAAAGCAGCCCAAATTCACCGGCCGGAAATTGTGGGCTTCAGCCCTTCAGCTTCAGCGGCAAGCCCGCTGCGACCAGCGTGACCTGATCGCAAACGGCAGCGACACGCTGGTTCAGCCGCCCCTGCTCGTCACCAAAAGGGTCGGAGTCATTTGGTTTTCTGGTGGTGGTATTCACTCAGCCCCTTTTTGTTGCTGAGTCGAGCGATTTTCCAATTCGCGACGAGCGCCCGTATTTCTGGATCGAAGCTTGTCTGCTGCGGTCGACGCCCAAAAACGGGTGATTTATCCCAACCGGACGATGCGGGATGCGGCCTCGTCAATGTGCTGGCGTATCGCCTCGATGCAGGGAGTGAAGCTGCAGGAGAAACCAGCGCAATCGCTGAGCATGGCAAAGAACCGTTCAGCCAGTTGCAGCGCCGCGCGCCAGGTTTCACCATCGACTGACGCAGACAGTGAAGCCGGCGGCAGGGTATTGACGATTGCGCCGCTACTTCCCGGGGCGAATCCCATCGGCAGCACATCGTAAGCCGGCGCGAGCTGATACGGGCGGCCGTGGCGACTGACAAACGATAGATTTCCCGCGTGCATGTCGGTATTGCCGATCAGCGTTCCGAATGCCCAAAGCAGCGCAGCGCCAGCGACGGCGTCAGTGTCGACATGGCCCTCGGCGGCCAGGCGACCGACCAGCGACGGCCAGGGCGCCGAAGCATCGCCGACGAATTCGGCATCGAGCGCGCGCAGCGAGAACACGCCAATGCGGCCGAACTGACCGACGCGGTCGAAGCGCGGCACTTCCAGGAAGCGCTGGCCGCCGAAATCGAAAACCCCGGTTTCGACGCCAAGCACCGAAAGCGCCAGATGCTCGGCAAGCAGCAGGTCGCGCCAGCGTTCGCTGACCGGGTTGTCGTCCGGCGCCGAAAACTTGACCAGCACATGCCCGCGCTCCGTATAGGCGCAGAATTTCGGCTGCTCGCCGCCGGCAGACGAGCCGGGCGTCTCCCCGGCGCCGGCGGCACGCGCCAGCGCTGGATAGTCCGCCGCTCGATCCGCAGGGAGCGGCGCCGGCATGCCAATGAATCGCTCGCGCGCCAGTTCCCCGATCAGCAGGTTGCCGACGGCATCCTGGCCATGCGCCAGCAGCGCCCGGATGACTTCGGTGTCGCTCCAATGCTCCGGATTGGCTGGCAGGCCGAGAGCAGCGGCATAGGTCGAGGCGTAGGCGCGGCCGAGATAGCCCTGTGGCCGCATATCGAACAGCCACCACGGCAGGCCGTCGCTATGCAGCGTCACGCCATCGGCCTGCACCATGGCGAACCCTTCCGGGCGCACAGGAACGAGCGTGCCCAGCGCCCGGATCAGACCCTCGTCGCTGACGCGGAAAATCGGAGCCGACGCGAAGCCGCGAGCGGTGTCCCGCAGGGCGTAATGAATAGCGGAACCGGAGCCGATTCGCACCACCTCATCGCCAAGCGCAGCCAGCGCGCGCGAAACCGTCGGCTGGCTAATGCCAGTCTTTTCAACGAGTTGGCGTGCAGGCATCGGCCCTTGGG